>NZ_JAUEUL010000006.1:0-334715 GCF_032487575.1 Bradyrhizobium sp. SZCCHNRI1009 | reverse complement strand
GGATCACCATCGTTGCATGCATGCTCTACGAATCCGGCCGTACCGAAGACATTCCTGACCGCTGGCGTGAAGCCGCCCAGTCCCTCATTTTCGATCCTGCTGCTGGCCAACGTCACGAGTTGCATGTGCAGCAGCCTGCTGCGGACGCCGCAGACGAAGCCAAGCCGGCCCCCGCCATCGCGCAGGTCCAGCATGGCTCGGCCGAGCTGATCGATCCTGCAGCCCCGGCACCAAGCGCTGATGCTCCGAGCGAGACGCCCGGCCTCCTCGCGCATGGCGACGCCGAGGCAACGGTGGTCACACAACTCTTCGACGTGAGCGCGCAGGCCCAGGGGGCGGCCGAGCCAACGGCTCGGACGGTGGTGGCCGGCTCGACCTGGCAAGTCACCCAGGAGACGTCCCTCCATCCGGCCACACCGATTGCGGACAGCTCCGTCGAACCAGCGCATGCCGGGCAGAGTGCCAGCGCGAGCGGATTCGTCCTCTCGATCAGCGTCGAGATGTGGTCAGGCGCCGGCGCATCGCTGCAGACATGGTCGTTCGGCAGCCTCGGAAAGCCAGCGACGGCGCACGCCGGACCGAGCGGAGAGCCCGCGCCCTCGCTTCAGGACGCGGTGACGGAAGCCATCGCCTCGGCGGTCAGTGCACAAGGCGCGACCAGCGCCCAGGTCGTTCAGGCGCTCGGCGGCAACTCCACGGGCGTGACGGGAGCCGGCATCAAGATCGGCGTCCTCTCCAGCAGCTTCAACAATCTCGGCGGCGCCGCAGCGGACGAAGCCAGCGGAGCCTTGCCCTCGGCCTCCAAGATTCAGATCCTCAAGGACATGCCATCGGGCGGGACGGACGAAGGCCGTGCGATGATGCAGGTCATCCACGATATCGCGCCTGACGCCAGTCTCGCCTTCTACACCGCGTTCCAGAGCGAGCAGGATTTTGCCGACGGCATCATCGCGCTCGCCAATGCCGGCTGCAAGGTCATCGTCGACGATGTGAGCTATTCGGACGAGCCATTCTTCCAGAACGGCATTGTCGCCCAGGCCATTCAGACCGTTCAGGCCATGGGCGTGACCTATGTGACGTCGGCCGGCAACAACGGCAGCTCGGCCTATCAGACGTCCTGGACCTCGACCTCGGGCAGCATCGGCGGAAAGTATTTCGATGGCAATGCACTGAGCTTCGGCGGCAGCATCGCGCAGACGATCACCGTGACCGCGGGCGCGAACCTGCTCGTGCAATGGGACCAGGCTTGGGGTCAAGACACGTCACATCTCGCGGTCGACGTGTTTCAGAATGGACAGTTCCTCGGATACGTTGCGAACAATTCGCTGAATCCGTGGGTTGGTTTGCATTTCTCGGTCTCGGGCACCTACCAGATCGTGATCGCCAACACGGGATTTACTCCTCCTTCCACGATCAAGGAGATTTTGGCAGGCAACGGCCTCCCGGTCTCCATCAGCGGCGCCAATGTCGGGACGGTCTTCGGTCACGCGATGACGCCGGGGGTGATCACCGTCGGAGCCGTCAATGCCGCCAACACGCCGGCCTTTGGCGCAACACCGGTCTCGGAAAGCTTTTCATCGTCCGGCGCCGGGACCGAGATCCTGTTCGCCAACGACGGCACGCGCCTTGCGACGCCGCTCCAGCTCAGCCCGGTCGTGGTCTCCGGCATCGACAACATCTCGACGACCGTCACGGGAATGACCGACTTCTACGGCACCTCCGCAGCCGCCCCCAGCGTTGCCGCGATCGCGGCCTTGATCCTGACGGCCAATTCGACGCTGAGCCACGCCGACGTCTCGGAGATCCTGCAGCAGACCGCGGTGCCGATGGCCAATCCGGCGGTCGCCGGCGCGGGTCTCGCCCAGATCAATCCCGCGGTCGGATCGGCCCCCTATTTCGCCAACACCATCGTCGAGGCGCTCGGATCGATCAGCCTCGCCCAGGTCGGTGTCATCTACGATCTCAACACCATCGGTGCCAGCACATCGGTGGCGCTGCGGTTCAACGGCGCCAACGTCGTCGTTCACCAGCTAAGCAACTGGATGCCGATCGGCGTCGAGGCCAACGGAGGCGGCAGCTACGAAGTCGCCTGGAAGTTTCAGGGGCAGGATCTCTACACCGTCTGGAACGTCGACAGCAGCGGCAACTACATCGGCAACGCGATCGGCGCCGTCTCCGGAAGCTCGTCCGCTTTCGAGACATTTGAGACGTCGTTCCATCAGGACCTGAACGGCGACGGCACGATCGGCGTCGTCAGCACCGTCATCGAGGCCGCGGGAGCCACGAGCCTGGTCCAATCCGGCAACGGCTATTTCCTCAATCCGGTCGCAGGCGGGACGGGCCCGCAGGTCAGCTTCAACGGCAGCACCGTCAGCCCCGGGCAGCTCGGCGGATGGGCACCGATCGCGGCCGAAGCCGTCGGCAGCGGCTATCAGATCGCCTGGAAGATGGCGGGCAGCGATCTCTACACCGTCTGGAACGTCGACAGCAGCGGCAACTACGCGGGCAACGCCATCGGCGCAGTCAATGGGGCCAGCAGCGCGCTCGAGGCGCTGGAGCCGAACTTCCACCAGGACCTGAACGGCGACGGCACGATCGGCATTCCGAGCACGGTCATCGAGGCCGCGGGTTCGACCAGCCTGGTGCTGGCCGGGTCGAGCTATTTCCTCAATCCCGTCGCCGGCGGCACCGGTCCGCAGATCATGTTCGGCGGCAGCATCGTGACCGTCGGTCAGTTCGACGGCTGGGCGCCCATCGCCGCGGAGACGTCCGGCAGCGGCTATGAGATCGCCTGGAAGATGGCCGGCGCCGATCTCTACACCGTCTGGAACGTGGACAGCAGCGGCAACTATACCGGCAACGTGATCGGCGCGGTTGCGGGAAGCTCCGCATCCCTGGAAGCGCTGGAGCCCAGCTTCCACCAGGATCTGAACGGCGACGGCACCATCGGCGCCCCAAGCGTGACACCCAGCGGCAGCGTGATCGAAGCGCTCGGGTCGACCAGCCTGTCGCTGTCGGGCACGACCTATCTGATGGCGCCGGTGTCGGGGGGGACCGCAACGCAGGTGATGTTCGGCGGCAACGTCGTCGTTGCCGGCCAGCTCAGCGGCTGGGCGGCGATCGCTGCGGAGGCCTCTGGCAGCGGCTATCAGGTTGCCTGGAAGATGGCCGGCACCGACCTCTACACGGTCTGGAACACCGATAGCAGCGGCAACTATACCGGCAACGCGATCGGCGCCGTTTCCGGCAGCTCGTCGTCCCTTGAAGCCCTCGAGACCAGCTTCCATCAGGACCTGAATGGCGACGGCACGATCGGGATCCCGACCATCGGCTCGGTGACGGCGAGCGCAGAGGCGGCCACGACGTCGAGCGCGGCCGACCTTGTCCTCGCCGCGCCTTCCTTCACCGGCAATCTCATCGGATTCGGCGGCACGGCCGCTCAGATCGATCTCAAGAGCATCGCCTTCACGTCGCTTCAGATGCATTTCGACGAGACCAGCGGGCTGCTGTCGCTGAGCGACGGGTCCAACAGCGCGTCGCTGCACTTCGTCGGCCCATTGTCGCAGGACAGCTTTCACTTCGCAGCCGACGGCCAGGGCGGCACGCTGATCTCCGGGACCTCGATCTCCGGCGCGGCGTCCTCATCGGTGTCGCTGCAGGGACATGACACCTTCGTGTTCGCCGAGCATTTCGGTCAGGTGACGGTCTCTGACTTCAATCCCGGCACCGACCAGATCGTGTTCAGCCAGAGCATCTTCGCGGAGCAGTCCGCACTGCAGGCCGCCATCCATGACGACGCGGCGGGCAACGCCGTCATCACCGATGCGGCACTCGACACCATCACCATCCAGCACGTTTCGGCGGCCGAGCTGCTGTCCCACCTGTCGAGCTTTCATCTGGTCTGAGACTGGGGCGGCATTCAGAGGGCCGCCCCTCATCGTCGTCAGCACCGACGGGCGGTTTTCCGCCAGTCGCAGGACAGATAACGGCTCGCGCGAGGGCCGCTCTTGGCCTATACGGCGCTTCGACCGCCCAAGACCGTGAGTTCGATGTCCCTGCCCCGCTCCGCTTCGCCGCGCCGCCTGCTGTACGTGGCCAACGAGGACTACGCCTTCCTGATGCATCGCCTGCCGATGGCGCGCGCGGCGCGCGAGGCCGGCTACGAGGTGCATGTCGCGACCAACGTCAACGCCGGCGCCGCCGCGATCGCCGCCGAGCGGTTCGTGCTGCATCCGATCCCGTTCCGGCGCGGCGGGCTGTCGCCGTCATCAGCCCTGCCCACGATCCGCGCGATCCGCGCCGTCGAGGCTGCGATCAGGCCCGACGTGGTGCATCATTCCGGGCTGCAATCGAGCGTGCTCGGCTCGCTCGCCACGCTCGGACGCACCACGCCCGTCGTCAACGCCATGACCGGGCTCGGCTATGTCTTCACCTCGGCGAGCTGGCGCTCGCGCCTGCTCAAGCAGAGCCTGCTGTGGCTGCTGCCGCGGCTCATGAACCGGACACCGAGCTGCGTGCTGGTGCAGAATCCGGACGATCGCCAGGCACTTCAAGCCATGGGCGTCCGCGGCGACAAGATCACGCTGATCCCGGGGTCAGGCGTCGACACCGACCGCTTCCAGCCGCTGCCGGAACCGGACGGGCCGATCACCTTCGGTTTTGCAGGACGGCTGCTCACCGACAAGGGCGTGCGCGCCCTGGTCACTGCCCACCGCATGCTGCGCCAGCAGGGCCGCAGCGACCAGTTGCTGATCGCCGGCTCCCCCGATCCGGCCAATCCCGCCTCAGTCTCGGCCGAGGAGGTCGAGGCCTGGCGGAACGAACCCGGCATCACCCTGCTCGGCCAGATCAAGGACATCACCGAGCTCTGGCGGCGCTGCCACATCGCCGTGCTGCCATCGCATCGCGAAGGTCTTCCGGTGAGCCTGCTGGAGGCTGCCGCCTGTGGCCGGCCGCTGATCTCCACCGATGCGCCGGGCTGCCGCGAGATCGCGATCCATGGCCAGACCGGGCTCTCGGTGCCGGTCGAGGACGCGGCCGCGCTGGCGCAGGCCATGGCGCAACTGGCGACATCGCCGGAGTTGCGCGCGCGCTACGGCACGGCGGCCCGTCAACTGGTCGAGGACAAGCTCTCGGCCAGGATCATCGGCCGCTCGGTGGTGGCGCTCTATGACCGCCTCACCGCGGCGCCGGACGCGCGCGGATGATCGCCCATCCCACCGCAGTCCTCGCCGCCATCGCCGTGCTCGCGGCCGCGATGTGCGGTGTGCTGATCGTGCTGCTGCGCCCGGTGCTGCAGCGCTACGCACTGGCGCGGCCCAACGCGCGCTCGTCGCACAAGATCCCCACGCCGCAGGGCGCCGGCATAGCCGTGGTCGGCGCAACGCTCGTGGTCGGCGGCGCCTTTGCCTCCGCGATGGGCTTTGCACCGCTGCTGATGCTGTTCATCGCGGTGCCGATGCTGGCGCTGGTCGGCCTGGTCGACGACATCAGGCCAATCCCGGTGCTGCCGCGGTTGCTCCTGCAGGGATTGGCCGTTGGCCTCGTCGTATTCACCGCGCCTGACGATCTCAGGCTGTTTCCGATCCCGCTGGCGGTCGAGCGCACGCTGCTGCTGATCGCGGGCCTGTGGTTCGTCAACCTCGTCAACTTCATGGACGGGCTCGATTTGATGACCGTGGCTGAGGCGGTGCCGATCACGGCGACGCTCGTCCTGTTCGGCCTCTCCGGTGAACTGCCCTGGCCGGCGACCGCCATCGCTGCGGCGCTGGGTGGCGCCATGCTCGGCTTTGCGCCCTTCAACCGTCCCGTCGCAAAGGTCTTTCTCGGCGATGTCGGCAGCCTGCCGATCGGGCTGCTGCTCGGCTGGGGCCTGCTCCATCTGGCCTGGCAGGGCTCCATCGCCGCGGCGCTGCTGCTGCCGCTGTATTATCTGATCGACGCCACCTTCACCCTGTTGCGGCGGATGGCGCGGCGCGAGCCGTTCTGGGCGGCGCACCGCACGCATTTCTATCAACAGGCCACCGATAACGGCTTCACCGTCTCGCGCGTCGTCAGCGAGGTGTTCATCCTCAATGTCGTGCTTGCGACCCTCGCAGCCATCTCGGTCGCGCAGCGTTCCATGACGGTCGACGCCATCCTGCTCGTCTTCGGGCTCGGCGCCGTCACCTGGGTGCTGAGCCGCTTCTCGCGGCGGCGCCATTGAAGACTCAGGCCGCGCTCGAGCCGAATTCCGGCACCGCATCCTTCAGCACCGATTTGATCGTCACCGGATCATTGCGCGCGATCGCCTGATCGAGCGCCGCGATCCAGGCCTTCAGCGTCGGCATCGGCGGCTCGTTCGGGTTGGCGGCCATGATGCCGGCGACGCCGATCTCGACCGGCGGCTCCTCGCTCGCAAACAGGATTTCGTTCAGGCGCTCGCCCGGCCGGATGCCCGTGAACACGATCTCGACGTCGTACCCCGGCTGCAGGCCCGACAGGCGGATCATGCGCTCGGCGAGCTCGACGATGCGAACCGGCTGGCCCATGTTGAGCACGTAGACCGAGACATCCGGACGCTGCGGCGCCAGCGCATGCGAGGCTGCCGTGATCACCAGATCGCAGGCCTCGCGAATGGTCATGAAGTAGCGCACCATGTCCGGGTGCGTCACGGTCACCGGGCCGCCCGCCTCGATCTGCGCCTTGAACTTCGGCACCACCGAGCCGTTCGACGCCAGCACGTTGCCGAACCGCACCGAGATCAGCCGCATCGGCGGCCGTCCCGCCGGCCGGTCGGCGAGCTGGCGGTCCAGCGCCTGGCAGTACATTTCGGCGAAACGCTTGGTGAGACCGAGCATCGACACCGGCTCGATCGCCTTGTCGGTCGAGATCATCACCATGGCCTCCGCCCCTGAGGCCACCGCGGCATCGGCCACGTTGATCGAGCCGAAGATGTTGGTCTTGACGCCCTCGCTCCAGTCGCGCTCGAGGATCGGCACATGCTTCAGCGCCGCCGCGTGGAACACCAGATCCGGCTTGAACTCTCCGATCAGCGCGAACACCCGGTCGCGATCGCGGATGTCGGCAATGCGCCCCTCGACCGCGACGTTCGCCTCGGGATCGGCCGCGAGCGCCTCGGTGATCGCATAGAGCGCCGGCTCCGAATTCTCCAGAATGAGCAGCCGTGCCGCGCCGAACGCCACGACGCGGTGGCAGATCTCGGCCCCGATCGAACCGCCGCCGCCGGTCACCACGACGGCTTTGCCGCGCACCAGCGCTTCCAGCCGGCCGTAGTCGATCTTCTCGCTCGGCCGCAGCAGGAGGTCCTCGACCGCGACCGGCGCGAGCCGCGGCGCATCGCCGCTCTCCAGCGACGGCAGGCGGCTCACGATCAGGCGCAACCGGCGCGCCCGCATCAGGAAGGTCTCCGGATGGCAGTCGGGCTCGAACGCCGTCGGCATCATCAGGGCGCGCGCGATCGGCCGGTCCCGCCGGGCAAAGTCGGCCGCGACATCCTCGACGTCGTCGATGCCGCCCAGCACCGGCACGCCGCGGATCAACTGGCCGCGGTCGGCGGCCGACGGCGAGAGAATGCCGATCGGCCAGATCCGCTTGACCGCGCCGCTCTCGATGCCGCGCAGCACGACCTCGGCATCGGCCGCACGGCCGATCAGGAGCGCGGGCGCCGCGTCCTCCGACCGCGCGTGCCGCCGGACCCGCGTGTAGCGGAAGTAGCGATAGGCGAACCGCAGCGCGCTCAGCGCAAAGATCTCAAGGAACCAATAGAGAATGATCGTGAGCTTGCCGAAGAAGAAGGTGCCGCGGACGTTCGGCGCGACGATGATGTAGTCGAGCACCAGCAGCGCCAGCGTCAGCACCGTCGCGACGCGGACGATGTTCAGCGCGTCCGGCAACGAGATGAACCGCCATTTCGTCGTCAGCAGGTTCGAGAAGTAGAAGACGACGAAGCTGAAGGCGATGAAATATGGCAGGATCTGAAAAAGCAGCGGCACCCGCTCCCAGAAGGTGCTGGCGCCTTCGAAGCGGATATAGAACGCCGCGAACAGCGCGACGACGCTGACCAGGAGGTCATGCGCGGCAATCAGCATATTCCGGTAGGTCAGTTGAGACGGACGCGTCATGGTTCCAGCGTCCCTCGCACCGTCTCAGGCTGCGTCCTCGATCGCAGCACCATGCCGCCGGCCACCCCGACGCCGATGACATACATCCACCCCTCGTGAAAATCGAAGATGTGGGAGTTGAACAGCGAGGTGAAGATGTTCTGCACCACCACGAGCAGCCCGATCCAGGGCACCAGCCCGTCGCCCCGGAACAGCAGGAGGTGCACGGCCCACATCGCGTAGAGAGCCACGATCCCGAGTGCCCCCCATTGCACCGCCACGTAGAGCGTCTGATTGTGCGGGTTGCCGACGACCTGGCTCGAGGAGAGGTCGCGCGACCCGCTCGCGGCCAACTCGAACAGATGACGCGTCGAGCCCGAGCCGTGTCCGATCAGCGGCGCGTCGGCCAGGAACCGCAACGACTTGCGCCAGAACTCGAGCCGCTCGCCGATCGACGTCACCGCGCGATCGTTCCTGTAGTCCTGATATTGGCTCGTGAACGTCGCCACCTTGCCCTGCAATTGCGGGGACACGGTCCATGCCGCGAGGCCCAGCGCAAGGGCAACAGCCGCGATCAGCAGGTTCGCGCGCCATTTCAAGTGGATCAGCCCGAACACCGCAAGCAGGATCGGGATCGTCACCAGCGCGGTGCGCGACACCACGATGAAGATCATGTTGGCGAGGAACGCGATCATGATCGCGGTGAGCAGGCCCGCCGGCGCGAAGCGGCGGGCGCGCAGCAATTGGGCGATCGGAAAGGCCAGTGCCACGGCGCAGAGCGAGAACTCCTGGCCCTGGTCGATGTAGTTCTTCACGAAGATGCCGCGATCGGCATTGGCCTTGAGCGCGAGAGCAGGATTGAACGCGACCGCGGTCGACATCGCGACCATCAGCACGCAGGAGGCGAGAAACGCGGTGAAAACCCACAGCCCGCGCTCCGACCGCTGGAAATGATAGAGCAGCGCCGGCAGCACCAGGAGCTTCGCCGCCGGTCCCACCGCGTAGAACCGCGCGCCCCACGCCACGTCCGACCACAGCGTTCCGACCAGCGCCAGCAGGAACAGCGCGATCGGCGCCAGCGAGATCGGCCGCTTCAGGACCTGCAGCAGACGTTCGACGTCGAGAAACGGCACCATCGTGATCAGCATGACCACGCCTAGGATCGATACCAGCGAGGTCGACCACGGCAGCGAGGCCGCCAGCAGAATGGCCACGACATCGACGGTCGTCCGCCACGCCGCCGGATCGCGCCAGCGGCGCGCCAGCAGCGCCGGGCCGGGATGACCTGCCAGCGTGCTCATCGCGCCTCGCTCCGGGCGCGATCGACCAGCGCCGTCGTGCTGTGCCCTTTCAGGATGTCGATCAGGATCACCTCACCGCCGCCGGCCTCGACGACCTCGTGCCCCACCACCTGCTCGCGCGTGTAGTCGCCGCCCTTGACCAGGACGCTCGGCCGGACCAGCTCGATCAGGCGGAGCGGCGTGTCCTCCGCGAAGATGGCGACGAGATCCACCGCCTCGAGCGCGGCCAGCACCTCGGCGCGCGCGCGCTCGTCCTGCACGGGACGGCTCTCGCCCTTCAGCCGCTTGACGGAAGCATCGCTGTTCAGACCGACCACGAGACGGTCGCAGGCGGCGCGCGCCGCGGTCAGCACCTTGACGTGGCCGGGATGCAGAATGTCGAAGCAGCCGTTGGTGAAGCCGACGCGCAGGCCCTCTCCCCGCCATCCCTCGACACGGGCGGCGAGTTCGTCGTCGCTCTCGATGATCTTCTCCTCGGCCGCGCGATAGGCATGCGGCAGGATCTTTCGGCGCAGTTCGGCCGACGTCACGCTGGCGGTGCCCTGCTTGCTGACGGCCACAGCCGCCGCGGCGCTCGCCATCCGCAACGAATCCTCCCAGGCGGCGCCCGCCGCGAGCGTCGCGGCAAGCACGGCGACGACCGTGTCGCCGGCGCCGGAGACGTCGCGCACCTTCACGGGATAGGCCGGCACGTGAATCGGATCGCCCTCGCGCGGGACCAGCGTCATGCCGCGCTCGCTCTGCGTCACCAGGATCGCCTCGCAGTCGGCGAGATAGATCGCATCCTGCGCGGCCGCGGCGATCTCGTGATCGGTCTCGGCCCGGCTGCGGGTCGCTTCCGAAAACTCCTTGCGGTTCGGCGTCAGCACGCTCGCGCCGCGATAGATCGCGAGATTGGCGCTCTTGGGATCGACGATGACGCGCTTGCCGGCCCTGCGCGTCGCGTCGATGACGTTGCGCAGCACGCGCGCCGTCAGCACGCCCTTGGCGTAGTCCGACAGCAGCACGATGTCGGCCCGCGCGATCAGCGGCAGGATGGCCTCGATCAGCTTCTGCTCGATCTCGCCGGACGCCGGTGCGGCGCGCTCCCAGTCGGCGCGCAGCATGTGGGTGGAGAAATGTTCGGAGACGAAGCGCACCTTGCGCGTCGTCGGGCGCGAAGGATCGCGCACCAGCACGCTCTCGATGCCAGCTTCCCTGGCGAGCTCGGCCTCGATCTGGTCGCCAGCCGCATCCTGCCCGACAAGGCCGACAAAGATGCAGCGGGCACCGAGCGCGGCGATGTTGCGCGCGACGTTGCCGGCGCCGCCGATATTGATCTCGCTGCGCTGGACCGCGATCACCGGCGCAGGCGCCTCGGGGGATATGCGCGACACCTCGCCATAGACGAACTCGTCCAGCATGAGGTCGCCGATGCACAGCACCGTCTGGCGGGCGATCGCTTGCGAGAGATCGTCAAAGTCGAACATCAGCGGCAGTCTCGGTGCAATGGTCGGAACCAGATCGTCTAGCGGAAGCGGTCGGAGGAATCGAGATAATCTCGGACATAACCGGCGACCGCATCCTCGAGCGACGTGAAGCCGCCGTTGTAGCCGGCGGCCACCAGCCGGTCGACGTTGCTCTGGGTGAAGTACTGGTAGCTGCCGCGAATCGCTTCGGGCATGTCGATGTACTCGATCCGCGGCGTCGCACCGAGCGTGGCATAGGCCGCGAGCATCATGTCCTTGAAGCTGCGCGCCCGGCCCGTGCCGACGTTGAACAGGCCCGACACGGAGGGAGAAGCCAACAGCCACAGCATCACGCGAACGACGTCGTCGACATGGATGAAGTCGCGGCGCTGGTCGCCATCGGCGATGCCTTCGCGGTGCGACTTGAACAGCTGCAAGGTGTGCCCGGCCTTGATGTCGTCGAAGCGGCGGGTCAGCACGCTCATCATCGATCCCTTGTGGTACTCGTTGGGACCGAACACGTTGAAGAACTTCAACCCAACATATTGCGGCGGCAGCCGCTCGCCGCGCTCGGCGCGCGCTGCGACCGCCATGTCGAACAGATGCTTGCTCCAGCCGTAGAGATTCATCGGCCGCAGCGTCTTCAGCGCGGTGAGCGACGGATCATCGACGAAGCCCTGCGCGCCGTCGCCATAGGTCGCCGCCGACGAGGCGTAGATGAACGGCGTGGTGTTCGCCGTACACCAATCGAGCAGCCGCAGCGAACTGCGGAAGTTGCGCTCCATCACCAGGTCGCCGTCGACCACCGTGGTCGCGGAGATCGCGCCCATGTGCAGGACGGCCTCGAGCCTGCGACCCTTCAGCCAGGCGTCCAGATCGGATGGCGGCACGACGTCCGCCAGTTGCCGCTTGGCGAGGTTGCGCCACTTGCCCTCGCTGCCGAGCGTGTCGCAGACGACGACATCGGTGCGGCCCGCATCGTTCAGCGCCGCAACCAGATTCGATCCGATAAACCCGGCGCCGCCGGTCACCAGCAACATTCAGCAACCCGTCCTGATCCCGAAAACCCCGGCCCTCGCGTAGCGCATGCGACGGCAAAGTGTAAGCGCTTTGGTGACGGCCCGCTCGGCCCACTTTACGTGCGGTGGCCGAGCGGCTACCAGCGCGCCTGAGCCAGGCAGACAAAGAATGAATTCGAATTCGACCAAGGTGGAGGTGGACACCGCGGACACCAGCCCGATCCTGATCATTCCCTATATGTGGATCGGCGATTTCGTGCGCGGCCATACCGTGGTGCGGGTGCTCAAGGAGCGCTGGCCGAACCGGCCGGTCGACCTGCTGGTGACCTCGCTCTGCGCCCCGCTGGTGGATTACATGCCCGGCGTCCGCTCCGGCATCGTCTGGGACCTGCCGCGCAGCCGGCTGGCGCTCGGCCGGCAATGGCAGCTCGCTGCGATGTTGCGCGAACGCCACTATCGGACCGCCCTGGTGATGCCGCGGACCTGGAAATCGGCGCTGGCGCCCGCGCTCGCCGGCATCCCCGAGCGCGTGGGCTTCGTCGGCGAGGTCCGCTTCGGCCTTCTCAACCGCTGGCGCTGGGGCGAGAAAGCGCTCCCCCGCTTCATCGACAAGAATGCCGCGCTGGCGCTGCCCGACCGGGCGCCGCTGCCGCCGGAATGGCCCGTACCGCAGCTGCGGGTGCCTCAGGACGACGTCGCACGCTGGCGCGAGGCCCATGGCCTGGGGAACCGCCCGGCCGTAGCACTGGCCCCGGGGTCGGTGGGTGCCGCCAAGCGCTGGCCTTTTTACGGCGAGGCGGCCCGGCTGCTGCGCGAGGCCGGCCTCGACGTCTGGGTGGTCGGCGGCCCAGGCGAGAAGGCGCTGGCCGCCGAGATCGTCGCCACCGGCGGCCCTGCCGTCCGGGACCTGACCGGAACCGACCTACGCAACGGCATCCTGGCCATGGCCGCGGCCGGCGTCGCCATCTCCAATGATTCGGGGCTCATGCACATCGCCGCGGCGCTGGGGACGCCGACGATGGGCATCTTCGGCCCGACCAGCCCGTACCATTGGGCGCCGCTGAACGGCCTCGCGGCGACGGTCCAGACCAGGACCCAGCTCCCATGCCAGCCCTGCCACCGGCCAGTCTGCAGGATGAACGACCACCGCTGCATGCGCGACATTCCGGCGACCGAGGTCGCCGCCACCGCCCAGCGGGTCCTTGCCGACGCGGCGATCCCGGTCGCGCCCTAGCTTGCGAAGCGGCACCGCGCCCCATACACCGGCGCTGACGTAACCCGAGCCGCCACCGTGACCCGCGCCCCCGACCCGATCGCCAGCCATCTCGCCCGCTCCCGCGCCGCCATGGAGCGCGCGGCCGACGATGCCGCGATGCTCGCCTGCGCCGGGCGGATCGCCGCGACGATCATCGCGGCGCTGCGCGGCGGCCACAAGCTGCTGATCGTCGGCAACGGCGGCAGCGCGGCGGATGCCCAGCACATCGCGGCCGAGATCGTCGGCCGCTACAAACAGGAACGGCGGGCCTACGCGGCGATCGCACTGACCACCGACACCTCGGCGCTGACCGCGATCGGCAATGACTACGGCTTCGATCACGTCTTCGCCCGCCAGGTCGAAGGGCTCGGCGCGCCCGGCGACGTGCTGCTGGCGATCTCGACCTCCGGCCGGTCGCCGAGCATCCTCAACGCGCTGCGAAAGGCGCGCGAGCGCGGACTGAGCACCGTCGGCTTCACCGGTGCCAAGGGCCTCGCGATGGGCGAATTGTGCGACGAGCTGCTGGTCGCGCCGAGCGACGACACACCGCTGATCCAGCAGATCCACCTCGCCACCGCGCATGGCATCTGCGAGGTGATCGAGGCGACGCTGATGCAGGACGAGGGCTAGATGACGACCGATCAGCTCAAGCCGGCGGCGTTTCTCGACCGCGACGGCGTGATCAATCACGACGACAACTACATCGGCTCGCCCGAGCGCATCCGCTGGATGCCGAATGTGGCGCAGGCGATCCGGCGACTCAACGACTCCGGCTATCACGTCTTCCTGTTCACCAACCAGTCGGGCGTTGCGCGCGGGCTGTTCTCGGAGGACGACGTGCTTAGCCTGCACGATTGGATGCGGGCCGAGCTCGCGGCGCAGGGGGCCGTCATCGACGACATCCGCTACTGCCCCTACCATACCGAAGGCTCCGTCGAGCAATATCTGCGCGAGCATCCCTGGCGCAAGCCGGCGCCGGGCATGATCCTCGACCTGATGCAGCACTGGCCGATCCGGCGCGAGGGCAGCTTCGTGATCGGCGACCGTGCCTCCGACATTGCGGCAGCGGAAGCCGCGGGCCTGCCCGGCTTCCTGTTCGCCGGCGGCGACCTCGATGCGTTCGTCGCCGACATCATCGCTCAGACCAGTCCGCGATAGACTGCGGCGATCTTCTCGGCCTCGGCCTCGAGGCTGAATTTCTCCACCACGCGCGTCCGCGCCTTCTCGCCCATCACACGTGCCGCCGCCGGATCCTGCATCAACGGCTCGAGCGCAGCGACCAGCGCATCGACTTCCCCCGGCGGCACCAGCTTCCCGGTGACGCCCTCCTCCACCACGATCTCCGCAGCACCCGCGCGCGCCGCCACCAGCGCGGCGCCTGCTGCCATCGCCTCGATCAAAGTGAGACCGAAGCCCTCGTTGCGCGAAGTGAAAGCG
The DNA here is from genome assembly GCF_032487575.1 of Bradyrhizobium sp. SZCCHNRI1009. Classification (NCBI taxonomy): domain Bacteria; kingdom Pseudomonadati; phylum Pseudomonadota; class Alphaproteobacteria; order Hyphomicrobiales; family Nitrobacteraceae; genus Bradyrhizobium; species Bradyrhizobium sp. SZCCHNRI1009. The sequence goes on along the minus strand of NZ_JAUEUL010000006.1, from coordinate 320,153 downwards.
TAGATCGTCAGGCGCTGGTACCAGCGCTGGACGTCGGCGATGTCGAGCTCGCCGGTGATGACGATGCGCTGCTCCAGGCCGGCGGCGGCGATCTGTTTCTTCAGCTCGCTCGCGAACGGCATCTGCTCGGGCGTCACGGCGCCGACCAGCACCGCGGAAAAATCCGGAAAACGCGGCAGCAGCCGACACATCGCGGCGACGAACACGTCGCTGCCCTTCTGTGCGCGGACGCGGCCGAAGCAGCCGATGGCGTATCTGCCCGGCAAGCCGCTCTCGGCGAAGGCCGCCGCGCGATCCGCCGGCGGCGCGTAGATCTCCGTGTCGACGCCATGCGTCACCACCGTCGCCTCGCGCTTCAGATAGGACGCCGAGATGTCGCTGGTGGCGATGATCGCGTCCATGCGGCGGATCAGCCAGCGCGTGATCCAGCTGTGATGGCGCTGCGCGGCCGAGGTGAACACCAGCTTCAACGGCCAGCCCAGCGCCCGCAACAACGCGCCGACGATCATCTCGTCGTTGCGGCGCGCGTGCCAGATCAGCGGCCGCCGCCGGCCCCACAGCTTGAACAGATCGGCCGCTCCGATCCGCGCAATCCCCTCCGGCGCGTAGGAGCCGAGCCATGCCGCGCGCACGCGCTGCGCCAGCTTCGGCGCCACCATCCGGTTGGTCGCGGTCACGCCGGAATAGCGCCGGTGCAGGTTGGGCACGATGACGTCGAGATCGGCGGCAGAAACAGGCTCGGCTTGCACTACTCACTCCAATTGCAGCGGTTCCCTATACGCAACATTAAGCATCGCCGCCAGTTCGCTATGCACGCAACAGGTCCTTCATTTCGCGGGCGTTAGTCTGCGGCAAAACAAACAGGGATCGCGTCAAACAATGACCGTGCTCGTGACCGGCGGCGCCGGCTATATCGGCAGCCACATGGTGCTCGCGCTGGCGGAAGCCGGCGAAAGCGTCGTGGTGATCGACAACCTCTCGACCGGCTTCTCCGCCTTCGTGCCCGACGGCGTGCCGCTGTTCATCGGCGATGCCGGCGACGAAAATCTCGTGGACGGCGTCATCAGCCAGCACGGCGTCGATAGCATCATCCATCTGGCGGGCTCGGTCGTGGTGCCGGAATCGGTGCGCGATCCGCTGCTCTACTACCGCAACAACACCATGACCACGCGCAGCCTGTTGAATGCGGCAGTCGCGCGCGGCGTCAGCCGCTTCGTGTTCTCCTCGACCGCCGCGGTCTACGGCAATCCGGACGAGGTGCCGGTGCCCGAGAGCGCGCCGACCCGTCCGACCTCGCCGTACGGCACCTCGAAGCTGATGGCCGAGATCATGCTGCACGACGTGGCCTCGGCGCATGACCTCAACTACGTGGTGCTGCGCTACTTCAACGTCGCCGGCGCCGATCCGTTCGGACGCGCCGGGCTTGCCACCGTCGGCGCGACGCATCTGATGAAGATCGCGATGGAGGTCGCCACCGGACAGCGCGCCAAGATCGACGTCTTCGGCACCGACTATCCGACCCCCGACGGCACCTGCATCCGCGATTTCATCCATGTCTGCGATCTCGCCCAGGTGCACCGCTCCGCGCTGGCTTATCTGCGCACCGGCGGCGGCTCGGTCACGCTGAATTGTGGGTACGGCCGCGGCTATTCCGTGCTCGAGACCATCGAGGCCGTCCGGCGCGTTTCCGGCCGCGCCATTCCCGTCCAATACGCGCCGCGCCGCCCCGGCGACATCATGAGCATGGTGGCCGACACCAGCCGTTTGAAGGCGCTGCTCGACTGGACCCCGGTCTATGACGATCTGGAAACGATCGCCGCCCATGCGCTGGCCTGGGAGGAGAAACTGTTCCTGGAACGCCACAGCGGCGCGCTGCAGCGGGCCTCGGCCTAGAATCAAGCACTTAGCCGGAGGCCGGGGGGCTTGAAAAAGCCGCCCCGAGCGGGCAAGCACACTTGGCCGCCCGGCGATTTGCCCCGGCGGCCAGGGACCAGAATGGCCGACTTTCCGAAGAAGATCACCGACGATCCCTATGGCGCCGCGATCCTGATCCGCCGCCTGGTGATGGAACAGGGCCTCGTCTACTGGCGGCGCTATCTCACCGCCTTCGCGCTGATGGCGGTGGCGGCCGGAGCGAGCGCCGCGGCGACCTACGTTCTCGGCCAGGTCATCAACAAGGCCTATGTCGAGAAGAGCATTCCGGGCATCGTCGTGCTCTCCGGCGTCACCGTGCTGTTGCTGTTCGTCAAGGGCGTGACCACCTACGGCTACGCCGTCATCCTGTCCAAGATCTCCAACGCCATCCTCGCCAACAATCAGCGGCAGCTGTTCGCCAAGCTGATGAACGAGAGCGTCGGCTTCTTCTCCGAGCGCCATTCGTCGGAGTTCCTGGCGCGGCTCACGTCCGGCGCCAAGTCGATCACCGACATCCTCAACATGCTGATCAACGCCATCGGGCGCGATCTCGTGACCCTGATCGCCATGATCGGCGTGATGGTCATGCAGGATCCCTGGATGTCGCTGCTCGGCCTGCTCGTGGTGCCGCCGGCGATGCTGGTGCTGCGCAAGCTGGTCAAGCGCATCAAGGGCCTTGCCTACAACCAGTTCACCGGCACCGCCGACATCCTCGAGACGATGCAGGAATCGCTGCAGGGCATCCGCACCGTCAAGGCGTTCACGCTCGAGGACACGATGCGCGCGCGCATCGACGAGAACATTGCCGTCGTCGAGCGCAACGCCAACAAGATGGCGCGGGTGTCGAACCGCTCCAATCCGCTGATGGAGATGCTCGGCGGCTTCGCCGTCGCCGGCTGCCTGATGTATGCCGGCTACTCGGTGGTCGCGCTCGACGCCACGCCGGGCCAGTTCTTCTCGTTCATGATCGCCTTCCTGATGGCGACCGAGCCGGCGAAGCGGCTGGCGCGGCTCAACATCGACCTCAACAGCCAGCTCGTCGGCGCCCGCATGCTGCTCGAAGTGGTCGACAGCCCCGCCAGCGAGCGGCCCGACGACGACAAGCCGGCGCTGAAGCTCAGCGACGCCAAGATCGAGCTGCGCGACGTCTCCTTCGCCTATCGCGGCAACGAGACGGTGCTCAACCGCATGAGTTTTGTCGCCGAGCCCGGCAAGGTCACCGCGCTGGTCGGCCCGTCCGGCGGCGGCAAGTCGACGGTGCTGGCGCTGCTGCTGCGGTTCTACGAGGCGACCGCGGGCGACATCCTGATCGACGGCCAGTCGATCGCGCAGGTGTCGCGCCGCTCCTTGCGCGCGCAGGCCGCCTATGTCGGCCAGGACGTCTATCTGTTTCGCGATAGCATCCGCGCCAACATCGCCTTCGGCAAGCCGGGCGCGACCGAGGCCGAGATCATCGAGGCGGCGAAGGCGGCCTGCGCGCACGATTTCATCATGGGCTTCCCGCTCGGCTACGACACGCCGGTCGGCGAGCACGGCACCCAGCTCTCCGGCGGCCAGCGCCAGCGCATCGCGGTTGCCCGCGCGCTGATCCGCAATGCCCCGATCATCCTGCTCGACGAGGCCACCGCGGCGCTGGACTCCGAGTCCGAGCGCCAGGTGCAGGAGGCGATCGAGCATCTCTGCCAGAACCGCACCACCATCGTCATCGCGCATCGCCTGCACACCATCATGAACGCCGACGCCATCCTGGTGGTCGAGGCCGGCGAAATCGTCGAGCGGGGCCGGCACGACGATCTGTTGCGCCGTGGCGGCCGCTATGCTTCGTTCTTCCGCCTGCAACAGCGCGACATGGGGCCGAACGTCATCCCCATGACCGCGACTTCGTGACCGCGACATCCTGAAAAGCCCATTTCACCGCATCGAGACCTTTCATGAGCTCCACCGTCATCCCGGCCTTCCCGCAGCCCTCTCTTCCCGTCGTCGGCGAAGCCGGTGTCTTCCCGGTCCGCCGCATCTGGTGCGTCGGCCGCAACTATCTCGAGCACATCCGCGAGATGGGCAATGACGAGCGCGACCCGCCGTTCTTCTTTGCGAAGCACGCCGACATGCTGGCGCCCGAGGGCGCGGTCATCCCCTACCCGCCGCTGACGCAGGACATGCATCACGAGGTCGAGCTGGTGGTCGCGCTGAAGAGCGGCGGCCTGAACATCCCGACCGACAAGGCGCTCGACCACGTCTACGGCTACGCCGTCGGCATCGACCTCACCCGCCGCGACCTGCAGCTCGCCTCGCGCAAGATGCAGCGCCCCTGGGAGGTCGGCAAATCCTTCGACCACTCCGCGCCCTGCTCGGCTGTGGTGCCCGCGTCCAAGATCGGCCACCCGTCGAAGGGCAAGATCTGGCTCTCGGTCAACGGCACCGAGCGCCAGACCGGCGACCTCTCCGAGCTGATCTGGAACGTGCCGGAGATCATCTGGAAGCTGTCCCAGCAGGTCGAGCTCGCCGCCGGCGACATCATCATGACCGGCACCCCCGCCGGCGTCGCGGCCGTGGTGGCCGGCGACAAGATCGAATGCGGCGTCGACGGCGTCGGCACGCTGAAGGTGTCGATCGGGCCGGCGGCGAAGTAAGGCCGTCCTGCTAGTCGGGCGGCATCACCGCCGCAGATCTCAATTTCGAAAGGCCGCGCCCAGCGCGGCCTTTTTTATTCGCCTGACATCCGTAGCGAAGCACACCACCCGCAGCACCGGCGGTGCGCTCCCCTCCCCCTTGCGGGGAGGGGTCGGGGGTGGGGGTTCCGCGAGTCCCGTTCTCTCAGGAGCGAAGAAAAAAACGCGTGCAACGACAACACTCCCACGTCGATGCTCCGACACACTTTCCTCGCGCCTCGAAACCATCGCCAGTGGGAGCCATCACACGTGCTCCCAACTCAGCTCAGCGCCCGGAGACCCCCACCCCCGACCCCTCCCCGCAAGGGGGAGGGGAGCTCACCGCCTCCGTGCCGATGACCTTGCTCCTCATGGTGAGGAGCGCCGCATGCGGCGCGTCTCGAACCATGAGGCCCGTTACGCGCGGCAATCTCGCGGCACGACGGCACATGCCATCAGCCGGCGCGTGACAGCGCATGCGCAGCATCATCATCTCCACAATCTCAAACAGCATCGCGTCGATCCGGGAACGAGCACCCACCTTCTCGCGACGCAGTCCGCGCCCGAGTGATGCTCCAACTCCCGCCCTCTCCAGATGGAGGGCGCAGGGAAGGCCGGGCGCTGGCCGCGCCCGTGGCCCGCCTGCGAAAAAAATGCAGGCGGCAGGTACCACAGGTCTGGCCGAACACACCCGGCCCTCCCCGCGCGATGGTTTTAACAGGCTATAGCGCGCTCTTCCTGGTGCACCGGGCTTTCTGGCCACCATCCCCAACGCGATGCCGTTAGGCATCGTCGCCGGGTTGATACTAGCGTCGGAGTATCAGAACCACACGCCTTCACCGTCCGCGAACCGCACGTTCGTCCGTGCTCATCACACGCCGCCGCCCGCGTCCACCGCATCCCCTTGCCAACGTCCGTGACGACCGCGAACCGTCCCCTACCGTGCAACGGGATGGGCGGACTGTAATGCTGATTTTGCGAAGTTGTCAAGCGATTTATGTTTCTCCGAAAAAATCTGCAGGGTTGCACGGAGAGTTGATATGCCCTGTCGGCGCATTGGCTTTCGGATCGCTATTAACGATCCAGAAATAAGTCAGTCGAGACAAATTGAGAATTTGATACTGTTCGATTGTATTGCGGCAAACAAGACCCCAAGCGGCTATTCGGCTTCGTTCGTGGACGCTCCATAGTGAAATTGGGCACTCATGGTCCCCAACGAGACGGGCTGAATTTCTGGCTGAGGCGGCAGCACGGGTTCCATGGCGATCGGCGGCAACTCGCCTTCTTCGGCCATCGGTGTGTGCCCGGGTTGATACCGGCAGCCCTCGTCGTAAGCATTGTACCCCCCGTAGCTACGTATGATCATTATGGGCTGAGGATTGCCCTGAATAACAATAGGAACGCTACGCGGATCGGCGAAGACCTGAATTTCGGCCGCGAATTCTGTTCTGTGTCGCATACTGTCCGGAAAAATATCATCGTACTCGAGCCATCCATAAACCAGCGCCCTCTTCTTTCCTTCAAAGACGGCAATCGCGTCCTGAATGAAGAAATCGAAGTATACGTAGCTGCGTGACTTGGGGCCAACTAGGCCTCCGGCGGCAGCGAGGTCTCTGCTCCGGTCCGGGAAGCGAAAACCGGCAGGGATTTCGCCATCGAACACCGCCAGGTTGATTGCGGTAAAGTAGTTTCTCGCCGGCGTCCTGCCTGAGTTCACAATATTGAAGCTGATTCTGTAGTCGACGATCGCACTGTTCTGGCGGAAAGTCTGCACGCTCGAATCGCCAATCGAGAGGAACGCTCGCTCAACAACGACAAGAGCTCGTTCCGAAATCAACGCAGTACGGACTGCGGCCTCTGCCGAAGCCTTGGACGCCGCGATGGATTGCTGCATATCTCGAGATTGAGAAGCCGAGCTTTCTTGAAGAAATTCGAGTTGCCTTTCGCCGGCAAGCCAGAGCTTGCGGGTAGCGAGATACAATTGCCAAGTAAAAAGGGCAAGCAAACCGTTGAAAAGAATCAACAAACTATCCGCTGGCTTCTCAAAAAATAGTTCGTACCAAACCTTTTCTCTTTTCTTGTCAATTTGATTGGCCGCCGATTCAGCCATAGGTTTGGAGGTTGAGTCACTCCCGGCTTTTGCTGGAGGGATTTGGCTGTACGAGCTGTGCTTTTGAAGCACCAAGCCGCCAACGCTGGCCGCCACAAGTAAGAGCAGGACAAAAAATGGTCCCAACTTCACGACAGCCATAACAACCCCTAGCTGTAGATTTCGAATGGATCCAACTCGTGCAACTTTATCGCCGCAAGCCAAACAACAGACGGCGTCACAGAAAACGAGCCCCCCGTTTTTGGCGAGTTCGTCTTTCCCGTCTCAGCTAAACGGCGCTTCTTGATGCGTTTTTGATAATAAGCGCAGGGTGATCATTGGCTGGGGTCGCAACCGGACATGCCTCCGAAAATGATGAGGGTGGATTACGCTGCGCAAACTAACTAATCCGCCCTACCCTGTCCCAGCCTCACCGAAACGCCGACACCACGATCGCCCCCACGATCGCCACCGTCAGCGTGTACTTCGCCGTGTAGTACACCGTCCGATTCCACGCCTTCACCTTGCGCGTGGCCAGGTGAAACTCATACAGCTTGCCGAACACCTTGTTCAGCACGCCGACGTGCTCGCCTTCGACGTTCTGCGTTGCTGAGGCCTTGACGATGTGGTGGCTGACCCAGCGGTTCATGGCGGTGAAGAGGCCGTATTTCATCGGGCGCTCGACGTCGCAGAACAGGATGATGCGGTTGACGTCGGTGGCGTTCTCGGCGCTGTGGATGAAGGTCTCGTCGAACATGAAGGCCTCGCCGTCGCGCCAGACGCAGGGCACGCCGTCGACCAGGATGCGGCACTTGTCGGAGTTCGGGGTGACGAGGCCGAGGTGATAGCGCAGCGAGCCGGCGAAGGGATCGCGGTGGGCGCCGAGCTTGCCGCCAGGCGGCAGCATCGCGAACATCGCGCCATGCACGTTCGGGATGGAGTTCAGCAGCTCGACGGTCTTCGGGCACAGCGTTCGCGCCGACGGCAGGAAGTCGTCGTACCATTTCAGATAGAAGCGCTTCCAGCCGCTCTTGAAGAACGAGTAGAAGCCCCAGTCGTTGTTGGCGGCGGCGGCGCGGATGAAGCCCTCGTCGAACAGGCGCACGGCCTCCTCGCGGATCTCCTGCCAGTTGTCGGTGAGCCTCGATAGCTCTGGAAACTGCTCCACCGGGATGACCGGCGTGTTCGGCACGGCCGAGCCGGCATACATCAGCACGTTGTAAGGGGCGAGATAGGTCGAGTGGTCGCCGAGCTGGCGGGCGAAGCGCAGCCGCTGCTTGCCGCGGAAGTGGACGTAGATGGTGGCCCCGATCAGGATGTAGAGGCCGATGAGCTGAGGCGCGAAAAGCTGTCTGAGCATGTCCGGGACCCATGATCCGGCCGCTCAGAGCGTGTTGCGCAGATATGTCGCCTTTTTGGCGATCGAAATGGTGCTCTGATGCCAGCCGCTAGAGCCCCAATTTAGCCGCAAGTGCGGCGGGCCGCATCATTCGCACGTCGGTTGCAGGCGGACATCCGGGTTGAAAGTTCTGCGCCGTGGCCCCGTTGCAACAGCCCCCGGCACCGGCTCGCGATCGCGCTAGACCCGCGTCAGCTCCTGCAGGCCCTTGAAGGTCAGCCGCTTGGGGTCCCGGACGCCGGCCAGATACATGCGGCGGATGAAGGCGGCCACCGCGTCGCGGTCGCAGCCGGTCAGGACGACGATGGCATCCACCGCGGTCTTCTGGGCCTCCATGGGACTGGTCCTCCTGGCAATGCACCCGGCACGCGCAGGCTGTCACGATGCCGATTAACATCGCGTTAACCGTGCCGACGGCCGCCAGTTCCCATGCCGCGATTCCCGCCGCCGCTCCATACGCGAAACCGCGCAGGCCGGAGCGGCCGCCGTCGGGCACCGCAGGAGCGCCGCCGTCACACCAGGAAGAAGTCGTCGGGCGCCCCGATCAGGCGCTCATCGCCGTGGGCCACGAGCGTCCGCCGCACCGGGCGCACCGGCGGCGTGATGACCCGTCGCTCGAGCTCGTTGGCGCCGGGCAACTGATCGACGAAGCGGACGGCGAAGCCGTCGGGAAAATGCCGGATGACGCGGCCGATGCAACTGCCCACCGCCAGCGGCGTGCCGATCTCCGGCTGGATCTCCGCCGAGACCGCGGCGCCCGACATCGAGGCATCGATCACGAAGCACGGGATGATGCTGCCGTCGGCGAGCGTCAGCGCCGAATGCGGCGAGTTCGGCACGAAGCGCGCGTCGCGGCGGGAATCGCGGATCGACGGATCCTTCTGCTTCTTCTCCAGCCAGACCAGCTTCTCGGCGAGCTTGGCGCGCTCGGCCCGCGTCATCTCCAGCTCGAGCAGGAAGCCGCCATGCACGGTGTCGCTGATCTCGCCTTCGAATTTGCCGAAATCACGGAAATACGAGGTCAGGCGATCGCCGACCTTGCCGACGACGGGCACCTCGAGCAGCGCGCGAAACGGCGACACCCGCGTGGTGCGGCAGGCGAAGGAGCGCAGCCGTCCTTCAGGGGAATACCAGTTCGGCAGCGTGTAGGACCCGACCGTCTGAATCCTGACCGCGCGCTGCTTCAGGAATCGAGCAACCGACATTGCACGCCTCCCCTCGCCCCCATGATGTCCCCGACGATGGCCCGGCCGCCGCCGCGGCACGATGCGCTATTTACAATTTCTGCGTGCATTTTAGGTCGTACTAAATCGAATTGGGCATGACCGCCGTGCCCGGACCGTGCGCGCAAATTGTTGAGGAAATCTGAATGTCGAGACGGAAATCCCGCTCAACGGAATCGTATGTCCAACCCGTTTCCGCTTTCTGAAGATGCGGCCCCGTCTGATTACGGTGCAGCACGGCATGCAGTGTCGGCATCGTCACCCCCATGGAGAGTTCAGCGCGAACGTTTCGCGTGGCGCAGAGGCAAGTCGTGATCGGCCGATCCGCGCTGCCTCGCGCGACGGCACAACCTCGTCGACGGGGTCGCGTTCCTAAGCTCGCGTTGTTAGCAAACGATTCAGCTTAACGAGATTCCCACTGAGGCGCGGCTGCAACTCATGATCTCATTCTGTCGCGCGCGCGCCGACGGATGCGTGCAGGCGCGCCGTGCGCAAATAGCTAACACATTCGCGGCGTTTCACTATTTGCACGCTAACAACCTGTTCACCACTTGCGCAATCGTTGCTTGATGAGGGTGCCGCGGCCCGCCGCGTTCAAGTCTGCTTATACCATTGGCGCTTAGTCGTTAGTGAGGGAGAGCGGCTGTCAGTCGTCAGCGTGTTTGCTCCTGGTGTATGAGTAAGAGAGTAGTTCGGCGTATGATGACCGCACGCATCGTGGTGTTAACCATCGCTCTCGGCGCGGGCGGCGTTGCGGCCTATCTGGTCAGCAATTCCGACGGCCAGCGGCAGGCGCCCGTGGCGCCGGTCGTGCAGTTGCCGACGGTCGAGGTGCTGGTCGCCAAGACCGACATCGGACTCGGACAGGCGATCAAGCCCGGCGACCTGATCTGGCAGACATGGCCCGAGGCTGCGAGCAACATCTTCATCCGGCGCGGCGACCGTCCCGAGGCGGCCAATCAGCTCGTCGGCACCATCGCCCGCTCGCCCTTCGTGATCGGCGAGCCGATCCGCGAGCAGAAGCTGGTGAAGGCCGACGGCTCCGGCTTCATGGCGGCGATCCTGCCCGCGGGCATGCGCGCGATCTCCACCGAGATCTCGCCCGAGACCGGCGCCGGCGGCTTCATCCTGCCGAACGACCGCGTCGACGTCATCCTGTCGAAGCGCGACAAGAACCCTGACAAGCCCGGCGCCGCCGACTTCGTCAGCTCCGAGATCATTCTCTCCAACGTCCGCGTGCTCGCGATCGACCAGGCACCGAAGGAAAAGGAAGGCCAGAACACCGTCGTCGGCAAGACGGTGACGCTCGAGCTCAGGCCCGAGCAGGCCGAGACCCTGGCGCGCGCGCGCCAGGCCGGCTCGCTGGCGCTGGCGCTGCGCAGCATCGCCGACGTGAACGCAGCCGACGGCAACAAGACCGAGGCACAGCAACAGCAACAGCAGCAGCAGATGGCGCGACGGGGCAGCGCCATCGAGATCATTCGCTATGGGATCACGAGCTCGCTCACGGCGCAGAAGTGATCGAAAGGACGTGGAAGATGATGGGTGGGCATCAACGCGCAACGTTCGGGACGTGGGTCGTCCGCGCGCTATCGACATCGGCCGTGATCGGGCTTGCGCTCAATCCGGCGCTGACGCCGGTGAAGGCGGCTGACGACAGGCTGGAGACGCCCGTGGTGTCGGTCGGCTCGTCGAAGATGCGCTTCCTCTCCCTCGGCATCGGCAAGTCCGTCGTCGTCGACTTCCCGCAGGACGTCAAGGACGTGCTGGTCGCCGATCCCAAGGTCGCCAACGCCGTCGTCCGTTCGGCCCGGCGCGCCTACATCATCGGCGCGGCGGTCGGCCAGACCAACGTCGTGTTCTTCGACGGCGAGGGGCAGCAGGTCGCGGCCTATGACATCGCGATCAAGCGCGACCTCAACGGCGTGCGCCAGGCGCTGAGCCAGAGCATTCCCGGCGTGAAGATCGACGGCGTCGGCGAGGGCGTGATCCTGACCGGATCGGTGTCGAGCCCGGTCGAGGCGCAGCAGGCCGGCGAAATCGCCGCACGGCTGGTCGGCGGCGCCGACAAGGTGGTCAACTCGATCGTCGTGCGCGGCCGCGACCAGGTGATGCTGAAGGTCAACGTGTCGGAGGTCCGGCGCGAGATCGTCAAGCAGCTCGGCATCGATCTCAGCGCCAGCCTGAACTACGGCACCGCAGTGGTGAACTTCAACAACACCAACCCGTTCACCGCCTATGGCAAGTCGCTGGTCGGAACCAACGGCCTGTCCGCCACCGGCGGCGGCTTGTCGTCGGTGTCGGCGACGCTGCGCGCGATGGAGACGGCCGGTGTCGTCAAGACGCTGGCCGAGCCCAACCTGACCGCGATCTCCGGCGAATCCGCGACCTTCATCGCGGGCGGCGAATTCCCGATTCCCGGCGGCTATTCGTGCGATCCGACGACGCGGGTCTGCAGCACGTCGATCACCTACAAGAAGTTCGGCATCTCGCTCAACTTCACGCCCGTCGTGCTCGGCGAAGGCCGCATCAGCCTGCGGGTGATGACGGAGGTGTCGGAGCTGTCGAACGACAATGCGATCACGGTGTCCTACGCGCTGACCTCGGCCTCGACCTCGTCGGTGACGATCCCCGCCATCCGCACCCGCCGCGCCGAGACCACGGTCGAGATCCCCTCGGGCGGCTCGATGGCGATGGCCGGCCTGATCCAGAACCAGACCAAGCAGGCGATCAACGGCCTGCCCGGGCTCAATCAGCTGCCGGTGCTCGGCCAGCTGTTCCGCAGCCAGGACTACGTCAACAACGAGACCGAGCTGATGGTGATGGTGACGCCCTATGTCGTGCGCGCCGTCGCCCAGAAGGAGCTGTCGCGCCCGGACGACGGCTTTGCGCCGGCCACCGACTCGGAGTCGGCGCTGCTCGGCCGCATGAACCGGCTGTACGGCATCGCCGCCAAGGTCGACGCGGCCACGGGGCAGCCGGCCGGCTTCGGCTTCATCATCGACTGAGATTGCGGGACGACGGGGGACGGGGGAACGATCATGTCGGCAACATCCACACCAGACGGCGGACGCACGCTGCGCCGGATCGGCGCCATCGCGGGGCTGGCGCTCACGCTCGGCGCCTGCAACGCCACCACCGGTGAGGTCGTCGCGACGATCCCGGACGACTACAGGATTCGCCATCCGATCGCGATCGAGGAAAGCCGGCAGTCGACCGTCGTCTTCGTCGGCAGCGGACGCGGCGGCCTGACCTACCAGCAGCGCGTCGACGTCGCGGGGCTCGCGCGCTCATGGCTGCGCGAAGGCACCGGCGGAATCATGGCGGAGGTGCCGACGGGCACGTCGAACGCGCGCGCCGCGGCCGACGCCTATCGCGAGATCCGCGCCGTGCTGACCGCCGGCGGCGTTCCCGGGCACGCGATCACACTGCGCAACACCATGCCCGATGATCCGCGGCAGCTCGCCGTCATCCGGCTGAGCTATCCGAAGATCGCCGCCGTCGCCGGCCCCTGCGGGCTGTGGCCGGACGACCTCGGGCCGAACCTCGACAATCGCGGCTACAGCAGCAACCAGCACTATCAGAATTTCGGCTGCGCCACGCAGCGCAACCTCGCCGCGATGATCGACAACCCGGCCGATCTCGAGCAGCCGCGCTCGGAGATGGCCGCCTACACGCCGCGCCGCTCCGCTTTGTTCGAGAAGTACCGCAAGGGCGAGTCGACCGCGGTGGCGTATCCGGAGTCCGAGAAGGCCAAGCTCAGCGATACAGGCAAATGATCAACGCGTCCCGTCAAAGCCAGGACGAGCCGGCCGCCCCCAGCGGCCCCGTGCTCGACGACCACATCGCGCCGGTGCCGCGCGTCTCGGTGCAGGCGTTCTGCGAGACCGACCAGACCTCGGCCGCGATCCTCGCAGCCAGCCAGGACCGCCGGCTCGGCAAGGCGCACATCACGATCAAGGCGGGCGGCATGGCGCGCGCCATCGAGACCTATCATTCGCAGCCGACGCCGAACGTCATCGTGATCGAGACCAGGCCCGGCGGCGACATTCTCGGCGGCCTCGACGATCTCGCCAGCGTCTGCGATCCGGGCACCCGCGTGGTGCTGATCGGCAGCCCGGCCGACGGCGTCGCCTATCGCGAGCTGGTCCGGCGCGGCGTCAACGACTACGTGATCGGCCCGGTCGAGACCATCGACGTCATCCGCTCGGTCTGCAGCCTGTTCTCGGCCTCGGAGGCCGTCATCACCGGCCGCATCATCGCCGTGGTCGGCGCCAAGGGCGGCGTCGGCGCCTCCACCGTCGCCCACAACGTCGCCTGGAGCATGGCGCGCGACCTGACGCTGGATTCCGTCGTGATCGATCTCGACATGGCGTTCGGCACCGCGGGACTGGACTACAACCAGGATCCGCTGCAGGGCATCGCCAACGCCGTGTTCCAGCCCGACAGGCCGGATACGGCGCTGATGGAGCGCCTGCTCGCCAAATGCACCGAAAATCTCAACCTGCTCGCCGCACCCGCGACCCTCGACCGCGTCTATGATTTCGGCGCCGACGCGTTCGACGCCATCTTCGACACCCTGCGCATGACCCAGCAATGCATCGTGCTCGACGTGCCGCACCAATGGTCGGCCTGGACGCGGCACGCGCTGATCAATGCCGACGACATCCTCGTGGTCGCCGAGCCCGATCTGGCGAACCTGCGCAACGCCAAGAACCTGCTCGGCGTGCTCAAGGCCTCGCGTCCCAACGACCGGCCGCCGCTGTACTGCCTGAACCAGGTCGGCATGCCCAAGCGGCCGGAGATCGACCTGAAGCGCTTCGCCAAGACCGTCGAGGCCGAGCCGGTCGCGATCATCCCGTTCGACTGCAAGCTGTTCGGCACCGCCGCCAACAACGGCCAGATGATCGCGGAGATCGCGGCGCTGAGCCGCACGCCAAAACTGTTCCAGGACATCGCCAACCGGCTCACCGGCCGCGTCGACCACAAGCCGCAGCGCAACTCGCTGCTGGCGCCGATCGCAAAGCTGCTCGGCGCGAAATAGCGCTTCAGTCGTCGGACCGGCTGAGCGCCCGCGCCAGCGCCTTGTCGGGCTCGCCGGCCACCGGACGGTCGCGGCGCGGCGACAGCTCGCGCTGCGCGATCTTGCGGCGCTCCAGGATGCGCTTGACATAGGCGACGCTGGCGCTGGCCTGCTCCGGCGGCAGTCCTGATCGCGCGATGCTCTCGGCCTCGCTCATCCGGCCCTCCAGCCCGACGATGACGGCGAGGTTGGTCCTGACCCGCGGGCTGGCATCGGGATGCGCGCTCGCCTTGCGCAACTGCTCCTCGGCCTTCGGCAGCTCGTTCGTGAGCGCGTAGGAGAGACCGAGATTGGACAGCACGGACGGGTCGTCAGGGGCGATCTTCAGCGCCGTCATGTAGTATTGCCGGGCCTCCTCGTTGCGCCCCATCTGGTCGAGCGTGGCGCCCTGCGCCGACAGAATGCGCCAGTCGGGATCCTCGGGCGAATGCGCGCGGCTGAGCACGTCGAACGCCTGCTGAAAATTGCCGTTGTCGGCGAGCGCACGGCCATAGGCCGCAAGCAGCGTCCTGTTGCCGGGGCTTGCGATGCTCGCCTGCTCCAGCACGGCGACGGCCTGCGAGCGCTGGCCGGTGGCGCGCAGGGCGCTGCCATAGCGCAGCGCCACCTCGGGATCGTCGGGACTGGCGCGGAAGCGCTCGCGAAGCTGGTCGATCTCGGCGCGCGGGTCGGCGGCGGCAGCGCGGCTCTTTTCGGGATTGCCGCCCAGTGCCCCCGTGACCTCGCTGAGATCGGTGGTCTGGCAGGCGCCGAGACCGAGCAGCACGGCCGTGAACGACAGCGCGAACGCGGCCGGCCGGAGCAGAGGGAGAGAGCGGAGGGGCCGCGTACGCATGCAACTGAACTACTTCGGGACCAGATGATCTGCACGCTGGCAGATTAACCCTAAGGTCCCGTTAAGCGGGCGCGGCCGGCCCGCCTCAATCGATGAATTCGGCGCCGAACTCGCAGCCGATGCGCCAGGCCAGCCGGCACTTGCGCTGGTGGTCGGGCGCGAAGACGATGGTGAACTGCGGGGGAATCTCGACGAATTCGGCGATCACCTTGACGCCGCCGTCGGAAATATCCGTGACCGTGCAGTCGCGCGGCAGGCTGCCGTTGCCGTAGTGAATCTTCGCGATCCTCCTGCACAGCCGACGTTCACTCTTGCGACGGTTCGCCAACATCAACATTTCGACGTCTCACCCACTCGATCGTCCATTCCGGAGACCTCGTTTGTAGCGAGGAAACCTTGGGATCTGACTAGCGCCAAGCCCTGAAATCCAGGGGCCGGATTTGGATTTCGTTTACCCTCTGCATCCCTCAGCGGACCGGCAGCAGCACACGATCGAAATACGCCGACAGCCTCCTGACGTCGTCGAGTGGCAGGACGTCGGCGACATACTGATCGGGCCGCACGATCACGATGCAGCCCGCCGCGCGATCGATGCCGCGCATCGCAAAGATGTCCTGGCCGCTCTTCAGATCGGCACAGAACATCTTCTCGTAGTCGATGAGGCCGTAGCGCCCCTTGCGCGGCAGCAGCAGCTCCGGCATTCGTTCGAGCGCGAGCTCGCGATGCCCCTGCTGGAACACCGCGCGCAGATCGATCACGGAGTCGATGTCGGCGCCCGCCGGGGTGTGGCGGCGCAGGGGTGAGGCGGAATCCTCGCTGAGGAATGTGCACAGGCGGCGGATCGCGGACCCCGGCGCGGCCGGATCCTCTGCCGCCGCGAAGGCGAAGATGCGGAAGCGGCCGTCGGCCTGGACGACGTGGCCGAGCTGCACCGGCTTGGCGTCGCCGAGCCGGATGACCGGCGCCGAGTGAAAGCGCTTGCCGATGACGAAGCCTGTGGCGAGCGGCTGGAAGGTGTCGTCGCCGGTGAGGACGGAGGGCCGATAGTGCGTGGCGGTGCCCGCCGTGTAGCGGCCGTGACGGACGAAATAGTCCTGCGTCTTGGCCGCATCGGCGCCGCCCTGCTTGGCGGCGGAGGCGAGAATTCCTGCCCATTCGCGATCGAAATCGATCAGCTCCTGGGCGATGGCCCGCCGCTCGGCCGAATAGCTGTGCAGGAGCTCCGGCGCGCAGCGCTTGCCCAGCACGGCGGCGAGCTTCCAGCCGAGATTGAACGTGTCCTGCATCGAGACGTTCATGCCCTGCCCCGCCTTCGGGCTGTGGGTGTGGCAGGCGTCGCCGGCGATAAAGACGCGCGGCAGCCGCGTTGCGACCTCGGTCTCCGGCACGTCGTCAAACTTGTCGGTGATGCGCTGGCCGATCTCGTAGACCGACCACCACGCGACCTCCTTCACCTGAAGCGTATACGGCGCGAGAATGCGCTGCGCCTTGGCGATCACCTCGTCGACGGTGATGTTGCGCCCAGCCACGCGCTCGCCGACCTCGAGCTTGGCAAGCTCGACATAGAGCCGGACGAGATAGCCGCCCTCGCGCGGGATCACCAGGAGGCTGCCGTCCTTGGCGGACTGGATCAGCGACTTGAAGCGGATGTCGGGAAAATCGGTGACGGCGAGCACGTCCATCACGCCCCAGGCGTGGTTGGCGGAATCGCCGTGCAGCTCGCGGCCGATCGCCTTGCGCACGATGCTGCGTGCACCGTCACAGCCGACCACGTAGCGCGCCTTGATGGTCTCGACCTGGCCTTCATGCTCCGGATGGATGCGGTCGAAGCTGACGGTCACGCCGTGTGCGTCATTGCCTGTGGACGGATCGATATGAAGGTCCCGCAGTCGCCGGGCGTAGTGCGGCTCGAGCTTCGCGGCCGAACGGCGCATCACGTCCAGGAAGAAGTCGTGCACGCGAGCCTGGTTGAGCACGACATGCGGCATCTCCGACAGGCCATCCTCCACGTCCTGCACGCGGCCGCTGCGCGCAATATGCGCGCGGTTGGCGTCATCGGGCTTCCAGAACGTGGTCTCGTTGATCCAGCAGGCTTCCCTCAGCACTTTCTCGGCGAAGCCATAGGCCTGGAACATCTCCATGGTGCGGCAAGCGATGCCGTCGGCCTGGCCGAGCAGCAGCCGGCCGGGCTTCTGCTCGACGATGCAGGTCTTGATGTCGGGGAAGGCAGAGAGCTGGGCGGCGAGATTGAGGCCCGCCGGGCCGCAGCCGACGATGAGGACGTCGGCCTCGGCCGGCAGCGGGCTGCTCGCGCCGGCGCTCGCGACACGTTCGGCCGTGTCGAAGATTTCGGGATCGCCCGGCTGGAAGCCATTGAGATGAAACTGCACGTGACCACCCTCCCTCGCTGTTCCTTATTGATCAGTATGCTGATCATCAGTATGCTTGTCAAGCTGGTGACAGGAGATTCGAATTGACCGAGATGCGGGACATGCCGGGGCACCTGGCGCGCCGGTTTCAGCAGATCGCCGTGGCGGTGTTTCTGGCGGAGGTGGAAGCGGCCGGCTTCGACCTGACGCCGGTGCAATATGCGGCGCTGGCGGCGATCGCGGCCAACCCGGCGATCGACCAGATCACGCTCGCTGGCCTGATCGCCTATGACCGCACCACGATCACCGGCGTGATCGACCGGCTTGCACAGAAAGGCCTCGTTGTCCGCCGAGCGAGCGCGCGCGACCGCCGGTCACGGGAGCTGTTGATCACCGATGAGGGGAAAAGGACGCTGGAGGCGATCACGCCGGCGGTCGAGGCCGCGCAGCGGCTGATGGTGCGCGGCCTCAGCGCGGCCGAGGCGAACGAGCTGGTGCGCCTGATGCGCAAGGCGATCGCCGCCGCCAACGACCTCAGCCGCGCGCCGCTGCGGGAGGGGGCGGCGGAGGAGCGGTGAAGGTTGCTCCTGCTCCACCCCATCATGCGCACGGTCGCGCCCGAAAAGAACTGACGCTGACACCGTCGTTGCGGCCATCCTTCGAGACGCCCGCCTGCGGCGGGCTCCTCAGGATGAGGATCGAGTGCGTGGCGAAATCCTCTGCGGTGGCGAGATGTTTCCCCTCATGGTGAGGAGGCGCGAAGCGCCGTGTCGAACCATGAGGCCCGAGATCGCGCCGACGATCCGACGGAGCGCCCTGCCCTCACGAATACCGCATCACGCCATCGTCGACCTTGCCGAAGCGCAGGGAGACGATATCGAGGGCGTAGTTCTGGTACAGCCGCCACGGCCGCTTCGAGCCTTGTTTCGGCAGATCGGCGACCGAGCGCTGCACATAGCCGGAGCTGAAGCTCAGCGACGGCAGCGGCGTGACGGTGGCGTCGTCATTGTGCGGCACGCATTGGCGGTAGCCGTGCCGGTCCATGTAGTTGAGGAGCCGGCAGACATATTCGCAGGTAAGGTCGCATTTCAGCGTCCACGACGCGTTGGTGTAGCCGAGCGTCGCCGCCAGGTTCGGCACGTCGGAATACATCATGCCCTTGTAGTTGAGCGTCTTGGCGAAATCGACGGTGCGGCCGTCCACGACGACCTCGAGGCCGCCGAGCACCTGCAGCACCAGGCCGGTCGCGGTGACCACGACATCGGCCTCGATCTCGCGGCCGTCGGTGAGGCGCAGGCCGCGCTCGGTGAAGGTCTCGATCCCGGCCGTCACGACCGAGGCACGCTGCTCGCGAATGGTCTTGAACAGGTCGCCGTCCGGCACCAGGCACAACCGCTGGTCCCACGGGTTGTAGCGCGGCGTGAAATGGGTGGCGACGTCGTAATCGGGACCCAGCGCGGCGCGCACCCCGCCCAGGATCAGCTGCTTGACCCGCTGCGGCTTGCGCCGGCTGAGCTGGAAGAAATACATCCCGAACAGCACGTTGCGCCAGCGGATCAGGTGATAGGCGAGAGCAGCGGGCAGATGCCGGCGGAGCTTGTTGGCGAGCGCGTCCTGGGCGGGGCGCGACACCACATAGGTCGGCGAGCGCTGCAGCATCGTCACATGCGCGGCGGACTTGGCCATCGCTGGCACCAATGTGACCGCGGTCGCGCCGGAGCCGATCACGACGACGCGCTTGCCGGCATAGTCGAGGTCCTCAGGCCAGGCCTGCGGATGCACGATGCGGCCCTTGAAATCGGCCATGCCCTTGAAGTCCGGCAGGTAGCCCTTTTCGTAGCGGTAGTAGCCGGAGCACATGAACAGAAAGCCTGAGGTCATCCGCACGGTCTCGACCGTGCCCTGCTCCGTCCGGCGCTCGGCCTCGACGGTCCAGCATGCGTCCGCGCTCGACCACGACGCACGCCGGACCCGATGGTTGAACCGGATGTGGCGGTCGATGCCGTTCTCGGTCGCGGTGTCCTGGACATATTTCAGGATCTGCGGCCCGTCGGCGATCGCCTTCGGATCTGTCCACGGCTTGAACGAATAGCCAAGCGTGTACATGTCGCTGTCGGAGCGGATGCCGGGATAGCGGAACAGGTCCCATGTGCCGCCGATCGCGCCCCGCCCCTCCAGGATCGCGAAGCGCTTGCCCGGGCACTTGTGCTGCAGATGATAGGCGGCGGCGATGCCGGACAGCCCGGCGCCGACGATCAGCACGTCGACATGCTCTGTTGACATACGGTGTTCCTGGCGTTTCCTGGTGCAGCTTTCTTGCTCTGGCTGCGGACAGTCGCAACCCGGCCCGTCGCTGTCAAATCGCCGGCGCATTCGTCGTCGGTCAACCCTCCTCCGCTATCAGCGGGAAACACCCTCGATACGGATCTGGCGATGAACGCTCCCCACCCGCGCGACGACAGGCCCGGCGACAATGACGGCCCCGGCGGCAGTGGCGCGCCGTCACAGCGCATCGCCCTGGGCTTCTCGCTGTTCGCAATCGGGCTCGCAGCCTGGTCGCTCTTCCCGAGCTTTCCGGCCGGCCAGCTGATCGCGGTCGTCACCGTCATTCCGCTGCTGGCGCTCGTCCTCACCTTGCGCTTTCCCGGGCGGTTCCGCATCGGCCTCGGCTCCGGCTACGGCGCCAATCTCGGCACCGGTTGCATCGTGGCGGCCGGCACGCTCGCCGCGCGCACGCTGTCGGACGTCAATCTCGTCAGCTGGCTGCCGCTGACGGCCTTCGCGGCCGCGGTCGCGATCATTTTCCTCATCGTCGCCGCGCGGTTCGAAACCCAGCTCCGCCGGCGCGGCTGGCGGCTGCTGCTCGCTGCCGTCTTCGTTGCCGCCTATGCGTTCGGAGCGCTCGGCCAGTTCAACACCGCGCTCGACCGCTCGGCGCCGGCGCTGCTGCGCAGCCGCGTGCTGTCAAAGCATCTCGGCCATAGCCGGCTTGCGACCTACCAGGTGACGCTGGAGCCGTGGGGGCCGTTTGCGACGGCAGCCAATGCGCATATCGCGCAGGCGCTGTATGAGCGGCTGCAGCCGGGCGACACCGTATGCCTTCGCCTGCACGACGGCGCCTTCCGCATGGCGTGGTTCACGGTGGCGGCGTGCCGGTGAGGCGTCGCCTGCCGTCCAAGTTGCGCGGACGAGCGACGCTGCGTATGTCTAGGAAAGGATCGTAGCCCGCATGAGCGCAGCGACATGCGGGGTCTCACGCGCAATCTCGATGAACCCGGATGTCGCTGCGCTCATCCGGGCTCCGACCGTGAACGGCCTCGCATGACCGACTTCCTGCCTCGCCCTTTCGCCGTCGATCATCCCGACGTGCTGGAGCTCGACATCACGGCGCTCGACGCACGGCCGGGCGCGGTGCTCCTGGCGCGCTCGCCATTCTATCCCGGTGGCGGCGGCCAATTGCCGGACCGTGGCACGATCGCGTGGAATGGCATCGTTCGCGACGTCGTGGGCTTCGAGCCGACCGCTGCCGGCATCTGGCACCTGATCGGGGTCGACGCCATCCCCGACGGGGCGATCGAGCTGCACGTCGATCCGGCGTTCCGGCAGCGCATGAGCGAGCAGCACACGGTGGCGCATCTCGTCAACAGCGCCGTCTACACCCAGTTCGACGGCGCGCTGCTGACCGGCGTCCGCATGACCGAGACCGACGAATTCAGCGTCGACTTCGACCTGCCCAAGGTGGCGCCGGAGCAGCTCCGTGCGGTGGAAGACGCGGTGAATGCCGCGATCTCGGACGATCGTCCGGTGCGTGCTTTCGACATGCCCTATGACGATGCGCAGGCGACCGCGGGACTGTTCCGTGCCAAATCGGTCGCACCGCCGCGCCAGGCCGACGGCCTGATCCGCATCGTCGACATCGACGGCCTCGACCGCCAGGCCTGCGGCGGCACGCATCTGGTCTCGACGGCCCAGGCGCGGCGGATTCGTATTCTCAAGGTTGATAACAAAGGCCGCCAGAATCGGCGCTTCAGGATCGGGGTGGGCAGCGCGTAGAGCGGATGAGTGAAGCAACATCCGGGCTCTCACGCGCTGTCCTGGCGAACCCGCATGTCGCTGCGCTCATCGGGCTACGCAACTGCCTTGGGTTTCCATGGGCTGGACGATCACGTTGAACCCTTCGTCCGCCGTCGGCGCCACGAAGTAGCTCGTGAACAGGTCGAACTCCTCATCGGTCACCGTGAAGGCATGTCGGCCTTCCGCGTTGCGCATCCGCAGCCGCGCCTTGCAGACCTCGTCGGGCACGTCGAGATGGTGCAGCTGGTGCGGCGCGCCGGCTGCTTCGAACAGGCCGCGCATCCAGGCGCGGCTCGCCGGCGTGTTGGCGGGAAAGTCGAGCACGACGGAAACGCCGGCCCGCAACAGCGCAACGACGTGCGGCCCCATCACGCTGCGCAGCCGTGACGAATTGCGCACGTAGTCCGCCAGGGTGTGCTGCTCGCCGGGATAGAGCCGCGCCAGCCAGTCGTCCTCGGTGATCACGATGGTGCCCGGGCGCCGGCCCAGCGCGGCGGTCAGCGTCGATTTGCCCGCAGCGATCTTGCCGCACACGAGGTGCAGCGTGGCAGGACGAGAAGACATGGAGGGACCTCGCATACGGCGCCGCTTCGGACGCCAAGAGCATTCACAGGCAGTTCTCGCAGGCAGAAGCGCCCGGCCCGACGGATCAGGCCGGGTCGGTAATTCGGCTGATCGGTGCAGCGCCTGAGACGTGAATGCGGAAGGTCATGAGGATATATTTGACAGTTGTTGGCGACGGTGTCCAGGCCGGGCCTCATCGGTTGCTCGAAACCGCGCCGCGATTGAGTTTGACTCGCAGGACGCAACCGCCTGCATGTCACGCGCGCTGCGGTTCACGACTGAGTTGAAGCCACTTCAATGTTGCCGAATTGATCCACCGTGACGGGAGTCGACGACGGCGCAGATACTCCATTGCCAATGCGACGTTCGCTCCTGTAGTTCATTCCAAGGGGTGGGAGCGTCAGCCGGTGGCTCGTCAGGGGCGTCAACGACAAGGCATCGCATCAAGACGACGTGAGGCGCGCATGCGCTCAGCGCGGCGGCGCGCAGCGCTGTCGCGGCTCGGCGGTGCTCTCGTCTGGTTTGCAGCATGGGCCCTGATCTTCCAGTCCGCGCTGGCGCTCTCCGCGATGAGCGCTGCGGCTGCGGCTCCCGACGCCGTCGCCATCATCTGTCAGAGCTCCACCGACGGTCCGACGTCGGACGACATCGGCACTGCGGCCAAGCAATGCGCGAGCTGTCCGTTCTGTGCGCTCGGGCGCGGCGTCACCGTCCCGCACGTCCCCGCCGTGGCGCGGCCGATGCAGATGGTCGTTGCGATCCCGATCGAGCGCACCGACCTCGTTGCGGCACCCCGGCCTGCGCTCGAACTGCCGGTCGCTCGCGGACCACCGGCGGCCGTCTAGGCCGACACTCCAGACATCTCATCCCGTCACGATGCGGCCGGTCTCGTCGGCGCGCGCTGTAGGCTGCCGTCCGGCGGCCGCCGCAGCGTGCCCGCAGCCGCCTCGTCGCGACATGTTCACGAGGCCACGGCGCGCTCGCCGCCAGGCGCCTCTCCCATTCCTATTCCGAGATCCCATCATGGACCATTGTTCGACACCCGTCCGGCGGGGGTTGCTCCGCTCAACCACCGTGCTGACATCGCCGGCGCTGCTGGCATTCGCCCTTTCGAGCCCCGTGCTCGCACAGGACCCATCGCAGGCTCGCTCCGGCACCACGTTGCCGCAGGTGACGGTCACTGTCCCGCAGCCCCGCCCGGCCGCCCGAACGGCAGTCCGCCGCAGGGGCGCACATGCGGCGACGACCAATCCGGCAGTTGCGCCACCGCCGCAGGCGGCCTCATCCGACGGCGTCGCCACGCCTCCCGGCGCCACTTCGGTTGCGCCGGGTGACATCCTGGCGAAGCGGGCCACCACGAGCGACACGGCTGCGCTATTTGCCGATGTGCCCGGCGTCAGCCTCTATTCGGCCGGCGGAGTCTCGAGCCTGCCAGCGATCCATGGCCTCGCCGACGACCGCCTGCGTATCAAGGTCGACGGCATGGACACCATCGCCTCGTGTCCCAATCACATGACCCCGGCGCTGTCCTACATCGATCCGGCCCAGGTCGCCGCGGCCAAGGTCTGGGCGGGCATCACGCCCGTGAGCGTCGGCGGCGACTCGATCGGCGGCACCGTCGCGGTCAACTCGCCGGCGGCCCTGTTCGCGGCGCCGGGGCAGAGCCTGCTGACCAAAGGCAGCATCGGCACGTTCTACCGCAGCAACGGCAACGTGCGCGGCGTCAACCTGTCGGCCACCATGGCCACCGAGAACTACAGCGTCAGCTACAGCGGCGCTGCGGTCAAGGCAGACAACTATACGGCCGGCGGCAACTTCAAGAACTTCACCCTGAGGAGCTCGATCACGCCGGTGCTTCCCCTCGATCAGGTCGGCTCATCCGCCTACGAGACCAGGAATCATCTGATGGGCGTCGCCTGGAGCAAGGACGGCCAGCTCATCGAGCTGAAGGCGGGGGTGCAGGAGGTCCCCTATCAGCTCTACCCGAACCAGCGCATGGACATGCTGGGCAACGATGCCTACAGCGTCAACCTGCACCATCTTGGCCGGTTCGACTGGGGCGATCTGGACACCCGCCTCTACCATCAGTCCGTCGATCACTACATGAACTTCGGCGGTGATCGGCTGTTCTCGTATGGCACGCTGAAGCCGCCGAACACGACGGGAGCAAGCTATCCGGTCAACGGCATGCCGATGTATACGCGCACCAAAACCAACGGCCTGACCTCCAAGGCCGACATCACGCTGTCGCCCCGCGACGTGGTCCGCGTCGGCGTCGATCTGCAGACCTACCGTCTCGACGACTGGTGGCCGCCGGCCCCCGATTGCGGCGTCGGCAACTGCATCGGCGGCATGGCGCCGCTGACGTTCTGGAACATCAACGGCGGCAAGCGCGACCGGGCCGGCGTGTTCAGCGAGTGGGAGGCGAAGTGGAGCCCGTCCTGGCTGTCGCTGCTGGGCGTGCGGTTCGAGCGCGTCGAGACCGACACCGGACCGGTCGTCGGCTACAACACCAGCACCACGCCGCTGACATCGGGGTTCATGTCGGGCATGTACGAGACGAGCTCGGTCGGCTCCCGCGCGGCGTTCAACGCCATGGATCGCTCGCGAAAGGACAACAATATCGACCTGACGGCGCTGTTCCGGAACACGCCGAGCGCTCATCTCACCTTCGAGTTCGGCGCGATGCAGAAGACCCGGTCGCCGAATCTGTACGAACGCTATTCCTGGTCGCGCAACACCATGGCGCTGGAGATGAACAACTTCGTCGGCGACGGCAACGGCTATCTCGGAAACCCCGATCTGAGACCCGAGGTCGCCCATACCGTGAGCTTCACCGGCGCGTGGCACAGCGCCGACCATGAGGCCGAGCTCCGGCTCACCCCCTACTACACCCATGTGCGCGACTACATCGACGCGGTGCAGTGGAAGGCCGCCACCAACACCGCTGCCGTGCCTGCCGTCGCTAACCAGTTCGTGATCATGAAGTACATGAACCAGCAGGCACGGCTGTACGGCTTCGATCTGTCCGGCAAGGTACCGCTGGGCAGCACGCCGGTCGGCGATTTCGGCCTGAAGGGAGTCCTGAGCTATACCAACGGCAGGAACCTCGACACCGGAAGCGGCCTCTACAACATCATGCCGATCAACGGCAAGCTGACGCTCACGCACCGGCTCGACGGCTGGGACAGCGGCCTCGAGCTGGTGATGGTGGGCCGCAAGTCCGACGTCTCCGTCGCGCGCAACGAGCTGAAGACCCCGGGCTACAGCCTGGTCAACCTGCGCAGCAACTACACTTGGCAGAAACTGCGCATCAGCTTCGGCGTCGAGAACCTGTTCAACAAGCTCTACTACCTGCCGCTCGGCGGCGCCTATGTCGGCGAGGGCGCATCGATGTCGTTCAACAAGGAGGCCGGGACCATCGCTGCCACCGGCGGCGGCGTATCGGGCACCGCGACGATGTGGGGCACCGCCGTTCCCGGTCCCGGACGTTCGTTCTATCTGGGTGCGAACCTGGAATTCTGACGCCGGCATTCGCAGCACTGCCCTGTCCCGCAAGCGGGACAGGGCGAGAGCGGGCGCCAGACGACGACGTCGTCGCGACCAGCTGCACGAGCGAGACGTAACGTCGCGCATCGCGCCATCTGCGATTCTCGGCCGAAATCGCGGCCCTCACGAACTTGGAAAAGCTCTAAGAGCGATTCCAGCCGCCGCTCCGTTGACACATCGGGGCGGTTGCCGTCTCCACTGATCCCACGATGCATCGTATTTGAATTTGCTCATTGGAGGGATTGATGAGACTGACCATCGCCGCCGTGCTCGGTGCCGCACTCGCCGGCTTCGCCATCTCGCCGGCTCTGGCCGACGGCTACAAGGACTGCACCAAGCTCGACAAGGCCCAGTGGAAGCCGACGGCCGAGGCGGAAGCCAAGGCCAAGGAAGCGGGCTACGAGGTGCGCCGCTCGAAGGTCGAGGGCTCCTGCTACGAGGTCTACGGCGTCAAGGGCGGCAAGCTGTATGAGCTGTTCTACAGCCCCGAGGATCTCAGCCTGAAGCACACGATCGCCAAGTAGTTGGCGCAAGCGTCGTCCAGCGTGCTGAACGACGTGACGTGAGAGCCATGCACGGCACAGCCCCCAGAGCCAGCCTGAAACGCCAGGACACCGCCGACACCGTGCAGGTCTGGGACCTGCCGCTGCGGCTGTGGCACTGGATGCTCGCCGTGCTGGTGCTCATCGCCTGGGTGACGCCGAACGTCCATGACGGGCTGCACCGGATTGCGGGCTACGCGATCCTGGGTTTGCTCGCCTTTCGCCTGATCTGGGGCATCATCGGCACCCGCCATTCGCGCTTCCGCAGTCTCCGTGCCCGGCTGCGCGCGACGCCGGCCTACCTGTGGAATCTGCGGCGCGGCAGGACCGGGCGCTATCTCGGGCTGAATCCCGCCGGCACGGCGATGCAGCTCGCATTGCTGCTTCTGCTGATCGTCTCCGCGGTGACCGGCGCGATGCAGGTGACCGTACGGTTCTTCGGCGTCTGGTGGGTCGAGGACACCCACGAGGTGACGTCCTATCTGCTGATCCCGCTGGTGGTGCTGCATGTCGCCGGCGTCGTGCTGGTGAGCCGCCTGCAGCACGAGAATCTCGCATGCGCCATGCTGACCGGACGCAAGCTGCTGCGGCGAACGATGCAGCGTGGGCAGCAGTCCAGCGCAAGAGTGGACTCATAAGCGACACACGGAACTCACAATCGCGCACCGTTGCGCTGATGTCACAGTTCCCGCAAAAGCCGCTGGCCACGGGCGTCGTGTTATTGCACCTCGCCGCCAAGCGCCGAACAATCGCAGGTATCGGATACCTGACCGCCCCTCACCAGCAGGGGCTCGGATTTTGGGGAGACCGGATGATGAGCTCGCAGCAGCTTCTGACGCGTGCGTTGTGTCGGTCCGTTGTCCTGGCAGCTTGTGCGGCGGCTTGGCCCGCGGCTGCCGCCGAGATCGAGGCGGCGACGCCGCCCATCGTCGCGGAGCCGATCGCGACGTCGCCGCAGCCGACCGCAGCCGAGCCTGCGCTGACGACCGCGTCGATCACCCCATCGGCCGTCCTGCCTGCGGACGAACAGGCCGCTCCCAACGCGGCAACCGAACCGCCCCGGCCCACCGTCGCCAGCGCCGACCACATCGAGATCCTCGACGAGTGCCCCGACATCGATGCCTGCATCGACCGCTATCTGTTCGCGCTGTATGAGCGCGCGCCGAAGCTCGACAAGATCCGCGAAACCGAGCGCCGCGTCGTCACGGTCAAGCGCAAGGGGCGCATGGTCAAGGTGACGCGCAGCTTCACCAAGCTCGTCGACAATGACTTTACCTGGAAGGATCCGAAGGCGGCCGAGCGCGTCGGCCGCAGCATGGCCGAATACGTGATCGGCGGCATGGACCGCGGCTTCAAGCTGAAGCTGTTTCACACCCTGCACGCCGCCGAGGCCGCGGGTCTCGCGCCGGGCATCACCAGCGGATTCCGCGACGACTATCGCCAGGAGATCGCGAGCGGGCTGAAGGCGGCCAGCAATCGCTCCTATCACGGCGGCAGCCTGCGCGGCGGCTACGGCCATGGCCTCGCGGCTGACATCGTCAGCGTCAACGGCGCGACGCGCGCGCAGCGCTGGGTCGCGACCGAGGCGCTGTGGAAATGGGTCGACGCCAACGGCAAGACGTTCGGCATCGGCCGGCCCTATCTCGACCGCGACCCGCCGCATGTCGGCCCGGTCGACGGCGAGGAATATGCCAAGCATCGCGCGCCGGCCGTGAAGGTGGCAGCGGCGGAGACGAACAAGCATAAGCGCATCGCCGCGCGACCGGAGCATCATGCGGCCAAGCGCGCGAAGGCGGTCCGCGCGTCGGCGCTGGCGTCGCGGCGGACGGGGTGATTGCAAGCGTAGATTGCTACGCCTGTCGCTAAACCACGGACTTGACGACATCCTTCAGTGCGGTGAGCGATGCAGCGCCCTCTCCCCTTGTGGGAGAGGTCATCTCCGAACCATCCACGCACGCGGTCGGGTGAGGGGTCTCTCTCCGCGAGCGTTGCTCGTGGAGGCATACCCCTCACCCAAACAGATTTGTGGCAGTCACCACCTTGCCCTCTCCCACAAGGGGAGAGGGCGCATTCATGGGCATCGCACTCGACTTGTCATCCTCAATCGCTACGATTGAGTTTGATAGTTACTTCGCGATCAAAACAAAAAAGGCCGGGGCAATGCCCCGGCCTTCGTCGTTTCGCCGCGCGTTGCGCCGGAACTCAGTAGCGGTAGTGGTCCGACTTGAATGGGCCTTCCAGCTTGACGCCGATATACGAAGCCTGGTCGGGGCGCAGCTTGGTGAGGGTCACGCCGATCTTGGCGAGGTGCAGCATGGCCACCTTCTCGTCGAGCGACTTCGGCAGCACGTAGACTTCCTTCTTGTACTTGCCGTCCTTGTTGTTGGCGTAGAGTTCGATCTGCGCCAGCGTCTGGTTGGTGAAGGACGCCGACATCACGAAAGACGGGTGGCCCATCGCATTGCCGAGGTTCACGAGGCGGCCTTCGGACAGCAGGATCATGCGCTTGCCGTCGGGGAAGGTGATCTCGTCGACCTGCGGCTTGATGTTGGTCCACTTCAGGTTCTTCAGCGAGGCGACCTGGATCTCGTTGTCAAAGTGGCCGATGTTGCAGACGATGGCGCGATCCTTCATCGCGCGCATGTGCTCGATGGTGATGATGTCCTTGTTGCCGGTGGCGGTCACGAAGATGTCGGCGCGCGGCGCGGCATCTTCCATCGTCACGACCTCATAGCCCTCCATCGCCGCCTGCAGCGCGCAGATCGGATCGATTTCGGACACCATGACGCGGCAGCCGGCCTGGCGCAGCGATGCGGCCGAGCCCTTGCCGACGTCGCCGAAGCCCGCGACCATCGCGACCTTGCCCGACATCATCACGTCGGTGCCGCGGCGGATGCCGTCGACCAGCGACTCGCGGCAGCCATAGAGGTTGTCGAACTTCGACTTGGTGACGCTGTCGTTGACGTTGATCGCGGGCCACAGCAGAGTGCCGGCCTTCTGCATGTCGTACAGACGATGCACGCCCGTGGTGGTCTCCTCCGAGACGCCCTTGATCGACTTGGCGATCTCGGCGAAGTAGCCCTTCGGCTTCTCCTTGAGCTGCTTCTTCAGCAGCGCGAAGAACACCTCCTCTTCCTCGGAGGCCGGCTTGTCGAGGAACGCCGCATCGCCGTTCTCGGCGCGCAGGCCGAGATGGACGTACATGGTGGCGTCGCCGCCGTCATCGAGGATCATGTTGGGATGGCCGCCGCCATGCCAGTCGAACAGTTTTGCGGTGTAGTCCCAGTAGTCGACCAGCGTCTCGCCCTTGACGGCGAACACCGGAATGCCGGCGGCGGCGATCGCGGCGGCCGCGTGGTCCTGGGTCGAATAGATGTTGCAGGAGACCCAGCGGATGTCGGCGCCGAGCGCCTTCAGCGTCTCGATCAGGACCGCGGTCTGGATGGTCATGTGCAGCGAGCCTGCGATGCGCGCGCCCTTCAGCGGCTGCTTCGGGCCATACTCCTCGCGCGTCGCCATCAGGCCGGGCATCTCGGTCTCAGCGAGCGAGATCTCCTTGCGGCCGAACTCGGCGAGCGAAATGTCCTTGACGATGTAGTCGGTAAAACCTGGCTTGGCGGTCATGTCGGGTTCCTGGTCGGATGAATTCGAACTGGTCGTAACGAATGAGATAGACGCGTCGAGGCGCAGTCCAGATCACTCTCCCCGTTGCTCACGGGGAGAGGCAACGGCGGCCTTCTGCCGCCGTCTTCTGACGACGCCGATGCGAGGCATCGGCTGTCATCTCTCTCCGCGCGCGCGGGGAGAGAGATGACGTGTGAATCACACCGCGCGTTTGAACGATTCGGCGAGGTCGGTCTTCTCCCAGGAGAAGCCGCCCTCGTTGTCCGGCGTGCGGCCGAAATGGCCGTAGGACGAGGTGCGCGCGTAGATCGGACGGTTGAGGTCGAGGTGGCTGCGGATGCCGCGCGGGGTGAGATCCATCACCTCGGCCGCGATCTTCTCGAGCCGGTCCTCGGGCACCTTGCCGGTGCCATGGGTGTCGATATAGATCGAGAGCGGGCGCGCCACGCCGATCGCGTAGGCCAACTGCAGCGTGCAGCGGTCAGCAAGACCGGCGGCGACGATGTTCTTGGCGACGTAACGCGCGGCATAGGCGGCGGAACGATCGACCTTGGTCGGGTCCTTGCCCGAGAAGGCGCCGCCGCCATGCGGGGCTGCGCCGCCATAGGTGTCGACGATGATCTTGCGGCCGGTGAGGCCAGCGTCGCCGTCGGGACCGCCGATGAAGAACTTGCCGGTCGGATTGATGTGCCAGATCGTGTTGGGGGTGATCCAACCTTCCGGCAGCGCCTTGCGCACGTAAGGCTCGACCCGCTCCCGCACCTGCTCCGAGGTCATGTCCTCGACCAGATGCTGGTGCGACACCACGATCTCGCGGACGCCGACCGGCTTGCCGTTCTCATACTGCACGGTCACCTGGCTCTTGGAGTCCGGACCGAGCACCTTCTCGACCCCGGAGTGACGAGCCTCCGAGATCAGACGCAGGATCTTGTGGGCGTAGAAGATCGGTGCCGGCATCAGATCCGGGGTCTCGTTGGTGGCGTAACCGAACATGATGCCCTGGTCGCCCGCGCCCTCTTCCTTGCGCTCGCCAGGCTGCAGCGCATCGACGCCCTGCGCGATGTCGGCGGACTGCGGGTGCAGCAGGATCTCGATGTCGCAGGTCTTCCAGTGGAAGCCTTGCTGCTCGTAGCCGATGTCCTTGATGGCCTCGCGGACGACGTGTTCGATGTGGTCGTTGGTGACCGAGGACGGGCCACGGGTCTCGCCGGCGATCACGACCTTGTTGGTGGTGGCAAGCGTCTCGCAGGCGGCGCGGATCTGCCAGGGGTCGATGCCGGCCTTCGGCCCTTCACGGTAGAACAGGTCGACGATCTCGTCGGAAATACGGTCGCAGACCTTGTCCGGATGGCCCTCGGACACCGACTCCGAGGTGAACAGATAAGACGCGCGCATCAAGCAACCCCTTCTTTGCCG
Organism: Bradyrhizobium sp. SZCCHNRI1009; assembly: GCF_032487575.1. Taxonomy (NCBI): domain Bacteria; kingdom Pseudomonadati; phylum Pseudomonadota; class Alphaproteobacteria; order Hyphomicrobiales; family Nitrobacteraceae; genus Bradyrhizobium; species Bradyrhizobium sp. SZCCHNRI1009. Next base: position 288,824 of record NZ_JAUEUL010000006.1, on the reverse strand, counting down.
CCCACGGCGGTCATTTGTATTGATCCCAAGTCTCTCGATCCCAAGTCTCTTGATCCCAACTGTCCTGATCCCAGGATGTCAGTCGCGACGCCGCGAGATGACGTAGGACTCGTCGTAGAACCACAGCCCGTTGTGCTTTCGCAGAACCTCTCTGGCGGCGTCGAGCGCACGAGACGAGTGGGCCACCTCGGTCAGGCGGTCTTCCTCGATCTGCGCGACATACACCGCCGCGTTCCAGGCTGCAAAGGCCGTCGAGGTTCCGATCGCACCGGTGACCTCGTTGGGCAGAGCCTCCATCTCATACCTGAAAATCGAGCGATTGTCCGCATAGGCGTTAAAATTTAAGTCTCGCCCACTGGAGCCCAGCTCGTATTTCACGGCGCGCAATAGCTCATGGCGGCTGACCGAGAAAGGATTTTCTCCGGGCCAGACCGCCTGGATGATGTCCAGGCCGGGATCCTGGCCGTGGGAGTGGATTCCGATCAGCCGGCCGCCCGGCTTTAAGGCACGCGCCAGCGGTGCGATGATGCGCTTGGCGCGAAAATTGACCGAGGACCGGGCACGGTAGGGCTGGGAGGCGATGATCAGGTCGAAATTGGCCTCGACCCGTCCGGCCCGCGGGATGATGCCGTCGAGCAGGAAGCGGTGGTCCTCGCGGTACAGCACCAGCGCGATCGGCCGTTCGTAGACCGGCATGCCGGTGCGCTGGGAGACGTTGGCGCGCCAGTTCTGCTCCAGAAACGGCTTCAGCGCGGTGATCTGGGCCTCGAAATCCCCGGACGAATCGCCCTGCAGCACGACCTCGTGCCAGATCATCGACGCCGCGACCGAAGGCGACGCCGGCGTCAGCCAGGGCGCCTCGGCATAGTTCATGTTGGTGAACACGAACACGCTGGCCGGATGCTCGAACAGCCGGTCCGGCACCTTCTCCAGTGTCAGCCGGACGTCCTCGAGGCTCAGCTCCTTGCCGGCGACATAGAACGGAATGTGTGGAAAACGGCCGTGCATCGTGCGCAGCACCTTCGACAGCACGGTGCCGTCGCCGACGCCGGCGTCGAACAGCCGCAGCGCCGGCGGCCGCGGATGGATGCTGGCGAGCTCGAGACCGACGCGCTCGGCCACCACCCGCTTCTCGCTGCAGGTGTGCACGAACAGCAGGTATTTCTGGCGGTTCTCGAAGAAGCGGAAATTGCTCTTGGGATCGCGCTTCTCCGGCACGACGTCGAGCCGCGGCGGCGGCAGCGTGCCGGTGGAAGCCGCGATATAGGCCTGGATGCGGTCCAGCGTATCGATGGTGATGCGCTTGCCCTCGCGCAGCCGCTGCACGAGCTTGCCGTCGTTCACGGCCCGGCGGCCGAACGTCGATTCCGCCATGTCCGACTGGCGGCAGAACTCCGTGATCTGGGCGAGCAGCTGGTCGTTCTTCATTCGGTCCGACGGGTGGGAAATGCAAGTGGGCAGCGCGCCCTTGGCCCAACCTCCTAGCACCATCTGCCCACCATTGGAAAGAGCCTGAACCCGGACCCTTCCGGACGCAACAAACCGGATAGGTTCCTGCCTCTCGTCCCCACGGTCCGTGCCGATGCGCCGCTCCCTCCTGCTGCTGATACCGCTGCTGGCTGCCCTCTGGACGTCTCCCGCCCTCGCCCAGTCGAAGTCCCAGCTCGGCCCGCTCTGCACCACCGAGACGACGCCTGCGGACCAGATGATCGCCGCCTGCAACAAGATCATCGCCCTGAAGGCGTTTTCCGGCCGCCAGCTGGCGACGATCTATTTCTGGCGGGCGGTCGGCTGGAACAAGAAGGGCGACTACACCCACGTGATCGCGGATGCCACCGAGGCGCTACGGCTGGCACCGGCGCAGGCGATCTATAATCTGCGCGGCTCGGCCTACTACGACAAAGGCGAGTACGAGATCGCGATCGCCGACTTCAACGACGCCATCAAGAGCGGCGCGCCGAGCGGCACGCTCTTCCACAACCGCGGCAACGCCTATCGCGGCACCGGCGACTACGCCAAGGCGATCGCCGACTACGACCAGGCGATCAGGCTGATGCCGAAATCCGCGCTGTCCTGGCAGAATCGCGGCATCTCCAAGGAAGCGACCGGCGACCTCGACGGCGCGCTTGGCGACATCAACGAGGCGATCCGGCTCGATCCGGCGCTGGCCTCGCCGCTGATCAACCGCAGTGTGATCTGGCGCGCCAAGGGCCATCTCGACCGCGCCGTCGCCGACGCTTCGGAGGCGGTCCGGCTCGCGCAGAATCCGCCGGCCAACGTGATGACGCCGCCGGGCAGCGTCGTCATCGCTGCCCATGTGCATCGCGCGCTGGCCTATGAGGCCAAGGGCGAGTTCGACGCGGCCAAGGCGGATTACGCCGCGGCGCTGACGACGACCGCATCCGATGCCGGCAGCAAGGCCAACCAGGCCACCGCCAGGGTGCGTCTGTCGCTGCTGTCGGAGGCGGTGGTGCGCCCCCAGCCGCAGCCGGAATCCACGGCCCCCTCCTCGGCCGCAGCGGCGCCGACGGGGCAGCGCATGGCGCTGGTCATCGGCAACGGGGCCTACGCTCACGTGCAGCCACTGCCCAATCCGCCGCGCGATGCGCGAGCAATCGCCAGGAGCCTGCGCGACATCGGCTTCACGGTGACCGAGGGCATCGATCTCGACCGCGCGGCGATGCAGGCCAAGACGCGCGACTTCCTGCGCGAGGCGACGCGGGCGCAGGTGGCCGTCGTGTTCTATGCCGGCCACGGCGTGCAGATCGACGGCCGCAACTATCTCCTGCCCACCGACATCGCACCGTCCGCGGGCAGCGATGTGGTCACGGCAATGGTCGACATGGACCAGATCCTGGCCGGGCTCGACGACCAGGTCCGCACCAACATCCTGATCCTCGATGCCTGCCGCAACAATCCGTTCGCGCCGCCGGAGACGGCAAGCGCCGGACCCGGCCGGGGTCTCAGCGCCACCGGGCTGGCCGCACCATCGTCGCTCGGTGCTGGCGCGACGTCCGGGGCCGGCACGCTGATCGCGTTCGCGACCGCGCCGGGCAAGGTCGCGCTCGACGGCGACGGCGACAACAGCCCGTTCTCGGCGGCGCTGTCGCGCCACATCGGCACGCCCGGGCTCGAGGTGCAGCAGATGCTGACGCGCGTACGCGCCGAGGTCGTGGCCGGCACCAAGAACCGGCAGGTGCCGTGGTCGAATTCCTCGCTGCTTGGCGAAGTCTATCTGGCGGCGAGATAAACCTGGGGCTGGGCAGGCACTGCCACAGCCCGACCATCACAGCCCGCGAGACAGGTGCGGCACGCCCGAATCCTGATATCCTTTCTGAACAATGGAGACCAAGCGTGTCGCCGTCGGCCCGCCGCATCGCCGACACGATCCGCTAGCAACAAGTTCGTCTCGAAGGATGAGGGAGGCTCGCATGATCGGTCGTTTCGTTGTCGGACTAGGTGTGTCGCTCGCGCTGGCGGCAGGCCCGGCGCTCGCCGACGATGTCAGCGGCGTCTGGCTGCGCGAAAGCGGCGCCTCCAAGGTCAGATTCGCGCCCTGCGGCGGCGCCATCTGCGGCACGCTGGTCTGGATCAAGGAAGGCACGGTTACCCCCGCCAAGGTCGGCCAGCGGCTGTTCTCCGGCATGAAGCCGACCGGACCCAACGCGTGGGCCGGCAGCTACAGCAATCCCGACGACGGCAAGACCTACGATGCCAAGATGACCCTGTCCGGCGGCACGCTGACCACGGCCGGCTGCGCCTTCGGCGGCGTCATCTGCCGTTCCTCGACCTGGACGCGGACGAATTAGAGCTCCGTTTGCGAATTCATACTACGGTCGGGTCACATCAGGGCATCGATCGTCCATATGGCAGCGAAAACGCAGGCGCGGCTGGGATTCGTGCTGTTTGCGGTGATCACCGCGGCAGTCGCGACGTTCGTGCTGGCACGCCGCTCGGCGACACTGTCCGGCAGCGACCACCGCATGGTCCGCCAGCTCGTCGTCCACTACAATCTGCTGGCTCGCCCCGATGACCCGATCATCGTGCTCGGTGACAGCATCGTCGAGGCGGCGACGCTGCCGGCCAACGCCTGCGGGCATCCGGTCGTCAACGCCGGTCTCGCCGGCGCCGGGACGCGCAGCGATCTCGCCGGCTGGCTGAAGCCCGCACTCGGGCCGAAACGGCCGTTCGCGATCATCGTCTCGCTCGGCGTGAACGACGCGCTGGCCGCCAAGCCCGACTCCAGCGAGGTCTTCGCTGCGCGCTACGAGGCCCTGCTGCGCGAGCTGTCAAAGCTCACCACGCGCATCTTCATCGCCGAGTTTCCCTCCGTCGAGGCGCGCGGGCCATTCACGCCGGCCATGGAGAAGGCCGCCGCGGCGAGCATCACCGGCTATCGCGCCGTGCTGCCGGACCTCGCAAGGCGCACCGGCGCGACCTTCCTGCCCCTGCCGCCGATGGAATCGCCGTTCACGCTCGAAGGCATCCATCTGAATGCCACGGGCTATCGGTCCTGGGACCAGGCGATCCTGCAAGGAACCGAGCTCGCCTGCCGCTGATCCGCAGGCTGCGAAAACATTCCTTCACTTTGCGCCGGCTAGGATTGGGCGTACATCCCGTCGAGACGGTTAACGATCACCGCATGGCCCTGCCTCACACATCGACATCGTCTGGGACTCACAAGCTGCTCGGGCTCGAGCTGCTGCGTTTCATCGCCACGATCTCGGTGCTGTTGTGGCACTATCCGCACTTCGCCTACGTCGCCGACGCGCCGGTCGATCTCGTCCGAAGCGAATTGCCATTCTACCGCGTGCTGTTCCCGTTCTACGAGCTCGGCGAATACGGCGTGGTGATCTTCTGGTGCATCTCCGGGTTCATCTTCTTCTGGAAGTACAGCGCGCTCGTCCCGGATGGCGCGGTCGACGGCTGGACCTTCTTCGTCAACCGGCTGTCGCGGCTCTATCCGCTGCATCTCGCAACGCTGCTGCTGGTCGCGGGGCTGCAGGCCCTCTATGTCGCGCAGCACGGCTTCTTCTTCGTCTACCAGAGCAACGATCTCGCTCATTTCGTCGCCCAGCTTTTCATGGCGAGCGACTGGCTGCCGCCGACCGGGGTCAGCTTCAACGGCCCGATCTGGTCGATCTCGATCGAGGTGCTGGTCTATGCGGCATTCTTCCTGGCGCTGCGCTTCGTCACCACGTCGCCGCTGTTGAACCTGGCGATGATCCTGGCCGGGATCGCGAGCGGGACGCTGGTCGGCAAATGCTTCGTGTTCTTCTATGCCGGCGGACTGGCCGCCATGGCGCGGCAGGGCGTCGCCGAAGTCTCGTATCGGCCGAAGCTCGAGGCGCTCGCAGCATGCGCCGTCATTGGCATTCCGTTCGCGCTCTGGCTATCAGGCGTCGCGCTCGCCGGGCGCTCCGCAGCATTCCTGCTCGTCTATACACCTGTCTTGTTGTTCATCTGCGCGACGCCCATCACGCTGCCACGGCGAACCGAAGTCCTGCTGCAGGCAGCCGGCAACATGACCTATTCCTGCTACCTGTTGCACTTCCCGATCCAACTCACGATCGCGCTCGCTTTCGGTGCGCTTGGACGAGCGATCCCATACGGCAGCGAGATGTTCTGGATCGGCTTCATGGGGCTGACCTTCACGGCAGCGTATCTCACCTATGACCGGTTTGAGGCCCCCGCCCAGCGGCTGATCCGCCGCGCCCTGCTGCGCAAAAACGAAGCGGGGCGGATTGCTCCGGCCCCGCTCCCACATCATTGATCGGCACGATCCGTGCGCCTGATCGCCGGGCGCACAGCCTCGGGCAGCTGATTACTTCCCCCAGATCTCCTCGGCGAGCTCGACGCAGAGGCGCAGCTTGGCCCACTGCTCTTCCTCGCTCAGGATGTTGCCTTCCTCCGTCGAGGCGAAGCCGCATTGCGGCGACAGCGCGAGCTGGTCGAGCGGGGCGAACTTCGAGGCCTCTTCCAGGCGGCGCTTGATGTCGTCCTTCTTCTCGAGCTCGCCGACCTTCGAGGTGACGAGACCGACGACGACCACCTTGTTGCCCTTGGGCAGGAAGCGCAGCGGCTCGAAGCCGCCGGCGCGCTCGCTGTCATATTCCAGGAAATAGCCGTCGTAGTTGGTGTTGGCGAGCATGGTCTCGGCGACCGGCTCATAGCCGCCCGAGGAGATCCACGTCGAGCGGAAATTGCCGCGACAGACATGGGTGGTGATGGTCATGTCGGCGGGACGCTCGGCGATCGCGTAGTTGATGATGCGCGAATAGATCTGCTGCAGGCCGTCCGGATTGTCGCCGCGCTCGCGCGCCTTCTTCAGTTCGTCCTGCGAGCACAGATAGGCCCACACGGTGTCGTCGAACTGCAGATAGCGGCAGCCGGCGTCGTAGAACGCCTTCACGGCCTTGCGGTAGGTCTTGCCGAGATCCTCGTAGAAGGCGTCGAGATCGGGATAGACGTCCTTGGAGATCGATTTGCGGCCGCCTCGGAAGTGCAGCACGGCCGGCGACGGGATCGTCATCTTCGCCGTCACATGCGCCGTATCGGCGTGCTTCTTCAGGAAGCGGAAATGGTCGAGCATCGGATGATCGGCCGGGAAGTCGAGCTTGCCGATAACGCGCACCGCGTCATGACGGGTCTGCACGCCGGTGAACTGAATACCGGCGTCCGGGTGAAACAGCTCGCAGCCGGTCAGCTTGGCGAGGAAGTCGAAATGCCACCAGGAGCGGCGGAACTCGCCGTCGGTCGCAAGCTTCAGGCCGGTCGAGGCCTGGCGATGCACGACCTTCTCGATCTCCATGTCCTCGATCTTTGCGAGGTCGGCCGCCGAGATCTCGCCCTTCTCGAGCTTGGCGCGGGCTTCCTTGATCTTCTGCGGCCGCAAGAGGCTGCCGACTTCGTCGGCGCGGAATGGGGGCTTGGTGCGTTGCATGTGCTCACTCCTTGGAAGGCGTCGATTCGTTGGATAGGGTTGTTGGACCGGCCGCGATCTGTCCTGGCTGGTCACCTGGGCAAAGCGTGATGGACTGGGTCCATCCCCTACCCCGTATCCGGTCGGTATACAATTCTGTCGAAGAGAGATCGTGGAGAGGCACGGCGCAATCCATGCCAAGTGCGGTGGTCTGGCCAATTCCGACCGCGTTCGATGGGCAATCTTGAGGTGACCCCATCAAATCCGTCTCCAGGCAAAGCGCCCTCGGGACAACGAGGCTCCGGCCGCCAGGCCGTCACAACTGGATTCTGCATACCGATGTTGACGACGGCCGCGCCATACCGCCAGACCTCGGTCGATTGCGCGAGCCACGCCGTCCCCGCAACCAATGATGACGCTTCGGCTCGTCGCGTTCAAGCCTATCGATCAGGTCAGTGCGCGGCGGCGCTCGCGACGCCGAGATGCCGCTCCAGGGGCGCCGGATCGGCCTTCAAGGCGCTCGACGGCGCATCGTGCACGATGGTGCCGCGCTCCAGGATCACGACACGGTCGGCCAGCGCCAGCAGCTTCTGCGCGTGCTGCTCGACGATGATGGAGCACAGCCCGCCGGCGCGGCTGATGGTGCCGATCGCGGCCAGCAGCTCCTCGACGATGATCGGCGCGAGGCCTTCGGTCGGCTCATCCAGCAGCAGCACCTTGGGATTGAGCGTCAGCGCGCGGCCGATCGCCAGCATCTGCTGCTCGCCGCCGGAAAGCTGGTTGCCGAAATTGTTGCGCCGCTCCTTGAGCCGCGGAAACATCTGGTAGACGCGCTCGACCGTCCAGGGTCCGGGCTGCGCCACCGCGGTCATGTTCTCCTCCACCGTGAGCGAGCGGAAGATGTTGCGCTCCTGCGGCACCCAGCCGATGCCGGCGCGGGCGCGCTGGTCGGCGCGAAGAGCCGTGATGTCGGTGCCGGCCAACGCGAGCTTGCCGGAGAAGCGGCGGGTGACTCCGACGATGGAGTTGATCAGCGTGGTCTTGCCGGTGCCGTTGCGGCCGAGCAGCGCCAGCACCTGCCCCTCGGGCAGCTTCAGCGACATGTCCGGCAGCACGACCGCCTGGCCGTAGCCGGCGCGCAGGTTCTCGATTGTCAGCAGATCGGTCATCACGCGGCCTCGCCGAGATAGACGGCCTTGACCTGCGGATCGCGCGCGACCTCGTCGGGCGCGCCCTCGACCAGCAGCGCGCCGGAGACGAGAACCGAGATGCGGTCGGCGAAGGAGAAGACGAGATCCATGTCGTGCTCGATCAAGAGCACCGTCACGTCGCGCGGCAGCGCCGCGACGGCGGCGAGAATATCCTTGCGCTCGCCCTCGGGCACGCCGGCGGCGGGCTCGTCGAGGAGCAGAACGCGCGGGCGCGCGGCGATCGCGACCGCGATCTCCAGCAGGCGCTGCTTGCCGTAAGGGAGCGTCGAGGTGCGATCGTTCATCACGTCGAGTAGCCGGAAGCGCTCCAAGGTCTCGGCGATCTCGGCATTGATGTCGTCGCGCGTGCCCATGCGCCGCCACCAGTTGCCGCCGCCGCCGAGTCGCTCGGAGACCGCGAGCCCGATCGTCTCCAGCGGCGTGAGGTCCGGATAGAGCTGGTTGATCTGGAAGGTGCGCGACAGGCCGCGCAGCACGCGCTTGTGCACGGGCAGGTCGGTGATGTCCTGGCCTTCGAGCAGGATGCGCCCCGCGCTCGGCTCCAGCACGCCAGTGAGCTGATTGATGACTGTGGTCTTGCCGGCGCCGTTCGGACCGATCAGCGCATGGCGCGCGCCCGGCGCGATCTGCAGCGACAGATTGCGGGTGACATGGAGGCCGCCAAAATGCTTGTCGAGGCCGCGGGTTTCCAATGCGTAGGTCATGGCGCCTCGTTATCGGTGAGGGCCACCGCGGCCTTGCGGCCGGCGATCTGCCGAAGGATGAGATTGGGCAGCCACAGCGCATAGGCGTGGATGCGATGGCGGCCGACCAGAACGATGACGACGAGCACGAGGCCGATCCAGAACATCCAGTATTGCGGCGTGATCCACTGGAACAGCTCCTGCAGCATCCGGAACACGGCGGCGCCGATCAGCCCGCCATAGAGATAGCCGGATCCGCCGATGACCAGCATCAGCACGAGGTCGGCGGAGCGCTCGAACGAGAACACGTCGAGCGAGGCCAGCGCCGTGGTCTGGGTGAACAGCGCCCCGGCAATGCCGGCGTAGAACGCGCCGACGGTGTAGATCGCGATCAGGCGCTTGTTGACGGGAATGCCGACGGCGGCGGCGCGCAACGGATTGTTCTTGATCGCGCGCAGCGACAGACCGAAGGGGGAATGCACGATTGTCCGCGCCAGCAGGGACAGCACGAACAGCACCGCGAGCGCATAGAAGAACCCGGTCTTGCCGAACATGTCGAAGGCGAACACGCCGAAGATCGGCTGGATGTCGATGCCCTGGAGACCGTCGGTACCGCCGGTGATGTTGGAGAAGCGCTCCGCCAGCGCCTCCATCAACAGCGCGATGCCGAGCGTCACCATCAGCCGCGTCAGGTCGACGCCGCGGATGACCAGGAAGCTGGTGGCGAAGCCAAGCACGGTGGCGGTGAGGCCGGCCACGATCAGCGCCAGCACCGGCTCGTTGATGATGCCGTGCACCGAGAGCAGGCCCGCGCAATAGGCGCCGACGCCGAAGAAGGCGGCGTGGCCGAGCGAGACGATGCCGGCATAGCCGAGGATCAGGTCGAGCGACAGCGCGAACAGCGCCAGCCGCAGGATCTCGGTCATGATCAGGTAGCGCGAGGGAAACGCCAGTCCGACCGCCAGCACGACGATCCAGAAGGCGAACTCGCTCCAGTGCCAGCGGCCGTGCTGCCTGGCGTGAAATCCGACCTCGGTTTGTGCGTTCATGGTCATGCGATCCTCACCGCGTCGCCGTGCGGCCGAACAGGCCGTTCGGACGCCAGATCAGGATCACGATCATGATGGTGTAGATGACGAAGGGGCCGAGCTTCGGCACGTAGTATTTGCCGGCGACGTCGCCGATGCCGAGCAGCAGCGAGGCGAGGAACGGGCCGGTGATCGACGACGAGCCGCCCACGGTGACCACGATCAGGAAGTAGATCATGAACTTCAGCGGGAAGTATGGATCGAGGCCGAGGATCTCGGCGCTGAGCGCGCCGCCCAGGCCGGCGAGCCCGCAGCCGAACGCGAAGGTGAAGGCGAACACCTGCGGCACGTTGATGCCGAGGCCGCTCGCCGCGCGCGGATCATCGACGGCGGCACGCAGCCGGCTGCCGAACCGCGTCTTGGAGAGCACCAGCTGCAGCCCCACCGTGAGCAGCCCGCAGATGACGATGATCATCAGCCGATAGCGGCCGATGCCAACGCCGAAGACGTCGAACTGGCCCTGCAGCACGTCGGGCAGATTGATGAAGATTCGCGAGGAGCCCATGATGTAGTCGACCGCGGCCACCGTCATGAAGACGAGCCCGATCGAGAACAGCACCTGGTCGAGATGGCTGCGCGCATAGAGATGCTGATAGAGCGTCCGCTCCAGCAGCGCGCCGATCATGGCGCTCGCGACGAAGGCCAGCGGCAGCGCCGCGAAGAACGGCCATCCCATCCGGTTGACGAGCACGGCGCAGACGTAGCCGCCGGCCATGGCGAAGGCGCCATGGGCGAGGTTGACGAAGTTCATAAGGCCGAGCGTCACGGCGAGCCCGCAGGCCAGCACGAACAGCAGCATGCCGTAGGCGACGCCGTCGAAGAGGTTGGTGAGGATGGCGGTCATGGAGTCTAGTTTCAGTCCCCAGTCATCCCTTCATCCGAAGGGCATGCATTCAATGCTTGCTCGGTCTGCGCCTCCCCCGCCTGCGGGGGGAGGTCGGATCGCATCTGAACGATGTGATCCGGGTGGGGGACATCTCTCCACACGACGCGTGTGCCGTGGGGTACCCCCACCCCAGCCCTCCCCCGCACGCGGGGGAGGGAGCGCACCGTTCGTGCGCGCTCGAGATGACGCCTATCGCGTCACTTCTTGGCCTTGCCCGGATCCTTGACGGCCTCGAAGGTCTGGAACTCGACGTTGTAGAGCTCGCCGTCGACCTTCTCGACCTTGCGGATGTAGACGTTCTGAACGATGTCGCGCGTCTCCGGATCGATCGAGATGGGACCGCGCGGGCTCTCCCAGGCCATGCCCTTCATCGCCGCAAGCAGGGAATCGCCGTCGGTCTTGCCACCGGTCTTCTTCAGCGCCTCGTAGATCAGATGGATGCCGTCGTAACCGCCGACCGCCATGAAGCCCGGACGGCTGTTGAACGCCTTCTTGTAGGCCGCGACGAACTCCTTGTTCTTCGCCGACGGATGCGCCGCCGAATAGATGTGCGCGGTGACGGCGCCGAGCACGGCGTCGCCCATGTCGTTGAGCAGGTCGTCGTCGGTGACGTCACCCGGTCCGATCACCTTGATGCCGCTCTTGTCGAGGCCGCGCTCGGCATATTGTTTCATGAAGTTGCCGCCCTGGCCGGCCGGCACGAACACGAACATGGCGTCCGGCTTGGCGTCCTTCATGCGCTGCAGGAACGGAGCGAAGTCGGGGTTCGCCAGCGGAACCTTGATTTCCTCGACGATCTCGCCGCCGCCGGCGGTGAAATGCTCCTTGAACGAGGCCAGCGCGTCGTTGCCCGGCGCGTAGTCCGAGGTCAGCGTGGCGACCTTCTTGATGCCGTTCTTGACCGCCCAGTCGCCGATGATCGTCGAGGACTGCGGCAGCGTGAAGCTGGTGCGGACGATGTAGGGCGACTTCTCGGTGATGATGGAGGTGCCGGCCGCCATTACGACTTCCGGGATCTTGCCCTGGGTGGCAAGCGGCGCGGCGGCGAAGGCCGCCGGTGTCACGCCGAAGCCGGCGATCACATTGACCTTGTCGTTGACGATCAGCTCCTGCGCCAGACGCTTGGTGTTGTCGGGCAGCGCCGCGTCGTCCTTGAGGATGACCTGGATCTTCTTGCCGGCGACGGTGTCGCCGTTCTGCTGCATGTAGAGCTTGATGGCATTGTCGATCTGCTTGCCGGTCGACGCCTGGCCGCCGGTCATCGGCACGATCAGGCCGATCTTGAACACGTCTTCGGCCCGCGCCGCACCGGACGCGAGCGCAGCCGCGGCGAGCGCCGCACTGGCGGCGAGCGTCAGTGTCTTGTTTCGCACGAACATTGAAACTACCTCCCTGGTCGATCAGGACCGCAGCCCCCGGCCATTGTTGTCTTAACCGTGCGATCTCGTTCACGATATCGCGGGCGCATCGCTGCGGACTTGGGACCCCGTTGTCAATGGCGATCATGGGAGGCTTCGTGAACGGTAGGTTTCCGCAACGGACCACCGATCCGTGATTGGTATATTAATACCTAAACCATCGAACGGCCAAATTTTACCAATTGATGGCAAGTCGTTAGGGTCCGGGCCGCGGGTCGCCCGCAGCACGAAAGGTCCCCCGTCAATGCCGGCCAGACGCCCCCACCGGACCAGGCTCTTTCCGGCCGCGATGATGCTTCTGGCCGCGGCCGGGCCGATCCTCGCCGGCTGCTCGTCGATCAATGAGAAGGTCGGCGCGGGGATGGGCGATCTGATGCCGCAATGGGCCGGCGGCCTGCCGGCCGACGCGCCACCCCGGCCGGGCACCCCCGAATACGACCGGTTCATGCAGGAGCGCGAGCGGCAGCGGCAGTTGCCGGCCGCCGAACGCGACAAGCAGACGCAGTCCAACGCCAACGCGCAGGCGACCGCCCCCGGCCGCTGACGGCGGCGACATCAATCCATGAAGACGACGGTCTTGCGGCCGTTGAGGATGACGCGGTCCTCGAGGTGATAGCGGATCGCCCGCGCCAGCACGCGCCGCTCGATGTCGCGGCCCTTGCGCACGAGATCGTCGGGGGTGTCGCGATGGCTGATTCGCTCGACGTCCTGGTCGATGATCGGGCCCTCGTCGAGATCGCGGGTGACGTAATGGGCGGTAGCGCCGATCAGCTTGACGCCGCGCTCATAGGCCTGGTGGTAGGGTTTCGCGCCCTTGAAGCCCGGCAGGAACGAATGGTGGATGTTGATGCAGCGGCCCGACAGGCTCGCTGACATCTCGTCCGACAGGATCTGCATGTAGCGCGCCAGCACGACGAGATCGGTCCTGGTCTCATCGACCAGCTTCAGGATGGCCTGCTCCTGGTCGCGCTTGGTGTCCTTGGTGACGGGCATGTGGTGGAACGGAATGTCGCCGAAATCGAGCCCGGCATAGGTCTCGCGCGGATGGTTGGAGACGATCGCGGTCGGAATCATCGCGAGGTCGCGGGTGCGCCAGCGATAGAGGATGTCGACCAGGCAATGGTCGAACTTCGACACCAGCAGCATCACCCGGCGCTGCCCGGCGCGGTCGCGCATCTGCCAGTCCATCGCAAAGCGTTCGGCAATCGCGGCGAATCCGGTCTGCAGCGCCGGCAGGTTGACCGCGAGGTCGGCCGCCGTGAACACCACGCGCATGAAGAAATGACCCGTCTCGAAGTCGCCGAACTGCTGGGCGTCGAGAATATTCTGGCCGTTATGGGCGAGGAAGGTGGAGACGGCCGAGACGATCCCGGGACGATCCGGGCAGGACAGGGTCAGGACATATTGGTGGTCGGACATGGCGTGACGTTACCGGGCGGAGGACGAAGGGTGAATGATGCGGCAGGCTTGGCGCCCGTTCGGGCCCTGCTCTATCACCCTCCGCGCGCTTGCGCCAACGCTCGGCCCATGGGCAGGATGAACAAAATATCAACTCTCAAACTTCGAGCATCGTCATGGCTGACAGGCTGACCGGCAACCGCATCCTGATCCTCGAAACCCGCGAGGAGGCGCAGTTCTCCCGGCTGCTCGCCGAGCAGGGCGCCGACGTGCTGCAATGTCCGATGTTCACGATCGAGGATGCGCCGGACCCGGCGCCGATCGAGGCCTGGATTCGCCGCTGTAACGAACGGCCGTTCGACGATCTCGTGCTGATGACCGGCGAGGGCCTCAGGCGGTTGATGACGGTGGCGCGCCGGATCGGCGTCGAGGCCGAGTTCATCGCCGCGATTGGCAAGGCCCGGACCTTCACCCGCGGTCCCAAGCCGGGGCGCGCCTTGCGCGAGCTGGGCCTGGAAGCGCAGGTCACCACGGAGAAGCCGACCTCGGAAGGCGTGGCCGAACTGCTGGCAGGCTACGACCTCACGGGCCATCGGCTCGGCCTGCAGCTCTATCCCGACAAGGATCATTCGGCGCTGATCGGCGCGATCAAGGCTGGCGGCGCCGAGGTCGATCCGGTGCTGCCCTATGCCTATGATGCCAAGGCGGCGGACGCGAACATCCTCACCGCGATCGACGAGATGATCGCCGGCAAGGTTGACGCGATCGCGCTGACGAGTTCGGGCCAGCCGCGGCGGCTGTTCGACGTCGCCAGGGCGCACGGCGTCGAGGCACGCCTGCGTGAGGGACTGGCACGCACGCAGATCGCCTCCGTCGGGCCTGTGGTGACGGAGGAGCTGGCTGCGCATGGGCTGACGCCGTCGATCACACCGGCGGGCGAGGCCTATTTCATGAAGCCGCTGATCTCGGCGATGGCCAAGGCGCTGGGTGTGAAAGTGCCGCCAGCGGCGCGTTACTAACAGTGTCGTCCCGGGCTTGACCCCGGACCTATAGCCACCGATCGCGATGAGGCAGGCAACTACCAGCCCCGTTCCCAGATAGCGTCCGCGGTATGGGTCCCGGCGTTCGCCGGGACGACAGCGGAGGGTTAGGGGGCGGCCTGCCCCGTCTCCTGCAGAAACGCTTGATACGCGCGCGCGATGCCTTCCTTCAGCGACGTCGTCGCGCGCCAGCCGAGCTTTGCCAGGCGCGAGATGTCGAGCAGCTTGCGCGGCGTGCCGTCGGGGCGCGAGGTGTCGAAGCTGATCCGTCCCCGATAGCCGGCCGTCGCCGCGACCACACGGGCGAAATCGGCAATCGTGATGTCCTCGCCGGTGCCGATGTTGACCAGCCCGGCCTCCGAATAGGTCTTCATCAGGTGCACGCAGGCATCGGCCATGTCGTCGACATAGAGGAATTCGCGCCGCGGCGTTCCCGTGCCCCAGACCACCACCTCCGGCGCATCGGCGAGCCTCGCCTCATGGAAGCGGCGGATCAGCGCCGCAACGACGTGGCTGTACTCGGGATGGTAGTTGTCGCCGGGACCATAGAGATTGGTCGGCATCACGTTGATGAAATCGGCGCCATACTGGCTGCGATAGGCCTCGACCATCTTGATGCCGGCGATCTTGGCGATCGCGTAGGGCTCGTTGGTCGGCTCCAGCGGCCCGGTCAGCATCGAATCCTCGCGCAACGGCTGGGGGGCGAGCTTGGGATAGATGCAGGAGGACCCGAGAAACATCAGCTTCTCGGCGCCGTTCACATGCGCGGCGTGGATGACGTTGGTGGCGATGGCGATGTTCTCGTAGATGAACTCGGCACGCAGCGTGTTGTTGGCGACGATGCCGCCGACCTTCGCCGCGGCGAGGAAAACGGCCTGCGGCCGGGCGCGCGCAAACCATGAGAACACCGCCGCCTGGTCGCGCAGATCGACCTCGCTGCGCGGCACCGTCAGCAGTTCGACGCCTTCGCTCGCCAACCGCCGCACCAGCGCGCTGCCGACCATGCCGCGATGGCCGGCGACGAAGACACGCTTGCCGCGGAGATCAAATGGCGTGGCCACTGCTCGCCTCCCGCCGTGCGGCGCACAGATCGCTGGCGACCATCTCCTTGACCAGTTGGGCGAAGCTCGTCCTTGGTTTCCATCCGAGCTTGTCGCGCGCCTTGCTGCAATCGCCGATCAGGAGGTCGACCTCGGTCGGGCGGAAATAGGTCGGGTCGATCCGCACCACCGCCTTGCCGGATCTCGCGTCGATCCCGGTCTCCTCGACCCCCTCGCCGCGCCATTCGATGCGGCGATCGACCTCGGCGAAGGCGAGCTCGACCAGCTCGCGCACCGAATGGGTCTCGCCGGTCGCCAGCACGAAATCGTCAGGCGTATCGGCCTGCAGGATACGGTGCATGCCCTCGACATAATCGCGCGCATGGCCCCAGTCGCGCTTGGCCTCGAGATTGCCGAGATAGATCGTCTCCTCCAGGCCGGTCTCGATGCGGGCGACGCCGCGGGTGATCTTGCGGGTCACGAAGGTCTCGCCACGGATCGGGCTCTCGTGGTTGAACAGGATGCCGTTGCAGGCGAACATCCCATAGGCCTCGCGATAGTTCACCGTGATCCAGTAGCCGTACAGCTTGGCGCAGCCATAGGGCGAGCGCGGATAGAACGGTGTCGTCTCCCGCTGCGGGATCTCCTGCACCAGGCCGTACAGCTCCGAGGTCGAGGCCTGGTAGAACCGCGTCTGCTTCTCCATGCCGAGAATGCGAATGGCTTCCAACAAGCGCAGAACCCCGAGCGCGTCGGCATTGGCCGTGTATTCCGGACTCTCGAAGCTGACGCCGACATGGCTCTGGGCCGCGAGATTGTAGATCTCGTCGGGGCGGATCTGCTGCACCAGCCGGATCAGGTTGGTGGAATCGGTCATGTCGCCGTAATGCAGCAGGAACGGGACGTTGCCTTCGTGCGGATCCTGGTAGAGATGATCCACCCGCGCGGTATTGAAGGACGATGACCGCCGCTTGATGCCGTGCACAGTGTAGCCAAGGCCGAGCAGATATTCGGCCAGATAGGCGCCGTCCTGGCCCGTGACGCCCGTGATCAAGGCCACGCGGCCGCTGCAATCCTTCCCCGCCATACTCACTCCAACACCGTCGCGCCCCCTCGGGCCGAAGTTCCCGGCGAGCAGTCCACAGCCGAAGCCGCCGGTCAAGCTCGACGGAAAACAAGGCGTTGGATCAATCCCGTATCGGCGCGACGCAAGGCGGGATCTAGTCCCCGTAGCAGCGCAGCCGGTCGAGATCGAGCACGGTCACCCCGCCATATTCGACGCGCAGCAGGCCTTCGCGCTCCAGCGTCTTGAGGCATTGATTGGCGTTCTGCCGGGACAGGCCCGACAGCGCGCCGATCTCCTCCTGGGTGATCTCCAGGTGGCGGGTCGTATTCGGGTAGAGGATCGGATTGAACAGTGACGCGATGCTGCGGGCGAGCCGTGCCGTCGCATCCAGCGTGCGGCCGACCTCGACCAGGCCGATGAACTGGCCGAGCCGCTCGTTGAGCTGGGTGACGAGGAAGCGATTGAAGCCGACGCTGTTCTCGAACAGCCACATGAAGGTCGGTCGCTCCATCAGCGCGACGCGCGTATCGCGCAGCGCCACGACGTCATAGCGGCGCGGCTCGTTCTTCAGCACGCTGCCCTCGCCGAACCAGGCGCCGGCCGACATGCCGGCGAATGTCGTCGCCTTGCCACCGCGCGACACCGTGCTCATGCGCGCCAGACCCGTGACGATCCCGGTCCAGTAGTCGAATTGGTCGCCGCGGACGAAGATGTGTTCGTTGGCCGCAAACGACCGCTCGACGACGCCGGCCGCGGCCGTGTCGATTTCCTCGGGCTTCAAATGGCGGGACCAGGGCGCGATGCGCAGAAGGGTATCGGGAGAGATCAAGCCGTCATCTCGTCTCGTCGAAGCTCGCGGCAGCCATATTGCATCGCAACAATCCAGCGGTGAATTTAGCCTGGGAAATGTCAGGCGCAAGACAGTTCCTGATAGCGCTTTCCCCTATCGAGGGCCACTGCTCTCGACTCGCGCCTCCGATGAGGTGCATCCGAGATGCGGCAAAATGCGCCCGCCCGGGTGGCCCGTCATTCGTCGGATGGCGCGGAACCGATGCCCGGGATAGGATTGCAGCCGACGCGACGAGCTCAACGTCGCGCGACACGATGCCTTGAAGAGCGCGCCAAGCGCCCAAGACAATTCGGGAGGACGACTTGGACTATACGTTGGAAGCGCGCGGAGTGTCGCTGCGTTTCGGTGGGGTGCGGGCCCTGACCGACGTCAGCTTCGGCGTGCGCGAGGGCGAGTTGTTCTCGATCATCGGCCCGAACGGTGCCGGCAAGACCTCGATCGTCAACTGCATCTCCGGCCGCTACAAGCCGACCGAGGGCCGCCTGTTCCATCGCGGCCGCGACATCACCGGCCTGCCGCCGAGCGCGCGCGCCAATATCGGCATCGGCCGCACCTTCCAGAACCTCGCCCTCTTCCACCACATGAGCGTGCTCGACAACATCATGGTCGGGCGCCATCACCTCTTGAAGAACAACTTCCTCACCGGCTCTCTGTATTGGCTCACCGGCGCGCGGCGCGAGGAGCTGAAGCACCGCGAGAAGGTCGAGCAGATCATCGACTTCCTCGACCTGCAGTCGGTGCGCAAGGCGCCGGCCGGCACGCTCTCCTATGGCCTGCGCAAGCGCGTCGAGCTCGCCCGCGCCATGGCGCTGGAGCCACATCTCATTCTCCTCGACGAGCCGATGGCCGGCATGAACTTCGAGGAGAAGGAGGACATGGCGCGCTACATCGTCGACCTCAACGAGGAATACGGCATGACCGTCGTGATGATTGAGCACGACATGGGCGTGGTGATGGACATTTCCCACCGCGTCATGGTGCTGGATTTCGGCCGCAAGATCGCCGAGGGCGACCCGGCCGCGGTGCTCGCCGATCCCCACGTCAAGCGCGCCTATCTCGGCGAGGAGGACGAACTGCTGGTCGATCCCGACGAGGCGCCGTCCATCGCGGAGGACGCGGCATGATGGACTATGCGGGTCGCGTCCGGCAGGCCGACACCTATCCGAAGCTGCTACGGCTGAACGCGAAAGAGCACGGGACGGAGATCGCGCTGCGCGAAAAGGATCTCGGGCTGTGGCGCACCTTCACCTGGGCCGACTACCAGGCGCGCGTGCGCGATTTCACGCTCGGCATGGTCGAGCTTGGGCTCGGCAAGGATGCCGTGATCGGAATCATCGGCGACAACCGGCCCGACTGGGTCGCGGCGGAGATCGCAACGCATGCGATCCGAGGCTACAGCCTCGGGCTCTATCGCGATGTGCTCGACGACGAGGCCGCCTACCTGCTCAATTACGGCGAGGCTCGGTTGGTGTTCGCCGAGGATGAGGAGCAGGTCGACAAGCTGCTCAACCTCGCCGAGCGCGTGCCGGCGCTCAAGCATATCGTCTATTCCGATCCGCGCGGCATGCGGAAGTATGACGATCCCAGGCTGATGCCGGCGGACAAGCTCGCTGAGCTCGGCCGCAATCGGGCGGCGCGCGAGCCGGATCTGTACGACCGCATGGTCGATGCGACCGTCGGCGACGACGTCGCCATTCTCTGCACCACCTCGGGCACGACCTCGCATCCGAAGCTCGCGATGCTCTCGGCCGCGCGCGTGCTCAAGCACTGCGCGACCTATCTCGCGTTCGATCCGAAGGGGCCGGAGGACGAATACGTTTCGGTGCTGCCGCTGCCCTGGATCATGGAACAGGTCTACGTGCTCGGCAAAGGACTGCTCTGCCGGATGAAGGTCAACTTCGTCGAAGAGCCCGACACGATGATGAACGACTTCCGCGAGATCGCGCCGACCTTCGTACTGTTTGCACCAAGGGTGTGGGAGCAGATCGCGGCCGACGTCCGTGCCGCCGTCATGGACGCCTCGCCGCTGAAGCAACGGCTCTACCATCTGGGCATGTCGACCGGCCTTGCGGCGCTGGAAAAGGGCCAGCATTCGAGCCTTGCCGACATGCTGCTGTTCCGTGCGCTGCGCGACCGGCTCGGCTTCACCCGGCTGCGCTCGGCTGCCACCGGCGGTGCCGCGCTCGGGCCCGATACGTTCAAGTTCTTCCGCGCCATGGGCGTACCGCTGCGCACGCTCTACGGCCAGACCGAGCTGCTCGGGGCCTACACGCTGCATCCGGACGACAAGGTCGATCCCGACACGACCGGCGTGCCGATGGCTGACGACATCGAGATCAGGATCGACCAGCCCGACAGCCAGGGCATCGGCGAGATCCTGGTACGCCACCCGAACATGTTCCTGGGCTACTACAAGGCCCCGGAAGCCTCGACCGCCGACGTCAAGGACGGCTGGATGCATTCGGGCGACGCCGGCTATTTCAACGACGCGAAGCAGCTCGTCGTCATCGACCGCATCAAGGACCTCGCCGAGACCGCGCGCGGCGAGCGCTTCTCGCCGCAATATATCGAGAACAAGCTGAAGTTCTCACCCTATATCGCCGAGGCCGTCGTGCTCGGCGCCGGCCGCGAGCACCTCGCCGCGATGATCTGCATCCGCTATTCGATCATCTCGAAATGGGCCGAGAAGAACCGCATCGCTTTCACCACCTATTCCGATCTCGCCTCGCGCAACGAGGTCTATGCGCTGCTGCAGAAAGAGGTCGAGACCGTCAATGCCCACCTGCCGCCGGCGCAGCGCATCTCCCGCTTCCTGCTGCTGTACAAGGAACTCGATGCCGACGACGGCGAGCTCACACGTACGCGCAAGGTGCGCCGCAGCGTCATCAACGAGAAGTACGCCGATATCATCGACGGCATCTATGGCGGCAAGCCGGCGATCCCCGTCGACACGGTCATCCGCTTCCAGGACGGCACCACCCAGCGCATCCGCACCACGCTGAAGGTGGTGGACCTGGACAGCCACGGCCCCATGGCGGAGGCCGCAGAGTGATGTGCTTATCGTCATATTCGGTCATCCTGCGCGGGCTTGACCCGCGCATCCATCTTCTTGCGAGAGCGATGGATCGCCGGGTCGAGCCCGGCGATGACGAGCAGCGGCTTGAGCCGCAGCGAAGGTTACTGCGCATGACTGCGCCCTCTCCCCTTGTGGGAGAGGGCATCTCGGCCGGTCAACGCAAACGCGGTCGGGTGAGGGGTCCCTCTCCTCTCGCTCGCCCGCGGAGAGAACCCCTCACCCGGCTGCGCTGCGCGCAGCCACCCTCTCCCACAAGGGGAGAGGGTAAGAGCCACGCCGGCTCGGCACACCCAATCGTCATGCGCGGGCTTGCCCCGCGCATCCATCCTCTTCCGACAAAGCTGGATCGCCGGGTCAAGCCCGGCGATGACGAGTGAGAACGATCATGAACACCGCCTTCCTGATCCAGCTCCTGGTCAACGGCCTCGTCGTCGGAACGCTCTATGGCGTGGTCGCGATGTCGTTCGTGCTCATCTACAAGGCGACCCAGGTCGTCAATTTCGCGCAAGGCGAGCTGCTCCTGATCGGCGCCTGGGTGTGCTGGGCATTGCTGACGAAATATCAGGTGCCGTTCTGGGTCGGCATGCCGCTGACGCTGGTCTTCATGTTCGCGTTCGGCATCGCGATCCAGGTTGTGATCCTCCGGCCGATGATCGGCGAGCCCATCATCTCCGTCATCATGGTCACGATCGGCCTGTCGACCGTGTTCCAGGCGGCGCTGAAATGGATGTTTGGCGTCAATCCGCAGCCGTTCCCGCCAGTGTTCGCCAGCACGTCCGTCGACCTGTTCGGACTGCAGATCCAGACGGTCTACGTCATGAGCCTCGTCGTGTCGCTGCTGATGATGCTCGGCATGGCCTGGTTCTTCAAGGCCTCCAAATATGGCCTTGCGATGCGCGCCACCGCCTTCAACCAGCAGGTCGCGCAATCGCTCGGCATCTCCGTCAAGAGCGTGTTCGCGATGGCCTGGGCGATCTCGGCGACCGTCTCCGCCGTGGCCGGCGTGGTCGTCGCCGTCGTCAACGGCGTGTCCTCGGGATTGTCGGCCTACGGCATCAAGGTGTTTCCGGCGGCGATCCTCGGAGGCCTCGACTCGGTCGGCGGTGCCGTGCTCGGTGGCATCATCATCGGCCTCCTGGAGAACATCGCGCAATATGTCGACAGCCAGTATCTGCACTGGGGCAATCTGTACGAGATCGCGCCGTTCTACGTCCTGATCATCATCCTGATGATCAAGCCCTACGGCCTGTTCGGTACCAAAGACATCGAGCGGATCTGAACCATGGTCGCACGTTCCACGATACCCGCCGGTGACTTCCGCACCTCCTACGCGGCCGACACCACGATCTTCCCGACCAGGACCAGCCGCAATTTCGCGATCGCCGGTGTCATCCTGCTGTGCTTCGCGCCGCAGGTGTTCTCCGAATACTGGCTGTCGGTTTCGATCCAGATCGGCATCTTCGCGATCGCGGCCCTCGGGCTGAACATCCTGGTCGGCTTCACCGGCCAGATCTCGATCGGCCAGGCCGGCTTCTTCCTGCTCGGCGCCTTCACCTCGGCCTACATCAACAACGCCTATGCCATCCCGGTGTTCTTCGCGATCCCGCTCGCCGGCGTGATCACGGCCCTCGTTGGTCTGGTCTTCGGCCTTCCGGCGGCGCGGCTGAAGGGGCTCTATCTCGTCATCGCCACCCTCGCTGCGCAATACATCCTGCTCGACTTCTTCTCCCGGGCCGAATGGTTCTCCGGCGGCTCGGTGCCGGCTTCGGCCAATCCGTTCTCGATTCTAGGCTACACGCTGCGCGGCGACCGGCAGTATTTTTATGTCGTGCTGGCCTATGTGCTGGTCTGCTACCTCCTCGTCACCAACCTGATGCGCACCCGCGACGGCCGGGCGCTGATCGCGATCCGCGACCATTATCTCTCGGCCGAGATCATGGGCATCAACCTGACCAAATATCGCACGCTGTCGTTCGGCCTCGCCGCGTTCTTCGCCGGCATTGCAGGCGCCCTCTATGCGCACTACCAGCTGGTGATCTCGCAGGAAGGTTTCGGCATCGAGCGCTCGATCCTGTTCCTTGCGATGATCATCATCGGCGGCACCGGTTCGATCATGGGCACGCTGATGGGGACCGCCTTCGTCGTTCTGCTGCCGGAATCGATGGAGTGGCTCAGCCATCTCCTCAAGGGCGGCGCGATCGACAAGGCGCTCGCGCTCAACAACAACATCACCTTTCTGCGCGAGATCGCGATCGGCCTGATCATCATCGGCTTCCTGATGTTCGAGCCCGACGGGCTCGCGCATCGCTGGCGCCAGATCAAGACCTATTGGAAGCTCTATCCGTTCTCACATTGATTCCAACCAACAGGGACCGGCGGCAATCCGGCCCGAACCCACCACAGGAGGAAGCACTATGACGATCAAATCATGGCTCGGCTCGGCGGCACTGGCGCTCTTGGCGGGCGCATTCGCCCCGTCGGCGCAGGCGCAGCAGATCGCGATCGGCCATCTGCAGGATCTCTCAGGCGGCACGTCCGACGTCGGCACGCCCTACGGCCAGGGCGTCGCGGACACCTTCGCCTGGGTCAACAAGAACGGCGGCATCGGCGGCAAGCAGCTCGCAGTCGACAGCAACGATTATGGCTACCAGGTGCCGCGCGCGATCGCGTTGTACAAGAAGTGGTCGGCACCGGACAACAAGGTCGCGGCGATCATGGGCTGGGGCACCGCCGACACCGAGGCGCTGACCGGCTTCCTCGCCAACGACAAGATCCCGGACATGTCCGGCTCCTACGCTGCCGCGCTGACCGATCCGGAAGGCACCAGCGGCAAGGCGAAGCCGGCGCCGTACAACTTCTTCTACGGCCCGAGCTACTCGGATGCGCTGCGCGCCGAGCTGACCTGGGCGGCCGAGGACTGGAAGGCCAAGGGCAAGCCGGGCAAGCCGAAATTCGTCCACATGGGCGCCAACCACCCCTACCCCAACGCGCCGAAGGCGGCCGGCGAGGCGCTCGCCACCGAGCTCGGCTTCGAGGTGCTGCCGCCGCTGGTGTTCGCGCTGGCGCCGGGCGACTACAGCGCGCAGTGCCTGAGCCTGAAGAGCTCCGGCGCCAACTACGCCTATCTCGGCAACACCGCGGCTTCCAACATCTCGGTGATGAAGGCCTGCAAGAATGCCGGCGTCGACGTGCAGTTCCTGTCCAACGTCTGGGGCATGGACGAGAACGCCGCCAAGACCGCGGGCGCTGCCGCCGACGGCGTGATCTTCCCGCTGCGCACCTCGGTGGCCTGGGGTGGCGATGCGCCGGGCATGAAGACGGTGCAGGAGATCTCGAAGATGTCCGACCCGACCGGCAAGGTCTACCGCCCGGTGCACTACGTCGCCGCGGTCTGCTCCTCGCTCTACATGAAGGAGGCGATCGAGTGGGCTGCGAAGAACGGCGGTGCCACCGGCGAGAACGTTGCCAAGGGCTTCTATCAGAAGAAAGATTGGGTGCCGGCCGGGATGGAGGGCGTCTGCAGCCCGTCGACCTGGACGGACAAGGACCACCGCGGCACCATGAAGGTCGACCTCTATCGCGCCCGCGTGACGGGTCCGACCGATGGCGACCTCAACGACCTCATGGCCAAGGGCGTGATCAAGCTCGAGAAGGTCAAGACCATCGAGCTGCCGCGCAAGGCGGAATGGGCTGGTTGGTAAGTTGATCGGCGACGGTTGAGTGAACTCAGCAGTCGCCCCACACACGATCGTCATCCCCGCGAAAGCGGGGATCCAGTACGCCGCGGCTCATCGATCAAGCATCGGCGTCTCTGGAATACTGGGTCCCCCGCCTGCGCGGGGGACGACAGCGGTGGACAGCCACAATGACCGAAACACTCGACACTCCGCGAACCGGCGCAGCCAGCGCGACAGCAGCCCCCCTGCTCTCCGTCCGCAACATCGAGGTCGTCTATGACGACGTCATCCTGGTGCTGCGCGGGCTCAGCCTCGATGTGCCCAAGGGCGCGATCGTCGCGCTGCTCGGCGCCAATGGCGCCGGCAAGTCGACGACGCTGAAGGCGATCTCCGGCCTGTTGAAGACCGAGGACGGCGAGGTCACGCGCGGCGAGATCATGTTCGACGGCGCGCGCATCGACGGCATCGATCCGGAGAAGATCGTCCGCCGCGGCATCTTCCAGGTCATGGAGGGGCGCCGCATCGTCTCCGACATGACGTCGCTGGAGAACCTCAAGCTCGGCGCCTTCACGCGCTCCGATCGCGAGGTCGCAAGCGACATCGAGATGGTGTTCAACTATTTCCCGCGGCTGAAGGAGCGCACCGGCCTCGCCGGCTATCTCTCCGGCGGCGAGCAGCAGATGCTGGCGATCGGGCGCGCGCTGATGGCGCGGCCGAAGATGATCCTGATGGACGAGCCGTCGATGGGACTGTCGCCGCTATTGGTCAAGGAAGTGTTCGCGATCATCAAGGAGATCAACCGCGATCTCGGCGTCACCATCCTGCTGGTCGAACAGAACGCGCGCGCGGCGCTGTCGGTGGCCAGCCACGGCTACATCATGGAGCAGGGAAAGGTGGTGCTCGACGGCACCGCCGACAGCTTGCGCGACAACGAGGACGTCAAGGAATTCTACCTCGGCGGCGCCGGCGACCAGCGCAAGAGCTTCAAGAACCTGAAGAGCTTCAAACGGCGGAAGCGGTGGCTGTGAACGTCACACTCCGTCATTCCGGGGCGCGCGGCACGCGCGAACCCGGAATCTCGAGATTTCCGGGTGCGGTCCAGTGCGCCAAATGGCTTCGCCAGTTCGCGCAGCGAGCCGTCCCGGAATGACGTGCCAGGACACGAGCAATGACCACCCACTACGACGCCCTCGAAACCCGTGATCCCGCAGCCCGCGAGCAGGAGCTGTTCGGCCGCCTGCCCGACGTGCTGCGCGCGGCGACGACGGCGCCGGCGTATGCGGCGCTGCTGCAGGGCATCGATCCCGGAGAAATCACGAGCCGCGCCGCGCTGGCGCAGCTGCCGGTGCTGCGCAAGTCCGAACTGCCTGCCCTGCACAAAGCTGCCCCGCCGTTCGGCGGCTTCGTCGCGCAGGCGCCCGGCGCGTTCTCGCGCCTGTTCACATCGCCCGGACCGATCTTCGAGCCGGAGGCAGCGCACAACGATCCCTGGCGCGGCGCCCGCGCGCTGTTCGCGTCGGGCTTGCGCAGTGGCGATGTCGTGCTCAACACCTTCAGCTATCATCTGACGCCGGGCGGCTTCATCTTCGATGCCTCGGCGCGCGCGCTCGGTTGCGCTGTCATTCCGGCGGGACCAGGGAACACCGAGGCGCAGTTCGAACTGATCGAGGCCTATCGCCCGATCGGCTACAGCGGCACGCCCGACTTCCTCAAGATCCTGCTCGATGCCGCCGCCAGCGCCGGCCGCGACGTCTCCTCGCTCAAGCGCGCGCTGGTGTCTGGCGCGGCGTTCCCGCCGTCGCTGCAGGCCGAGATCAAGGCGCGCGGCATTGATGCCTATCAGGCGTTCGGCACCGCCGATCTCGGCATCATCGCCTATGAGACCGCAGCACGCGACGGCATGGTCGTCAACGAGGACCTGATCTTCGAGATCGTCCGCCCCGGCACCGGCGATCCGGTGGCGCCAGGCGATGTCGGCGAGATCGTCGTGACCTCGCTCGATCCCCACCATCCCTGGATTCGCCTCGCCCTCGGCGACCTCACCGCCGCTCTGCCCGGCATCAGCGCCTGCGGCCGCACCAACATGCGCATCAAGGGCTGGATGGGCCGCGCCGACCAGACCACCAAGATCAAGGGCATGTTCGTGCGCCCCGAGCAGGTCGCCGAGATCGGCAAGCGCCACCCGGAGCTCGGCCGCCTCAGGCTGGTCGTGACCCGCGCCGGCGAGACCGATGCGATGACGCTGAAGGCGGAATGCGCCTCGCCATCAGATGGCCTGCAGGACGCGCTCGCCGCCAGCCTGCGCAACATCACCAAGCTCGGCGGCAGCATCGAGCTGGTCGCGCCTGGCGCGCTGCCCAACGACGGCAAGGTGATCGCCGACGAGCGGTGAATTCCTCTCATTGTCCCCGTAGCGGGAAGCCCTGCACCAGCGGCATGAGCGCGGCGGCGCGCACCGCCCCCACGCAATTGTCGCATCACGCGCGCTCTCCTATACAGCCATGTCCCGTCTCTCGGAGTTCGTCCGCATGGCCTTTCCGCGCGCGTCCAAAGCCCTGTCCCGCTTCACCGTGCTCGATCTGACGCGGGTCCGCGCCGGCCCGACCTGCGCGCGGCAGTTCGCCGACTGGGGCGCCAACGTCATCAAGATCGACGCCATGATGGAGGACGGCGGCGAGGCGCTCGGCGGCCCGCGCCGCGGTTCCGACTTCCAGAACCTGCACCGCAACAAGCGCGCGATGACGCTCAATCTGAAAGATCCCAAAGGCGTCGATGTGTTCATGCGGCTGGCGAAGCAGGCCGACGTGGTCATCGAGAATTATCGCCCCGACGTGAAGACCAAGCTCGGCATCGACTACGAGGCGGTGCGCAAGGTCAATCCGCGCATCGTCTATGGCAGCATCTCCGGCTTCGGCCAGGACGGCCCCTATGCCAAGCGGCCCGGCTTCGATCAGATCGCGCAGGGCATGGGCGGGCTGATGTCGATCACCGGCGCGCCCGGGGAGGGGCCGATGCGCGCGGGCATCCCGATCGCCGATCTCTCCGCGGGCCTGTCCTGCGCGATGGGCATCCTCACCGCGCTGCTCGAGCGCGAGGTCTCCGGCGAGGGCCAGTGGGTCCAGACCTCGTTGTTGCAGGCGCAGATTTTCATGCTCGACTTCCAGGCCGCGCGCTGGCTGATGGAGAAGGAGGTCGCTCCTCAAGCCGGCAACAACCATCCGACCAGCATCCCGACAGGCGTGTTCAAGACTTCTGACGGCTACATCAACATCGCCGCCACGGGGGGACGGATCTGGGAGCGGCTGTGCCAGACGCTCGGCGCGCCCGAATGGATCGACAATCCGGACTACGCGACCGCGCCGGCGCGCTCGAAGAACCGCGATGCGCTCAACGCCGAGATCAACGCGCGCACGCTGGCAAAGACGAGCGAGCAATGGGTTGCCGAGCTCAACGCCGCCGGCGTGCCCTGCGGCCCGATTTACGCGATCGATCAGATGTTCGAGGATCCGCAAGTGAAGCATCTCGGGATGGCTCAGCAGGTCGCCAGCGACGACGGCCGTGACATCACGCTGGTGGCGCAGCCCTTCACCTTGTCGCGCACGCCGAGCCGGATGGCGGCGCGGCCGCCGGAATTCGGCGAGCAGACCGAGGAGATCCTTTCGGAATTCGGCTTCACCGACGGCGAGATCGCCGATCTCCGGCTGCATCGCGTCGTGTGAGCAAGTGCAATATGACCAAGCTGCGGCATCCCGCCGCTGTGGCCCAGATGTCACCACGTTGGAACTTCGACCTGGGCGGGATTGAGGCCAGAGCGAGACCGCGTTAACCTCTTCTCATCAGTTGATCGCGGACCCCCGGGGCCCGCGGGCTTGAGGAGTAGCGGGTCATGAGCGCATCGGAATTGAACGAGTTTCTGTCGGCGATGGATATCGTCCGCGACGTCAACGCCGCCGCTTTGAATCACGACGGCGCGCTGCCCTTCGATGAGACGATGCTGGACAACGAGTCCGACTGGTACCACATGCCGGTCGCGGAGAAGGCCAACTGAGGCTGACCTGCCTCGGGTTCGCGTCCTCGCTGACCTACATCACCTTTGCTCGAAGCCTTCGTTCCGAAAAGCCGGACGGAGGCTTTTTCCTTTCGAGGGTGACGGGATGAGCTGCGAACCCTGATCCACCGAATGCAAAAAAAAGCCCGACGCACGCGCCGGGCAAGGTGATCGTCTCGGGAGGAAACATCAGGGCGCGATGACCAAAGATCAGGCACCGCGCGTGAGCAGCACGACGTCTGCCCATGAATGAAGCCTACCACTGTGCTGCCTAAAATGCTGTCATCGCAAAGACACAACCTCTGGAGAAGCGCGGAAGCGATTCGAACAACGGTCCGTCGCTGCCGATCCGGCCTCTCGTAAACGTGTCGGCGGTGCCACAGTCCGATTACGATCTGCACTGCCGCTCAATTCACCCAAAAAGTCACAATTCCCGCCCCCGCAAATTTGCGTGCTTTGGACGACGGCCTGCGTCCGTCGATCGGCACCGGCCTGATATCGAGTCGCGCGAAGGGCTGAAGTGCTGATCCCAGGCAGATTGAAGAACGAGACGTCGGCCGATTCACTCCGACGTACTCAGTTGCGTTGGCTGACAGCGACGACAGCGCTACTCACCGTCATGCTCGCCAGCACAGTCCTCGCCCAGGCGACGAGTGGCGGCGACGGCGGCGCAGCGACTGGGAATGGCGGCACGAGTTCGGCCACTGGTTCGGGCGGCGATGGCGGTGCCGGAGCCAACATTGCGCAAGGAGGCGGCGGCGGCGGCGCGGGTGTGAACGGCGGCAACGGCGGAGGTGACAGCACGGGCCAGACCCTGGGGGGCCAAGGCGGCATCGGCGCGGGCGAGCGGGGACATGCCGGCGAAAGCGGCAGCGGGAGCACCGGCGGCGGCGGTGGCGGTGGTGGCGCTCATGGCGCGGTGGTCATCACGAACGACGTCAATTCGACAACCGTAACCGGCGGCAATGGCGGACGGGGCGGCTCGACCAGCCTCAGCTTCGGAGCCGGCGGCGGTGGCGCGGGCGGCTACGGGGTGGTCGTGGATGGCAGCGGCCTGACGTACACGAACGTTGGGGTGATCACTGCTGGTGGCGGCGGTCCCGGCGGCGTCGCCAACGGCACTGGTCGTGGAGGCGACGGCGGCGATGGTGGTTACGGCGTCTATCTGACCGGCACCAGTATCCTGGTCAATTCTGGCGCGATCTTCGGTGGCGTAGGCGGCGATGGCGGCAACACCGCCAACAGCATCCAATTCCACGCCGGTGGCGATGGCGGCAATGGCGGTGCAGGCGCGGTCTTCGCAGCCGGTGGAACCTTGATCAACTCCGGGAGCATCAGCGGTGGCGCTTCAGGAAACAAGGGCGTTGGCCCAAATGCGAACGACGGCGACTACCGTCCGGCCGGGGCCGGCGTCACCGGCGCCAATCTCACCATCATCAACAGCGGCACGATCTCGGCCGGGTTCAATACCGGCGGCGTCGCCGTGACCAGCGCCAACGCAATCACCTTCACCGGCGGCAGCAACACGCTGGAGATCTGGGCGAGCTCGATCATCAACGGCAACGTGGCCGGCACCGGCAGCGACACCTTCCGGCTCGGCGGCGCTGTGAACGGCACCTTCGACGCGTCCACGATCGGCGCCTCGGCGCAGTATCGGGGCTTCTCGAGCTTCGTGAAGACCGGCACGAGCACCTGGACGTTGACCGGCACCACCACCGCCGTCACGCCCTGGGCCATCAACCAGGGCACGCTCGCGGTCTCCTCCGACGCCAGCCTCGGCGCGGCCTCCGGCGGGCTCTCGTTCGGCGGCGGCACGTTGCAATATCTCGCGGGCTTCAGCTCCAGCCGCAACATCACGCTCAATGCTGGCGGCGGCAGCTTCGACACCAACGGCAACAACGCCACGCTCAGCGGCACGATCACCGGCAGCGGCGGACTGACCAAGCTCGGCGCGGGCACCCTGACGCTGACCGGGACGACCACTTTTGCCGGCGACACCGTCATCAGCGGCGGCACCCTGCGGACCGGTGCGTCCGGCGTTCTCTCGGTCGCCAGCAGCTACATGATCGCGAGCGGTGCGACGCTCGACATCGATGGCACGGGCCAGACCATCGGCGGACTTTGCGGCAGCGGCAGCGTCCTCCTCGGAACCAACGGGTCGCTGGCGATCGGCGACAATGGCGGCGCCACCGTGTTCTCGGGCACGATCTCGGGCAGTGGCACCTTCGTCAAGAGCGGCCCGGGCGTGATCACACTCGGCGGCACCAACACCTACACCGGGGCGACCATCGTCGATGGCGGCACGCTGCGCGCCGGCGCGGCCGGCGCCTTCGCCCCCTGGAGCTCCATCGAGGTCGACAATGGCGGCACTCTCGATCTCAACGGCTTCAATCAGACGATCGCCTCGCTGACGGGCGGCGGCGCCGTGCTGCTCGGCGCGGGCACGCTGACGTCAGGCGGCGACAACGCCAGCACGAGCTACACCGGCACGATCTCCGGCAGCGGCGGCTTCACCAAGGTCGGCACCGGCACGATGCGGTTCGACGGGCCGACCAGCTACACCGGCGCGACCACGATCGGCGCCGGCACCTTGCAGGCCGGCGCCTCCGGCGTGCTCGCCTCGGCCAGCGCGTTCATGATCGCGCCGGGTGCGACGCTCGATCTCAACGGTTTTGATCAGTCCATCGGCTCGCTCACCGGCAGCGGCAGCGTCCTGCTCGGCGCGGGCACGCTGACATCAGGCGGCAACAACGGCAGCACGACCTTCTCCGGCACGGTCTCCGGCAGCGGCGGCTTCACCAAGACCGGCAACGGCCGGATGACGCTCACTGGCACCAGCAGCTACACGGGTGCGACCATCATCAACGGCGGCGTGCTCGACGTCGAGGGCGCGATCACCAACACGTCCGGTGTGACCGTCAACGCCGGCGGCACGCTGATGGGCGCGGGCCTGGTTGATCCACCCATGACCGTCGGCATCAACGATGGCGGCACGCTGGCGCCCGGCAACGGCACCGCGGGGTCGTCGATGACCATCGTCGGCAACCTCGCCTTCCAGTCCGGCGCGTTCTATCTGGTGCAGATCGATCCGACGACGGCCTCGTTCGCCAGCGTCACCGGATCGGCCACGCTCGGCGGCGCGACCGTCAAGGCCGAGTTCGACGCCGGCGGCTACGTCGACAAGCGCTACACCATTCTGACGACGAGCGGCGGCATTACGGGCAGCTTCGGCTCGGTGGTGAAGACCAACCTGCCCTCCGGCTTCAAGACCAGCCTGAGCTACGACGCCAACAACGTCTATCTCGATCTGATCCTCGCCTTCGCCCTGCCCGGCGGGCTCAACGGCAATCAGAAAGCGGTCGGCGACACGCTCTCGGTCTTCTTCGACCGAACCGGCGACATTCCGGTCGTGTTCGGCAAGATGAATCAAGCCGGGCTGACACAGGCGTCCGGTGAGAGCGCGACCGGGAGCCAGCAGACGACGTTCAACGCGATGAGCCAGTTCGCGGGCCTGCTGACCGATCCGTTCGCACAGCGTGCTGGCGGCGGTACCGGCAGTGGCAGCGCGAGCAGCTACGCGGACCCCACGCGCAAGCGCACCGATGCCTTTGCGATGCTGACCGACGACAGGCCGGCGGACTTCGCGCAGCGCTGGAATGTCTGGGCGGCCGGCTTCGGCGGCTCACAATCGACCAGCGGCAATGCGGGCGTCGGCTCCAGCGACACCACCAGCCGCATCGCCGGCACCGCTGTCGGCGCCGATTACCGGATCGCGCCGCAGACCTTTGCAGGCTTCGCGCTCGGCGGCGGCGGCACCAACTTCAGCGTCGGCGGCCTCGGCTCCGGCCGTTCCGACCTGTTCCAAGCCGGCGCCTATCTGCATCATCATATCGGCCCGAGCTATCTCGGAGCCGCCCTGGCCTATGGCTGGCAGGACGTCACCACCGACCGTGCCGTCACCATCGCCGGCGCCGACCGGCTGCGCGCGACCTATCAGGCCCACGCCTGGACCGGCCGCATCGAGGGCGGCACCCGCTTCCTTGCGCCGGTCGGCGGCATCGGATTGACGCCGTACGCAGCGGCGCAGGTCACGAGCCTGCGGCTGCCCGGTTACGTCGAGCAAGCCGTCGCCGGGGCCTCGACGTTCGCGCTGAGCTACAACGGCAAGACGGTCGCTGATACGCGCACTGAGCTCGGCCTGCGGACTGACAAGTCCTATGCCTTGAGCGATGGCACACTCACCCTGCGCGGCCGACTCGCCTGGGCGCACGACTTCAATCCCGATCGTTCAGTCGCCGCGACCTTCCAGACGCTGCCGGGCGCGAGCTTCGTCGTGAACGGCGCAGCGCAGGCGCGCGATTCCGCGCTAGCGACCACATCGATCGAGATGAATTGGCTGAACGGCTGGAGCGCAATGGCCACATTGGAGAGCGTGCTCTCGAACGTCACGCGCTCCTATGCAGGCAAAGGGACCGTGCGCTACGCGTGGTGAGAGCTGGCGCGGCGCTCACCTCTCCCGAGGCAGTCCTTCGAGACGCCCGCCTAGGGGCGGGCTCCTCAGGACGAGGTCTGAATCCGCGGCGCGATCAAGATCCTCTCCATGAATACGCGGTCGGCGTGTTCATGGCCTCGTGTAAGGCGGCCGCTCGGTCCCTAGCCCGTCATGGTGAGGAGCGCCGCGCCCAGACCAACGAAAACGGCAACGGTCGAGCGCGGCGCGTCTCGAACCATGAGGCCCAATACGTCGCGGCCAGCTTGCCCTACGCCTCGGCCTTCGCCGCAGGCGCGCTGGACTTGCCGAAGCTCGCCACCAGCCGATCGATCAGCGGCCAGAACAGCAGCAGGATCGCCAGCGTCGTGATGGTGCCGACGAGACCGTTGGCCCAGAACACCTTCATGTTGCCGCCGGAGATGATCATCGACTGCCGGAATGCATCCTCGGCACGGCTACCGAGCACCAGCGCCAAGGTGAACGGCGCCAGCGGGATCTTGATCTTCTTGAAGACATAGCCGACGACGCCGAAGCCGAGCATCAGCCACACGTCGAACATCGCGTTCTGGATGGCGTAGGCGCCGATCGCGCAGGACACCACGATCATCGGCGCCACCGCAGCGAACGGCACGCGCAGGATCGAGGCGAAGATCGGCACGGTCGAGAGCACCAGCACGAGGCCGACGACATTGCCGAGATACATCGAGGCGATCAGGCCCCAGACGAAGTCCTTGTGCTCCACGAACAGCAGCGGGCCGGGATTGAGGCCCCACACCATCAGGCCGCCGAGCAGGATCGCCGCGGTACCCGAGCCGGGAATGCCGAGCGCCAGCATCGGCAACAGCGCCGCGGTGCCCGAGGCATGCGCTGCGGTCTCGGGTGCGAACACGCCCTCGATACGGCCCTTGCCAAAACTGTCCTGGTTCTTGGAGAAGCGCTTGGCGAGGTTGTAGCCCATGAAGGAGGCCGCAATCGCGCCGCCCGGCGTGATGCCGAGCCAGCAGCCGATCACTGAGGAACGCAGCAGCGTCATCCAGTATTTCGGCAGATCCTTCCAGACGGCGAGCACCGTGCGCAAGGAGATCGCGGCGGCGTGACCGCGCAGCGCCAGGCGTTCCTCCATCGTCAGCAGGATCTCGCTGATGCCGAACAGGCCGATGACCGCGACCAGGAAGTTGATGCCGCGCAACAGATCGGTCGAGCCAAAGGTCATCCGCAACTGACCGGACACGGTGTCCATCCCGACGCCGGCAAGCAGCAGACCGAGCGCCATCGCAATGACCGTCTTGTGCTTGTCCTCGCGTCCCAGGCCCACGAACGAGCAAAAGGTCAGGAGATACACGGCGAAGAATTCAGGCGGACCGAACTTCAGCGCAAACGACGAGATCCAGGGTGCCAGGAAGGTGATCAGCATCACCGCGACCAGCGAGCCGATGAACGACGAGGTGAAGGCGGCGGTCAGCGCTTCCGCTGCTTTGCCCTGCTGCGCCATGGGATAGCCGTCGAAAGTGGTCGCCACCGACCACGCCTCGCCGGGAATGTTGAACAGGATCGAGGTGATGGCGCCGCCGAACAGCGCGCCCCAGTAGATGCAGGACAGCATCACGATGGCCGAGGTCGGGTCCATCGAGAAGGTCAGCGGCAGCAGGATGGCGACGCCGTTGGGGCCGCCCAGCCCGGGCAGCACGCCGACGAAGACGCCGAGCACCAGCCCGACCATCATCAAGAGCAGCGTCTTCCAGGTCAGGAGGACCGCGAACCCGTGCAGCAGCAGACCCAAGGCTTCCATGATTTCAATCCAACTGTTACCGCGTCATTGCGAGCGCAGCGAAGCGATCCAGAGTAGAGTGCGCAGCCCTGGATCGCTTCGTCGCTTCGCTCCTCGCAATGACGGGGGATAGACCGGTGTTTAGTACCCGAACGCCGCTTCGAGCGGCCCCTTCGGCATGATCACGTCGAACACGACATCGAACGTCACGAACATCACGGCGCTGAACAGGAACGCCGTGAGCAGCGATTTCCAGATCGCGATCTTGCCGACGAGGCGCATGAACCCGGCGATGAGCAGGAAGCTCGCGACATAGATGCCGAGGAACTGCATCGCGATGCAGAACAACAAGGTCGGCACGAACACGGCCATCACGCGGCGCAGTTGCGCGCGCGTCACGAAGGTCTCGACTGCTTCCTTGCTCGACAGGAAGGCGGCGCCGATCCCGTAAAGGCTGGCGCCGCCGAGGATCACCGACAGATAGAACGGAAAGTAGCCGGGCTCCGGACCGGTCGAGTCCCAGGACGCACCGGTCCGCCAATTGTCCCAGGCGAGCACGACCGCGAGCGCGAGCAGCAGCAGCGACACCGCGACGTCGACGGTCCCGGTAGAGGTGACGGCCGGAGAATTCTCCTCCGGCGCGGTCGGATCGTCGACGGCAATCTCGAGCTCAGCGTTGGACATCGATCCTCCTCATCCCCTCGCCCCGTCCAGCCTTACTTGGCGACGAAGCCCGCTTCCGTCATCAGCTGCTTGTTGAGCGAGCCATCCTCTTCGAGGAACTGCAGCATGTCCTTGCCAGTGAGGAAGATCGGCTTCAGCGCCTGCTTCTCCATGTAGTCCTTGTACTCCGATGTCTGCACCAGCTTGCTGAACAGGTCGATGTAGAACTCCTGCTGTTCCTGCGTCACCTTGCCCGGCAGGAACATGCCGCGCAGCATCAGGTACTGCACGTCGAGCCCCTGCTCCTTGCAGGTCGGAATGTCGTTCCAGGACTGCGTTTCGGTGACCTTCGTCGTGTAGGAGATGCGCTCCTTGTCGAATACGCACAGCGGACGCACCTGGCCGGCGCGCCAGACTTCGAGATTTTCCGACGGATTGTTGACGTTGGATTCGGTGTGACCGCCGACCAGCTGGGTCGCGGCCTCGCCCCCCGACTTGTAAGGCAGATAGGAGAACTTGGCGCCGGTCTTCTTCTCCATGAAGACGGTCAGCACGTGGTCCTCTCGCTTGGAGCCGGTACCGCCCATCTTGAACGGCGAGGCCGACGCCTTGGCGGCATCGATGAACTCCTTCACCGTCTTTGGGCCGTTGACGTTGTCCCACAGCACGAACTGGTCGAGTGCGATCACCGCAACCGGCGACAGCTCGTGCCAGTCGAACGGCAGCTTGGCCGACAGCGGCAGCATGTAGATCAGCGAATAGGCGATCAGGATCTTGTTCGGATCGCCGTCGCTGGACTTCATGTACATCAGGGCTTCGGCGCCCGACGCGCCGCCCTTCAGCGACACGACAACCGGCTGCTTCAGAAGATTGTTCTTCTGAATGGCAGCCTGCATCATCCGCGCCATCTGGTCGGATGCACCGCCGGCGCCCGCGGCGACGACGATCTCGACCGGCTTGGTCGGCTCCCAGCCGGCAAAGGCCGGAGCGCTTGTGAAAATGGCCGCCGTCGCGGCCGCGATCTTGATCAGTTTGCGCACGTGTTTTCTTCCCCGTTCGAAACGCCAGCTTGCATCCTACCAGGATACTGCTGGCTTATTGTGGTCAGTTCAAGAACACAAGCACGATGCGGCCTCATGTTCCTCGGCATAAGGTCGCAAGCACGGCATCGGACTACTTGCCTTTCCAGTTCGGCGTCCGCTTGTTGAGGAACGCCTCCATGCCCTCGCGGAAATCCTCACTCATATAGGCGCGCAGGATCAAATCCTCGCCCTCGTCCCGCGACAGGGTCCGGCGGATGCGGCGCACCGCCTCCTTGGTCACCTCGAGGGTGATCGGCGCGTGCGAGGCGATGAGCTTCGCGGTCTCCAGCGCGCGTGTCTGCAGCGTCTCGACGTCGGGCACGATCTCGTTGAGCAGACCGAGCGCCAGCGCCTCGGGCGCCTCGACCAGCCGCGCCCTGAAGATGAGATCCTTGGTGCGCGCAGGCCCAATCAGCGAGACCACGCGCGAAATGTTCGACATCGACAGGCAGTTGCCGAGCGTACGCGCGATCGGAAAACCGATGCGCGTGGTCTCTGTGCCGATACGGATGTCGCAGCAGGCGGCGATGCCGGCGCCGCCGCCGGTGCAGGCGCCCGCGATCGCCGCAATCACCGGCACACGGCACAGTTCCAGCGTGCCGAGCACGCGGTCGATCCGCGCCTCATAGTCGAGCGCATCCTGCGCGGTCTTGAAGGCGCGGAACTGTGAAATGTCGGTGCCCGAAGCGAAGGCCTTGTCGCCGGCCCCGGTCAGGATCAGCGCCTTGATCGACCGATCGCCATTGATGGCCTCGCAGATCGAGGCCATCTGGTCGTACATCGCGAACGTCATCGCGTTGCGCGCCTGCGGCCGGTTGAAGGTGATCTTGGCGATGCCGTCGTCGACGGCATAGATGAGATCGTCGGAGCCGGTCACAGGCGCGGTCATCAGGCCACCTTCGGAATCGGCGCGGCCTCGCGCGCCTTGAGAACATCCATCGCCGCAAGCACGCCCCCGGCACGATGCGGCACGTTGGCGAGCGCCAGGCCCATCTCGACGCCGGAGAGCGTGCCCATCAGCATCAGGTCGTTGAAATGACCGATATGGCCGATGCGGAAGACCTTGCCCTTGATCTTGTTGAGGCCGGTGCCGAGCGACATGTCGAAGTTTTCCAGCACCGTCTTGCGGAACTGATCGGCATCATGGGCGTCGGGCATGACGACGCCGGTTAGCGCCGGCGAATGCGCCTGCGGATCGGCGCATTGCGTGTCGAGGCCCCACGCCTTCACAGCGGCGCGCGTCGCAAGGCTGTGGCGGCGGTGGCGGGCGAACACATTCTCGTGGCCCTCCTCCTCCAGCATCTTCAGCGCCTCGTTGAGGCCCATCAGCAGATTGCAGGCCGGCGTATAGGGAAAGGTGCCGAGCTTGTTGAAGGTGATGATCTCCTGCCAGTCCCAGTAGGAGCGCATGCCGGGATTGGCCTTGGCGGCGGCGAGCGCCTTCTCCGAGACGGCGTTGAAGCCGAGGCCCGGCGGCAGCATCAGGCCCTTCTGCGAGCCCGCGACGGAGACGTCGATGCCCCACGCGTCGTGCTCATACTCCATCGAGCCGAGGCCGGAGATGGTGTCGACCATCAGGAGCGCCGGGTGGCCGGACCGGTCGAGGGCCTTGCGCACCTCGAGCGGCGGCGTCAGGCAGCCGGTCGAGGTCTCATTGTGCACGACGCAAACGGCCTTGATCTTGTGCGCCTTGTCGTCGACCAGACGCTGCTCGATCGCCGCGATGTCGGCGCCATGACGCCAGTCGCCGGGGATGAAGTCGACGTCGAGCTTGAACTTGTCGGCGATGCCCCGCCACAGCACAGCGAACTGGCCGGTCTCAACCATCAGCACCTTGTCGCCGGGCGCGAGCGTGTTGACGATCGCGGCTTCCCACGCGCCGGTTCCCGACGACGGATAGATGATCACCGGCTGCTTGGTGCGGAAGATGCGCTGGCTGGCCGCCAGCACCGCGAAGCCGAGCTCGGCGAACTCAGGACCGCGATGGTCCAAGGTCGGCATGTCCATCGCGCGCAGCACGCGGTCGGGTACGTTGGTCGGCCCCGGAATCTGAAGAAAATGCCGTCCCGTGTGCACAGTCATTGGCGTCCATCCCCGGTCATTTGGTTGGTGCGCGGACGTGGCATGCCACGCGCTCGCCGCGCTTTTCTCCCGCCAGACCGCTGGCGTCAATAAAGAAGACGCAAGCACCGATCGCTCCGGGCTGACATCCCTCAGATGCACACAAATCCCCTTCTTCTGTGCAGTGCGGCATAGCGGGGCACCCCGGCTTGCGGCACGCGATTTGGCCTCATGTCACCGCCGCAAGATGACTCGGCGCATTGCCCTGCGATGGCTCGTCGAGCAGGGCCATCGCGGCATCGACACCGCCGGCGCGATGCGGCACGCCGGCCGCGCGCAGCCCCATCTCGACACCGCTCAGCGCAGCAATCAAGGTCAGCGCGTTGCACTCGCCGAGATGGCCGATGCGGAACACCTTGCCCGCGACCTTGGACAGGCCCGAGCCGAGCGACATGTTGTACTTATCGAGCACGACCTGGCGGAACTGATCGGCGTCATGGCCCGGCGGCATGAGCACGGCGGTCAGCACCGGCGAAAAATCCTTTGGCTCCTGGCACAGCACCTCGAGGCCCCAATGCTCGACCGCGGCGCGGGTCGCGGCCGCAAGGCGCTGGTGGCGCGCGAACACCTGATCGAGCCCCTCCTCGAGCAGCACGGCAATCGCTTCGCGCAGGCCATAGAGCAGGTTCGTCGCCGGGGTATAGGGGAAGAAGCCATTCGCGTTCAGCTTCAGCATGTCCTCCCAGTCCCAGAACGAGCGCGGCATCTTGTTGCCCTTGGCAACAAGGCGCGCCTGGTCCGAGATGGCGTTGAAGCCGAGCCCCGGCGGCAGCATGAAACCCTTCTGCGAGCAGGATACGGCGACATCAACCTTCCACTCGTCGAAGCGGAAGTCGGCCGAGGCGAGACCAGAGATGGTGTCGACCATCAGCAGCGCCGGATGTTTGGCGCGGTCCATGGCGGCGCGCACCTCGCCGACCCGGCTGGTCGCGCCGGTCGAGGTCTCGTTGTGCACGACCATCACCGCCTTGAGCCGATGGGCGGCATCGGCGACCAGCTTCTCCTCGATGACGGCGGGATCGACGCCACGGCGCCAGTCGCCGGGAATGAAGTCGACCTCGATGCCCCACCGCGCCGCCATCTGCCGCCACAGCGTGGCGAAATGGCCGGTCTCGACCATCAGCACCCTGTCGCCCGGCGACAAAGTGTTGACGATGGCGGCCTCCCAGGCGCCGGTGCCCGAGGACGGATAGATGACCACCGGGCTCGTGGTCTTGAAGATCGTCTGCGAGCCGCTGAGCACGGCCCTCCCCAGCTCGGCGAACTCGGCGCTGCGGTGATCGATCACCGGCATGTCCATGGCCCGCAGCACCCGCTCGGGCACCGGACTTGGGCCCGGAATATGCAGGAAATGACGGCCTTGGGGACGGGTCACGGCAGAACTCCAGGGAGACGACGGCATTCTGGCACCCATGATTGCATTCAATTTCTTGACGTGCAAGAGCTTAAACGCATTCACGGATGAGGTCGACCACATCTGTAACTACCGCTACAATGGGTAAGATGAATTCCACGATTCCCGATATCGAGACGCCACCCTTGGCTGGGCCAAGCGGTCGATCCGTGCCCGCGCGGGACGAGACCTCGCTGCATGACGAGATCCTGGCACGGCTGCGCGACTACATCGTCGAGGGCCACGTCGCCGACGGTGGACGCCTGTCCGAGCGCCAGCTTTGCGAAATGCTGGGGGTATCCCGCACGCCCTTGCGCGAAGCGCTGAAGGTGCTCGCAGCCGAAGGGCTGGTCGAGCTACTGCCCAATCGCGGCGCCCGGGTGCGCCCTCTCAGCGCCGCCGACATCCATGAATTGTTCGACCTGATGGGAGGCCTGGAAGGCCTCGCCGGGCGCCTCGCCTGCGAGAAGATTTCGGATGAAGCGATCGCGGAAATCGAGCAATTTCATCACGATATGTACGGGTTCTACATGCGGCAGGACATGCAGGGCTATTTCCGCATGAACCAGTTGATCCACCGCGCGATCGTCGACGCCGCCGCCAATGCCACCCTTCATGCGACCTATGAGAGCTTGGCGGGCCGCATCCGCCGGGTGCGCTTCTCCGCCAATTTCGCCCGCAAGCGCGAGCGCTGGAGCGAGGCCATGCGCGAGCATGAGCTGATCCTCGATGCGCTGCGCCGCCGCGCCGGAAGCGAGCTGTCGGACATCCTGTTCCAGCATCTGCGCAACAAGGGCGCGGCTGCGATCGCCTACTTCGCAGAGGGCCAGCCGCCGCTGGCGGGAGCCAAGCCGGACAAGGTCGAATAACGCCCGGGATTGCGCAAATTTGCATGCAATCAGATTGACGCATTTGCGGAAATGAATGACACCGGGCGGAACAGCGCCCGCCGGACGACAGCCGGGCCCGACCAGGGATCACCATGCCGAACGCCAAAGCCGGTCCGTCCAGGCTCGAACAGAAGCTCCGCGCCGAGATCACGGGCAACGTCTTCTTCGACCGCTTCAACCGCGGCCGCTACGCCACCGACGCCTCGTTCTACCAGGTCATCCCGGCGGGCGTGGTCGTGCCGCGCACGATGGACGAGGCGCTGCTTGCGCTCGCCATCGCCCGCGACGACGGCCGCATCGTCACGCCCCGCGGCGGCGGCACCTCGCAATGCGGCCAGACCGTCAACGAGGGGATCGTCGTCGATTTTTCCAAGCACCTGAACCGCATCGTCTCGCTCGATGTCGAGGCCCGGACCTGCGTGGTCGAGCCGGGCATCGTGCTCGACGATCTCAACCGCCAGCTCAGGAAGCACGGCCTGTGGTTTCCGGTCGACGTCTCCACGGCGTCGCGCGCCACGATCGGCGGCATGGCCGGCAACAATTCCTGCGGCGGCCGCTCGCTGCGCTACGGCACCATGCGCGACAACACCATCGCGATCGACGCCGCGCTGGCCGACGGCACGCTGGCGCGTTTCGGCGAGGTGCCGCGCGACCTTGGTGACGTCAGCGCGCCCGACGGCGCCCGCGCGCTGTTCCGCGACATGCTGGCGCTGGGAGAGCGCGAGGCGGCCGAGATCGCCGACAAGTTTCCCAAGGTGCAGCGCCGCGTCGGCGGCTACAATCTCGACGCGCTGACGCCGCGCAACGCCGCCAACAACATGGCCCACCTGCTGGTCGGCTCGGAAGGCACGCTCGCGTTCTCCACCCGGATCGAGCTCAAGCTGTGGCCGCTGATCCGCACCAAAGTGCTCGGAGTCTGCCATTTCGGGAGCTTCTATCAGGCGATGGATGCGGCCCAGCATCTGGTGAAGTTGAAGCCGATCGCCGTCGAGCTGGTCGACCGCACCATGATCGGGCTGGGCCGCGACATCGCGATGTTCCAGCCGGTGATCGCGGCCGCCGTGCGGGGCGATCCCGACGCGATCCTGGTGATGGAGTTCGCCGAGGAGACCAAGGACGAGAATCTCGCCAAGCTCAAACAGCTCTCCGAGCTGATGGGCGACCTCGGCTTCTCCTGGAGCAACGAGATAAGCAAATGGGGTGGCGTGGTCGAGATCACCGAGCCCGCGCTGCAGACCGCCGTCGCCGACTTCCGCGCCGCCGGCCTCAACGTGATGATGTCGATGAAGGAGGCCGGCAAGCCGGTGTCGTTCGTCGAGGACTGCGCGGTGCCGCTGCCGCATCTCGCCGACTACACCGCGCGCCTCAACGAGGTCTTCGCCAGGCACGGCACGCGCGGCACGATGTATGCGCATGCCTCCGAAGGCTGCCTGCATGTCCGTCCGGTGCTGAACCTGAAGCTCGAGAAGGACGTGAAGGCGATGCGCGCGATCGCCGAGGAAACGTTCGCCATGGTGCGCGAGTACAAGGGCTCGCATTCCGGCGAGCATGGCGACGGCATCGTGCGCTCGGAATTCCATGAGCAGATGTTCGGCAGCCGCATCGTCGCCGACTTCAAGGAAGTGAAGCGGCGCTTCGACCCGGCGAACGTGCTCAATCCCGGCCGCATCGTCGATCCGCCCAGGATCGACGACCGCTCGCTGTTCCGCTATCCGCCGGACTACCGCGTCGACGACATCAAGACAGTACTCGACTGGTCGGCCTATCCCGGCGCCGCCGGCGGTTTCCAGGGCGCGGTCGAGATGTGCAACAACAACGGCGCCTGCCGCAAGCTCGACGGCGGCGTGATGTGCCCGTCCTACCGCGCCACCCGCGACGAGAAGGATGTCACGCGCGGCCGCGCCAACACCTTGCGACTCGCGATTTCCGGCCAGCTCGGTCCCGGCGCGCTGTCGTCCGACGAGATGATGGAGACGCTGAAGCTCTGCGTGTCCTGCAAGGCCTGCCGCCGCGAGTGCCCGACCGGCGTCGACATGGCCAAGATGAAGATCGAGGTGCTGGCGGCCCGCGCGACCACGCATGGCCTCACCTTGCGCGACCGGCTCGTCGCCTATCTGCCGCGCTATGCCGATATGGCTGCCCGCTTCGCGCCGCTCGTGAACCTGCGCAATCACGTCGCGCCCCTGCGCGCACTGATGGAGCGCGTCGCGGGCATCAGCGCCAGGCGCAAGCTGCCGGCGTTCCGCAGCGACACCTTCCGTGTCGACGCCGACGCGTTCGGTCCGGCTGATGGCCGCGAGGTCGTGCTGTTCGGCGACACCTTCAACCGCGTCTACGAGCGCGAAAACCTCGACGCCGCGCTGCGCGTGCTGATCGCCGGCGGCTATCGCGTGCATGTGCCGAAGCCGACGGATGGTGGCCGCCCGCTGTGCTGCGGCCGCACTTTTCTCTCCGCCGGCCTCGTCGGCGAAGCCAAGTCCGAGCTGCAGCGCCTGGTCGAAACCTACGCGCCGTTCGCATCGCGCGGCGTGCCGATCATCGGCCTGGAACCGAGCTGCCTGCTGACGCTCCGCGACGAGCTGCTGTCGCTGCGCAACGACGCGACCGCGAAAACGATCAGCGCACATGCGCTGCTGCTGGAGGAGTTTCTGGCGCGCGAGGCCGAGAGCGGCCGGCTCGCGCTGCCGCTCGCCCCCCTGCCCGGCAAGGCGCTGCTGCACGGCCATTGCCACCAAAAGTCCTTCGCCGCCTTCAAGCCGGTCGAGCAGGTGCTGCGGCTCATTCCGGAGCTCGAGATCGAGACCATCGAATCCTCCTGCTGCGGCATGGCCGGCGCCTTCGGCTACGGCGCGGAGACCTACGAGGTCTCGCTGCAAATGGCGGAAGCGTCGCTGCTACCAGCCGTGCGCAAGGCTGACGGCACGACCTTCATCGTCGCCGACGGCACCTCCTGCCGTCACCAGATCCAGGACGGCGCCGATCGAAGCGCCGTGCACGCCGCGCAACTCCTGGCGATGAGCCTGGAGCGAGGGCGCGCATCAACGTAGTTCGTAAGTGGGCAAAGCGAAGCGTGCCCACCACAGACCTTCCGCTTCGCCAGATGGTGGCACGCTCCGCTTTGCCACCCTACGCAGCTTCGTTTGAGTTAATGACACAGGGACTAACAGACATGGCCGATCTCACGCTCGACACCGCCCGCAAGATCCTCGATGCCACCCTCGCCAAAGGCCTCGAAAAGAAGCTCAAGCCGCTCGCCGTGATGGTGCTCGACGCGCGCGGCTGCCTGAAGGCCGCCGCCGCACAGGACGGCACCAGCCTGATGCGGGCCGAGGTCGCGCACGGCAAGGCTTATGGGGCGCTCGCGCTCGGCCTCGGCTCCCGCGCCCTGTTCCAGCGCGCGCAGGAGCAGGCCTATTTCATCGACGCCGTGAACACGCTGGCCCAGGGCCGCATGGTCCCGGTGCCCGGCGGCGTGCTGATCATGGACGGCACCACGCTCGTCGGCGCCGTCGGCGTCTCCGGCGATACCTCCGATAATGACGAGATCTGCGCGGTCGCCGGCATCGAAGCCGCCGGCCTCAAGGCCAATGCGGGCTGAGCTCGGTCGCACCAGCAGCTCTCCGGGAGTTCTTCCGTTCCACGGTCTCGAGGGGGCTGGCCTGCCCTCTCGGAGCTCGGTGGATCGCGCGTCGAACTCCCCGGCTCTGTCAAAAGCTGACGGAGAATTCATTCGGCCGGCTTGACCGGCCCGAAACATTGCCGGCCGCCGCACGTTTGTACCAAGGGGCGCG
Organism: Bradyrhizobium sp. SZCCHNRI1009; assembly: GCF_032487575.1. Lineage (NCBI taxonomy): Bacteria > Pseudomonadati > Pseudomonadota > Alphaproteobacteria > Hyphomicrobiales > Nitrobacteraceae > Bradyrhizobium > Bradyrhizobium sp. SZCCHNRI1009. The sequence goes on along the minus strand of NZ_JAUEUL010000006.1, from coordinate 244,221 downwards.
TGGAGAAACCGGACATGCCTCGCAGACGAACTCGCACCATCATCATCACTGGCGCCTCCGCAGGCGTCGGCCGTGCCATCGCGAAGCGTTTCGGCGAGGCCGGCGATCGCATCGGCCTGATCGCGCGCGACGAGGAAGCGCTGCGCGACGTCCAGCGCGAGCTGCAGGCGCGGTTTGCCCATGCCGAATACGAGGCCGTCGATGTCGCCGATGCGCAGGCCCTGTTCGACGCGGCCGAGCGGCTCGAGCAGCGCCTGGGTCCGGTCGACATCTGGATCAATGACGCCATGGAGACGGTGTTCTCGACCGTAGCGGACATCACGCCGGAAGAATTCCGCCGCGTCACCGAGGTCACCTATCTCGGCTTCGTGCACGGCACGATGGCGGCGCTGCGCTCGATGCGCCGGCGCAGCGAAGGCCGCATCATCCAGATCGGCTCGGCGCTCGCCTATCGCGGCATTCCGCTGCAGGCGGCCTATTGCGGCGCCAAACATGCGATCCGGGGCTTCACCGACTCGCTGCGTGCCGAGCTGATGCACGAGCGCTCGGGCATCACGCTCAGCATCGTCGATCTGCCCGCGGTGAACACACCGCAATTCGACTGGGCCCGCGCGCACCTTGCGCATACGCCACGCCCGATGGGCCGGCCGGTGGAGCCCGAGGTGATCGCGGACGCCGTCTATCGCGTTGCCGACGGCGGCTTCCGCGAATATTGGATCGGCTGGCCGACACTGCTCACGATCCTCGGTAACGCCGTCGCGCCGGCTTTGCTCGACCGCTACCTCGCAGCCAAGGCGATCGCCGGGCAACAGACCGATGTGCCGCTGGTGCCCGACCGCACCGACAATCTCGATCACCCGGTGACGCGCCTGCACCGCACCCGCGGTTCGTTCAGCCGCGGCGCGGCCCAGCAGACCCTGCTGGTGCCCGGTGATGTCGCGCGCGCGATGACGGTCGCGCTCGGCGCCGCGGTCTTTATTGCGTTGGGAGCGGCAATGAGCCGGCGGCGCTGGCGATGAGCCGCGACGCTGCCCTTGCGCGACACCGGCAAGATGCGCTTCTCTGCAACGCGGCTTCCACTCGGGCTCGGGGCGCCTCCATGACCATCGAGAGCATCAGCGCGATTACTATCGCCACCCACGACATGGCGCGCGCCGTCACTTTCTATCGCGCGCTCGGCTTTGACGACGTTGCTCATGGCGGCGCCCACACACCGTTCACGAGTTTCAGGGTCGGCTCCGGCTTTCTCAACCTGATCGCCATGCCCAAGGACAAGCAATGGAGCTGGTGGGGCCGCATCATCTTCCATGTCACCGACGTCGACGCCGTCTACGCGAAGGCGCTCGGCGCCGGCTTCACGCCCTCGACCGAGCCGCGCGACGCCGAGTGGGGTGAGCGCTATTTCCACCTCACCGATCCCGATGGTCATGAATTGAGCTTCGCGCGGCCGCTGGGCTAACCGAGCTCGAAGGTGGTGACTCCGAACACCCGCTCGATCCGCAGCGGCGGGATCGGCCCGGTGTACATCCGCGCGGTCTCGAACACCGGCACGAGGCCGAGGCCGTCTGCGAGCGCCACCGCCGCGGAATTGATCGCGGGCCCGTCGAGGAACACCTCGGCTTCGCCGGCCGTGCTCAACAGAGCCGCGATTACGGCCTCGGCATCATCGCGCCTCTCGGCAACCAGCGGACCGATCTTGTAGCCGATGCGGCACGGACGGATCACACCCCAGGCGGCTAGCGTATCATCGCGGATCAGCGCACGCCCGGCATGTCCAGGCGCCTCGATCCACGCCTGCAGGAACGCTCGCCGGGGCGCCGGAAACACCGTCGCGTCGGCGGCTTCGATCTCGGCGAGCGGTACGCCTGCCAGGGCGACGATGTCAGAATGAACCGCCGCCGGCAGTGGCATCGCAAGCCTGCCGCCGTAACGCACATTGGCGTAGGCATAGCTGAAGCCGGATCTCCGGTAGTTGTCCTGCTGCGCGACCACGCCGTCGAGGCCGACCACGCGCGCCCCGGCATGCGCCATCGCCGCCTGCCAGAGCCGTAGCCCGTGACCGTGCCCGCGGAAGTCGGGTCGGACGATGTAGAAGCCGAGAAAGGCGAAGCGGTCGTCGTAGTTCACGCAGGACACGGTTGCGATCGGCACGCCCTCACGCTCGGCAATCAGAAAGCCGCCCGCATCGACCACGGCGAAGCAGGCCGCATCCGACAGGCCGGGGTTCCAGCCCTCGGCCGCCGCCCAGCCGACCGCCAGCGAAATCTCGTCTGGACGCATCGAACGGATGTGCAGGCCGTCAGCGTTGGGATGTCCTGCCGATCGCGTCATGTTCTTCTCAATCCGAATGCCGCAGCATCCATCAATCATGACGCCGTGCGACGCTCGGAGCAACCTACGTAGCCAATCCTGCTGTAAGGTTTCAGTCGCAAACGAAGATCATCCAAGCTCATTGTTCATCTGCGGAAAGGACAGGACCGGGCAACACGCGAAAGTGTGCTGCGCAGTCGCGGACCAATCGTAGGCACGTCTCGATGAGCTGCTGAATCGCCTCGGGCATCCGCTCCGGATATCTTTTTCCGGATAGAGCTAGAATTGAATTTTGATGTGCCCCTCGACCGAGTGATCCTGGGTGCTCGTCGAAAGATTGCCGCGATAGGACAATCCTATGACGGTATTCGCGCTTGTGCGCAGATCCAGTGCGGTCTGCACCAGGGCGGCATCCCGGGCGAGCGGCACTCCGGCGATGTCGAATCGAGCGCCCGTGCTTCTGAAAAGCAGGTAGTCTTCCGGACTAAGCTGGCCGAACCCGTGTTGCCAAGCGAGCGATGCTGAAGGTTTGAGCGCCATTCCGCCCGACAATGCAATCACCGCCGACGCGCGCGCCCCGATCGCGGTATACCCCACGTCCTCCTCGCGCGCTGCGGCGGAAAGTGCGGCAACGTCACCGACCTCATCGAAGCCGTTGGTATGGAGATGGATCCAGGACCAACCTGTGAATGGCTCCACAACAGCATTTGCGAGGTTCAGCTCATACCCAATCTCACCAAACAATTGTGAGCTGAACGCGCCATAACGCCCGGTCGCCCGTTCGAGAAAACCAGGATAGCTGATCGAGCGAGCGCTCCCAATCGTGATGACACTCAGAAGGGCTCCCGAGCGGACGTTCCAGGCACCCACGCCCAATCCTGTATAGACGCCGAAAAATGCGCTATCGATATCGGCCGAGCTCGCACGGGCATCGATGCTCATCCTCGAATTGGTGTAGCCGAGTGCGACGCCTGCCCGCCAGTTGTCGCCCAGCCGCCCGTCTACTCCGCTGAAGAAGCCGCTCAGGAGTCTGCTCATACCAGCAGCACTCCCGTCACCATGAACCGTGCCCCAAGCCCCCACTCCCTGAGCCCACCAGGCAATATTCCGCGATGTGGATGCGTTGGCCGACAAAGGAATGCTGCCAGCGCGGAAAATGTGCCTGCCCGTATCGGCATAGGCCAGGTGCTTCGGCGAGGATCGATCGGCATCACCGTAGATCACGGCCGGACCTTCGGAGCCAAAACTCGCAAAGGCCCCAAAACGGTCCTCAAACGACGTTTGACGCAAGCGACCGAGGATGGCGTCCCGGGCGTAATGACCGTCTTCAACGATGGACGTGCGTGCGCTGGCATGAAGTTCGCCCGATAGCGCGTCGAACGCCTGCTGCGCGCCGGCCGCCGTCTGGAAGATCACGCTACCGAAAAGCCGGCTGTCCGGCGAGCTTTGCTGGAGAGCGGTGGCTACGGCCAGCTGGTTTGCCGTTCGCGCGACGCTCGGAAAGAAGGTCGACTGGGTCAGCGAGAGGAACACGTTGTGGGCATCATAAGTCAGGCTGGGAAACAGGAACGCAGAGTTGCTGCTCACCCCAGAGAAGGCACCAATGACGCCATCGGTGGCATTGAGAATATTGTAGGTCGTACGGAAGCCATAGGCACCGCTTTGCGGCAGGACAACAACATTGCCATTGAGTCTCGCCGTGCCGGTCGCCACGATCCGGTCTGCGGCCCCGGTCGTGTTGGTCTCGACTTCGTAGGCGGAGCCAGGGGCGAAGGATAGGTCGCCGGAGACATTAAGCGTCCCGATCGAATTGCCTGGCGCAACGACTCCGCTGCTCGCAACACCGAGCCCCCCGATCGTGCCATTGCCCGTGAGCCGGGCCCCGGAGTTGACGAACACGGTCGATGCAAGCGTCCCCGTGACGTCCAGTATCCCGCCGTTGACGAACGTCGGGCCGGTATAGCTGCTGTCCCCGCTCAGGACGAGCGTGCCACTGCCGTTCTGCTCGAGGGTACCAGAGCCCGAGATCGTTCCACCGAAGGTGTAATTGTCGGAATGATTGAAGGCCAAGATTCCATTGTTGATCACGTCGCCGACGATCGAGCCGCTGGTGCCGCCATTCCCGAGTTGCAGCGTGCCGGCGCTGACGGTGGTGCCGCCGGTATAAGTGTTCGCGCCAGAGAAGATGGTCGTGCCGGAGCCAAGCTGTTGGAATGTCCCGGTGCCGGAAATGATGCCACCGAACGTGTAGCTGTCGGAACGATTGATCGCGAAGATGCCATTGTCGTTGACGTTGCCGCCAATCGAACCGCCGCTGCCGCCATTCCCGAGTTGCAGTGCGCCACTGTTCACCGTGATCGAGGTGTTTGGCATGCTTCCGTCGACCTCGAGCAGGCCGCCATTCACGGCAAAGCTGGAGATGAGCGGAGTGGTGCCCGTAAGCGTCCAGTGGCTGCTGCCTTCCTTGAGAAACGTCCCGAAGCCCTGGTATTGCAGGCCTGCACCGACAGTTGCGACGTTGAAGCTCGCTGTACCAGTGCCGCCTAGTGCAAGGGTGTCGCTGCCGCCGCCGAAGACGTTGCCGTTGATCACAGCGGTTGGATGAAGCTCAAGCCGGTTCGCCGAACCATGAAATCGCACCGCGCCGCCTGCACCGCCGTTTAGCGTGCCGGCCACAGTGAGAGTCGTGGGGCTTACGACGAGGCTCGATGTATCAATGGCGAAACCAGCCGCCCCCGTACCATTCGAGGTCACGTGGCTTCCGGCACCGATCGCAATCGCAATCGATCCGCTCGTTCCGCTTCTGGCATATATGCCCGTCGTATTGGTTCCTGTGACGTCGCCAGCGACGGTAATCTCTACGGCGCCATTGCCATCGCTCCGCGCAAATATGCCACTCTCCTGGCCGCTCACGGCGGTTCCGGCGGTCGTGGTCACCGTGACATCCGCGTTCCCTCTCGCGAGAAGGGCGACATCGCTGCCGGTCGTGCCGGCGGCCGTGACGTCACCATTGACGGTTACGGTCGTCGATCCAGTGCCGTAGTTGCGGCTCAGAATTCCATAGCGCGCGCCACTAACGTTGGAGCCCGCGCCGGTTGTCACGGTCAGATCAGTGCCGAAATTGATCGCCACGATTCCCCGCGATACCGCGGTTGTGCCCGTGCTGACGACGTCGCCATTGGTCGTGATATTGAGCGCGCCGGTGCCCTGGTTGCGGCCCCGAATGCCGTAGTTGAGGGCGGTGATGTCGCCGTTGGTATTGACCGTGATGCTGCCCGGAACGCTGGCCGTTGTCGTCATATTGAGTCCGTTACCGGCGCTCGCGGTAAACGGAGAGGAGTTCGTATCGGTGTATGAAAGGTCGCCAGCGCCGGTGATCGTGAGGGCATTCGCGGAAACGGTCGTAATACGGAATCCTGATAGCGCAGTCACGTGCGCGTTGGCGCCCGAAATCGTCTGGGCGGTGCTGGCCCCCGAGCATTCCCAATTGGAACCGCCCACATTGGCGCAAGCAGAGTAGGCCCGGCGGCTATAGCCGGAAACAGCACCCACCAGCATCGAAGACGACAGCACCAGCTGCCGGCATAGAGACCTGTCGGACAAGCGCCCCCTCCTTGGGCTGGGAAATTCAACCTTTATATGTCAAAAATCACTCGACAACCAGGAGATGCCGCACTTCGATCACAAAGTCGTAGGTCGATCCCGTCTTTCGAGGCGCTCTCCTGGGCCGCGCTGAAGAGGCGCGGCCTCTTGTCGGGTCCACCGCCGTTTGGGGAAGCATCCATGTGCTGTCGTGACGATGTGCCGACATTCGAATCAAACGAGATTTTGCCCGCCGATCAAACTGGCCTGCGCCTTCCCGCGGAACAGGTCGGCCAAGCCGGCGGGGAGGCGCTTCGGTACTCCATGTCCCCCGGACTGCCCGAGTTTCTTGGTTCTCAGCGCATCGCCATCGTGGGTTCGTCCTATCAATCCGGCAAACTCTATTTCCTCGGTCAGAACGTCGATGGCGGGCTCTTGGTCCACGAGCGCCTCTTTCACAAGGCTATGGGACTCTGCGTCGTGGACAGAGACACGATCCTGCTCGCCACGATGTTCCAAATCCTGAAATTCAGGAACGTGCTTGCGCCCGGCCAGCGGATCAACGATCTGCACGATGCCTGTTATGTCCCGCGCCAGATATTCACCACCGGCGAGCTCGATGTTCACGACGTCGGGGTGCTGAGCGATGGCCGCATCGTCTTCGTCAACACGCTTTACAATTGTCTTGCTTCAATATCGGAACGGCACAGCTTCACGCCGCTGTGGAAGCCTTCATTCATTTCGAAGATCGTCAAGGAGGACCGATGTCACCTGAACGGACTTGCCATCGAAGACGGCACCCCTCGCTACGTTACCGCGATCAGCAAATCGGATACCGTCGATGGCTGGCGCGACCGTCGCTCCGACGGCGGCATCGTCGTCGACGTGCACTCCAACGAGATAGTGATCGGCGGTCTCTCGATGCCTCATTCCCCCCGACTCTATCGCGGGAGATTGTGGGTGCTTAACTCGGGCACAGGGGAGATCGGGTGGATCGCGCATTCAGCAGCCGGCGCGACGTTCCAGGTTTTGGCCTTCTGTCCCGGCTTCGTGCGCGGGCTCGCGTTTTTCGGCAACCATGCCTTCGTTGGCTTGTCGAAACCTCGCTATGAGCGGTTCGAGGGTCTCGCACTGGATCGCCGGTTAGCCGAAACCGATTCCGAACCGTGGTGCGGAATTCAATTGATCAATCTCGATACCGGTGTCTGCGAAAACTGGTTTCGGATCGACGGGGCGGTAACCGAATTCTACGATCTGGGCGTGGTGGCAGACGTGGTGCGCCCCATGGCGATCGGCTTCGCCAACAACGAGATCCTTGATCTCGTCACCCATGATCCGATGGATGCCGCTCAGAGCGCTTGGCCTGTGCAGAAACGAGCGCCGGGACTGGGGTCCCCGTCGCGGGCGTAGAGTTGCACGCTAGCCGAGGAACAAGTGCTCCTCAAAGACGGCAGGCCGCACGCACGTGACGGTGACCAGAAAGCCCGGGGCACCAGAGAGATCACGTATAAGCCGATTCACCTGCCCTGCGCCCTCTTCATCTCTGAGTGCTGAGACCAGAACGGGACTCGGGCGCACGGCGCCGCGAGATTGCTGACGAATATATTCTGTTGCTTGACGATGGCGACGATGTTGAGAACACGCGCACGTCTCCACCAGCGTTATTCCGGACCGCGCCTGCAACGCGTGGGCACGGAATCCATAACCGCCATCGGGAGTATGGATTCCGGGCTCGCCCTACGCGCGCCCCGGAATGACGACCTCATCATACGAGCGAAATCATTTCCCCGGCCACACCGGCTTGCGCTTCTCGGCAAATGCCTTCAGGCCTTCCTTGGCGTCTTCGGTCATCGCGAGCAGCGCAATCTGGCTTTCGAGATAGGCGATGGACTCGTCGAACGACATCGAGGCGATGGCGCGCATGGCGTATTTGCCGCGGCGGATGGCTGTCGGCGACTTGTCGACGAGACGGCCGATCAGCCAGTCGATCTTGCCGTCGAGCTCGGCGGCGGGAACGACGTGGTTGAGCAGCCCGGCGGCCTGCGCGACCTTGGCGTCGAACGGCTCGCCCGTGAGCGCCCATTCGTTGACGAGACGCGGCGGCGCGATGCTCTGCAAGAGGCTCAGGACCTGCATCGGGAACACGCCGACCTTCACCTCCGGAAGGCCGAAGAGGACGTGGTCGGCCGCGACCGCCATGTCGGTCATGCACAGCAGGCCCATGCCGCCGGCCATGCAGACGCCGCCGACCCGCGCGATCGCCGGCTTGGTGGCATTCTGCGACAGCCTGAGCAGATCGGCATAGTCGACATTGGGACGGGAGAAATCCATCGCGAACGCCGCGCCGGAGTTCTGCAGGTCGGCGCCCGCGCAGAACGCCTTGTCGCCCGCCCCCGTCAGCACGATCACGCGCACCCCGGGATCGTCATGCGCCTGGCGATAGCCGCGCGAGATGCCGGCGATGACGTCGCCATTCAGCGCGTTGCGCTTCTCCGGACGATTGATGGTGATCCAGAGGGCCTGCCCGCGCTTGTCGAGAATCACGCTGTCGTCGGTCATCGCCTTGCCTGTCGCTTGCTGTCGGATGCGAGATTGTCGCGGGATAGCCGCGAGGAGCAAGGAAAACTTGCGTCAGGAGGCCGCGCGGCGGCCGATCTCATCGATGACGCCGCGCAGCAGCGGACGCGCAGGCTCGAACTGGCCGGTACGCAGGAACGCGATGGTCTGCCGGAACGACGTCGGATGCACCAGCAGTCCCACGTGCGAGGCCTTGACGGTCGTGTAGTCCGTCATCCCGACGAGCTTGCAGCTCTCGACCGAGACGCGGCCGTCGTTCGGCCATGGCAGCAGGAACAGCCCGGCGATCGGGTCGAGGAAACGGTTGCCGGCGATCACGCCGATCTCGTAGTCGGCGGCCGGCAAGGAGGCGAGCGTGACGTCTTTCGTGGTCACCAGTTGCAGGCCTGCCGGCCCGAAATAGGCGCGATACAGCCCGACGTTCTGCAGCCGGTCGGCGAGCTCGCTGCCGCCATTGGGCGTTCCCAGCATGACGACACGGCCGAGCCGCGCCGGCCGATGCTTCGCGATCGCGACCCGTGCCAGCAGCCCGCCCATCGAGTGGGTGACGAAATGGACCGGACCGTCGATCCCGGCGGCGAAATCGGCGATCGCCGGGCGGATGTCGTCAGCAAGAAACTCGAGCGGCTTCTTGCGGCTCTCATAGTCGAGGTTCAGCGTCGCAAAACCTGCGCGCTGCAACCGCTTTTCCAGCGGACGCAGCATCAATGACCGGCCGGCGATGCCATGCAGCAGCACAACCCCCGCATCGCGGGGGCCACTGTGCTGAGAACGCCGGCGCAGCGATGCGATCACGCGACTTCCCGCTCCTCCGGCTCGCGCTCCGTCGTAGCGGTTGCCGCACTCGCCTCGGCAAGCGCCTTGGCGCCGACATAGTCGGTCTTGCCCGAGCCGAGCAGCGGGATCTTGTCGACCACCATCACGACGGCCGGCACCGCAAGCTCCGGCGCGCCTTGCGCCTTGGCCTGACGCTGTATCGCGGAGCGTTCGGCATCCTTCTGCGTCGTGATCAGCACGATGCGCTCGCCCTTGCGCTGGTCGGGGATCGACACCGCGACCGAGGCTGCCTGCGGCCACAAAGCCGCGGCGATCTGCTCGACCACCGTCAGCGACACCATCTCGCCGGCGATCTTGGCAAAGCGCTTGGCGCGGCCCTTGATCGTGATGAAGCCCTGCGCGTCGATGGTGACGATGTCGCCGGTGTCGTGCCAGCCCTCCGGCAGTGCCTCGAGCACGCCGGGATTTTCGGCCCTGACATAGCCGAGCATGACGTTGGGGCCGCGGACCGAAAGCCGTCCGCCCTCCTCGATGCCCGGCACCTTGTCGAGCCGATACTCCATCAGCGGCGACAGGCGGCCGACGGTGCCGACACGGTTGGCCATCGGCGTGTTCATCGCCAGCACCGGCGCGGTCTCGGTGACGCCATAGCCTTCGAGAACGCGGATGCCATAACGCTCCATGTAGATCTGCCGTGTCCGATCCTTGACCGGCTCGGCGCCGGCAATGACCAGCCGCAGGGTGCGGAAATCGTAGGCATGAGCGGAGCGCGCGTAGCCGGTCAGGAAGGTGTCGGTGCCGAACAAGATCGTGGCGCCGGTCTGGTAGATCAGTTCGGGCACGATCCGGTAATGCAGCGGCGACGGGTACATGTAGATCGGGATGCCCGCCAACATGGGCATCATCATGCCGCCAGTGAGGCCGAAGGAGTGAAAGACCGGCAAAACATTAAACACAAGATCGTTAGCGTTGGCATCGACCCTCGCCAATGCCTGCGCGGCATTCGCGAGAATGTTGCGATGGGACAGGACGACGCCCTTCGGGGTGCCTTCGGAGCCGGACGTGAACAGAATCACCGCCGGATGGTCGGCATTGCGGGCGACGCGCGGCTTGGTGCCGTCGATCATCCCCTTGATCTTGTCGGCCAGGCTGACGGAGGCCTTGACGTCCTCGAGATAGACCAGGCGGGCCTGTCCTTCGATCGCCGCGATCAGCTTGTCGAGCTTGCCCTTCTCGATGAAGGCCCGCGACGTCAGAACGGTCGTGACCTGCGCCGCCTTCATTGCCGCCAGCACATTCACCGGGCCGGCGGAGAAATTCAGCATTGCCGGCACGCGGCCGATCGACTGCAGCGCCATGAACACCACGGCGACGCCGGCGGAGTTCGGCAGCAACAGGCCGATGTTCTCGCCCACCATCGTGCCCTGCTCGAGCTTGCGGCTGAGCACCTGCGAGCCGAGCAGCAGCTTGCGATAGGTCAGCTTGGTGCCGAGCGGATCCTCGATCATCACCTTGCCGGTGTCGTGGTCGCGATGGGCATGGGCGAGCGCCTCGAACAGCGTCCGATCCAGCATGGCGTTCTTGACCATGGCGTCGATCATCACGTCCTGCAGCGCCGCGCCGGCCGCATTGCGGCGGGTCTTGCCCTTGAGAGCCGCATCGATGGTGAGCTTCACCGGCGGCAGGATCGTCACCGTCACCTTGGGAAACCAGGAGCGCTTGATCTGGCCATCCTTGAGATAGCTGAGATGCGAGCGCTGCGCGCCCTCGATGCGAACGGGCACCACGATGGCGTCGGCCTTGTCGGCGATCATTGCGGTGCCGTCATAGACCTTCATCAGCGAGCCCGACACCGTGATGCGGCCCTCGGGGAAGATCACCACCGGCTCCTGGCTGGCGACCAGCTTGATCAGGTCGCGAGCACCGAGCGGCTTGGTCGGGTCGATCGTGATGTGGCTCACCAGCTTCAGGAAGACCTTCGCCCACCAGGCCTTGGAGATCCCGGTGTCCACGGCGAAGGTCGCATCAATCGGAAGCACCGCGTGTAGCAGCGGACCGTCGATCAGGCTGACATGGTTCGGCGCGATCAGCATGCGGGTGCCGGCTGGCGGCAGGTTCTCCAGGCCGCGCACTTCGGTGCGGAACAGAGCACGGAACAGCATCGCGCCGAAATCGCGCACGCCCTCCCTGCCCCATTTGTTGAGCACGAACCAGACGGCGCCGAAGCTGGCCAGAGCCAGACCGAAGAAGATCCAGGCGATCGAGACGCCCGCGGCCTGCAGGCCGGCTACGCCCAGCGAGCCGACCACCATGAAGGCGGCCTGCAGCACATTGCCGGCAGCGATGACCCGGGCGCGCTCGGTCGGCTCCGACCAGGCCTGCACGGCGGCGAACGCCGGAACCACGAACAGGCCGCCGCCAAAGGCGAAAACGGCGAAATCGATCAGCATGCGCGCGCCCGCCCAAGAGCCGACGAAGGCGAGCGGCGTGAGGCCCTTTGCGGCCTCGGTCGTCCCGATCGCCCAGGACAGATCGAGGCCGAGCACGCCCATGAGGATGGCGCCGATCGGCACCAGCGCGAGATTCGGCCTGACGTGGCTGAGATGCGCTGCGAACAGCGAGCCGATGGCAATGCCAATCGCGAAGATGGCGAGGCACAGAGTGACCACGCCCTCGGTGCCGCCGACGACATCCTTGACCAGCGCCGGCAGCAGCGACAGCACGACGGCGCCGACCAGCCAGAACCAGGACACGATCACCATGCCGTCCCACAGCCGCGGCGCGGCGTACAGCGACTTGAGAAGGTGCGAGGTCGAGGTCCAGGGATTGGCCGTGATGCGCAGATCGGGGGCCGACGGCGACGTGTGCGGAATGCGCGAGGCCGACGCCCAGGAGATCAACGCGAGGCCGATGACGGCGAGAGCGACCCATCCCATGTGCGACGAGCCGGAGACGAGCTGGCCGCCGGCGATGGTGCCGATCAGGATGGCCATGAAGGTCGCGCCTTCGACCAGCGCGTTGCCGGTTGCGAGCTCACCGACCGTCAGTTGATCCGGCAGCATGGCGTATTTCACGGGACCGAACAGCGCGGCAATGACACCGAACATGCCGAGGGCGACGAACAGCAGCGGGATCGAATGCAGAAAGAAGCCCAGCGCCGCAAAGGTTGCGGCGAAGATCTCCGCGAATTTGAGCCGGCGCGCCACGATTCCCTTAACATATCGATCCGCCAGCTCGCCGCCGAGCCCGGACAGGATGAAGAACGGAAAGATGAAGACGGCGCCCGCCACGGTCACAAGCGCGTCGCCATGCGTTGCCACGGCGCCATAGAGCAGCATGATGACCAGCGCATTCTTCAGGACGTTGTCGTTCAGCGCCGAGGAGAATTGAGCCCAGAACAGCGGGGCAAAACGGCGCGACGACATCAACTGCTTGATCATGATCGATTCCTGATGTGCTGCAGCGGCTTGGCCGCAAGGATCGCAAGAGTCTTGAAGGTTGGTGATGAAATGAGGCGGAGCCGGCGATGCATCCCGTTAGACGCGGTCATGCGGTTAGGCGTTCTGTTGTTGGTCGCCGACCAGGATGGAAAATAGCGCGAAGGTCGTGTGCAAAAGGCTTATCCAGACCGATGGCAACGGGACGGAGGGGGTGGGACGCGAGGACATGGTGACCGCTTCGTTGCGCATCAGATCGGGATTTGAGACGAGGTCAGGTCAGTTCGCTCAGGTAGTGGAAGCAGCCGAACAGGCCGCCACGGCGCAGCCGGTGCCCTTCGCGCCCGGCGGCACGAAACAGACGTTGTCCCGCCAGCCGCCTCGTTCGCCGCGCAGCCAGCAGACCGGCAACATCACAAGCATTTGCGATCCGCTCGACGCGCGCCGTCCAAAGGTGAGACGCGAACCGCGCGAGACCGTTCAGTCCTGTCGGCGCATTGGTCGAAAAAAAATGGGGAGCGCGAGAGTCGAGAACCTGCATGAGACTTCTCCATATTTTGAGCAACGCTCAAAATATATATCGCGCTTTTGAGCGCCGCTCAAGAAGAGAATGTAAAACGTCAAAGAAGGGTAAAATGATCCTGCGAGGCGCCGCCCCTCGGCGTGAGGGGCAATTAGGGCCCTCGAATCAGAAGGGATTTTCGATAACTCGGCTTGCCCCAGTGGGTCAGCCTGCCGATTTGCGCAGCCAGACCTTGTTGTCGTGGAAGGCCGCGCCCCCGATCGGGGCGACGGTGTCGGCGGCGGTGAGCACGTTGATGCCGCGTCCCCCGACATGGGCGCGATTGGGATGGATCGATTCGGCGATCAACACTCCGCGCCGGACTCCGTCGAACAGCCGGGCCGCAAGCGAGGTCTGTCCGCGCTCATTGCCGAGCGTGACGATGTCGCCGTCGACGATGCCGAGCGGGGCTGCATCCAGCGGATGGATCATGACGGAGGGGGCCCCTTCCCGCGCCTGCGACGATGGCGTCTCGTTGAAGGAGGTGTTGAGGAACGAGCGTGCGGGACTGGTTGCAAGCCGGAACGGATGCTGCTGATCGACCTCTTCGGTCGCCGCCCAATGGTCGGGCAATGACGGCATGCGCTCCGGATTTCCCATGACGCGTCCGAATGGCGGATGAGCCCAGTCGGCCTTGAAGTGGAATTTGCCGTCCCTGTGCGCGAAGCCGTCGAGATAGTGCGACGTGCGGAAGTCCGGCTGAAGGTCACGCCAGACATCGGCCTCGAGCCCGGCGATATCGCCATGGCCGCTCTTCTTCAACGTCGCATCGATCAGCTCGCGCGGCGACATCTCGAAGCCCGGATGCACAGCCCGCAGCCGCCGCGCCAGGCCTTGCAGCACCTCGTGGTTGGAGCGGCACTCACCCGGTGGATCAATCAGCTTCGGTCCGACCGAGATGTGCTGATGGCCGCCGCCGTAATAGAGATCGTCATGCTCCATGAACATCGTGGCGGGCAGCACGATGTCCGCCATCTGCGCCGTCTCGGTCATGAACTGCTCGTGGACGGCGACGAAAAGGTCTTCGCGCGCAAATCCGTTGCGAACCAGCTCCTGCTCGGGCGCCACCGTCATCGGGTTGGTGTTCTGGATCAGCATCGCCTTGACTGGCGGGCCTCCACAGAGGGCCACCGCGTCTCCCGTCAGGATGCGCCCGATCTGGGACTGATCGAGGAAGCGGGTGGAATGATCCACGGCGTCATGGCCCTCGATGATCGACTCATCGAAGTGCCAAAGCGCGGCGTTGTTGAAGAAGGCCCCGCCTCCTTCGTACTGCCAGGCGCCCGTCACCGCGGGAATGCAGGATGCCGCATGCATCTGCGTGGCACCGTTCCTGCTACGGGTGAAGCCGTAACCCAGCCGGAAGAAGGTGCGCTTCGTCTCTCCGACCAGACGGGCGAACGCCTCGATCTCGGCCACGGGAACGCCAGAGATTTGCGATGCCCATTGCGGCGTCCGCGTCTGCAGATGCGCTTCGAGTTCCGCAGGGCAGTCCGTGTACTTCTCCATATAGGCGCGGTCGGCAAAGCCGTCGCGAAACAGCACGTGCATCACGCCGCAGGCAAAGGCGCCGTCGGTGCCCGGGCGCAGGATGATCTTGATGTCGGCCTGCTTCATCGTCTCATTGTCGTAGACATCGATCGCGGCGATCTTGGCGCCCCGCTCTTTTCGGGCGCGCGCGGCATGAGTCATGACATTGACCTGCGTGTTCACCGGGTTCGTGCCCCAGATCACGACCAGGTCCGAGAGCGCCATTTCCCGCGGATCGACGCCGGCGATCTTCCCGGTGCCGATGGCAAAGCCGATACGCGCGACATTGGCGCAGATCGTCGAGTAGAATCGCGAATACTTCTTCACATGGGTGAGACGATTGAGGCCGTCGCGCATCACGAGACCCATCGTGCCCGCGTAATAATACGGCCATACCGACTGAGCGCCAAAATCCCGCTCCGCCTGGAGAAACCGCTCCGCGATCTCGTCCAATGCCTCGTCCCAGGAGATGCGTGCAAAATGCCCTGATCCTTTCGGACCGACGCGACGCATCGGATGCATCAGCCTTTCAGGATGATGAATCCGCTCGGCATATCTCGCGACCTTGGCGCAAACCACGCCAGCCGTATAGGTCTGCCGTTTCGAGCCGCGAACGCGACCGACCGTCTTCCGATCGAGCACTTCGACGTCGAGCGCGCAGGCGGACGGACAATCGTGCGGGCAGGTGGAATGGCGGATATCGACGCGGGTCTGCTGGTTCATGCCCGATTGGTAGCATCAAAGAATGCATCCGCCGAGAGCATTCGCGAGGCATTCGCATGAACAAGATTCGTACGTGTCTGCATCACCGCAGATCTGGTTCTGGACGCGGACAAGTCGCCGCCGACGACGGCTGATCCGCCGTTAGGGGCGAGATGAAGACGGCAAGAAAAGACGATAGGCTTTGTTGCGTGCTCGTGTTTGCTGCCTGCGACGGTCTACATCGCAGCGCACCATCACGAGCCCTCAGCTGACGGCAATTTCGATTGCAAAGCGATTTTCATATATTAATATATCAGTTGAGGAAACGAAAATGTCCGGTCGCCCCCCGAGGAAATTGGCCGCAGCGCCACGGCCCGTGGTGGCCCGCATGCGCCGCAATGGTCGCCCCCGCGGCGCGACAGCAGCGTCACGCATCTACACCGATCTCAGGTCGGAACTCGTGTCGCTCGTGCGCCTGCCGGGCGAACCGATTTCGGAAGCGCAGATCGCGACGGCCTATGGCGTCAGCAGGACACCGGTCCGCGAGGCCATTCTGAAGCTCTCGGACGAAGGGCTGGTCGAGATCTTTCCGCAGTCCGGCATCTTCGTCTCGCGCATTCCGGTCGCAGCACTCCCCGAGACCATCATCATCCGAAAGTCTCTCGAAGAGACCACCGCACGGATGGCGGCCGAGCATGCAACATCGAGCCAGTTGCTCAACCTGCATGCGACCCTCGAACGTCAGCGCGAGGCCTGCGCCGCAAAGGATCGCGAAGCCTTCCACCAGGCCGACGAGATGTTTCACGCTGGCATCGCCGAGGTCGCCGGCTATCCCGGTATCTGGAAGCTGATCGTTCAGGTCAAGGTTCACGTCGACCGCTATCGCCGCCTGACCTTGCCGCAGATCGGACGGATGGCCGAAGTGATCGCAGAGCACGAACCAATCCTTCAGGCCATCGAACGGCGCGATCCGGATCGTGCCCGGGCTGCCATGGCGAGTCATCTGGAACGCCTGCTCGACGACATCTCTGAAATTCAGACCAAGAATCCAGAGTATTTCGATCAACCAAGCTAGCGAGATGATCGCATCGAACCTTGCGGCGACACGATCACTTCGGCGGAGAGACGCCATGAAAAGACGCGATTTCATCAGACTGAGCGTGGGCTTTGCGGGCGTTGCAACGCTGCCGCCGATCTCGGCCGCCCTTGCGCAATCGAAGGCGGTGTTCAAGGCATCCGACGTTCAGCCGCCGGGGTATCCGACGGTTGCAGCAACAGAAAACCTCGGCAAGAAGCTTGCGGCGGCAACCAGCGGCAGGCTGTCGATCCAGATGTATCCGTCCGCTCAGCTCGGCGGCGAGAAAGAGACCATCGAGCAGACCCAGATCGGGGCGATCCAGATGCTGCGGGTCAGCACCGGCGCGCTCGGCCCGATCGTCGATGACGTCAACGTCGTCAACATGCCCTTCCTGTTCAAGAGCATCGAACATTCGGAAAAGATGATGGACGGTCCGATCGGTCAGGACCTTCTGGACCGCGTCAGCGCCAATGCCAGCGCAAATCTCGTCGCGCTCTGCTGGATGAATTCGGGTGCGCGCAGCATCTACAATACCAAGAAGCCCATCAGGACGGTGGAGGACGTGAAGGGGCTGAAGATTCGCGTGATCGGCAATCCCATCTTCATCGACATGATGAACGCGCTCGGCGGCAACGGCGTCGCGATGGGGTACGATCAGGTCTTCAGCGCGCTG
This sequence comes from Bradyrhizobium sp. SZCCHNRI1009, assembly GCF_032487575.1. Taxonomy (NCBI): domain Bacteria; kingdom Pseudomonadati; phylum Pseudomonadota; class Alphaproteobacteria; order Hyphomicrobiales; family Nitrobacteraceae; genus Bradyrhizobium; species Bradyrhizobium sp. SZCCHNRI1009. The sequence continues at coordinate 226,993 of NZ_JAUEUL010000006.1, read as the reverse complement.
CAGACCGGCGTGATCGACGGGGCCGAGAACAATCTACCGAGCTACGTCTTCAGCAATCACTACACGGCCGCGAAGTACTATTCGCTCACCCAGCATCTTGTCATTCCAGAAGTCCTCGCGTTCTCGAAGCGCGCCTGGGCGAACCTGTCGACCGACGACCAGACCTTGATCAAGAAGTTCGCACGCGAAGCACAGATGGAGGAGCGCGAACTCTGGAAGGTCTACGAGCGGGAAGCGATGGAGAAGGCCAGGGCCGCCGGCTCCGAAATCGTCGAAATCGCCGACAAGGCGCCGTTCCAGAAGGCCGTAAAGCCGGTCTGGGACAAATACGGTCCGAAGCACCAAGAACTGATTAAGCGCATTCAGGACATCGCGTAGACCGCGCGCTCGGTTCGGACGATCGGGAGGCTTACGATGGCCGGACTCCATCTCCGGCGATGGATGCGCTGCATCTCGCCTGCGTCATCGCGGGCGTGACGGCGCTCGTGCTGATCTCAGCCCTCATCCTTTGGGCGGTCTTCACGCGCCTACGTCCTGAACAGCGCGACCTTCTGGCCCGAACCGATGGCCGTCCTGTTGTACTGGCGCCACCAAGCCACAACGCCGTCCTGTACTCGCTCGCGACCGGTGGGGCGTTCTCGATCAGCGCGCTGCTCATGGCGGGTATATTCCCGGGACTGCTGCTCGGCTTCTCGCGGATCCTGCTCTGTACCGTGTTCGCCTATCGCGAAGACCATCCCCACAGCCGGCAGGTTCCAGCCAAGGATGCGGTCAAGATCACGATCGATCGCTGGCCGGATGCGGCCATCATCGGTTCAGCAGGACGCCGGAAAATGCTTCTCGGCCCCTACTCGTCCTCGTCTTGACCGGTCTCTGCCAATCCGCGTAGCGGCTCGGGATTCAGAAGAACGATCGCCCCGTGCTCGAGGCGGACCCAGTCCCGCGCGGCCCACGCACGCAATTGCTTGTTGATGCTCTCCCGCGTCATGCCGACCATTTCGCTGATCTCCTGCTGAGTGATGGCAATGGTGCGGCTCGCGGCATCCAGCTTGCGCTTGTCGGTCAGGCCGAGCAGTGCACTGGCAAGGCGGCGAGGAAGATCCTGAAGGATGACCTGCTCGACCTGGTCGCTGGTCCAGCGCAGCCGATCGCAAAGCAGCTCGATGAATTTCATTGCCAGCACCGGTTGGCTCTTCACGAACGGCAGGAATTCGCGCCGATCGATGACCAGTATCTCGCAATTCGTGTTGGCCGTTGCATCGGCTGTGCGTTCTCGTCCGTCGAGCACGGCGACCTCGCCGAATATCTCACCCGCGCTGATCAGGTTCAGGATGGCATTGCGGCCGTCGGGCGACGAGACACTGATTTTGACGGTGCCACTGATCACGGCATATAAGCTCGAGCCAGGATCGCCTTTTGAGAAGATGGTTGCACCGCGCTTGAGCGATGTCGGCTTGGCGTAGCGGCAGAGCTGATCGACCGCATCAGCCTCGAGCTCACGAAAAATCGGATGCTGACGCAGCACCGACAGTTTGCCGTTATTGGTAGGTCGGACGCTCGCCCGCTTTTCCTCAGTCACACCGCATCTCCCAGGCGTCCGAATACCGCCGCCCAAGGGAAATGTCCAAAGCTGGTGGCCAAGGCCCCGCGGATATCAGGGGACTATGGACACGCCTACAGCCACCAGCAAAAACGATCCCTCGGACTTGCGACCACCGATCCTCGATTTCATTGCATCTCGGAATACGGCAGATCGGCGGATTGTCCAGGAAAATGCGGCGAACGCTCAACGGCGAAGCCATGTGCCAATCGACGCCGGAGGCGTTTACGCCGCCGGGACGGGCCCTGCATACATTGTGCAACGCGTGAGAGTCGTCCAGCCGCCCCGTCGGACCGGCAGCGCTACTCTTCTGAGCGCAAGATGCCGCAGCCCAAGGGCAGCCTGTACCTCACACCCGATGCCTTGTCTGTGAATCAGCCCAAAGCAGGACCGCAGCGAACCCGACAAAAACCCCCACAACTGCAAAGCTGACCATCATAGCGTCCAGCGGCATGTCTCTCTCCCCCTGTTCGAGTTTGAGACACAGTTCCCTATCGGCTGCGCGACAGTCCTTGATCCAGATCAATGCAATACGGATTTCGCCCGCGATGTCAGGCAGCAGCCATTGCTTCAGCTCGCGCCGAGTCCCGAAGCGAGACGCCCCCGGGCAGGATCGCGATGATGCCCTCCCGTTCGAGCTTCGTGAACGTTCGACTGACGGTCTCGATGGTGAGCCCGAGATAGTCGGCGATATCCTGCCGACTCATCGGCAACGGTACCATGTTAGAGGCCCCCCGAAGCTCCACCAGCCGATCCCTCCAGCCAACGAGGAATGTCGCGACCTTCTCCTCGGCTGATCGGCGTCCGAGAAGTACCATGTGATCACGCGCCTGATTCAGCTCCTGCACGGCCAGTTCGTTCATCCGGCGCAGCAGATTCGGCTTGTCCTCGGCAAAGCGTCCGAACGGTCCCTTCGCGAACTGGCAGACGGTGACGGGACCGATCGCGTCAGCCGAAAATCCGTGCCGTTCCTCCGTCGTCATGCCGACGAAGTCGCCGGGCAGCGCAAATCCGACGATCTGCCTGCGTCCGTCGGGGAGAAGCTTGTAGAGCCTCATGACCCCATCCAATAAATTGTAGAAGCAGGACGACGTATCTTCTTGCGCGAAAACCGTCTCGCAGGTCGCAAAATGGGCTCGGCGGCTGAGGTGCTCGAATTCGCGCATCTCAAACTGGTCGAGCGACGCACAGACACTGAATCCCCGCACGGCACAATCGGCACAGGCCTGCCCGTGGAAATCGATTGCAACAAGAGACGTCTTCATACGAGGGCTCCGGTGGGCCAAGCGCAAAGCGAATGGTTGCATTCTAACGGACGCTCGAAGTTCCGATTGATTCAAATCAAACGAACCAACAATCCGGGCCCTATCGTGGCCGCCACTCCCAACACCAATGGATATCGTGAATGCAGCGGCTTGTTCAGTGCCACCTTCTCGCCGCCACGATGTTGGCGACACCGTCATACGCAGCGTCGACAGCAGAGCAACGCGGACAGGCTTTCGCGAAGGCCCACTGCGCACGATGTCACGCCATCGGTCGAACGGGAGAGAGCCCCTTCGAACCGGCCCCTCCGTTCCGCAGCCTACATCTCCGCTACCCGATCGAATCGTTGGGCGAAGCGCTCGCGGAGGGGATCATGACTGGTCACCCGGCCATGCCCCAGTTCCAGCTCGCGCCGCCGCAGATCCACGATCTGCTCTCGTATTTGAAGAGCTTGGAATAGCCCCGTCGATTCAGAGCGCCTGTATCGTCCAGGTCAAAATCGATTTGGCGATCCGGCCGAAGGCCTCGTCGAAGGCGGACACGGCATCAGCAGGATCAAGCCGGGCAACGGGCTGGTTTTCGTCAAACAGCCGAGACGCGATGGCCTTGCCGTTCTTGTCGACGAGGCGAGCCGACAGGCCGATCTCCACCGCGGCGGTATCGGCATTGATCCGGAAACGGCGGACATCAATCAGCAGCTGAAAATCCGGCTGGCCCAGATCGGATGTCCGCAGCGGAGCGTGGGCCACATCGTAATTCTCGAAGGCATCGATCAGACGTGATTGCAACAACTTGGGGATGCTGTCAGCCCACAGGAAATCACCGAACCCCGGGTAATCCTTTGTTGGCGTGAATAGCATGCGCTGAGTCTGCAGCATCGCCACGGCCGTGGGCTCAGGTATCGCAAGCTGCCCCTTGATGGTCTTGTTGACCGGCCCCAGTTCTCGCGGCGCGCTCAGATCATAGGTGACTTTCTGTGCTGGAGCACCGCCTCCCGTCATTTTCTCCAGACCCGAGACGATTCCATCGAGCTTGCCGGTATTCCGCGCAAGGCCGTCTGAGAATGTCTTGAGGTTGGCGATCGTATCTTTGAGCGGCCCTGCATTCTCCGCAAGAACTGCATCGACACGCCGCAGGGCGTCCCGGGCGGCCTGCGTCATGCTTTGTCCGGCGCCCGGTTCTGCAATCAAGGTCGATACGGCACTCGCCGCTCCTGCCGACGCGCCACCCTCCAGCGCGATCACCGGCACTCCTGTCAGCCCCTGAAATTCCAACCCTACTTTGGTGTCGGCGCGCACGGGAGTCGTCGACGCCACGGAAATCGTTGCGTTGACCCGACGCGGATCGTTCGCCGCCAGACCGAGCTCGGTCACCTCGCCGACCCGGATTCCATTGAACAGAACGGCAGCCCCGACCAGCAGGCCGGGCACCGAGCCCTCGAACTGCACGTGATAGGTCGTGCGAGGACCGAGTCCTCCGGTGTTGTTGAGCCAGTAAACGAAGCCAAAGATTGCGACGATGGCCGCCAGCACGAAGCCGCCGATGACAGCGAAGGGTGCACGGGTTTCCATCTTTCAACTCGCTTTTGGTTGCAGCATCTGGGATCGCTTGCCGTGAAAATAGGCTTTGACCCATGGATGTTCTGATCGGAGGAGGTCGCTCATAGGACCAATCGCCACGATCCTGCCATCGGCCAACGCAGCGACACGGTCGCAGACCGTGTTGAGGCTGGCGAGGTCATGGGTCACCATAAACACCGTCAATCCCAACGTCAGCTGGAGCGTCTTGATCAGGGCATCGAAGTCGCCGGCGGAAATCGGATCGAGGCCGGAGGTCGGCTCGTCAAGAAATACGATCGCCGGATCGAGAGCGAGGGCGCGCGCCAGCGCCGCGCGCTTCGTCATGCCACCGGATAGCTCGGCTGGGAATTTATCACCGTCCTCTGCGCGAAGGCCGACCATTTCGAGCTTGGCTATCGCGATCTCATCCATCAACTCCTGCGACATCTGCAGGCTCTCGCGCAGCGGAAACTGAACGTTCTGCTTGACCGTCAGTGACGAGAACAGAGCTCCCTGCTGGAACAGAATTCCCCAGCGCTTCGCTGCCGCCTGCGTCGTCCGCTCCTCGGCGCTCCCAAGGGTTGTCCCCATGACCTCGATAGACCCGCTGCGCCGAGGAATGAGCCCGATGATCGTCCGCATCAGGACGGATTTTCCGCCGCCTGACGCGCCTACCAACCCGAGAATCTCACCGCGACGAACGTCGAGCGAAAGATCGTTCAGAACGAGCTGCCGGCCGAACCCGACAACGAGATCGGTCACGCGGATCGCGCTGGACACGCCAAGATCATCCATTGCTACATTCCAATGGACGCAAAGAACACGGCGAAAAGACCATCGAGCACGATGACCAGGAAAATGGACTTCACCACGGATGTCGTAGTCTGTTGCCCCAGCGATTCGGCACTACCTTTCACACGAAGTCCCTCACTGCAGGCGACAATGCCGATCACCAAGGCCATGAACGGCGCCTTCAATATTCCCACTTCGAAGTGCGTCACCGAGATGGCATCGTGTAGCCGGGCGATGAAGATTGCCGGTCCCATGCCGCCATAGAGCTGGGCCACCAGCCCTCCTCCATACAGGCCAGCCATCGAGCCAATGAAGGCGAGAATTGGCAAGGTCAAGATCAACGCAAGGATACGGGGCAGGATCAGCACCTCGACAGGATCAAGTCCCATCGTCACCAGCGCATCGATCTCCTCGCGCATCTTCATCGATCCAAGCTCGGCCGTGTAGGCGCTTCCCGACCGTCCTGCCACCATGATCGCGACGATCAGAACGCCAAGCTCGCGCAGGACCAGAATTCCGACCATGTCGACGACGTAAGACTCGGCACCGAAACGTCGAAAATGGAAGATCCCCTGCTGGGCAATGATGGCGCCGATCAGGAAGGTGATCAACACCACGATTGGAATGGCCTGCCATCCGATGCGGTACATCTGATAGACGAGGGAGGTCACGCGCAGAGATCGCGGCCGGCGCAGCGTCCGCAGCAGCGCAAAGAACAGCGCGGCCAACATGTCCAGAAACACCTTGATGTCCTGGGCGGCCCCCAGACTCGAACGACCGAGGTCGGTGAGTTTGGCAAGGATCGGGTTCAGTCTCGGTGCCGGCGCGACGGCTCGCCGATTGACCTGCCGGACCTCCTCGACGAGGCCGATGTAGTTTTCTGCCACCCCGGTCGTCTCGACCCGCCGACCGCCAACAGCAGCCCGGCGGCCGAGCTTCTCAAGCAACCAAGCCCCCACGGTATCGATTTCGCTGACGGCTCCAAGATCAAGCTTCACCGCAGTCGCGCTGTTGATGCTGTTGCCGACAGAGCTGGTCAAGCTCTCGAGCTCTGCCACGTTCAGGGACACCCATGATCCGCTCGGACGAAGCTCGAGCACATCCTCCGTCGTCGCGGCGGTAAGTCCCGGATGAGCACGCAATTGGATGTCTCCCTCATTCGGCGTGCCGAGGCACACCCGTTCCTAAATCGCGCCGATCTGCCTCGCTTGATCTGCGTCAATCCCGTCAGCGCAACGGGTTGAGCGAAATCAAGCATCGTGCCGAGCTACGTTCTACAGTGATTTTGACCCGAGGACAAAACATGGCCATCGACCCGACGACGCTCCGGACCGAGTTGGAGAGCCTGACGCGCGAGCTAAGCCAGCTGTTGCGGGGCGCGGGTGCGCCGCGTGACAACCCGGACGCGCAACCAGCTGCCGGAATGCTCGCTGCAGCGATCGAGGGGCTAGACATGCGTCTAAGTGAGACCGACGTTCAGGTGGAGCGGATGATCAGGGATCGTCCGATCGCGGCGACAGCTTCGGCCTTCGCCTTCGGGCTCGCGGTTGGCCTCCTGCTGCGGAGAACTTAAGTGGATACCGAAAATGTCGTTAAACATTTGCGCCTTCTCTGGCGGACGGACCGGGTCATTGCCGACATCAGGCTCCGGCATCTGCTCGTCGGACTCGGCCTCCGGGCCTTTGCGGCGCTGATCGCCGTCTTTGGCCTCCTGATGTTCGAGCTGGCGGCCTACCTTGCGTTGGTCCAGATCACCTCTGCGGTCGTGGCAGCCGCAGCACTCGGAGCCTGCAATATCGCGATTGCGGCGATCCTCCTGATCATCGCATCCCGTGCACCGTCCGGCCGGGAACTCGAACTAGCCAACGAGATTCACTCCTCGGCGATGGACTCGCTGCAGTTGGAAGCACGAGCTTTGCAGTCCCGGATCTCGAGCGTGGTCAACCATCCGCTCAACAGCCTCATTCCGCTGCTCATCGTTCCCGTTGCGACGATGATCATCAGAACTCTCCGCTCGCATGGCGCCTCCGAAGGCGAGGCGGCGAGGCCGCCGTCGAATGACGACCACCATCCGACCTGAACCGATGGATCCGGTGAGAGGACACCAAACACTAAGCTTAGAGCCTGAGTTTGACATTGCAAAGGTCGCGCTCGGTTGGATCGGTTCTGACCTCGAAACCGAGGTTCCTACACATCTCCAGCATGACGACATTCTCCTGCAGGACGTCGCCGGAGATCATTTTCAGGCCCTCCGACTTGGCGTATTCGATGATCAGCTGCATCAATGCCCAGCCGAGTCCGCGTCCCTTGAGATCCGACCGCAACAGGATCGCGTACTCCCCGCTCTCGTAAACCGAGTCGGAGTGAATCCTCACGACGCCGACCAGTTCGTTTGTCGCTTCATCGAGCGCCACAAAAGCCATCGCGCGCGCATAGTCGAGCTGCGTCAGGCGCGCGATGAACTCGTGCGTGAACTCCTTCATGGGGGCAAAGAATCGAAGACGCAGGTCTTCCGGAGTGACATGCTTGAGGAACTCATGAATGGTTGGCTCATCCTCGGGTCGGATCGGCCGCGCAAGGATCCGCCAGCCGTCCTTGACCTGGAGATGCCGTTCCCATTGGCTCGGATAGGGCCGAACGGCGAAATTCGACGGACCAGAGCCTTTGAATTTCGGCGGAACCCTGCCGACGGCGACGCGCGCATCGACGGCCATGACGCCGCTCTCGTCGGCGAGCAGCGGATTGATATCGAGTTCGCGAATCTCGGGAACGTCTGCTGCAAGCTGCGCAAGCTTGACCAGCACCAGTGCGACTGCATCGGGCTTGACCGCGGGGACATCACGATAAGCGCGCAGCAATCGTGAGACGCGCGTCCGCTCGATGAGGTTTCGCGCCAGATGGAGATCGAGCGGAGGCAGACCGAGCGCCTTGTCGTTGATGATCTCGACGGCGGTACCGCCCCTGCCGAACACGATCACGGTTCCGAAGATCGGATCGTCGGCAATGCCCATGATCAGCTCCCGCGCCTTGGCGCGGACGATCATGGCTTGCACGATCACGCCGGAAATCCGTGCGTCGGGCCGAAGGGCCTTCGCGCGGGCCATGATCTCGTTCGCCGCGTTACGCACGGCCTCGGCCGTGGTGAGATTGAGCACGACACCGCCGACGTCGGATTTGTGAATGATATCTCTCGACAGAATCTTGAGAACGACAGTTGTGCCTTGAGCGAACAACTGTTCCGCATACCCGACCGCCTCGTCGACCGAGGACGCAGCGAACGTCGGCACCATCGCAATATCGTAAGCCTCCAGCAGGCGACTGATCTCGACCGGATCGAGCCAGGTCCGCCCGTCGGCGAGGGCTGTCGCTATAATTCCGCGGGCTGCGTCGACGTCGGGCGCAAAAGAGCTCGGCATGGCCGGCGGGACAGCGGCAAGCGATTCGACCACCTCCCGATGACGAACGAGATGCATGAAGCCGCGAACGGCATCATCCTCGGTTGGATAGTTCGGAATTCCTGCCCCGCTCAAGGTCTCGATGACCGGCTGCTCCGCGCCGACCCATGCCGCCAGAACCGGCTTTGCCCAGCGCCGGTGCTGCTTTCGATAGGTACTGACGAACTCGGTGACAGCCGTGGCGATGGCGCTCGCGGATGCAATCGCGGTCTGAACATTCATGACGAGAATTGCATCGTTGGCTTGATCGGCGAGCAGCGCTTCGAGCGCGAGCGTGTAGCGTGCGGCATCGGCATCGCCGACGATGTCGACCGGGTTGGATCCGGACCAGGTCGGCGGCAGGATGGCGTCAAGTTTGTCGTGGACGACCGGCGAAAGTGCGGCAGGCACGCCTCCGAGCTCGACCAGTCGATCCACGGCGAGCACGCCGATCCCGCCGCCATTCGTGAGAATGGCGAGCCTCTTGCCCATGGGCGACTCCACCCGCCCCAGCGTTTCGGCGCAGTCGAACAACTCGCGCAGATCGGAGACCCGCAGAACGCCGGCCCGGCGAAAAGCCGCATCATAGACGGCATCGGCTCCCGCCAGCGCGCCCGTATGTGTCGCCGCAGCTTGCGCACCGACGGCACCGCGGCCCGACTTTACGACCACAACCGGCTTGACCCTTGCCGCCCCTCGCGCCGCGGACATGAACTTTCGCGCGTCCTTGACGGCTTCGATGTAGAGCAGGATCGCGCGGGTCCCACCGTCCAACGCGAAGTGGTCCAGAAGATCTGCGAGATCGACGTCCAACTGATCGCCGATCGAGACGATTCCAGAAAACCCAACACCGCGCTGAGCAGCCCAATCTACCATCCCCGCCGCGATAGCGCCGGACTGGGAAATGAGCGCCAAGCTTCCTGCAACCGGCATGTGTGCCGAAAAGCTCGCATTGAGCTTGATGGTAGGCATCATGATTCCGAGACAGTTCGGCCCGATGAGACGCATGCCGTATTTCTGCGCCGCCTTCTCGGCCTGGTCGGCGAGCGACCCCTCTCCGTGCCCGAGACCCGAGGTAATGATCAAAGCCCCTGCCGTCCCCAACGCGCCTGCGCGATGAATGAGATCCGGGATCGAAGGGGGGGGCGTCGTGATCACCACCAGTTCCGGCACAAACGCCAGTTCGGCGAGGCTGCCAACGGCTGCGATATTGGATATTTCCCGATAGCGAGAATTGACCAGGCCAAGCTTGCCCTCGAACCGCGCCTTGACGATATTGTCGAGGATGGCCTTCCCTACCGAGTTCGGTCGCGGACTTCCTCCGATCAGAGCGATGGAGCGTGGCAAAAGCAGGTTCCGCATTCGGTAGGTCGACATTTGCACGTCCAACATCAGTCGGTGAAAGGCGGGTGAATCCCGGAGACTGATCTTAGTTTCAATCCGCAGCCGGTCTAGCGCGACTTATCATCCCAGCATGGTGACGGATGCAACCCCGCTGCGTTCCCTGACTGCGCCTGCCGGTTCTGCTCGGTAGGCCGCAGTATTCGGACCAAGTCCTTGATGAGCATCAAACGATTGCCGGGCTGATTATCTTATTACCCTGCAAATTCGTCCGGGAGGCTCTCCGATGCGAGCGATGGTTCTGCGAAAGCCTGGAGCGCCTCTGCAGCCCGAGACACTCGCGGACCCCGATCCTGGTCCCGGTGAGATCCGCGTCAAGATCAGGGCATGCGGCGTGTGTCGCACTGACCTGCATGTGTACGACGGTGAGCTTCCCGACATCCGGTATCCGCTCATCCCCGGACACGAGATCGTCGGTCATGTCGATCAGATTGGTCCTGGTGTGACGACGCACAGGCTCGGCGAACGCGTCGGAATTCCATGGCTGGGGCATACATGCGGCCATTGCGCGTTCTGCGCACGTGGTATGGAAAATCTCTGCGACCAGCCGACGTTTACCGGCTATACGCGCGATGGCGGCTATGCGACCCACACCGTCGTCGACGCAAATTATGCATTCCCGCTCGATGGTCTGGAGGATGACATCGCCACCGCACCACTGTTGTGCGCCGGCCTGATCGGCTGGCGATCCCTGGTCATGGCAGGGGAAGCCGAGAGGCTTGGCATCTACGGATTCGGCGCGGCGGGTCACATCGTTGCCCAGGTGGCCCGCTGGCAGGGGCGTCAGATCTATGCGTTCACCCGCGAGCACGACGAGGCTGCGCAGGATCTGGCTCGCCAACTTGGCGCCACATGGGCCGGAGCGGCGGGCCAGCGTCCCGATGTTGCTCTGGACGCGGCCATCATCTACGCGCCAGCTGGCGAGCTTGTTCCGGCCGCTCTGCGGGCTGTTCGGAAGGGTGGCCGGGTGGTCTGCGCAGGTATCCATATGAGCGACATTCCGACGTTTCCCTATTCCCTTCTCTGGGGAGAACGCCAAGTGGTGTCCGTCGCCAACCTGACGCGACAGGACGGTCTCGATTTCCTGCAGGTCGCGCAGCAGGCTCAGATACGGACCCATACGACGCCCTATCCGCTGTCCGACGCAAATGACGTTCTGGCCCGCCTGAGGCGGGGTGACGTCGTCGGCGCGGCGGTGCTTATCCCGGACTTTTGAAGTGAACGTGGTAACCCCGCCCATGGCATCAACATCCGATCAGGAACTGGTCTTCTCCTTCTTGGGCAATACCACCCGACATCCAGGTGTCCGCCGGATCGACACGCACGCGGCTTCAGTGTTTCTGATCGGCGACCGCGCTCTGAAGATCAAGCGCGCCGTTCGGCTGCCATTTCTGGACTATTCGACGCTCGATCGGCGCAAGGCAGCGTGCGCGAAGGAAATGGAGATGAATCACCCGTTTGCTCCAGACATCTATCGGCGTGTCGTCGCCATCACCAGGGCGCCAGACGGATCATTCGAAGTCGATGGATCCGGCACTCCGGTCGAATATGCCGTCGAGATGCGTCGCTTCGATGACAGCCGGACACTCGATCACCTCGCTCGCCACCAGCAATTGGAGATCGGCTTGGGCGAACGTCTGGCGGAGACGATCGCGGCGTCGCATGCCGTGGCCACCCGGATGCCGTCCAACGCGTGGACGCAGTCGCTTCCAGTCTGGATCGACGCGTTCGTCGCCAGCTTTCGAAACGTCCCACTATTTGACGCTACGCAAATCGAAGAACTCCGCGCTCTTTGCCACTCGGCCTTCACACGGCTCTGTCCCCTGCTCGAGCAACGCGCAAAAGAGGGGCACGTGAAGCGCTGCCACGGCGACCTCCATCTCGCAAATATCGTTCTCATCGACGACAAGCCGGTGCTGTTTGACGCCATCGAGTTCGACGACCGGATAGCCACGATCGACGTCCTCTACGATCTCGCGTTTCCATTGATGGACCTCTTGCACTTCGGGCAGTCGATCGCCGCCAACCATCTCTTGAATCGCTACCTCTCGATCGCTGCGCCCGACCAGACCGGTGGATTGGCTGCTCTGCCTCTGTTCATGGCGATCCGGGCCGCTATCCGTGCGCAAGTCTTTCTTGCAAGGCTCGACCGCAGTGATGCCGAACACTCGGAGGCAGACCGCTCTGCGACCATCGGGATCGCAGAGAGCTACTTCCAACTTGCGCGCAGCCTCATTCGGCCGGCGGAGCCGAGGGTGGTCGCCGTCGGCGGATTATCGGGAACGGGAAAATCTGCGCTCGCCCGGGCTCTGGCTCCCCTCTTGGCTCCTCCACCGGGAGCAATCGTGTTGCGCAGCGACGTGCTGCGCAAGCAACTATCCGGCGTGAAGGAAACCGAACGCCTCCCAGCTGCGGCCTATACGCCGGCATCGAGTGCACAGGTCTATCGAGAGTTGACGACGCAGGCCGGCCGCGTGCTCTCACAAGGCTTCACGGTGATCGTCGACGCCGTGTTTGCACGTTCGGATGAACGACAGGCGATCCATGATCTCGCGAACCGGCTGAAGGTGCCCTTTGCCGGCCTCTTCCTCGTCGCAGATTTGCGCAGCCGGCAGGAGCGGATCCACCATCGAGTCGACGATGCGTCCGATGCAACGGTTGGAATTGCCGAAGATCAGGAACGCTACGACATCGGCGCCCTGGATTGGCTCCGGGTGGATGCGTCGGGCACGGCCGAGACGACACTGGAACAAAGCCGATCATTGCTCCGGATCGGCACCTGAGTCCGGTGGAATAACGCTGCCTGACCGCCACAAGCGGCGACTACGTGTGCACGTAGTCGCCCGGCGCGTCTCCGAGATCATTTGAACGATCTGCCCCGAGTTGCGGCGGCGCGCCCGGTGCACCCGACTGCTGTCCAAGCCACGCCGTCCACGCCGGCCACCATGACCCCTCCAGTTTTGGCGAGGTGCTCTGCCACTCGTCCGGCCCGAGATATGGCGCGTCGGCTGCCTTGGTCCGCATCTGATGGGAGCGCCCCTGCTCGCCCGGCGGCGCCACGATGCCGGCATTGTGGCCGCCGCTCGCAAGCACGAAAGTGACGTCGGCATCAACTTCGTAGTGGACCTTGTAAGTCGACTTCCAGGGCGCAACGTGATCACGCAGGGTCCCGACCACGAACATCGGCGTGTGGATGTCCGAGAGCGAAACGGGTTTCCCCTCGACCCGATATCGCCCCTCGGCGAGATCGTTGTTCAGGAACAGCTTGCGCAGATACTCGGAGTGCATCCGATACGGCAGCCGCGTCGCATCTGCGTTCCATGCCATCAAGTCGCTCGGATTCGCGCGCTCACCGAGAAGATAGTCGCGCGAGACACGCGACCAGATCAGATCGTTGGAGCGCAGCAATTGAAATGCGCCCGCCATCTGCGTGGTGTCGAGATATCCACGCTCCCACATCATGTCTTCGAGAAAGGCGACCTGGCTTTCATTGATGAAGAGCGTCAGCTCTCCCGCTTCGGTGAAATCGGTCTGGGCCGCAAACAGCGTGATCGTCTTCAGACGCTGGTCACCGTCCCGTGCCATGGCCGCCGCCGTGATCGAAAGAAGCGTTCCGCCGAGACAATAGCCTGCGGCATGAACCGGCGTATTCGGAATGATCGTTCCGATCATCTCCAGGGCCGCCATGACGCCCAGCGAGCGGTAGTCGTCAAACGCAAGATTCCGGTCTTCCGCGCCGGGGTTTCGCCAGGAGATCATGAAAACCGTAAAGCCTTGGTCGGTCAGGTATCGGACCAGCGAATTGTGCGGCGATAGATCCAGGATGTAATATTTCATGATCCAAGCCGGTACGATCAGGACCGGCTCTGGTCGCACCTTCTCGGTCGTCGGCAGATATTGAATCAGCTCAATCAACTGATTGCGAAGCACAACCTTGCCCGGTGCGGTCGCGACGGTCTTGCCGGCGACGAACTCACCATTGCTCGATATCTTTCCGGGCTGCATTACCTGCATGATATCGGCGAGCCAGTTCTGCCAGCCGAAGATCAGGTTCTCTCCACCGCTTTGAAACGTCTTTTCCAAGACTTCCGGGTTGGTCGCGGCAAAGTTCGATGGTGCGAAGATGTCGAGCAGTTGACGAATTGAAAAGTCGACGACGGCTTCGTTGGCGGGGTCGACACCACGAATGCCGGTCGTCGCCTTGTGCCACCAATCTTCCCCGAGCAGGAACGCCTGGGCGAACAAGTTGTACGGGTACGTCGCCCATTGCGGCGTGGAAAAGCGATGATCGTTCGCCTGCGGTTTGATCAGGTCCCAAGGACCACGATTCGGGTCTGCAAAATGCAGGGACCGTTCAGCGACCTGCTTTGCGCCGTACCAGGCATCTCGAACGATTTCGATCTGGCGCTGAGGTGCAGCGGCCAGATGACAAGCCCAATCCAGATACGCCATTGATAGAGCGGCCGGGGAAATTCCGCCGGTGAGCCGAGCCAGCATCGCGCTGAAGGCCTTGTCCAGCTCGTGATCCTCGCGTCGAAGCTCGCCGGAACTCGCGTCGGCTTCGCGGGAGAGCAACTTTGCGTCGGATGCGGCGAGCGCAGCAGCCGGCTTCAAAGAGGTCCCTGCAGAGACAACGGCACTGCTTCGGTCGTTGTCGGTCGTTCCTTCGCGTTCCCGTTCGGGACGCGACACACCCGCACTCTTCAGTTTCGCCACCGTTGCCCCATAAGATTCACGCTGGCATCAATCAGGCGCTGCCCGTGTTTGAAAAGTCGATCGCAATCACGCCTGACGAAATCAATCTGATGCCGTCCACATTCCTGAACCATCGCCTGGATTCCCGTCACGGAATGCACGCCGGCCAGCTTCGACACGAACTCGGCCAGCAGATGCGCCTCCGTACGCGCGCGATCCAGCACTTCGTTGCTGGCAAACAGAATCTCCTCCATGATGATCTGCTGGGAGCCAACGAGCAGCTCAAGTGCGTGCTTGTTGGAGAGAGCGACACGTTCGGACAGTTCGGCCGTTTCGTCGGCCAGGATCTTGGTCCCGGAGAACTCGGACATGGGCACCTCTCCTCTCGCTGGATCAGAAGGCCGTATAGCTGCAATTCAAAGCCAAGACCTTGAGCTGCGTCAATGACGGCGGCGGCACCTGCTTTGACCTGCGTCAATTCAAGACCGTGGCAGCGGGTTACTTTTTCTTAGCTTTTGACATTGGAGTTCGCCATGCGCGCCCATCAGATCATGACCCGCCCCGTCATCACCGTCACCCCTGACACTTCCATCGTGGATGCGGCAAATATCATGCTTCAACGGCACGTCAGCGGCCTTCCAGTGGTCGATCCCGGCGGAAAGCTGGTGGGCGTCGTCTCGGAAGGCGATTTCATCCGCCGAACGGAGATCGGCACCGGGCGAAAGCGCGGCCGCTGGCTGCGATTCATTCTCGGGCCCGGAAAGTCGGCGGCCGACTTCGTCCACGAGCATGGTCGCAAAGTGTCAGAGGTGATGACCAAGTCTCCCTTGACGATCACCGAGGACGCCGCGCTGGCTGAGATCGTGGAACTGATGGAAAAGAACCACGTGAAACGGTTGCCCGTGGTCAAGGGAGACCGAGTGATCGGCATCGTGTCACGGGCGAACCTGCTGCAAGCGGTCGCCGCGCTCGGGCGGCAGGTTCCGGATCCAACGGCCGACGACGATCACATCCGCAACCGCGTGATCGACGCCCTCGAGAAGAACGACTGGTGCCCGTTCGGATTGTCCGTCATCGTTAAGGACGGCATCGTTCATCTGAGCGGCGTCATTACCGAAGAGCGGTCGCGGCAGGCGGCAATCGTTGCCACCGAGAACATCTCTGGCGTCAAGAAGGTGCATGATCATCTGTGCTGGGTCGACACCATGTCGGGCATGTACCTGAACTCACCGGAAGACGATGAGATGGCCAAAGCCGGCTGATGGCTGCTGAGGACGCTGCCGCTCCTCCGTGTCCGGCAACAGTGACGATGCCCTCAGGCTCCCGGATTATTGCGTCCGAACGTCCCTACCCGACGCAGGGCTTCGATCTCCTGCTCGGTGTACCCAAGCCTGTGGCGCAGGATTGCGGCCGTATGCTCACCGAGCCGCGGCGCCGCCGTCGGCTCGACGGTTGGTGTGAGCTTCATGGTGATTGCAGGCTCGACGTTGGGTATCGAGCCTGCTGTCGGGTGCGGAATACGACAGGTGCGGTCGCGCATCCGGACCTCGGCCGCGTTGAACGCCTGCTCGACCGTTCGAACGCGTCCAACCGGAACTCCAGCCTGGTTCATCCGGGATATCCAGACATCCATCCGTTCCGTGGCAAGGATGTCGGCGATGAGGCCGCGCAGTTGCGCACGGTTGACCCATCGCGCCCTTCGCGTGGCAAAGCGAGGATCGCTCAGGAGATCCGGACGACCAAGCACCTCAGTCGACAGCCGGCGGTAGAGCCGATCGTTGGCACATGCGATGTAGAGTGGGCCATCTGACGCTTCAAAGACGCCGACCGTCGGAGAGTCGTTCGGCGAATTTCCCGTTCGCGTGGGGTTCACGCCATTCATCAAATACGCCATTCCGGAGAAGCCTGTCATCGCCAACGCGATGTCGAACAGCGCCACCTCGACGTGCTGCCCGCGACCGAGCCGCTGCCGGGCGGCAAGTGCCAACAGGATGGCATTGCAGGCGGACATGCCGGTGGCCAGATCAACGATCGGAGGACCGGTCCGCACCGGCGGACCGTCGGCGAAACCGTTGAGGGACATGAACCCGCTTTCGGCCTGGGTGATCGGATCGAACCCTGATCGCCACGCGAATGGACCGGAGCGTCCGTAAGCCGAGATCGAGCAATAGATCAGCCCGGGATTGGTGCTGGACAATGCCTGATAGTCCAGCCCGAACTTCTCCATGACGGACGACGAGAAATTCTCCACGACGATGTCGGCCTTGGCGATCAGCGCACGCGCGACGTCTCTGGCCTGCGGGATCGTGAGATCCAACACCATGCCGCGCTTGTTCCGATTGAGGCTGAGGAACGCAGCGCTCTCTCCGCCGAGCTCGGCGTGCTCGTATGCCCGGGTATCGTCCCCCGTGAGCGGCTGCTCGATCTTGATCACCTCGGCGCCGAAATCGGCCAGCGTCTGTGTGCACGCGGGCCCTGCGACGACACGTGTGAAGTCGATCACCAGCAGACCAGCCAGCGCGGTCGGCGCGTCAGGCGACCGTGGCGCACGCTCTGGCAGGGTGACCTCGGCCGGCATCCCAGAGTCCTTCCCGCGGCTTTGATCGTCTGAAGCGATCTTCCATTCACTGCCGGGCGCGGCTTGCCTCCAACGTCCGACAACGCATGGTTAGCTCAACGGCGGCCGCAAAAAAAGCCTGGGTCGGAGCTGTCGAGCCGGGCTAGTTCTGCTGCAGCGCAATGCAATCTGCATAAGGCGTCGGTCGACAGCTCACCGCCGGATCATCTTGCGCCAATAAAGCGAGTTCCCCCAGGCCCAGGGCCGGCCCGGTTGGAACAACACATATCCGCACCGAATGAAATTGTTCGCGGAAACGATGTTGCAGGTCGTGTCCGAAACGATGCAATCCAGTCCCGAGCGGCGCGCGCGCAGCTCGATCGCACGCATCAGCCGCCGCTGCAGGCCGTAACCACACCGCTCTTGGAGAACACCAACCCTCGAAAGGTAGGCGATGCCTTTGCCGAGGGATGACGGCGTCATTCCGGCGAAGGCAACGGGCCGTCCGAGCTCGGTCGATATCCACCATTGTCCGCTCTCGAAATCAGGCAGAGGCGCGCAATCGAGGAATGTGCGCGCATGGAGCTCCTTCAAGGTGTCGAGAACGTCAGGCTCGCAAGCGTCGACCTCCCTGATGCGGAAGCGGCGGTCTCGCCGTAAGGTCCTGGCTGGCACGGCATTACCTTCCGAGCACGACTTTGATGCCGAGCCAGATCGCGCCGATCAGACCTGTCGCGATGACCGTGATGACGGCCTTGAACGTGTAGCTCTGAGCCTGCTCCACGCTCTTGCGCCAGCGCCGCAGGTGCTGGAAATCGGCTCTCAGCTCAGTGATCGTCTTCGACATGGTCGCTTCCGGAATCTTGCAAAGTGGATTTGGAACGTGGTCACGACAGCGCATCGCCGGCGGCGATCGCGACGAGCCCTACCAGGGCGAGCGAAATCAGATAGACGGTCATCGTCCTGTCCCGATCGGTTGAAAACAGAAAGGCGCGGCGGATCGCGGCCAACGCGATCGCTTCGGGCGCGAACCTTATCCCTCGCGTGAGGGACCGCTGCGGGCACGACGACGATCATCGTGCCCGCGACCACCCCGTTCGCGCGGGACGGTCAACATCCGGATGACTATGAGAGCACACGCTGCCGAACGGCAAAATGAGGTGATCCGGAAGCAGTCGCGCCAGCATCCCCGAACAGGAGCCCACCGCTGTTGGCGGGCTGCGGCCACCGCGATTTCGGAAATTTCGATGCTGACATTTTGTCAGTGATTTGCCCGACGTGTCAAATTTGATCGAAATGCGGCGATCGGGTTTTCCGATTTCGATAACCACCGGGCGAATTCCTTTCCTGAAACATAAAAAGCCCGCTGCCGACTGATCGGCGCGGGCTCTATGATTTTTTCGACGTTGGCAAAATGCGCCTGATTTGCCCGACGTGTCAAGCGCCCAAATGCGCGCCGATCGTCAGTTCATTTCGCAGCTCGTCGGGCTGAGCCGGAAGGAGGTTTCTTGATGTATGTCGTCGCAGTCGTTCTGGCCGCCTTGTCCGCGCTGTTCTACGCGGCCGCGCAGCATCAGCTCGGATCGGTCGGTGCCGACGTCTGCAGCTACGGCAGCCTGTTCTGCGATAAGCCGCACTACATGATGACGGGTGCGCTGCTCGCGGGCCTCTGGGGCAAGTTCGTCAGCATGCGATAGCAGCGTCGACGATCAGTTCTTGATCGCGTAGAGCGGCGTTCGCACGGTCAGCTGATAGACCGGCTTCGGCGCCCATGCAATCTGCGCCGTGATGCCGAACAGGCGATTGTCGTCGTCATCCATGCGATCGAGATCGAGCCTGACCAGTGGCTGCGTGTAGGCCGCGATCGGCGCGAGGGCGAGCAGCTGCGCACCGCCGAACGACTGCAGCCCGACCCGCGCGGAGACCTTCCAGTTGTTGTCCCACTGATAGAAGCCGCCGACATAGCCGGCGGTGGTGTCGCCGATCCGCGCCAGAACGGTGTCGATCTCCGTGTGAGCATATTGGATGCCCGCCAGCCAGCCGCGCATCTCGTCGGGGTCGAGCGCGTATTTCGCCTCGACCACCGTATTGAACGACGTTGTCGCCAACGGCGAGTCCGGCACCGACCGCGTCAGCGTCGACTGCAGCGTCAAGGTCGGGAATGCGCCACCGTTCTGCTGATAGACATCGGCCTGGAAGCCGAGGAACCAACTCGTCACCGCGACGTCAGACCAACCGGACAGGCCGTTGTAGGACGCGCTGCCGGTGAAGCCGCCATAGAGCGAGAGCGCGTCGCCGAGATCCGCCGTGAGCGGAACGTCGACGCCGACGCTCTGGTTGGTCGGGGCCGAGAGCTGCGGGCGCCCCGGCAAGGTTGGCCGGTCGAGCAGCTTGCGCAAGGTTGCGAGCTGCGACAGCGTTCCGAACAGCGAGGTGTCGCCGAGGCCCGTCGACAACGCCCCGCCGGGCAGATAGGCGTAGTTCGTGCGGAAATCGATATAGACGTTGGCAAGAGCCGCCGGCTCATCCGCCTCATCGTCCTTGGCAAGGGCACTGCCGCTCATGACCAGTGCCGCGCCCGCGACAAGAGCAGATATCCGCCGCTGCGTCCGACCGCCGCGCAGCCGCCATTCCTCGTGTGCCATGAGACTTCCCCCAGCACCGAAAATACGCCGGTCAAGCGCGATCCTTCAAGTGCTGATCGCGCGAAGCCGACCGGGGTCAGGGGAAAGCTGCCGCGCGTCTCATGCCGACGGCGCCGGCTTCGCGCCTGCCGCTCGCGTGGCCATGACATGGCGCAGCACGCGCGACAGCTCGTCGACCGAGTAAGGCTTCTGGATCAGGCTGAAACCGTGGCGGTCACCGTCAGCGAGGACATGACTGTAACCGCTGTTGAGCACGATCGGGATCATCGGCAACCGCCGGCGGATTTCCTGGCCGAGCGTCACCCCGTCCATGCCGGGCATCACGACGTCGCTGAGCACGAGATCGAAGCTCTCGGGATTCTCGTCGATCATCCGCAGTGCATCCGTTCCGCTGCGCGCAAGCACCGTCCGGTAGCCGAGGTCCTCGAGCAATTGCGTGGAAAATTCGCCGATCTCCGGGTTGTCCTCGACGACCAGCACGCTCCAGCGCGCAGCGAGCTGTTCGGCATCCTGCTCGCTCCGCTCGCGCGGTCCCAGTGGTTTGTCCGTCAGCGGAAGCAACAATGTCAGCGTCGTGCCCTTGCCGAGCTCGCTGTCGACCAGCACCCGTCCGCCGGACTGATGAACGAAGCCGTACACCTGGGACAGACCGAGGCCGGTACCGCGCCCAACGCCCTTGGTGGTGAAAAACGGCTCGAAGATCCGGTCGATCTGATCTGGAGGAATGCCGGATCCGGTGTCGCTGACCGCAATGGAGACGAACGACGACTGCCCGGACTGACCGCCCTCCCGGACGATCTCGCCGCGAATGCTCAGGACGCCCCGCCCCTCCATCGCATCGCGCGCATTGGCGACGAGGTTCACGAGCGCCGTCTCGAACTGATTGATGTCGACGTCGACCGGAAGCGGGCGCAAAGCGAGATCGAGCTCGATCACAGCCGGTGCGCCGAGCACGGTCTGCAGCATCTCCTCGATCCGCTCGATATGAACAGCGGCATCGAAGACGCGGCGCTCCATCGGCGTCCGCCGCGCGAAGGCGAGCAACTGTCCGGTGAGCTTGGCGGCGCGATCCGCCGTGTCCGAGATCGCATCCACGTAGCGCCGCATGCGCTCCGGGGACAGCTGGCGCCGGCGCAACAGGTCGGCCGACGACCGGATCACGGTCAGCAGATTGTTGAAGTCGTGCGCGACGCCGCCGGTGAGCTGGCCGATCGCCTCCATCTTCTGGGCCTGGCGGAACGCCTCCTCCGCCTTGCGCCGTTCGGTCAGCTCGACCGCCTCGGGCACGATGGCGGCCACCTGTCCGGTCTCATCCCGCACCGGCCGCATCTGGAAGTCGAACCAGCGTGAGCCGCCGACCGGCAGTTCGAGCTGCAACTCCTGGCGGGCCCCGTCGCCGCGAGCGACGGCGTCAACCAGTGATCTGATCACCTCGGGCATGCCGGGCGTACCCGCAAACCACGGCGTCTCCCAGAATGGCAGCCCTGCGACCTCGTGCAGCGGCGCAGCGATCGCTTCGAGCGAGGTCGCATTGGCGTCCAGAAGCGTCCCATCGGACGAGAGCAGCGCTTGGAACGTGTAGCTCGCCTCGAAGATCGTCCGCAGCCGCGCCTCCTTGGCCTGCAGCTCCGCGGTACGCTCGGAGACCTGCGTCTCCAGACGCTCGTTCAGCTCACGCAGCGTGATCTCGGCCTCGTGCCGCACCCGCGACAGATCGATGTTGGCGCGCACCCGCGCCAGCAGCTCGCGCGCGCTGAACGGCTTGGTGAGATAGTCGCTCGCCCCGGCATCAAGTCCCTCCACCTTGGCCTCTTCGCCGGCGCGCGCCGACAGCATGACCACAGGAATGTCGCGAAGCTGCGCATCGCCACGCAGCACTCTCAGCAGGCCGAAGCCGTCGAGCCCCGGCATCATAACGTCGGTCAGCACCAGATCGGGGCGGCGCCGTCGGACGGCCTCGAGGGCCGCGATGCCATCGCTGACCGCCTCCACGTCATAATCCTCGCCGAGCAAACGGCGGACGTAGTCGCGCATATCAGGATTGTCGTCCGCGAGCACCACGCGATCACGGGCCGATGCCGTCGCGGAGCGAACTCCGAGGTCATCGGATGACGACGGGTGAGGAAGCTCGAACCGCCCACCACCGTTCAGCCATCCGAGCGCCTCCTCGATGTAGGCTTCGGCACGCACGTTGGTAACGGCCAGGACACGGGAAGGTCCGATCTGGCCCGCCGGCAGATGCGCCGAGCCTAGCGGAATTCGCACGGTGAAAACCGAGCCGCGGCCGAGTTCGCTGTCTACGGCGATCTCCCCGCCATGAAGCCTCACCAGTTCCTGAACGAGAGCGAGACCGATGCCGCTGCCCTCGAAGGATCGGCCGCGCGCACCTTCGATGCGACGAAACCGTTCGAACAAATGCGGCAGCTCACTGGGCGGGATGCCGGTGCCGGTGTCGCGAACCTCGAGCTCGGCATGATTGCCGTCAGTGGACAAGCCGATCGACACCGCGATTTCACCTTCGAGGGTGAACTTGAACGCATTCGACACCAGATTGAGAACGATCTTCTCCCACAAGTCGCGGTCGACATACACCGGCTCGGACAGGGGCGTGCGGTCGATGGTGAGACGCAGGCCGGCAGGATCCGTCGCCGAGCGGAAGTTGGACACGAGCTCGGCAGTGAAACCCGCAAGATCGATCGGCTCGAAATGCGCGGTCATGCGGCCGGCCTCGATGCGCGAAAAGTCGAGCAGCGTGTTCACGAGCTTCAGCAGACGAATGCCGTTGCGGTGGATCAGGCTGAGGGCGGATCGCGCCTCGGGGGTGAGTTGGGCCTCGGCGCGGCCGAGCAGCTCTTCCAGCGGGCTCAACATCAGCGTCAGTGGCGTACGAAACTCGTGGCTGATGTTGGAAAAGAACGTCGTCTTGGCGCGGTCGATTTCGGCCAGCGCTTCCGCCCGGCGCCGCTCTGCCTGATAGGCCCCGCCGTTGCTGACGGCCGCTGCAATCTGCCCCGCGACGAGGTTCAGGAAGCGGGCATAGCTCTCGTCGTAGAGGCGGAACGGATTGAGACCTGCGACGAGGAAGCCGCCCCGTCCGGCTTCCCCCGACGCGGGCAGCGGAAGCACAACGGCGTGCTGTGGCGGCTGACGCCATCCGCCGGTCGGAAAGCTGAGACCGAACCGCCGCGGAAGGTCACGAACCAGCACCGCATCCTGCAGCTTCAGCGCTTCGGCCAGAGGCCACGTTGCTTCCGGCTGAATTCTCAGCCTCGGCTGAGCAGCGGGATGATCGCGGTCGATGCCGGTCAAGGCCTGCAGTCGCGCCGCCTCGCCGTCCGGGTCGGTCATGTAGATCATCGCGAACGGAAGGTCGCGCGCCTCCCGCGCCAACGCGTCCGCGCAGCTTGCGCAGGCCTGATCGATGCTGCGGGCCCCGGCCCCGGCATTTGCGAGTTCGCGCAGCAACGAGAGCTGGCGCTCGCTGATCACGCGCTGAGTGTCATCGGTGTTGGCGCAGAAGATTCCTCCAGGTGATCCATCGTCGTCCGGAATGGGACTGTAGGAGAACGTGTAGTAGGTCTCCTCGGGAAAGCCGTTGCGCTCCATGATCAGGAGTTGCGCCTCGACATAGGTGCCCTGGTCACCGCCGCCGGCCTTGGCCAGCAACGGACCGATGTCCTCCCAGATCTCGTGCCAGACTGCAGAGATCGGTCGGCCGAGTGCCCACGGATGTTTGCCGCCGATGATGGTCTTGTAAGCATCGTTGTAGAGATAGATCAGCTCCCTTCCCCAACCGATCCAGATCGGCTGTTGGGATGTCAGCATGATCCTGACGGCCGTCTTCAGGCTCCGCGGCCAATGCTCCGGCGGTCCGATCGAGGTGCTCTCCCAATCGAACCGCAACATCAGTCCGGCCAGCTCACTGCCTCCGGAAAAAAGCCTCTCGCGCTCGGCCATGCCGAGCTCCTGATCATGCCCTGTTTGCCGCTCGTCCGGCACGCGCTCCCCCTGGTCGAAATCCGACGTGATCTGGAACGCAGGTACTCTCCTCCGGTTCCGGAGCCGGGAACAAAAAGGGGGCGTGCGACTTCGAGACATACACCGCCGGGGGAGCGCTGCCATGGCCACGACCGTTGCATCTGAACCGAACACACCGAGACGGTCGCCCTGGAGCGTATTCCGGCTGTTGGGTCCAGGTCTCGTGACCGGTGC
Organism: Bradyrhizobium sp. SZCCHNRI1009; assembly: GCF_032487575.1. Lineage (NCBI taxonomy): Bacteria > Pseudomonadati > Pseudomonadota > Alphaproteobacteria > Hyphomicrobiales > Nitrobacteraceae > Bradyrhizobium > Bradyrhizobium sp. SZCCHNRI1009. The sequence continues at coordinate 202,835 of NZ_JAUEUL010000006.1, read as the reverse complement.
CGCTGACGACGACCCGTCGGGAATAGCAACGTACTCCCAGGCCGGCGCGCAGTTCGGTTATGGGCTGTTGTGGACGGTCTTTCTGACAGCGCCTTTCATGATCGCGATCCAGCTGGTGAGCGCGCGCATCGGCCGTGTCACCGGCAAAGGGCTGGCGGCCAACATCACCGCGCTTGCGCCACGCGGGATCGTCTTCGGCCTCGTCGCGCTGCTGGTCGGCGCCAACACCTTCAACATCGCAGCCGATATCGCGGCGATGGCGGAGTCGCTGTCGCTGGTGATCGGCGGTCTCAATCATGAGCACGCGCTCATCTTCGCCGCCGGGTCGACGCTGCTCCAGGTATTCCTGCCCTACCGCCGCTACGCACCTTTCATCAAGGTGCTGACCCTCAGCCTGTTCGCCTACGTCGCGACCGCTTTGATGGTCAAAGTGCCCTGGAGCACGGCGCTGCTCGCGGCGGTTTGGCCCAGCCTCTCGACGGAGGCCGACTATCTGCTGACGGTGGTGGCTGTGCTCGGCACCACCATCAGCCCCTACCTGTTCTTCTGGCAGGCCTCGCAGGAGGTCGAGGAGATGAACCAGGGCAAGGTCGACCGTCCCTTGCGCGAGCTGTCGAAGAAGGACCACCCCGACCTCCGCCGGATCAGGATCGACACCACGATCGGCATGATCTTCTCCAACGCGATCGCGTTCTTCATCATCGTGACGACCGCCACGGTGCTGCACGCGCATGGCATCACCAAAATCGACTCGGCGACGCAGGCGGCCGAAGCCCTGCGCCCGCTCGCGGGCGACTTCACCTTCCTGTTGTTCGCGCTCGGCATCATCGGGACCGGCATGCTGGCGATCCCGGTGCTGGCGGGCTCGGCCGCATACGCCGTCGCCGAGATCTTCGGCTGGCACGCGACCCTGGAGGCCAAGCCGGACGAGGCGGTCGGCTTCTACAGCATCATTGCTGCCGCCACGATCATCGGCTTCGGGCTCGGCTTCACCGGCATCGACCCGATCCACATGCTGGTGTGGAGCGCCGTGCTCAACGGCATCGCCGCCGTGCCGATCATGGCGATGATGATGGTGATCGTGTCCAATGCCGGGCTGATGGGCCGCTTCCGCGGACGGTCCTGGCTGATCGCCCTGGGATGGATGGGGACAGGCATCATGGCCATCGCCGTGCTGGCGCTGCTGTGGTCATTCGTCACGGGCCGCGCCTAGCGGCCATCGCATGTCCCTCTGCGTCGGCTGCAACGCAGTTGCACAACGTCATTGGTGCAACGCGGAACGTAAACTGTGTTAACAGTCCGTTCCCGCCATCCCGCCGCGATTGATGCCGATCAACGCCGGGCGCGCGCCGGTATGGCGGTGCTCGAACAAAGGACCTCGGAGACTGCCTTGACCCAGCCGCAACGCATGAGCGCATCGACGCTCCCCCCCTATTCTCCGCGCGGACTCGCGCTGCTGCGCGATCCGCTGCTCAACAAGGGCACCGGCTTCACCGAGCAGGAGCGCGATGCGCTCGGCCTGCGCGGCTTCCTGCCCGCCGGGGTCATGTCGATGCCGGCCCAGGCCGAGCGGATCCTGGTCAATCTTCGCAGCCTGTCCAGCGACCTCGAGAAGTATGTGGCACTGAACGCGCTGCATGACCGCAACGAAGCGCTGTTCTTCCGGGTGGTCTGCGACAATATCGACGAGATCCAGCCGCTGATCTACACGCCGACCGTCGGCCTCGCCTGCCAGAAATACGGTCTGATCTTCCAGCGTCCGCGCGGCCTGTTCATCTCGGCCAACGACCGCGGCCGGATCGCGGAGATCCTCGCCAACTGGCCGTATCGCGCCAGGCTGATCGTCGTCACCGACGGCGAGCGCATCCTGGGTCTCGGCGATCTCGGCGCCAACGGCATGGGCATTCCGGTCGGCAAGCTGTCGCTGTACTCGGCCTGCGCCGGCATCCATCCGGAAGAGTGCCTGCCCGTCATGCTCGATGTCGGCACCAACAACGAAGAGCTTCTGGCCGACCCCTACTACATCGGGCTGCGCCAGAAGCGCCTCACGGGCGAAGCCTATGACGCCTTCGTCGACGAGTTCATGACCGCGGCCCGCGCCGCCTTCCCGGGCGTGCTGATCCAGTTCGAGGATTTCGCCAACCACGCCGCGTTCAAGCTGCTGCACAAATATCGCGACGACGCCTGCGTCTTCAACGACGACATCCAGGGCACCGCGGCGGTGGCGCTCGCCGGCTTGTTTTCGGCGCTGCGCATCACCGGCGGCAAGCTCCGCGATCAGACGGTGCTGTTCCTCGGCGCCGGCGAGGCGGCCACCGGCATCGCGGATCTCGTCGTCTCCGCCATGATGGCCGAGGGCCTGTCCGAAGCAGAGTCGCTGCGGCGCAACTGGCTGACGGACTCGCGCGGCCTCGTCATCAAGGGGCGGGAGAACCTGCACGGCCACAAGCTGCGCTATGCGCACGACCAGGCGCCGATCGCGGACTTCCTGACCGCGATCAGGACGCTGAAGCCGACCGCGATCATCGGCGTGGCGGCCGTCGGCGGCGCCTTCACGCCGGAAGTGCTGCAGGCCATGGCCGAGCTGAACGAGCGCCCCATCATCTTTGCGCTCTCCAACCCGACCTCGAAGGCGGAATGCTCGGCGGAGTCGGCCTATCGCTATACCCAGGGCCGCGCGCTGTTCGCCTGCGGCAGCCCCTACGATCCAGTCAAGCTCGACGGCAAGACCTTCGTGCCGCGTCAGGGCAACAACTCCTACATCTTCCCCGGCGTCGGCCTCGGCGCCATCGCCAGCGGCGCGCGGCTGGTGACCGACGAGATGTTCATGGCCGCCGCGCATACCCTGGCGAACTGCGTCACCGGCGCCGATCTCGAGCAGGGCAGCCTCTACCCGGCGCTGCCGCGCATCCGCGAGGTGTCTGCCCATATCGGCGCCGCGGTGGCCGGCGTTGCCTATCAGAACGGGCTCGCCACGGGCCCTGCGCCGAACGATCTGCTCGGTTTCGTCGAGTCGAAGATGTACGACGCCCGCTACTGAGCCCGAGATCGCGGATGCCTCGGGCTCACCGAGGTCGAGCGAGGAGGCATCCGCTCTATTGATCCGGAACGATCGCATTGGTCGGCGTCGGCCGGTCCGTGATCTGCTGACCGAACAGGCTCGCGATCAGTTCGACCGCGACGCGCGCAGTCTTGCCGCGCTCGTCGAGGAACGGGTTGAGCTCGACGATGTCGACCGAACGGACCAGGCCGGAATCGTGCAGCATCTCCATGATGAGATGCGCCTCGCGATAGGTCGCGCCGCCAGGTACGGTCGTGCCGACGCCGGGGGCCACCTCGGGATCGAGGAAGTCGACATCGAAGCTCACATGCAGGACGCCGTTCCGCGCACGAACCCTGTCGAGGATCCGGCGCATCAGCACGCCGACGCCGAATTCGTCGATGGCGCGCATGTCGGCGATGCTGATACGCCGGAGACGCAGCAGCTCCTTTTCGGCCCTGTCGATCGAGCGGATGCCGAACAGCTCCAGCTGATCCGGGGGGATGGACGCGCGTGCCTCGTCGCCGAGCAGGCCGTCGAGACCCGGCTCGCCGCACAAGAACGCGGCGGACATGCCGTGCATGTTCGCCGTGATCGTGGTGTCCGGCGTGTTGTAGTCGGCATGTGCGTCGAGCCACAGCACGAACAGCTCCCGCCCGATCTCGCGGCAATGGCGCGCGACCCCGTTCACCGACCCCATCGACAGCGAATGGTCGCCGCCGAGAAACACCGGAATGGCGCCGGTCCGGGCCAGGTCATGGCTGCGGCGCGCCAGGACCCGCGACCAGCGCTGGATCTGGCGATAGTGCTTGGCCCTCGCCGGCGGCTCGTCTGCAGACTCCGTCATGTCGACGATGCCGACATCGCCGTAGTCGGTAACGTCGAGCCCTAGGCTTTCCAGCACGTTGATGAGACCTGCGGTGCGCAGCGCAGCCGGCCCCATCAGCGTGCCGCGGACCGACGCGCCGAGATCGATCGGCGCACCAAGGACGGCAATGCGATGTGGCGCTGTAAGGTCTGGAGAAGCCAAGACGGAATCCTTTCATCGACGGCCGGCCGCCCAGCGTAGCGCGATTTTGCACCGCGTGCTTCGCCGGTGATGCGTCTCGGTCCACGGGAACCAATCGCATCAGACGGCATTTTCAGGAACGTCACATCCGCCCTCGGCCGAATCGCGTCGGCACGGGGGGCCAATCCGACGAGCCGCGGCAGGAAGGCGACCAAAGTGAGCAGCGAAACGTTCGAAACTCCTCCACAGCCGGGCGTCGCCGAACGCGCGCTCGACACCGCGACCGACATGTCGCGCACACTCGGGGAGATGGTCGGCACCTTGAGTGCGGCCGTCGACCGGCTCAGCGAAGCGGCAAGGGACGCGCGGCGGCCGGGGACCGCTCTGTCGACCGTCAGCGCGATCACCCGCGAGGCGCCGCTCGCAAGCCTGTTCGTCGCCTTCCTGTTCGGGGTCGCGGTCGCGCGCCGGCGCTGAAGGGTGGCGCTCAGAACAGCCGCGGTCCACGCCGGTCGAGCTGCGACTCCCAGGTCAGGAGCGTGGCGACCATGATCATGATCGCGATCCCCGCGACACTGATCAGAATCTGCATCGCGAACCCGCTCGCCACATCGGTCAGCACGACCTGGCCGAGAAAGGCCAGCAGCACACCCACGCAATAGATCGAGAGCGAGCTCTCACCGCACCTGATCATGGCCGTCGTCAGCGGACGGATCGGCCCCTTCCATTGCGGCGGCGCCAGCCGTGACACCACGAAGGCAAGCGCCAGGAAATGCAACAGCCGCACCGGCGCAAGGTGGCTCTTGTAGATCGGATAGATCAGGCCGCTGATGCCGGACGGGATCAGGCTCTCGAGACTCTTGAACTCCCAGCTGAGCGCCATCAGCAGACTGAAGACGAGATAGCCGATCGCCACGACCAGCAGCATCGGCGAGTCGAGGAGCCGGCGCAGCCGCGTGGTGCCGGCATAGCTGTACCAGGCGCCGATCACGAACAGGAACTGCCAGGCGAACGGATTGAAATACAGCTCGCCGCTCGGCCACGCTGGCACCTGCCAGCTGAACAGCTGAACCATCATGTAGAGCAGGAATGAAAGCACCAGCGTCAGCGTCGCGCTGGTCATCATCAGCCACAGGATGACGGGAAAGCAGAAGTGCAGGATTGCGAACGTCAGCAGGATGTCGGTGTTGACCGGCGCGAATTGCAGCAGCGCCACATGCACCAGCGTGGGCCCGGGCTCGCGGAAGAAGAAGCCGGTGTTGGTCTCGTCGACGAAGCGCGTGCCGCCGCCGATCACCCAGACCAGCGCCGCATAGGCGAGCAGCAGGACCAGGAACGCCGCATAGATCTCCCAGGCACGCCGCAACGCCCGCACCACCGTGGTCGCCCAGCCCTGGTCCCGCAGCGCTCCGCCATAGGCCAGCATGCAGGTGTAGCCGGAGATGAAGACGAACACCTCGGAGGTGTCGCTGAAACCGTAATTGCGCAGCGTCAGCCACGCCAGCGAGTTGTCTGGAACATGATCGATGAAGATGAACCAGAGGGCGAGACCCCGGCACGCGTCGACCCGGAGGTCACGCCGTCCGTTGCCGTTCCCGTTGCCGGCTGCCACGCTATCTGTCTTCGCCAGCTCTTGATCATCGGCAAACAAGATGGACCTCGTCTCGGGATGGCGGACCAACATCGACTCCGGCATGTCGTGCCTTAATATCTCCTGCCGGTCATCGATCGGAACTCGAATCCGAAACACGCGTCGTCCGCCCTTCCGGCAGATTCCGGGCCCTCGAACGCGCCCCCCCGTCTTCGTCTTCAGGTTGCCCCGCGCGATTTCAGCGGATTGTGCACGGCCGATATCCGCACTGGAAAAGTGTGCACGGAAGCCGGGTACCTGCGGAACATTGTCGGCATGGTGGTGTTAACCATCTCACCAACCGCGGTGCTGGCAATTGTTCCAGTCCCGTATTTGCCCGGATTGATTGTAGATTGGTTAGACGTTGACTTTGAGTGGAAGTGTTGACAGGGGGGTTCCGTGATCCACCGAGGTGTCCAATATACGGTCGTGGCGACTGCTGAACCGGACATTTGGGAATGGCGGTACGAGTTTGGCGATCAGATCAAGACCGGACGCACCCAGACCAGACTCGCCGCGCTCGCGGCGCGGCGCGTGAAGTCGAAGATCGATGCGGCCCTCCGTGCGGCCCAGACGGGTTCCGTGTCCACGGTGAACGTCGCCGAACGGATCGACAGGGCGAAGGCTGTATCGCATAGCCTGACCTGACATTCTGTTCCCTGGCAGTCCGGCGAGCGCCGGTCGGCTCATCGTCTGTTGAGACAGATCAAGGCATCGATGCCGGCATTTGTCATGTTCAGACTATGGAAACTCTCGTTTTTCGCTGCTCCCAGACGGGATCGAACGTGCAGATCGGCTTGGCCACACCGGCTCTTGCCGACCAGTTCGACGCCTATGAGGCGGCCGCATGCCCCGCATGTGGCGGTACGCACCTCGTCAACAGGCTGAGCGGAAAGATGCTGAGCGACAGGGAGGGCTCGACATGTCCTACGTTGCGGAAGAGTTGACGATCACCGCCTCGCCCGGCGTGTCTCGCCCGACCGATATGTCTTGGCTGCGCCGTGCGACCGCGCTCCTGAAGGCGATCGTCAGCCGGATCGACCTGTCCCACTTTCCCAAATCGTGCTGTAATTGACGTCGAGATTCATCGACGCGCCGCGTGCCTGCGCGGCGGAACGGCCAAGATCGCCCCTCTCCAGGGGCGAAACATTCCTTCATGAGCCGCTCGCCGCCACTTGGGCGAGGTGCGCCACCACCCAACAGACAAAGATCAGGAGTTTCTTGATGCACGCCTCGGTGATGAGAGTTATCGCGATCGCGATCGCGGCTGCGGCTTCGACACCGGTCTGGGCCGCCGATCCGGATCACGGCGGAGATCTGGCCCGTCGCTGGTGCGCCTCATGCCACCTCATCGAAGGGACGCAGAAGCAGGCCAGCGCGGACGTTCCCTCCTTCGCCCAGATTGCTAAGAAGACGGATTTGACGCCAGAGAAGATCGCGTTTTTCCTGCTCGACCCGCATCCGAAGATGCCAAGCTTTCCGCTCAACCGGCTGGAGGCAGCCGACATCGCCGCCTATATCGGCAGCCTGCGAAAATAGGGCTGGGCTCCTTCGCCCGTCTGGTCCGCCCGCGCCCATTCGGCGGCAGCGCTGCCGCCGAGCTCCGTCCATGCAGACCGTCGCTCCTGCGACGGCAAGGCTCGCGGTTCAGCTCTTGGGCTCGGTCACCTTGCTCGCGGCGGACATGATGCTCGCCGTGATCGTCTTCATGTGTTCACCGGCGTTGGTGAACTGGCTGCGCAGGAACTCGGACTGGATCCGCATCGCCTCCTCGAGCTCGGTGGCGTGAACGAGCTTTCGCGCGTGCTCGAAAGCCGTCTTGATGTTCTGCTCGGTGAGAGTGAGCGCCTGCTTGGACATGTCCGCGGCAGGGCCCGGAACCGTGCCGATCGACTTGCCGGCTGCGTCGAAGAACATCTCGAACGCCTTTTCCGCCTGCGAGATGGTCTTTTCGGCCAGGTCCCGCAGTTCAGCGGGCACTTCGAGTTTGGTTTGGGTCATCGTTGCGTCCTCCACGACAGATCCAACTACCACATCCGACTCCCTGCGTCGCCGTGCAAATGGATGCGGGAAGAAGCCGGCAAGCGCCTGTCAGAGCGCGGCCAGACGTTGGCGCGCGATCTGCAGCGCGTGCTCGATCGAAGCGAGATGACGATCATAGGTCAGCCGCGCGCGCTCGTCCGAAACGAAACCTGAGAGTTCTCGCGCATGCTGCAGGGCAAGATCGAGGAGGAGGACAGTTCTTCTCACATCTTCCCTGACGCCGAATGCACCGGCTCGCACGTTGTCCGTGTGGACGGCACCGGCCACCACAACCGCGGCCTTCGCTTGCGCCCTTGCAAAGGCGGCGTGAGGCAAGAGTACTCTCGTGCGAAAGGGAACGATGTTGGTCATTGGCCTTTCCCCACTGCTCTGCAGGGGCGGATCTGCATCGAATTTTCAGCGTTTTACCCGTGGCATTTTACGGAAGCCTTAGAGCGATCGCACACTTCATGGCCGCCCTGGCCGCAACGCGAGCGACGGGATTAACTTGAAGGCAAAGGGAGCGGCCTCGACTCCGGCGAAAAGTGTCAGCCGCGGTCGCGGCAAGCGCCGATCAGCCCGAAAAGCGACGCCGATACTCCGACGGCGACACACCGAGATGCCGCAGGAACGCCCGCCGCATGCGCTCGTCGTCGCCAAAACCAGCCCGTTTGGCGATTTCGACCACGTTTTCGACCTGGCGGCTTTCGAGCAGGAGGCGCGCCGTCTCGACCCTGAGCGCCTCGACTCCCTGTGCCGGTGTCATCCCGGTACGGCTGACATAGGTGCGGGCAAAGGTACGCGGCGTCATGCCGGCTCGCGCGGCCAGCGCCTCGACCCGCAGATCGCTGGCGATGTTCTCGATGATCCAGGCATGCAGCGCACTGAACCGACCCTCGACGTCGGACGCTTGCGCCGCCAGCACGGTCGAAAACTGACTCTGGCCGCCAGGACGTTTCAGAAAGACGACGAGCCGTCGCGCCACGTCGAGTGCGATCGTATGACCGAAATCCTCCTCGATCATCGCCAGCGCGAGATCGATGCCGGCGCTCACGCCTGCGGATGACCAGACCCGGCCGTCCTGCACAAAGATGGCGTCGGGCTCGACCTTCACGTTCGGAAAGCTGTCCTGCAGGCGCGGACAATAGCGCCAATGTGTCGCGGCCCGCCTGCCCTCCAGCGCTCCGACCCAGGCCAGCGCAAAGGCGCCGAGGCAGACGGACGCGATGCGGCGGGCGCCGGGAAGCACCTGGCCGATCCACTGCATCACCGTCTCGTCCTGCCGCAGCTTCCAGATGCCGGGCCCCCCCGGAATCAGCAGCGTATCGACCTCCTCAGGCTTCAGGGATGAGAGTGGCGCAGTGTCGATCATCAGGCCGACATCGGTCGGCACAAGCCCGCCTTCCTTGGACACGTAGCTCAGCACATAGCCCGGCGCCGGCAGCTCGATCTCGCTGAGCTCGGCAAACACCTGTGCCGGGCCGGAGACGTCGAGCAGTGTCACTCCAGGAAAGGCGAAGATCGCCAGCCGCCTTTCGGCACCATCTCGACGCACCGCAGCACGCCGGGGAGAGTTGGCAGAATTCGAGGGCATATTGTCCTTTAAGCCATCGGAGCCCCGCCTGTATAGCTCGACCTTGCAGTGCTGGAGTTCACGCGATGTCGCGCAACCTGGACGGCCGATACAAGACGGTCGCCTCGCCCTGGGACGACTACACCGTCTACAGCTTCTCCGATGCGTCGGAGATCCAGCAGCCTGATCGGCAGCCGATCATGGATGCGATGAATTCGATCATTGCCATTAACTGGAAAGCAATCGAACCCCACTGGACCGCGACCTCGTCGCCATTCGACAGCAAATACAGCCTCGTTCTGGTCTACGATCACATCGGACTGGTCGCGTTCTCGGTCTATCGCGTGATGACGATCGCGCAGCGGCTGGCCATCTACCGCAGTGGGACCGAAGTACTACCCGCACATCAGGGCCGTGGCCTGTATGGGTTCTTTACGTCGCAGATCCTCAAGCATCCTGGGTCGGCCACGCCCGGCGAGGAAATTCTGTACGGATGGCGAACGCGCAACCCGATCGTGTGGGCGGCCAACGCCAAGATTTGCGAGAGAGTCGCGCCGTCGCTGCTCGACGAGTCCGCGGATGCCGAGCTGCAGGCCGCCTGCGTCGAGATGTGTGCGACCATCTATCCGGGCAAGCAGCTCGAGGTGCCCCACATGATCATGCGTGGCGCCTATGGACACATCCAGCACATCAGGCAGGACTATCACGGCAGGGCCTCGCTGGTTGAGACCGCGATGTCGCGGATCATCCCGGATTCCGCCGACGCCCTGTTCTCCGTCGGCTACGCGAGGGTGTGATGGCGGCGCTTGGACAACAGGCGGTCGCGTCCTCTCCGCTCCGGTTCTTCGATCGCGCCTATGTCGCGTGGGGAACGGTCGCGTTCGCCTACGCCATCGCCTTCCTGCAGCGGATGTCGCCGCAGACCGTGGGCCTCGACTTCATGCGGGACTTCGGCACCGACGCCTCCGGCGTCGCGATGCTCGCCTCCAGCTACTTCTGGGGCTACACATTGATGCAAATCCCCGCGGGCGTGCTGGTCGACCGCTACGGTGTGAAGCGCGTCGTGCTGTGCAGCATGACGGCATCCGTGCTCGGCAGCGCCGCCTTCGCCCTGTCGCCCACCCTGCTCGACGTCTTCATCGCGCGGGTGGTCGTGGCCTGCGGCGACGCGCTGGTGTTCACGGCGCTGCTGAAGCTCGTCGCGCAGAGCTTTTCCGACCAGCGTTTCGGCCTGATGTCCGGCGTCTCCCAGGTATCGGGCTATGTCGGCGGCGTCCTCGCCACGACTCCGCTCGCTGCTGCGGTCAGCGGCTTCGGCTGGCGCGCCTGTTTTCTCTTCATTGCCTGCGTCGGCGTCGTGAACTTCGCCTGCGCGTCGGCGACCCTGAAATCCGCACCGGCGAACTACACCAGTAGGACGCTGAAGAGCGTCCTGATCACGAGCTGGCATGCGCTCGGGTCGGCCGCGACCTGGGGATGCGCCATGAGCTTCGCTGCGCATTTCGCGGTCGTGACCACGCTCGCCGGCGTATGGGGCATCCCGATGGTCGCGCATTATTTCGGCATCTCGCCGTCGGCGGCCGGCGGCCCCCTGCTCGCCTTCATGGTCGGCAACGCCATCGGATCGATCTTTCTCGGCCATGCCGCGGACCGGATGCAGTCGCTCAATGCAGCTCTGATCTCCATCACCTTCCTGCGCATGCTGCTCGTCGTGATGCTGTTGCCGGCACTGGCGCACAGCTTCGGCTTCTTCTATGTCGGCGCGGTGTTCGCCCTGCTCGGCCTGGTGGCCGGGGGCACCGTGCCGCTGATCCTGAAAAGCACCAAGCATCTCTACACGGCGGAGCGCATCGGCGTCGGCGCATCGATCAATACGACGGCCGCCGGCATTTTTGCCGGACTGGCTCAGCCGGTGATCGCCTTTGCCATGGTGAGTGCGAGCGGCCTCAACCCCGACATCGGATCAAGCCTGCGCAGTGCTGCCAGCGATTCCGGCTACGCAGCCCTGATCGAGATTCTTCTCCTGATGTCGCTTCCTGGACTGCTTGGGCCGCTGATGATGAGGCGCAAATTGATACTTCGTACTTAAGCATAAAAAACAGAGAGGGTCAGTATGTCGCGTTTGTATTTGAGAAGGGACGAAGTCCGATCCGGCCATCAGGCCGGAAGCTGGCAGAGCGTCCTGTTTTCGGAATTCGAGGCTCAGATGAGCAGCGAAGCAAGACCCTTTCCGTGCGTATACGGCGTCGCGGGCTATCGTCACGATCAGCTTCGCTATCTGTTTCTCGACCCCATCGACATCGATGTGCTCGGCCAGCAGCTCGCCTTGTTCGTCTCCGAGAGCCGCTCGCACGGGCCCAACACCTCGCTGGTCCTGTTCACCCGCCCGCGCCCGGTTCAGACCATCGACTCCTACTACAAGAAGTTCTGGAAGATCCTCGATCAGTTGGCCCGCGTCGACAGCCAGCCGTGGCCGGCCGAAATTCCCGAGACCGTCGATCATCCGATGTGGGAGTTCTCGTTTGCCGGAGAGCCGATCTTCGTGGTCTGCAGCACACCCGCGCATGTGATGCGGCAAAGCCGTCGCTCGAGCGCATTCATGCTGACCTTCCAACCGCGCTGGGTGTTCGAACGGATGCTCGGCACCGATGAGGCCGCCGCCAAGGCCTTCGGCGAGGTGCGCAAACGGCTGGTCCCGTTCGACACGACGGCGCCGTCGCCCCAGCTCGGACGCTACGGCAATCCGGAGGGCCGGGAGTTCAAGCAGTATTTCCTCTACGACGACAACCAGCCGCCGCCGGCCTGTCCCTTCCACAAGCTGGCGCAGACCAAGCCATCGTCCATCGCAGACAAGGAGCAGGCCGCATGACCCAGATCATCGCTGGAACGAAGACCAGCTTTGCGATCGATCCCGACATCCTGGCGCTGTTGCCGACGCAGGGCTGCATCGAGCTGCAGCACGATGCGGCCGGCAAGGTTCACGCCTTTCATACCCACCCGGTCGACGAAATCCTCGTCGTGATCCGGGGACGGCTCACGTTTCGTTGGGAAGGCGGCGAGCGCATCTGCACGGCCGGCGACAAGATTCTGCTGCCGGCCGGGACGCTGCACGAATCGGAAGCGCTGGATGATGCAATCTACGCGATCGCGACGCGACCGCCCGCAACCATTGCATGCAATCGGGAGGGATGAGCTCAGGACAGAGGGCGATCGGTCTCCGAAAGGGACTCCGCGGTCAACCGCTCAACCATCTCGATCACCTCGATGCGCTGGCCCGGAGCCAGCTTCAGGAATGCCTTCAGCAGACGAAGGCTTTCCACGGCTTCGCTCGATGGGGCTCCGAGCTTCGTGTGCAGCTCCGCGATGAATGTTGAATTCTTCATCTCGCACCTTTGGCAGGAAACAGTAATGCCAGTCCTTAGCAAACGTGAAGGCCTTGCACGCAAGGTAGATACTGCAGCAATCGAGGCTGAAAGTCTTGGTCTGACGACTGCGACCCTGATCCTCAGGATGGCCCGCCTGGAAATCGACCGTGCGGAACCCGAAGAGGTTGAAAGTATGCCAGCGAACAACTCTTGCAGCAAGCCGAACTGACCGGTTGGTTGATTTCGGCGTCACAATTTGAGCCTTCTGGCAGTTTCTGGCTGACGATACCAGTGGAAACGGTCGTTTACCGAACGAGGCGGGGGGATTACGGAAGCGGTAAGCTTGTCCTCCACATTAGAGGTCTTCTATAGTTTGCTTGGGGGAAGAATGGGTTGCGGATCCTGTCCGGGATCCGTGCCCACTCCCGCGACACAGCGGCTGCAGGAAGACCATGCGCACTTATTATTTCGATATGAAGGATGGCATTCCGACCAGAGACCGGACCGGCCTGGAATTTGCGACGAGTGCAGGGGCGATCGAGCACAGCCGGGATTTGGCCCGGCGCCTCCGGCACGACCCGCGCATCACCGACCGCAGGCTGTCCATCGTCGTCGTCGACGAATCTGGCGCGGAGGTTCACCGCGAGCCGGTTTATCCGGCTGCAGTGAAAGCCAGCCTGTCCTGATTTTTTCATAGGCGTGCCAGCAGTGACTGCGCGCTGACTGCTTTTTCTACTTTTCGTAGAGGGCACGAAAAGCAAGACAACTCTTGAGTGTGCATATCGGACGCGCGGTCCGGGCCGCTTCGGCATCAAGAGCCCCCTGAGTGCCAGACGCCCCGCCGATCCACTCGACCGGCTCTCTCCTTTCCTCGGCCGCCAACGCACGCCGCCGCTGCACCACCGAGGGCCTATTGCTGCTTCTCCCAAAACGAGAGCAGGCCCTGGGAGGCCGAACCGCCGATCACGCACGGGATGCCGACGGCGACCTGCCCCAGCGCGGCGGCCGAGACACAACCGAGCGCAAGGGCGCCGACGCCGAGCTGTCCCCAGAAATCCATGTTGCGCCGGGCATCCGAGCCCTTGGTCTTCAGCTCCTCGACGGCGGCGACGGCATCCTTGCGGACGGCGCCGAGCTGCACCGTATCGGCGGCCTCGACCACCTCCCTGAGCGGCTCCTTGACCGGTCCCGACTGCCGCGCCAGTTCCTCCCGGAGATAGTCGCGCAGGCTGGCATCGCGCACCGAGTAGCTGGCAAGCGTATAGCGCGCCATGCTGCCGATCGTCAGCTTGTCGACCGTGTCGCGGCTCTTCGACCAAGGCAGCATCTGGACGATACGCTGGATCGGTACGCGCGAGCCGGTTGCGAAGTAATAGCCCCAGAGGATGTCGAGCAGATCCTGGTGGGTCGCGTAGCTGAGCCGCGTGTCGAGCTTGCGTTCCTCCTTCTTGAACGGATTCTGCGTCAATGCGCCACGCAGCTTGTCCATCACGCCAGGCTTCGTTTCCTCCAATGGGATGTCCATCAAGGTCGGCTGTGCGCCGCTGAGATAGCCGTCGATCATCACGCGGCGGCCCGGCATCTTCGGCGCCACCCTGCGCATGAGATTGCGCCAGTCCGGCAGACCTGAATAAGCGATGGCTCGCACGACCACCCACTCCTCCTCGGGAGGCACGGGAAAGAAGCTGTTGACAAGTTGTTCGGCCTTGGCGGGATTGGAGCCGATCGCCCCCGCGATGAATCCGAGATAAATGCCCGCGTTCTCCGGCTCCTTGAACGTCTGTGAATGGAATAGCACCCGGACCGCCGCCGGCACATGGGCGTAGTCGGGTTTGGTGCGATAGTTGTAGATCCAGTTCTGGACGACACCGAGCGACGCGCGTGGGTCGATCTCCGGGACGACCGCAGCAGCAAGAGCTGATTGAACGAAAGTGCAAGCGATGAGGGCCAAGGCGATCGCGCGCATGGTCTGCTCCCGACAAACGTTCGCCGCATCAGCATCTGCTGGCGCGTACGGATGAGGACGATGCTGCACGCCGTTTGAATCGACTCTGCGTCGAATCTGCGGCCGTGCTCGGTTCCCTGCCGGTCACCCTTCGCAGGCGTGATCGCAGGCCGCCAAGTCTCCACGGCCTCGACATGATTTGGCCGTCCACCGGCTCTTGCATCTGGGCATGACGAGCAGGCAGATGCGTGCATGTTGACCGCCCGGAACAGCCGTCACCGCGGAGACAGCAGATCGCGACACGTCGCATTGATCGTTGCGACACTGTCGGTGCTGACGTCTGCGCCGCCGGCCGTAGCGGGCGAAGCCCTTGCAGTACAGGGCAATCGGCGCGTCGATGCCGACACCGTGCGATCCTATTTTCACGCTGACGTCAACGGGCGATACGACGCCGCCGCGCTCGACGCCGGCTTGAAGGCGCTGGTTGGGAGCGGACTGTTCGACGACGTGAAGATCAGCCGCGCCGATGGACGGACCGTGGTCCGCGTCTCGGAAGCAAAAGTGCTCGATCGCGTCGCCTTCGAAGGTAACAAGAAGGTGAAGGATGCGGAGCTCACGGGCGCGGTGCTATCAACGCCGCGTGCCGGCCTCCAGCGCGCAACTGTCCAGGGCGACGTCGCCCGCATCATCCAGGCGTATCATCGTGTGGGACGCGACGACGTCCGCGTGGTCCCGGAGATCATCGATCGCGGCAACGACCGCGTCGATCTCGTCTTCACGATCACCGAAGGCAGGAAGACGCCGGTCAGGGCGATCAGCTTCACGGGCAACCGGGCCTACGGCGCACGGCAATTGCACGCGGTGATCAAGACCTCGGCCACCAACGTGCTGAGCTTCGTGACCGGCGGCAATGTCTACGACGCCGATCGCGTCAACGAGGACCGCGAACTGCTGCGGCAATACTATCGTAACCACGGCTACGCCGATGCCGAGGTCACGAACGTGAGCGTCGACTATGACGCGGCAAATGGCGGCTACAACCTCACCTTTGCGATCGAGGAAGGCGTCCTCTATAGGCTTGCGGTGGTCGACATCTCCTGTAACGTGCAGGGGCTGACGTGCGAGCGCCTGCGTCCGCTGGTGCTGGCGCAGCAGGGCGACACGTTCGACCAGAGCAAGATCGACAAGACCTCCGAGGTCCTGACGGCCGAGCTTGGCAAGCTCGGCCTTCCGTTTGCGCAGGTCGAGCCCAGGATCACGCGCCATGCGCAGGATCGGCTGGCCGACGTCATCTTCCAGATCGAGCAGGGACGGCGCAGCTATGTCGAGCGCATCGAGATCCACGGCAACACGCGCACGCATGATGACGTGATTCGACGCGAGTTCGACGTCAGCGAGGGCGATGCCTACAACAGGACGTTGATCGACCGCGCCGAACGTCGCCTGCGCAACCTCAACTACTTCAAGACCGTCAAGATCTCGACGCGGCCTGGCTCGGCCAGCGATCGCGTGGTGCTGGACGTCGAGGCCATCGATCAGGCGACCGGCGACTTCAACGTCTCGGGCGGCTATTCGTCCACGGACGGATTGCTCGCCGAGGTCAAGATCGGTGACCGCAACGTGCTCGGCACCGGCAACACTGCGCAGGCCACTTTCACCTACGGCCAGTTCGCGCGAGGCGCCAGCCTGTCGTTCACCTCGCCCTACGCCCTCGGTCGAACGACACCTGGCATGGAGCTGTTCGCGCGACAGAGCATGGTCAGCACGTTCCAATCGTTCGGCAGCAACACCTATGGCGGCGCCCTCACCCTGGGCATGCCGGTCAGCGAGCAGACGGCCATGCTGTGGCGCTATTCGCTCTATGACCAGAGGGTGGTGCTCGCACCGGGGATCTCGCCGGCGGCGGTGTCCCTGCCGGTTCGCCAAGCGGTCGCAGCCGGGCGGCAGACGGTGTCCTCGCTCGGCAATACCGTCACCTATAGCACCCTTGACAATAACAAGGTGCCGACCAGCGGCATCCGTTCACAGTTGACGCAGGATCTCGCCGGCCTCGGCGGCGATGTTCGCTTCTTACGGACCACGGGCGACGTCCGCTATTATCGGTCGATCAACAGCGACCTGACCGGCATGGTGCGCGCGCAAGGCGGCTATATCACCGG
Source organism: Bradyrhizobium sp. SZCCHNRI1009 (assembly GCF_032487575.1). Lineage (NCBI taxonomy): Bacteria > Pseudomonadati > Pseudomonadota > Alphaproteobacteria > Hyphomicrobiales > Nitrobacteraceae > Bradyrhizobium > Bradyrhizobium sp. SZCCHNRI1009. The sequence goes on along the minus strand of NZ_JAUEUL010000006.1, from coordinate 186,092 downwards.
ATGGGGCGGCCAGCAGGCGCCGCTGCTCAACAGCTTCTTCGGCGGTCCTACCATGGTGCGCGGCTTCGCGCCGGGCGGCTTCGGACCGCGTGATCTGACGCCGGGATCGACGATGGATAATGTGGGCGGCAGCCTGTTCTGGGCGACCACGGCGGAGCTGCAGGGCAACATTCCCGGATTGCCGCAGGAATACGGCCTGCGTGCATCGGCCTTCGTCGACGCCGGGACCGTGTTCGGCTATCGCGGCCCGACCCAGAATGTCCAGGTGGCGAACAGGAACGTGCTGCGGTCCTCGGTCGGCGTCGGCATGACCTGGGCATCGCCGTTCGGACCGCTTACCGTCGACTACGCGGTCCCGATCAGCAAGGCGGCATACGACGTCGTGCAGCCGCTCCGTTTCAGCGCCGGTGGCTTCTGAGCCAACGCCGCAACGTCGACGGAGCGCCGCGTCACCTCAGTACGGATAATAGTAACCGCGCGGGCCGTAATACGGGTGACCGTAATACGGGCGAACATAGTAGGGCCGCGGTGCGTAGTACACCCGCGGCGGCCCGTAATAGCCGGGGCCGGGATAATAGCCGGGCCCATAGTAATAATAGTCGTCGTTCTGATGCGCGGCGATTGCGCCGAAGGTGCCGATCATTGCACCCATGATGGCCAAGCCGGCGGCTGGATTGCCCCTGTAGACGCGGCGGTAGCGCCGGCGAGCGCTGAGATCGGTCAAATCGCCGGCTGTCGCCGTCGCGACCGCCGGCTTGTTGGCCGGACCCGCCACCCGCGCATGGGCCGGCGCCGGCGCGCTTGCCACCACGGCGATGGCCGCGACGGCCGCAATCGCGATTTTTCCACCGGCCGAAGGAGATCGATATTTCCCGCTGAACATGGCATCACCCTTCACTTCACTCATTCCCGAATACAACATGGCCGGGCGTGCAGCTTGACCTGTGTCAACTCAGGACGAACCAGCCGTCCGGCGGCACGTACGCATCCCGCAATCGTGCTTAGACGCGACGTCACGCCCCCTGGTTCAGCCCACCGCCGCATCGATTTCTGCGAACCGATGGCCGCCCGTCGGGAACCAATGGCTGCACACCGACGCCGTCCATCATGCCGTCGGCAACAGGAGTCCTCATGCCTTCCAGACTGACACGCCCATTCTTCAGCGCCGTCGCCACGCTGGCGCTCACCGCTTCGATGGCGAGCGCCGGCGACAGCGCGACCTCGCTGTTCAAGGTGGTGACCGTCAAGGATGAGATCGTCATCGGTCTCAATAGCGAAGAGCTGGCTACGATCGGCGGGAACGATGCCAGCGCCGTTGCGCGCGCATTGGCGCAGAAAGGCGACCTCGCGGCCTGGCAGTACAACGTTCATCGCGGCCCGAACGGCGAGCTGCAGATGGCACCTTCGGCCAAGATTGCTCTGCTGTCGCATGCCTCGCTGCGCGTCGAGCCCTACAGCACCACTTATGTCGTGGCGCCCCATCCCTGAACGAAACGATTGTCCGACCGGCGCTCGTACCGTCGACGACGGAACGAGGCCGGTCGGGCCAGCCGTTAGCTCTCGCCCCGATGGCCCGATCGCACGGCCCCATCGCATGTCCTGGGGACCCTGTCGGTGGAAAACCCGTAGACCACGGCCAGCCGGTCCAGGCACTCCTTGAAGCGGCGGGCGAAATAGTCGTTCCAGCGCTGGCTGGCGAGCCCCCGCTTGTGTCCGACCTGCTCCATGGTCAGGCCGTGCACCAGGATGTCATGGGTAATCGCCGCGCCGTCGGCGCCGAGCTCGCGCTCGGCGCGGTTGAGCCGCAGCACCGCCCGCCTCTGGCCTTCGGTGACCGGCTCGCGCCCGCGGGCGCCGTCAACGTGCTCGCGCGAGGGATCGATCGCCTGCGGGCCTCGCTCGGCCCGCTCCCAATCGTTCTGGAACGCCCGTCCGGCCCGGTATTGGGCGTCATCGATCTGCTTGTGCGCGTGCAGCCGGCCGAGCGGGTCGCTGCGGACCGATCGCAACGCGACGATCTTTTCGCCGGGCTCAAGCGCCAGCGGGTCGTCGATCTCTACGGGAATCACGTCTGCATTTCGCGGCAGGTCGTGAGCTCTGCGGTCGTGGGTCTTGGACATGCGATGGGGCTTGCTGCGTCGGGGGCGCGCCATGTCTCGTCTCCGGAAAATGAATGGGGTCGGTTCGGGTCGGGCTTGCCGCGCTCTACGCGGCCGCGACCAGCCGCAGGATCAAAGGGCCGGCGGGGCGCGAAGCGGTTTCCTCGGGCGGAAGCCGCGTCAGATGGTAGTGCGGCGTGCAGTAGCAGGAGCCGGGCTGGCGCGGATGACCGCAAAAAGTGATGGGATCGTCGTCTCGGTCGCCGCCATAGGGATAGCGGCAATCGTTGCGCTCGAGCTGGTCGAGGGACAGCAGGCGCGGGCTGATGCCGACGCAACGCAGCTTGACGGCCGCCGCGGGTTTCGCCGCGGATGGCATCGGCCGGGCCGCCGCGTCCGGGCTCCGCCGTCCGGTTCGGGGCGCCGCGGACATCGGCCGGGGCGTGGATCGCGCGGCTTTCGGCCCGCCCGGCGCGGCCAGCCCGATCCGCCTGCCGCGGCCAAGCGTCGCGTTCCGGGTATAGGCGGTTCCGAACTGCGCATTGAGGGCGCGCGCGATCTCGGCATAGGACCGCCCCTGGGCATGAAGCTCGCACAGCATCTTGGAATGCTGGTCTGGCCAATCTGTGGATTGCATTCTCGCCTCTTCCTTCTGGGTCGGGGCCGCCGGACCCGCCGGCTCACCCGACGGCCAAATCTTCCGATATTCCGAAGAAAAAGTCAAGCTTGAGTTCTGATTATTCGAAACATATAATGTCTTCCGAGATTCGCAAAAGAGGTCAAAGCCATGTTGGACGTTGCCATGATCGAGCGTGCACTCGAGAAGCCAGGAAAGACGAAAGGAGGGTTGGCCCGCGCCATGGGCGTGCGGCCGGGCGCGGTCTCCGAGATCCTCGGCGGCCAGCGCCTGATCAAGGCGGCCGAGATTCCGCTCATTACGGAGTATCTCGAGCTCAATTCCGTCCCCATCATGGGCCGGGTCGGCGCCGGCTCGGTGATCGAGCCCGATTACGAGCAGGTGCCCGTCGAGGGCCTCGGCGAGGTCGCCCTGCCCTTCCCGATCTCCGAGGAGACCATCGCCTTCGAGGTAACGGGCGATTCGATGCTGCCGAAATACGAGAACGGCGATGTGATCGTGGTCTACCGCGAGCAGCGCCACCCGCTGTCGAGCTTCTACGGCGAGGAGGCGGTGGTGCGCCTCAAGTCCGGCGAGCGTTACCTGAAGACGATCGAACGGGGCAAATCGCCGTCCGTGGTCAATCTGAAGAGCTTCAACGCCAAGCCGATCGTGGGGGTCAAGCTGGACTGGATCGGCGAGATCTTCGTCACCCTGCCGCGCGGCCAGATCTCGCGGATCCGCGCCAAGGCGGCCGCCAAGTCGCGCGCCCGCGCGGCAAACAAGTAAGACTCGAGGCCGGATGCAGGGGACGCCGAGGCGCTCCCCCTGCATCCCCTCCCTCCAGTGGAGGGTGGGCACCGCGCCTGTTGCGCCGTCGTGATCGACAATTCTGAGCGACATATGGGGATGTGCGTCCATGGTCTCGCGGCGCCCCAGGCGTCCGAGTGATACAGTGGTCTCACCCTCTTCAAACGAGAGGGTGCAGGGAAGGCCGGACCTCGACTGAGGCCCGTGGCCCGCCTGCTCAAAAAATGCAGGCGGCAGGTACCACAGGTCCAGCCGGATGATCCGGCCCTCCCTGCGCGATGGCTTTACGGCTGCTTCGCGTTCTCCCCGGTGCGCCGGGCTTTTTGGTCACCGTCACCCACGCGGCGCCATTGGCGCCAACGCAGGCTTGATACTGGCATCGGAGTATCAGGACCACGCGACTTGACCGTGCGAGCCGATGTTGTTCGTCCGCGCGAATGACCACGCTGCAAACCGGCTCGCCCATCACTCCCCGCCTCCACGTGTCGTGACGACCGCGATACGCCCTCTCCACGAGGCGGGATGCGCCTAGACAATCACGAATTCTGAAAAAGAGAAAGAAGAATTTTTCGGCCCGGCGGGCCGGACCGGGGCAATGCGTTGAAGCCTCGCCCAAAACAAGCGTTTCCGCACACGTCGTCTGCGGGCGATCGAAGGCCATGAAACGGACCATCGTGCGGGCGCATCGACCCTGATTCGCCCGACGGGCGTGACGCCTTGCCAGCAGCCGCGCCTGGCGCCCGGATCAGTCCTCGACCCGCAGCTCCTCGCCATCTCTCGCGGAAGGCAGCCCAATTCGAAAGCGCCTGAACGCTGCAATCCTCGATACGGCAGAGCGACTGGTGGGACAGGCTGGTCTTGCGCTATCTCGGCTCCAAGCGGTGGCCCGCCCCGACGATACACGCGCCCGCCAGCGAGCCGGACCTGCTGCGCCGTCGCGTCATCGCCGATATCCGGCCGAGGTCGACGACGTCGCGCAAGCGGATTGATCCCGATCAAGGACCAGGCGCCGCGCCAGAGCAAACTCACCATCAACCTGTGGCTGCACAGGCAGGACATGGGGAAACGCCATCATGGGAAACGCCATGCGGAGATATCTTCTTGCCTTTAGCTTGGTGATCGCCGCACTCGGCTTCACGTCGTCGGCGCGTGCGGGATGCTGGCCGAACGAAAACTTCCACCTCGTGTGCTGGCTGGATACCTATGGAACGGCGTGCGAAGCGCATCACGCGCTGACCAGCGTCAGGGCCGTGCTGTATCCGGAGCCGCGCTACTCGTACTATGAATTCGAGGTTTCGCACTGGTGGACGGCCCACAAGACCGTGGCCTGTCCGCCGAATCAAAAGACGACGTTCAGCGGTGTCTGGGACCGGGAAACCGGAAAGGCGGAGGAAACGGCGACCACCGGCATTTCGTCGGTGACGAGGCGAGTCTACTGCAGCAACAATCCCTGGACGGGCCAGGGGCCGCCAACGGTGCCGATCTGCTCATATCCGGCCGATGATCCGAACGTGGGACTGCCCGTCACCTCGGCGATGCTCACGCAAAGCCAGCGAGACGATCTGCTTCGCGTTCAGGAGCCGTTGCATACCCGTTGCCAGCAGATCAAGCCGCTCGAGGACGAGGTGTCGTGGCTGAACGGCCGCCCCATCGTCGAGGTGGTCGCGTCCCACCATGAATATCAGAAGCTCGAATGGCATCTGTGGTTCATGGATTTCGGCGAGTTCGGACCATGGCATGAGGTCGCGGCACCGAAGCCGAAGGGCCCCTTGATCTGGAAGGGCACGACCTATACCGAGCGCCGCATTGCGACATCGAGGCACAGATATTGGCTGAACAAGCCCGGCCGCTGGAAGGTGGTTGCGAAGCCGAAGCCGACCGCGGCGGCGGCGCAGGCGATCCCGATCAGCGTGACCACCGAATGTCCCGGCGCGACGTTCAACGTGCAGTAACGGGCGATGACGCGGTCTTCATGGCGTGCGGGAACATGCTTCCGGACGCCACGCTACATCGCCTGGACTATTTCCGCGGCTGATGCCGGTTTGGTGATGGCCGCGCAGGCTGGGATGGAGTCGGTGAGGCGAGGGTGGACCGAATCAGTCTTGACAAAATTCTGATTTAAAGAAATAATGGAGCATCACAGTCAGCCGAAGGCGAACCGGCGCTCCATGCAGTATTTCGTCGTGATGATCGACTACGGCCGGCGCGGACGCGAGGCCGTGGTCGATCCTGAGATGACCCGGCGCGACGTCGTGGCGCGCATCGCGTCGGGCGAATATGCGAACGTCAGCTTCATCCACGAGATCGTCGACCGATCGGTTGCCGACGTCACCGCCGACATCATGTCCGAAGCCGCCCTGCCCGAGATCGATGGGCGGGACGCCGACCTGCAGGCCGTCCGGTTCGATCACCTCCACGACCTGCGCAAGCACGAGCAGGTTTGATCCGGCTGCGCCAGATCAGACCAGAAAGACGGTCGAACCGGTCGTCTTGCGTGCCGCGAGATCGGCGTGGGCCCGGGCCGCCTCCTTGAGCGGATAGGTCTGGTTGACCTCGATCTTCACCGCGCCCGATTTGACCACGTCGAACAGCTCGTTGGCCATCGCGACCAGGCTCTCGCGCCTGGCGGCGTAGGTGAACAGCGTCGGCCGGGTCACGAACAGCGATCCCTTCTGGGCGAGCAGCCCGAGATTGAGCGGATCGACCGTGCCGGAGGACTGGCCGAACAGCACGGCGTAGCCGAGCGGCGCGAGGCAATCGAGCGACTTGAGGAACGTGTCCTTGCCGACGGAATCATAGACCACCGGCACCTTCTTGCCGCCGGTGATCTCGCCGACGCGTGCGACGAAGTCCTCCCGCGTATAGATGATGGTGTGCTCGCAGCCGTGGGCCTTGGCGAGTTGCGCCTTGTCGTCGCTGGATACGGTGCCGATGACGTGAACGCCGAGATGCTTGGCCCATTGGCTGAGGATGAGGCCCACGCCGCCGGCCGCGGCATGCAGCAGGATGGTTTCGCCCGCCTTCACGCGGTAGGTCTGCCGGATCAGGTACTGGGCGGTCAGGCCCTTGAGCATCATCGCGGCGGCGGTCTTGTCGTCGATCTCGTCGGGCAGCTTCAACAGCAGCGCGGCCGGCATCAGCCGCGCCTCGGAATAGGCGCCGAGCGGGGACGAGCCGTAGGCGACGCGGTCACCCACCTTCAGGTCCGTCACCCCTTCGCCCAGTTCCTCGATCACACCGGCGCCCTCGCTGCCCAGCCCGCTCGGAAGCTGGACCGGATAGAGCCCGGAGCGATTGTAGATGTCGATGAAGTTGAGCCCGACCGCCGTGTGGCGAATGCGCGCCTCGCCGGGGCCGGGCTTGCCGACCTCGATCTGCTCCCAGGCGAGAACCTCGGGACCGCCGGTCTTGTGGAAACGAATGGCGTTCGTCATGGGTTGTCATCCTCCCTGTTCGGATTGCGCGACGCCGCGCCGCCCGGTCGCGCGCCGGCCCCTTGCGGGCCGTTCGAGCCTGTGCTTCTCCGCGACCGAACCTCGGTCTTCCGTAGCCGCAGTCGGCTGGGTTTGGCAATCGGCTTTGCCAGCCGGCACAGGAACAACGATCACCGTTCCAGCGTTCATCGGCCATAGCGTGGAGTCCGAGCCCATGCCGCCCAAGCGACGCAGCGCAGTAGTCAATCCGGCCATCCTGATCGAGCTGGCCTGCCACACCTTGATGGGCATCGCCATGGGGCTCGGCTTCGCCTTCGGGCTGACCCAACTGGATGCGTTCGGCATCTCGACCCTGATCGCCCACAGTGTCGATCCGCACGTGACGTTCGTGATCTTCGTCGGTGTGTTGACGCTGTCATTTGCCGTCGGCGCGACGATGACGGGCTTCGTGTTCACGATGATGGAGGAGAGATAGAAAGCCGCGCGCCGATGGCTGCATGGGCGCCCGCAATGTCATCAGCGCGTCGCGCAAACCATGCAGATGGAGATCAGGTTCGACCGGCGCGGAGACGACCAGATGGCCGGACTGATCGGTGCAAGCGATCCGCGGCTTCGCGAAGCAGGCTTCAGAGCCGCGGGCGTTGTCGCGCGCCTGGGCGCACGGCCGTCATGAACGGCTGGCTTGCTCTGTTTGCGGCTGGAATGCTCGAGATCATCTGGGCGCTCGGCCTGAAGCATTCCGACGGCCTGACACGCTTCTGGCCCAGCGTCGCGACCGTGACCGCGATCCTGCTCAGCTTCGCGATGATGTCGCTTGCGCTGCGCTCACTGCCGTTTGGCACCGCCTATGCGGTATGGACCGGCATCGGCGCGGCCGGGAGCATCCTCGCCGGCATGGTCCTCTACAGCGAGCCGGCGGATCCGACGCGACTGTTCTGCCTCACGCTGATCATCACCGGCATGATCGGGCTGAAGCTGAACTCGCCGGTCTGACACCGTCGACGGCCTCCGGCAGGATCGTGACAGCTCGACGCTGCCGAAGACGATGAGGGCGATCACGAACGGCAGCAGGTGATAGAGCGCACGGAAGATCAGCAGCGCCGCGAGCAGCCGCTCCTGATCAACGCCGCCCAGACCCAGCAGGATCGTTGCATCGAACAGGCCGATGCCGGCCGGGGCATGGCTGGCGAATCCAAGCAAGGTCGCGGCGATGAAGACCGCCATCAGCCGCGCGAGGTCGATGCCGAGCTCGGCCGGCATGAGCACATACATTGCCAGCGCCGCGGTGCTGAGCTCGAACAGCCCGACCGCGATCTGCAGCAGCACGGCAGGCCCGGACGGCAGCCGCACCGGCCATCGTCTGCTTCGCCGCCCCGGCCAGCTCCACACCACGAAGGCGGTGACGGCGCAGAGCAGCGCGGCCGCAACGGCCCGGTTGAGCGCCGGCGGCCAATACTCCACCCAGCCGAAGGCGTCCGGATCGATCATCAAGCTCAGGCCGAGGGCGGTGAGATTGCCGAGCCAGAAGGTCAGCCCGGTCAGGAAGCTGATATTGGCGATGTCGATCGCCCCGAGCCGGTACGGCGCGTAGATCCGGTATCGAACCAGCGGCGAGATCAACGCGACCGCGCCGATGCCGTGCGCGATCGGATAGCTCGTGAAGCTGCCAAGCGCGGCCGCGCGATAGGGAATGTCGCGGCGGCCGATCGTCCGCAATGCGAACAGGTCGTAGAGCGTGAGGCTGGCGCAGGAGAGGAGGACGAATGCCAGAGCCGCCGCGATCAGATGACGGTCGGTGGCCTCGACGATCGACAGGACATGGGCAAAGTCGAGCTTCTTGACGGCGCGTGTGAGAACGTACACCGCCACAGCCGCGATCGACAGGCTCAAGGCCAGTCCGCCCAGGCTGCGCCACCAGATTCTGCGGTTCGACGGCAGCGGCGGAACGTCGATCAGGTCAGCCATTCAACGTGTTTTCGCTTCAAGCCTGCGCCGGCCGATTCGAGCAGGACGATGGCGCCGTGTGACACACCGATGTGACAGCGGCGTTACCATTGTGCGCTGCCCCCATGCCTTAATTATTTGTTAACGACGGACGATCGTTCACCGCTACCAACACGGCGAGCTGCAATGCAGCACCACATTTGCGATCATTCAAATTTGAATTAATCGCGGACGGGTTCGAGCGTAATGACGTGGACCGTATCAGTACGGATGCATGAAGGTCGCATCTTCGTCACGCGGACTTTCTAAGACGGGTGCGGGACGCCAACATTCGAGGCAGCATGAACGCGGAATTCGAACACGAACTCACGCCGGACCAATGGGAGACGCTGAAGGCGCTTCGCATTCCCGCGCGTGAACGCCGCAGGCTGAACGGCATGATTGTCGACGAGCTCACCGCATTTGGACTCGTCTCTATGGACAATGGCGCGGCGACACTCACGATGGCCGGCCGCAAGGTGCTCGTCAGGGGATCCTCACGCCTGCTCGATGTCGCAGCCTGATGTTTCGGAGCGCGGCCCGCCCTTCGAAGCGCCACGCGCCGAACTCACCACATGGATTTCCGCGCACGCTCGGGCCACTCGCGATCGTACGCCGCGCCGTCGATGTCGTTGGCCGTCATCGCCGCGAGAATCTGCCCCGGCGTCGGCAGTTGCTGCGGATCGACACGCCTATCCGGGTTCCAGAGATCGGCACGAACGATCGCGCGGGCACATTGGAAGTAGATCTCTTCCACCGTCATGATGACGACGGAGCGCGGCAGCTTGCCTTCCATCCGGAACGACTCCAACAGATCGGGGGCCGTCGACAGATGACCATGCCCGTTCACACGCAGCGTGTTGCCTGATCCCGGAATCAGGAACAGCAGAGCGATCCGCGGGTCGCGCACGATGTTGCGCAAGGAATCCACGCGATTGTTGCCGCGGCGGTCCGGCATCATCAGCGTCTTGTCGTCGTGGATGCGGATGAATCCGGGGAGATCGCCGCGCGGCGAGCAATCGAGACCTTCGGGACCACATGTCGCGAGCGCCACGAACGGCGACTGCTCGATCATGATCCGGTAGTGCGGCGTCACGCGATCGGCCACCTTCGCCGTCGAGGCCAGCCCCGTCTCGCCATAGATCGCCTCGAGCTGTTCAATCGTGGTGATGATCGACATGGCCGCTGCCTCCGTTTGATCCGATCGGCTCTGCGTCAATCGGCCGCTTGATGATGTCCGCAAGCCTGTGACCGTGCGGCTCGGGGTCTCCGACATTGACGATCGTGACATCCGCTACGGCGTCTTCGCTCACCGCGCGGTGGAGACGCTCGCCGATGTCGCCGTCACTCGGACGGTGCCGCTTGCCGAGCCGTTCGGCGAGAACATCCGCGGGCGCGGTGATGGCGACGACGATGACGTTGGCATAATCCCGGCGCGCGGCGGGAATGATCGTTCGCGAGACGTTCACGACGACGGTGCGGCCGGCCAGGATGTCATCCTTGATCGCGCGCGGCACGCCGTAGTCATGACCATGGGCCTCCCAATGCAGCGCGAACTCTCCAGCACTGAGCGCCTGACGAAAGGCGGACACGCTCATCTCGAGATTGTCCTCGAAGGCCGAGGCTTCGCGCGTGACGATCCGCCGCGGAAAGACGACCCGGTCATCGCCGGCGCATTCGCGACGCGCCACGTTGAGCAAGGTGTCCTTGCCCGCGCCGCTCGGCCCGACCACCAGGATCAGGCGTCCCGGACCAAGCTTCCCGGATGTCGTCGCTGAGGCAGGCTCGATTCCGCTCATGCCACCCGCAATCCTTCCCGCCAGACGCTGCGCACGACCGACAACTGGCCCGCGACATGAACCCGGATCAGGTCCGCACGCTTGCCCACGGCGATCTCGCCGCGATCATGCAGGCCGACGGCGTCCGCAGGCGCCTTGGTGACGGTGCGGACGGCGGCGGCAAGATCAATGGACGGCACCCGCTGCGGCAATTGCAGCGCGCCCATCAGCAGACTCGACGGCACATAGTCCGACGACAGAATGTCGAGCAGGCCCTCGCGCGCGAGGTCCACGGCTGCGATATTGCCGGAGTGGGATCCGCCGCGCACGACGTTCGGCGCGCCCATCAGGATGCTGATGCCCGCCTGGTGAAGGCCCCGCGCGGCCTCCATCGTGGTCGGAAACTCCGCGACCGCGATGCCGTCCTTGATTGCGTCGGCGACGTTCTCCTCCGTCGTGTCATCGTGGCTGGCCAGCGGCACGTCATGGGTCTTTGCCAGCGCAATGATGTCGCGCATGTTCGGCGCCGCGTAGGCCTGCTGATACGCGAAGCGGCGCGCGAACATCACGTCGAGCTCGGCATCGGTCTTGCCGCCGCTCTTGCCGCGATAGTAGTCGCGCAGCTTGCCTTCGTCGCGAAACTGGCGCTGCCCGGGCGTATGATCCATCAGCGACATCAGCCGCACATCCGGACGCCCCGCCAGTTGCCGCGCCTCCTCGACCACGGTCGGCATCGGCACTTCGCAGCGCAGATGCAGGAAGTGATCGGACCGCAGCAGGCCGCCGTCGCGCGCCGTCGCGATCGCCTCCGCGAGCACATTGGCTTGACCGTCGACGCCCTCGGCGCCTTCCTCGCTCCACACGCGCAGCGAATCCAGCACCGTCGTGATGCCCGCGGTCGCAAGCTGCCCGTCATAGGAAATGACCGCAGCGACGGGGTCCCAATAGACCTTCGGGCGCGGCACGAAATGCGCTTCGAGGTGATCGGTATGCAGTTCGACCAGTCCGGGCATCAGCAGGTCGCCGCCGGCATCCAGGCTGCCGGCCGGCGCAGCCCCTTCGCCCAATTCCGCGATCCGGCCTCCGGCGATCGCCACCCAGCCCTGCTCGACGACGCGGTCGGCGAGGACCAGCCTGGCATTGCCTATCACGATATCGGACATGTTCGCGCTCATCTGCAATGTCTACCTCTATGCCGCCGCGGCGAATGTCGTGACGTCGACCGTGCGATCTGCAATCTGGGCGCGGATCTCGTCATCATGGACGATCGCGAGCATGGCCACTCCATCCCTCTTCTTTGCCGCGATCAGGTCGACCACGACCGCACGGTTGGCCGCGTCGAGCGACGCGGTCGGCTCGTCGAGCAGCAGCACCGGAAGGTCGGAGATGAAGCCGCGGGCGATATTGACCCGCTGCTGCTCGCCGCCCGAGAAGGTCGATGGCGGGAGCGACCACAACCGCTCGGGAATGTTCAACCGCCGCAGCAGCGCGCCTGCCCGCCCCCGGGCGTCTTCGCGCGGCACGCCGGCCGCGAGCAGCGGCTCGGCTACGACATCGAGTGCAGGGACCCGCGGCACCGCGCGCAGGAATTGGCTGACATAGCCGATGGTCTGCCGCCTCGCATTCAGGACCAGGCGCGGCTCGGCGCCGGCGAGATCGGTCATCGCGCCCACGTGCCGGACGCCGATGCGTCCGCCATCGCAGCGGTAGTTGCCGAAGATCATCTTCAGGATCGACGACTTGCCAGCGCCCGACGGTCCCGACAACACGACGCATTCGCCGGCCTTGACCTGGAACGACACGCCGCGCACCACGGGCAGCGAGATGCCGCCCTGCAGATGCATGGTGAAGGTCTTCTCTGCATTCTCGACATCGATCATCACGGTCATCGCATTGGGCTCTTGCATCATGGCGGCAGGATCGAGGACACGAGGAGCTGGGTGTAAGGCTCGCGCGGATCGTCGAGCACCTGGTCGGTGAGGCCGGTCTCGATCACCCGCCCCTCCTTCATGACCATCACGCGGTGCGACAGCAGCCGCGCCACGGCCAGATCGTGGGTCACGACGATGGCGGCCAGGCCGAGCTCATTGACGAGGCTGCGCATCAGGTCGAGCAGGCGCGCCTGCACCGAGACATCGAGCCCTCCGGTCGGCTCATCCATGAACACGAGCCGGGGCTCGGTCACCAGATTGCGCGCGATCTGCAGCCGCTGCCGCATGCCGCCGGAATAGGTCCGCGGCGCATCGTCGATGCGGGCGACATCGATTTCCACGCGCTCGAGCCAGGACGAGGCGGTCTGCCTGATCCGACCATAGTTGTTCCAGCCGACCGCCATCAGCCGCTCACCGACATTGGCGCCGGCGGAGACCGCCATGCGCAGACCCTGCGCCGGGTCCTGATGCACATAGCCCCAGTCGGTGCGGAACAGAAAGCGGCGCTCGGCCTCGCCAAGGCCGGCAAGATCGCGCAGCACCCCGTCGCGCATGCGGTAGGACACGCGGCCAGCCGTCGGCGCGAGCTGCGCCGACAACATCTGCAAGAGTGTCGATTTGCCCGAGCCGGATTCGCCGACGATGGCGAGCACCTCGCCGGGATAGAGCACGAAGGAGACATCGCGGCAGGCCGCCAGGCGGCCGTAGCTCTTCGCAAGCCCTTCCGCGACGAGCAGCGGCTGATCGGATGCGCTGATCATCTCAGCCATGGGCGCTCTCCTTGTGCGGGGGGACGCTCTGCGCGCCACGATGTCCGGATGCCTGGCGGCCCTCGCAGTAATCAGTGTCGGAGCAGACGAACATGCGGCTGCCCTTGTCGTCGGTCACGATCTCGTCCAGATAGGACTCCTCCGCGCCGCACAGCGCGCAGGGCGCGTCGAACTTGTAACGCGTGAACGGATGGTCCTCGAAATCCAGCGAGACGACCGACGTATACGGCGGAATGGCATAGATTCGCTTCTCGCGTCCCGCGCCGAACAATTGCAGCGCCGGGCAATTGTCCATCTTGGGATTGTCGAACTTCGGCGTCGGCGACGGATCCATCACGTAGCGCGCATTGACCTTGACCGGATAGGCGTAGGAGGTCGCGATGTGACCGAAGCGCGCGATGTCCTCATAGAGCTTGACGTGCATCAGGCCATACTCGGCCAGCGCATGCATGCGGCGGGTCTCGGTCTCGCGCGGCTCGAGAAAGCGCAGCGGCTCGGGGATCGGCACCTGATAGACCAGCACCTGCCCCTCGTGAAGCGGCGCCTCGGGAATGCGATGCCGGGTCTGGATGACGCTCGCCGCTTCCGTCGAGGTCGTGGTGGCGACACCCGCGGTCTTGGCGAAGAACTTGCGGATCGAGATCGCATTGGTCGTATCGTCCGAGCCCTGGTCGATGACCTTGAGCACGTCGCAGGGACCGAGAATGGCCGCAGTGACCTGCACGCCGCCGGTGCCCCAGCCATAGGGCATCGGCATCTCGCGGCTCGCGAACGGCACCTGATAGCCGGGAATCGCGATCGCCTTCAGGATGGCGCGGCGGATCATCCGCTTGGTCTGCTCGTCGAGATAGGCGAAGTTGTAGGCCGGCGCGTTCATTCCGCAGCTTCCTTCAATTCGGGAGCGGCATTGGCCTCGGCGAACTCCCGGCGCAGCTTGCGCAGCAGGCCGAGCTCGGACTGGAAGTCGACATAATGCGGCAGCTTCAGATGCTCGACGAACCCGGTCGCCTGCACATTGTCGGAGTGCGACATCACGAACTCCTCATCCTGCGCCGGTGCAACCATGTCCTCGCCGAGCTCGCGCGCCCGCAGGGCACGGTCGACCAGGGCCATCGACATCGTCTTGCGCTCGCTCTGCCCGAAGGCGAGGCCATAACCGCGGGTGAAGCACGGCGGCTCGGTCGCCGAGCCCTTGAACTGGTTCACCATCTGACATTCGGTCAGCTCGACCGATCCGAGCGGCACCGCGAAGCCGACCTCCTCGGCCACGAACTCGACCTCGACGTCCCCGAAGCGGATTTCGCCGGCGAAGGGATGGTTGCGGCCATAGCCGCGCTGGGTCGAGTAGCCGAGCGCGAGCAGAAAGCCCTCATCGCCACGGGCCAGGTTCTGCAGCCGCAGATCGCGGTCGGCGGGAAAGCTCAGGGGATCACGGGTGAGATCGCCGACCGGCGCGCCAACCTCGGCTTGCGGCGACGGCTCGATCAGTCCGTCCTGACCGAGAATATCGGTGACACGCGGCGTCGGCGCATTCGGCGCCTCGGCACGGGCCGGCAGCTCCGGCTCGACGCCGGCCGCCAACTGCGGATCGAGCAGCCGATGCGTATAGTCGAAGGTCGGCCCGAGCACCTGGCCGCCGGGAATGTCCTTGAAGGTCGACGAGACACGCCGCTGCACCCGCATTGCGCCGGTATCGACCGGCTCGCTCGCGCCGAAGCGCGGCAGCGTCGCGCGAAAGGCGCGCACCAGAAAGATCGCCTCGATCAGATCACCGCGCGCCTGCTTGATCGCCAGCGCCGCGAGCTCGCGATCGTACAGCGAACCTTCGCTCATCACGCGATCGACGGCGAGCCCCAACTGCTCGGAGACCTGCGCCAGCGACAGCTCCGGCACATCGCGATCACCCCGGCGCTCATGCGCCAGCAGCCGGTGCGCGTTCTCGATGGCGCGCTCGCCACCCTTGACGGCAACATACATGCCTCACTCTCCTGCGGAAACGAGCCGGGTCGTTCGCGGGATGGCGACGATGGACGAGCCATCGACCAGCACGACGTCGACACCACGCGGAAACAGCCTCTCATTGATCGACAGCCGCTCGAACAGGTCGGTCGGCGCGACCGTCGCACGGAACGATGTCGTCCCGTCGATGCCCGGACCACGCAGCTTGAACGTCGGCCCCCGGGACACGCTCGGCACCTGCAGGACCAGCGTCGTCGAGCGATCGGGATATTCGGCACTGCCGAGCGCGAATGAAGTCAGATCGGGAAGCGTTTCCGGGTCCGCCGCGACCGCAAAGCAGGCGAGCGCCGCGTCGGCGACGATCGGCGCCCCCGTATGAAACTTGAGCCAGGCGCCGACCTCGGACGTGCCGGCGAGCGGCGCATCAAGCCAGATCGGCGTATCGTGATCGAACAGGGTCAACGCGATCGCGGCGGCACCTGGCATCAACGACGACGGCCGGCCGACATCGCCCTCGACCTGTCGCAGACTTCCCGGACGCGCCATGGCCTCCATGACGATCCGGAAGGTGGATTGCGCGGACAGCACATTGTCGGCGAAGCCGGGCTGCAGATCGGAAGCGGCGGCACCCATCAGCCTTCTCCTCGCACCATCGTATAGAAATCGACACGCGTGGCCGCAGCCTGCTCCGCGCGGTGGGCCCGCGATGCACGCATCTGCGCCTGCAGCGGTGCGACCACCTGCGTCTCGATCGATCGCACATGGCTTGATGACTGGATCATCGCGTCACACAGCGCGATCAGGCGCGCCTTGCCGGCGTCGCGTCCCAGCACATAGCCGAACCCGACCTCGCCGCTCTCGAGCCGCACCGCGGCGCGCGACACCGTCGCCTCGCCGACATTGAACGGCGCACCGTCGCCGCCGATCCGTCCCCGCAGCATCACCAGGCCATTCTCCGCCGGACGAAGATCGCGATACTCAGGCACCGCGAGGTCATTCAGCCTGGCGCGGATGTCCGCATGCGAGGCATGCGCCAATACCCGCATCGCCGCCCTGCGCCGGTCCTGCATCGTGGTCTCGCCGTCCATCGTCATCCCGATCTTGCCGTCTCGAAGTTGTCTATGTTAATAGACAACTTCGTAGCGAAGCGCCATGACTGTTTGATGACATGGGCGTGATTTCAGGCCGGACAGCGGAGAGCCGTGGATGAGCATGCAAGGCGCCGACTCGGGCGTGGCGCTGTGGCGGCGGGTGGCCGACGGCATCGAGCGCGACATCGCCGACGGCCGCTTCGCGGCCGGAACGCGCCTGCCCGGCGAGACCGAAATCGCCGAAACCTATCGCGTCAACCGTCATACGGTGCGTCGCGCGCTCGCGACCTTGGCGGAGCGCGGCCTCGTGCGCGCCGAGCGCGGCAGCGGCACCTATGTCGAAGCGCCTCGTCTGTCATATCCTCTGAGATCGCGCACCAGGTTCTCCGAGATCGTGGGGGCCGGCGGGCGCGAGCCGCGTGGACAGCTGATCGCAGCGTCCGAAGAGCCCGCGACGCGCGAGCTCGCGCGCGAGCTGCGATTGAAGACGGGCGCACCATTGGTGCGGATCGAGGCGCTGCGTCTCGCCGACAAGACGCCGATCTGCGTGAGCACATCCTGGCTGTCGGCCGAGCGTTTCCCCGAGGCCGGCCACATCTTCGCGTCGGTGCGCTCGATGACCGCCTTGCTCGCCCATTACGGCATTCGCGACTATCGCCGCGGCGCGACCAGAATCACGGCGGCGATCGCCGACGCGAGCGACGCCGCGCGGCTCGACCTCGCGCTTGGCCGTCCGGTGCTGGTGGTCGACAGCACCGATGTCGATGCCGACGGGACGCCGCTCGTCAGCAAGCGCTCGCGTTTCGCCGCGGAGCGCGTGACGTTCGAGGTGGAGAGCTAGACCAGACGTCCGCTACTCCCCCGTGCGCGCTCAGTCGATGAGCGAGCCGTCCTGATTGAAGAACGGATGCGGCCCGTCGAAATCTCCGATCGGCACCTGATGGGTGACGACCGTTCCGAATCCCGGTCCTGGAAACCAGGCATGAAGGTGAAAGGCCGGCGGCTCGACCCGGAAGGATGGCGGGCGCAGCTCGGCCAGATCGAGCGCGACGGCATGGTTCGGCGCTGGACAGATCGTGCAGGGAATGCCCGCAAACCGGGTCAGCGTCGCGCGATGAACGTGACCGCATCCGATCAGTTGCACCCGCGGATGGCGCGCGAGGATCGCCGCGAGATCGTCGGCATTGCGCAGGTTCTGCCGGTCCATGTGCCAGATGCCGGTGGTGAATGGCGGGTGGTGCAGGAACAGCAGGGCCGGCCTTTCGCTGGAGGTGGACAGCCTGGCATCGAGCCATTGTAGACTCGCCTCGTCCAATTCGCCATGCGGATGGCCGGGCACGCTGGAATCGAGCAGAAGCAGATCGAGACCGGCCAGTTCCACATGCTGGTTCAGTGGCGCCGACTGCTCATGAGCAGCGCCGGGAAACGCCGCGCGCATCAGTTCGCGGGAATCGTGATTGCCTGGTACGGCGGCGAATGGAATCTCGAGGCCGGCAAGAAGATCTTTCAGATGATCGTACTCGGCCGGCGACGGCGTATCGGCGAGATCGCCCGAGATCACCACCAGATCGAGCTTCGGCGCGAACCGGTTGAGCTCCATGATGCAACGGGCCAGCGCACGCGCCGTATCGACGCGGCGGTAGGCGAGCCGGCCGGGCCCCTTGATGTGCAGGTCGGAGATCTGGGCAATGGTGACGGGGCTCTTGGTCATCGGCTGATCAACCCTTCTCCGGCAGCAGACGAATGGACTCGGGCGCAATCCGCAGGCCGATCCGCTCGCCCGCAGCGACCCTGATCGTATTCGGCGCGTCCACGGTCAGTGCGATCGCGGCGGCATCGCGGACAACGATCCGCTGCCGGTCGCCGGCAAAGCGGACGCTGTCGACGACGCCGGTCAGACTCGATGCCGCGGCGTCGACGATCGCGATCGTTTCCGGCCGAACCATCGCCACCGCCAGGTTGCGTGGACCGGGATCGGCGATCGGCTGCCGGCCTCCCGGCAGAACGAGCTGGCCGCCGTCGAGCGGCGCCTCGATGATGTTGGCCGCGCCGACGAACTCCGCGACGAAACGATCGGCCGGCGCAAAATAGACCTCTTGCGGCGTCCCGATCTGGGCGATAGCGCCCTTGCGCATCACGACGATGCGGTCGCCGAGCTCCATGGCTTCAGCCTGATCATGCGTGACGTAGATCGCCGTGATGCCGAGCGTGCGCAACAGGCCGTTGAGCTCGCCGCGCAAGCGCTCCCGCAAGGCGGCATCGAGTGCGGTGAGCGGCTCGTCGAGCAGCAGCACGCTCGGGCGGATGGCGACTGCGCGCGCCAGCGCGACGCGCTGACGCTGACCGCCCGAGAGCTGATCGATGCGCCGGTCTTCAAGACCGCCCAGATTGGTCAGCGCGACCAGCTCGGCGACGCGCGCGGCGCGCTCCGGCTTGGCCACGCGGCGGATCTTGAGCCCGTAGCCGATATTGTCCGCAACCGTCATGTTGGGGAACAGCGCGTAGGACTGGAACACCATGCCGACATTGCGCTTCTCGATCGGCTGTCGCGTCAGATCCTTGCCGTCGAACAGCACGCGCCCGCCCGCATCGGGTGTTTCGAGCCCGGCCACGATCCGCAGCAGCGTGGTCTTGCCGCAACCGGACGGCCCCAGCAGCACCAGCGTCTCGCTCTGCGCGATGTCGAGCGTGGCGCGCGCGAGCGCGCACGTCCCGTCGGCAAAGGTCTTGCCGCAATTCTCCACCTTGAGGGCGGCTCCATGCCGGGTCATCGTGCTCACCGCAGGCTTCCTCTCTCGCCGACCCATTGCATGGCCACCAGCAGCGGGATGATCATGACGAAGAAGATCAGCGTGTAGGCGGATGCGACCTCGAGCCGCATCGATGCGTAGCTGTCGGCGAGACCGACCGGCAGTGTCTTGGTCAACGGCGTATGCAACATCCAGGTCAGGTTGAACTCTCCAAGAGATAGTGTCACCACCATGAGGCTGCCCGCCAGGATGCCGGGCGCGGCGTTGGGAACGATGACGTCGATGAAGCGGCGCCATGGCGCGGCTCCGACCGATGCGGCGCCTTCGTCGAGCGATGTCACGTCGATCGTCGAGAACACCGCCATGACGGACCGCACCATGAACGGCATCGTGAAGATCACATGGCCGACGAGGATGAACAGCCACGAGCGACGGAAGCTTCCGGCCCCGCCATAGGTGAGCAACAGCGCCAGCGCGATGGCGAGCCCGGGAATCGCGAGCGGCAAGGTGATGATCTCCTCGACCAGCCGCGCCAGCCGTCCGCCGCGAACGTACAGCGCGTAGGCCGCGGGAACACCGACCACGAGCGTGACCGCCAGCGTACCCAGCGCGATCAGGATCGACGCCATGATCGTGCCCGCGTAGAGCTCCCAGACCTGGGCCACCCACTGCAAGGTCACGCCGGACTGAATGCCGCGGAAGTAGTTGACGGTCACACCCGCCACGATCGAAAGGCCGGCCGGCACGGCCAGGAAGGCAGCGACCAGCAATGTGAACAGCAGTTGAAGGATGAAGATGGCTCTGTCGCGCACGTGCCTACCCTGCCGCTGCCACGGAGCTGCCGGCGAAGGAGCGCGCCAGTGCCAGCATCAGCCAGGTCATCAGGCCAAGCCCGACCGAGAGCGCCGCCGAGGTGGCAAGGTTTCCGGCCAGCGTGAACTCCGTGTAGATCAGCATCGGCAACACGTCGATGTTCGTGGCCAAGGTGAATGCCGTTCCGAACGCGCCCATCGCCGTCGCGAACGCGATCGCTCCGGACGCGATCAGCGCCGGCGTCAAGGCCGGCAGGATCACGTCGCGCAGCACGGCCCAGGGGCCGGCGCCGAGCGAGCGCGCGGCCTCCTCCAGGCCCGGATCCAATTTCTGCGCGGCAGCCATGATCGTGAGGATCACCCGCGGAATCGAGAAATAGAGATAGCCGAGGAACAGCCCGTAGATCGAATAGGCGAATACGAGCTTGTCGCCGGTGAGCCGGGACGAGATCTCGCCGATCAGCCCCTGGCGGCCAGCCAAAAGGATGATCATGAAGCCGACCACGACGCCCGGGAACGCGAGCGGAAACGTCAGGATCGCGACCAGGAGCGCGCGGCCCGGAAACCGGTGACGCTGCAGGAACAGGCCGGCGATCGTCGCGATGACCAGGGTCGCGATCGTGGTGGCCGCCGCCAGCGCCAGCGTGTTGAGAAGTGTCGTGCGGTAGCGCGGCTCGATGATGATCGCGAGATATTCGGCCAGACCGTGCGGTCCCTCGGCGCCGGTGACGAGCAGCCTCGCCATCGGAAGCAGGAAGAAGGCCGCGGTGACGGCTGCCAATGGCAGCAGGCAGAGCCGGACGAATGAACTGTGCGACATGTGATCAAGTGCGCCTCCGCCGGATCCTCTCCGGCGGAGGCGCGGTGCTCCTTCAGCGGACTTCGGACAGATAGCGATCGACGAAGCCCTTTTGCGCGGCTTCCATATCGCCCCAGTTCACGCTCTTGGCGCGGGCGTAGTCGCTGTCCGGCAGGAACTTGTTCTTCACCGCGTCCGGCAGCTCGATCGGGCGCGCCGGGCGCAGATAGGCATTGGTCCAGATCGCCTGGCCCTTGTCGGAGAGCAGATAGTCGATCACCTTCTTCGCCTTGTCCTTGTCGGGTGCGTTCTTCACCAGGCCGACGACGTAGGGGAAGACCACCGAGCCTTCGCAGGGAATCACGAACTCGAAATTGCCCTTCTCGGTATATTTCGCGCGGTAGGCGTTGAAATCGTAGTCGAACAGGATCGGGATCTCGCCCGAGACGACACGCGCGTAGGACGTCTGCTTTGGCACGATCGGATCGTTCTTGCGCAGGTCCTTGAAGAACGTAACGGCAGGTTCGAAATTCGCTTGCGAACCGCCGAGCGCGAGATTGACGGCGACGGCGCCGACATAGCCGACGGCAGCCGAGCTCGGGTCGAGATAGCCGACCATGCCCTTGTAGTCCGGCTTGAGCAGATCCTTCCAGCAGGCCGGGACCGGCTTGCCGCCAAGCGCATCCTTGTTCACGAACAGGCCGAGCGTACCGGAGTGGATCGTGGTCCAGTAGCCATCCGCATCCTTCAAGCCGGCGGGGACCTGATCCCAGTTCGCCGGCTTGTAGGCCTCGAGCGCGTCCTGCGTCTTCGCCTTCATTCCGAAGGTGACTCCGAAATAGCCGATGTCGCCGACTGGGTTGCTCTTCTCGGCAAGGATCTGCGCCAGCGCCTGGCCGGAGTTCTTGTTGTCGTGCGGAATGTCGTAGCCGAGATCGGTCTTGATCGCCTTGAGCATCGAGGCCCAGTCGGCCCATTCCGGCGGGCAGTTGTAGCAGATGACGTCCGCAGCCTTGGCCGGCTGCCACGATGCGGCGACGCACAGCGCGAGCAGCGCGAGAACGAGGCGGGTGAGCTTCATGAAGATAGACTCCGTATTCCTGGCATCACGGCCAGTTCCGGAGCTTCCCCTAAAGGCGGCACATGAAGGATTTGCGACACCGGGTGCAGCACACACAGCTGACGCCGCACCCTGATCGTTCGTAGGCAAACGATCGCAACCTTCGGATGCCACGCCGTTCAAGCGATGGCGCGGCGGCCGATGATCGCAAACCGCAGCTTGCCCGAGATCCAGTCGATCGCGGCCACCGCCACCAGGATCATCAGGATCAGGAACGACACCTTCTGCCATTCCAGCACGCGGATCTGTTCGGCGAGTTGCAGTCCGATGCCACCGGCGCCGACGATGCCGATGATCGTCGCCGAGCGCGTGTTGGATTCGATGAAGTAGAGCACCTGCCCGGCAATCACGGGAAGAACCTGCGGCAGCAGGCCGAAGCGGATCTCATGCAGCGGGCTGCCGCCGGCAGCGCGAACGCCCTCGACCTGCCGCCGGTCGGCCCCCTCGATCGCCTCCGAGAACAGCTTGCCCAACGCGCCGAAGTCGGACACGGCAATCGCGAGCACACCGGCGAACGGACCGAGTCCAACGACGTTGATCCAGACGAGCGCCCAGATCAGCGTATCGACGCCGCGGATGCTGTCGAACAGCCGCCGTACCGGAAAGCGGAAGATTGCGGACGGGACGATATTGCGCGCCGCGAGCAGGCTGACGGGCAGCGCGAGCACGGCCGCGAGCATCGTGCCGAGCATGGCAATCGACAGTGTCTCTCCCATCGATTTCAGATAGGTCGGAAGCGATGCACCGGGATCCGGCGGCAGCATCATCAGGGTGATCCAACCGAGTTGACTGATGCCCGCCAACAACCTCGTCGGCGAGAAGCCGAGATCGACGAGCCCGAACACGAAGATCCCCATCGCGGCAACGGCCGCCAGCGGCGTCGCCAGACGGGCGGACGCCGGCCGCTCGAACACGCCTGGGTATCGCGATCGCAGCGCGGCGGTATCGATCTCGTCCAGCTTTCGCATCATGCCCGGCCTTCGCTGCCGAAGAGACGGCTGCGCAGCAGCCCCGTGCCAATGTCGATGACAAACACCGTCAGGATGATCAGAACGAGGATCGCGCTGACGTCGGAATAGTAGAACTTGCGGATCGCGACGACGAGCTCCTGGCCGATGCCACCCGCACCGACGAAGCCCATCACCGACGCCTCGCGGACGTTGATCTCGAACCGCAGCAACGTGTAGCTCGTGTAGCCTGCGACGACCTGTGGCAGGACGGCAAAGCGCATGCAGGACAGCCAGCCGGCACCGGTCGCGCGGACTCCCTCGACCGGCTTCATGTCGACGTTTTCGACGACCTCCGAAAACAGCTTGCCGAGCGCACCGCAGGAGTGGATCGCGATGGCGAATACGCCGGCCATTGGCCCCAACCCGAAGGCCATGACAAAAATCAGAGCGAACACGATGCCCGGCACCGTGCGGGCAAACTCGAGCAGGCGCCGGACCGCGAAGCGCAGCCAGGATGCAGGAGAGGTGTTCTCGGCCGCGAGGAAATTCAATGCAAACGCCAGGACGGCGCCGAGCATGGTTCCGACATAGCTGATCAGGATCGTCTCACCGAGAAGCCGCGTCCATTTGCGCAGGCCCCAGAGCCATTCCGGCAGGTTGGTCCACACGCGGTGTCCGTCGTCGAGCGTGAAGAGCCGGTCGAAATAGCTGAGGAAGTTGCCGAGATAGGTGACGAGCGTTCGGAGGTTGACCTCCGAACCGATGGCTGAAACGAACAGCACGAGGCCGCACGCAACCAGCACGACCACGGCACGCAGACGCTTGCGCGCCACCGCTTTGCGGTAGGCGCGCTGCAAAGGTTCGAGCTGCTGTTCAGGCAGGATGGCGACGGCTGACGACATGTTTGCCGGTGCAAAGCGCAAATAGGCCGGCGGGGCTTCGATGACGCGGTCCCCGCCGGCCCGGTGCAACGCTTACGAGCCCTTCTTGCGCAGAGAGTCGACGAATTTGATCAGCTCGACAGTCTTGTTGTAGTCCTCCGTCGAGATCGCCTCCCACGGCTTGTTCTTGCCGTCGGACAGCTTGGCGAAGGCTTCCGGATCCTTCTTCGCCGCGTCGAGGAAGGCCTGCTTGATTGCGGCCTTCATGTCGGTGGGCAGGTCGCTGAGATAGGCGTAGGGCGAGTTGATGATCATGTCCGACTTGCCGATGATACGGAAATCTTCCTTCTTCAGCGGCGTGCCGTCGGCCGACTTCACCATGTTCTTGGTGAGCATGCGGGTCAGGTTGGAGTCATCTCCGTTGTTCCACCAGTTTGCGGCGACGTCGACGGTTCCCTGCGCCAGGGCAAGCACGGCGTTCTCGTGGCTGCCCGTAAAGATGACCTGGGAGAAATAGGTGTCGGGGTCGATGCCCATCTGGCTCATCTTGAAGCGCGGCATGTTGTTGCCAGAGGTCGAGTTCGGGTCCACCAGGCCGAGATTCTTGCCCTTCAGATCCTCGAGCTTCTGGTACGGGCTCTTGGCGAGCACGTAGAACACTGAATAATAGCCCTTCGAGCCGTCCGAGTTGACGTCGATCACGAAAGCGTCCGTCTTGACGCCCGTCACGCGCGCGCGGGCGAAGGAGGCCGGACCATAATAGCCGATGTGAATGTTGCCGGCGCGCTGGCCCTCGATGACCGCGGCGTAGTCATTGGCGACGCGCAGCGTCACCTTGACGCCGAGCTCCTTGGAAAGATAGTTCACGAACGGCGTGTAACGCTCGACGACACCCGAGCCGTTTTCGGCCGGGATCGCGGCAAAGGTGATCTCCGGATATTTGGTTCGCCAGTCCTCGGCCGAGGCGGACGAAGCGAACGACAGAGCGGCCAAACCGGCCAGAATGAGACGACGATTGATCATGGAACGTCCTTCAAGTTTCAGGGGACGATGTCAGGATTGACACGACAGATGCGCCCGCAGCACGCAGGCAATCAGGCGACGGCAACTTTGCCGACAGCCGGAACGGATTCGGGAGCTTTGGGCATTGCCGGCGGCATCACCTCGTCGGCCTCCAGATCGTACAGCTCGCGCGCGATCTGGCCGGTGAGCGCCGCCGGCAGATCGTCGAACACGACCCGACCATTCGCCATTCCGATCAATCGGTCGCAATAGCTGCGCGCCAGATCGAGCGAGTGCAGATTGCAGATCACGGTGATGCCGAAATGCTTGTTGATGCGCAGCAGCGCGTCCATGACGATCTTGGTGTTGCGCGGATCGAGCGAGGCGATCGGCTCATCGGCCAAGATGATTTCCGGATTCTGGACCAGCGCGCGCGCGATCGCGACGCGCTGCTGCTGCCCGCCCGAAAGCTGATCGGCGCGCTGCGCGGCGAGGGAGGCCATGTCGAACTGCTCGAGCGCGGACAGCGCCATGGCAACATCCGCCGCCGGCCAGAGCTGCGCCAGAGAGCGCCACGACGGGATTTCGGCGAGTCGCCCCATCAGGACGTTCGTGAGCACGTCCAATCGGCCGACCAGATTGAACTGCTGGAAGATCATCGCCGAGCGCGCGCGCCACTGCCGCAGGTCGCGGCCGCGCAGCGCCGTCACATCGAGATCCTTGAAGAGAATGCGGCCGCCGCTCACAGGACTCAGGCGATTGATGGACCGCAGCAGGGTCGACTTGCCCGCGCCGGAACGCCCGATCACGCCGACGAAGCTGCCGGGTGCAACAGAGAAGGACGCATTGTCGACCGCGGCTTTCATGCCAAAACGGCACGTCAGGCCATCCACCACCAGCATTGAATTCTCCAGACGCCTCGCTTTGGCCTATCGCTAACGTCTCGATTCTACAGTTATGTGACAGCAACACTGCGGCGCCACATCCGTCCACATGCCGGTCGGCAGTCATGCAGATGTCACGCCTCTGTCATAGGGGAGACCCAACACCTTCACAGGCGTAGAGACAGGATGCGAGATGGCCGGCAAGCTGCTTTCGATTGAACCTACCGTCGACCCTTCGGCCAAGCTCCAGGACGTGACGCTCGGCGCCTATTGCGAGATAGGCGCCCGCACCATCCTGCAGGAGGTGACGATGGGCGACTACTCCTACGTGGTCAACGATTCCCAGATCACCTACACGACGATCGGCAAGTTCTGCTCGATCGCGGCGATGACCCGGATCAACCCGGGCAACCACCCGATGCAGCGGGCGACGCAGGCCCATTTCACCTATCGCGCCAGCGCCTATTTTCCAGGCGAGCCCGACGATGCCGAGTTCTTCGCCTGGCGGCGAGAGCATCATGTCCGGATCGGACACGACGTCTGGATCGGCCATGGCGCGATCGTGCTGCCGGGCCGCAACATCGGCACCGGCGCGGTCGTGGCGGCTGGCGCCATCGTCACCAAGGACGTTCCGGCCTATACCATCGTCGCCGGCAATCCGGCGCGCCCGATCAAGCGCCGGTTTCCGCACGAGGTCGAGCAGCGGCTGCTGGATCTGGCGTGGTGGGATTGGAAGCACGAGGCGCTGCGCGCGGCGCTGCCCGATTTCCGCAAGCTCGAGATCACCGCGTTCCTGGATAAATACGAGGCCGCTCTCGACGCCCTCGTCCCGGTACGGCAGAGTGCCGCCCCATGACCGATATCTCAATCTCGCGGGGCCGCTGCCTCGTCGACACCGACCTCGTGGACACCTCCTTGATCATATCCGGCGACGTCATCGCCGGCATCGGGACACCGGGGTGCCGGTCAGGTCTCGAACTCGACGCGGAGGGGCTCACCGTGCTCCCCGGCATCGTCGACATCCACGGCGATGCGTTCGAGCGCCAGATGATGCCGCGCGCCGGGGTCGATTTCCCGACCGACGTCGCGCTGATCGACAGCGACCGCCAGGCCGTCAGCAATGGCATCACCACGGTCTTCCACGCAACGACCTGGTCATGGGAGCCGGGCCTGCGCAGCGCCGACAATGCGCGGCGGCTGCTCGAATCGATCGAAGCGCTGCGCCCGCAGCTCGCGGCCGACACGCGCTTTCATCTGCGCCACGAGACCTTCAATCTCGACGACGAGGAGGAAATCGGCCAGTGGCTCGCCGATCGGCGCGTCGACCTGTTCGCCTTCAACGATCACATGGACTCGACGGTCGCGAGCCTGGACACGCCGCACAAGCGCCAGCGCATGGTCGACCGCACCGGCCTGCCCGGCGCGGAGTTCGACCGGCTGGTCGCGCGCATCGCCTCTCGCGCGGATGCCGTTCCAGCCTCGATCGCGCGGCTGGCCGACATCGCACGCAAGGCTGGCGTCCGCATGCTGTCGCACGACGACGACAGCCCGGCCATGCGCAAGGCGTTTCGCAGCCAGGGCGTGACCATCGCGGAATTTCCGGTCAACGAGGAGACTGCGCGCGAGGCCGCTCAGGGCGGAGACGCGATCGTCTTCGGCGCGCCCAACGTCGTTCGGGGCGGCAGCCATACCGGGTGGACGCGAGCCAGCGACATGATCGCCAAGGGCCTCTGCTCGGTGCTGGCCTCCGACTACTACTATCCAGCGCCGCTGCTGGCGGCGTATCGGCTCGCGGCGGACGGCGTTCTGCCGCTGGCACGCGCCTGGGATCTGATCTCGGGCGGCCCCGCACGCGCGGCCGGACTGGCGGACCGTGGGACGCTGGCCGAAGGCCGCCGCGCCGACGTCATTCTGGTCGATGACCGCGTGCCGTTGCGCCCCCGCGTCGTCGCCGTCATCGCGTCCGGCCGGCTGGTCTATCTGGCCGAGACCCATCGGCTGAACGCAGTGCCCGTGCGCACCATCGCGGCGGAGTAGCAGATCATGGTCGATGCGCCCCGCTACGCGATCTACTACGCCCCGGCGGCGACGACGGGCTTGGCCGGATTCGGCGCGAGCCTGCTGGGTTACGACGCCTGGAGCGGCGACGAGCCGAGCTTTCCGGAAGAAGTCGTTCGCGCGGTTCCCGATTGGGCCGAGCTGAGCGCGGACCCGCGCAAATATGGCTTCCACGCCACTTTGAAGGCGCCGTTCGAACTGGCCGATGCGCAGAGCGAAGCCTCGCTCCGCGACGCCTGTGCGGAGTTCGCGGCAAGGCCGCGCGCCATTCCGATCATTCGTCCCATCGTGGACTCGATCAGCGGCTTCGTCGCGATGATCCCTGGCGAGCCCTCGCCGGCGCTGCAACAGCTCGCAGCCGATTGTGTCCGGGCGTTCGAGCCGTTTCGCGCGCCGATGACCGCCGCGGACCGTGCACGGCGCAAGCCGGACCTGCTGACACCACGACAGCGCGATCATCTCGATCGCTGGGGCTATCCCTATGTCATGGAGGATTTCCGCTTCCACATGACGCTGACCTGCCGGCTGTCCGACGAACGACGCCGGCCGATCCTGACGATGCTGCAGCAGAGATTTGCGGCGCTGTCGCTGACAGAGCTCCGGATCGACCGGATCGTGTTGTTCCGCCAGCCCAACGCCCGCCAGCGGTTCGGCATCATCGGAGACTGGCCGCTCACGGCCGTCCAGCGCATCTAGGGACGTCGGTTCGGCATGGCCGCATGGTGCGGCCGCGCCTGCCGGTCGAACAGCGCGACCGGCAATCTCGTCGGACCTACACCGCCTTCGTCAGGGCGCCATCGATGATCAGATTGGTTCCCGAAATGCGGCTTGCGAGCGGGCTTGCGAGCATCACGACGCCGTAGGCCACCTCCTGGGCTGTTCCCATGCGCCCCGTCGGATTCAAGCCCATTGCGGTCTTGAACAGGTCAGGCGATCCATTCTCGATGTTCTGCCAGATGCCGCCCTCGAAATAGGTGTTGCCCGGCGACACCGCGTTGACGCGAATGCCTTTGCCGACCAGTTGATGCGCGAGGCCCTTGGCGTAATGGATCAGCGCACCCTTGATCGCGCCATAGGATCCGGCGGCGAAATCGACTTCAAAGCCCGACACGCTGGAGATGATGACGATCGAGGCCGACTTCGACTGCTCCAGGTAAGGAATGGCTGCCGCGATCGCGTTGACCGTATGCATCATGTCGGTGCGAAAGGACTTCTCCCAGGTCTCCGGAGAGTCGCCCACGGCGAGCGCGCTGACGTTGCAGACCACGCAATCGATTCCGCCCAGCTCCCTTGCCGCGCCGTCGACCCAGCCCTTCAGCGCCACGGGATCGGCGACGTCGACGCCCTGCCCCCACGCCTTCACGCCTTTCGACGCAAGTGTCGTCACGACCTTGCCGACTGCGTCGCCGTCGCGCGCGCAGATCGCGACACCGGCGCCTTCCTCGGCGAACAATTCCGCGATCGCAAGGCCAATACCCTTGCTGCCGCCCGTCACCAGCACGCTCTTGCCGGCCAATCCCAGATCCATGATCGTCTCCTTTCAATCAGTTTCGGTTTTCAACCGTGATAGCCGGCGAGCAGAGCCTTGTTGACCTTGCAGATGTAGGTGTATTTCGGATTGACGACCTGGGTGCAGCGCGCCTCGGCGACCTGGCCGAGCAGCATGTAGGCCTCCGGCGCCGGAATCCTCCAATCGTCCTCCAGCCAGTTGATCATCTCCTCGAACGCGATCCGCATCGCGTCCTCGAGCGGGCGCGCGCAGCCCAGCGTGCAGATGTGCGTCGGCGTCTCGATTCGCGGATGGTTCAGCCGCGCCGGCGCCTTGTCCAACGACACCTTCACGGTGAGGTTCGCGGCGATCTCGATCGCGCCCATGCCGTTGGCTTCGCCGTCGCCCTGGATGGCGTGGCAATCGCCGAGGAAAAGATGCGCGCCGTCCTTGTTGACGCGGAAGAACACCGAGTTGCCGGAGGTGATCTCCTGAACGTCGAGATTGCCACCATGCGGCCCGTTGTCCACCGTCAGCACCGCGCCATGCACCGGCGCGACCCCGGCAACGCCGATCATCGGCCGGACCGGAAGCTTCACATGCTCGTTCCACAGCACGTGGCCGTCCTCGACCGCGACGACGCGGGTCTGGATGCCGAACTCCTTGCGCCGGACCCAGTCCGGAAACATGCCGATGCCCGGCCACAGCGCGGTGAAGCCGAGCCGGTCGAGCTCCATGTCAATGATGTCGAGCCGCAACATGTCGCCAGGCTTGGCGCCGCGCACCTCGATCGGGCCAGTCGCACCGTTGACGTAGGGCAGCGTCACGTCGCTCTCGACCAGTTGCTGGTCGAGCGCGCGGATGGTGCCGTCGTTGACATTGATCGCGCATTCGACGACGAAGATCTCGCCGGGATCGACGGCCGCGATGAACTCATTGTCGCCCGAGAGCGCGTATTTTATGTTGCCGGCCTTGCCGATGCGCTTTGACATGATCACTCCCTGCTATCTCCAACGTCGTTGCATCATCGCGGCTGCCGCCGCCACGGCATCAGCAGCCGCTCGATCTTGCCGACCGCAAACGTCAGAACCAGCGCCAGCGCGATCGTCGCAACCAGCGCGGCGAACACCTTCGGAATGATATAGAGCGACCCGGCCTTGAAGATGGCGTGCCCCAGCCCTTCGGAGGAGGACATGAACTCGCCGACGATCGCGCCGATCAGGGCAAAGCCGACGGTGAGCTTCAGCCCCGCGAAGATGTCCGTCAGCGACGCCGGCACCACCAGCTTGCGGAAGATCTGGAACTTGGACGCGCCGAGAGTGCGGAACAAATTGATCTGGTCGGGATCGACGCCGGTGGCACCCTTGTACGAGGTCACCAGGGCGACAATCACGACCGACAAAGTCGACATCGCAACCTTCGAGATCAGCCCGGTGCCGAACCAGATGATGATGATCGGCGCCAGCGCGATGATCGGAATCGAGCCGAGCGCGATCACGAACGGCTCGACCACGCGCGAGACGAAGCGCGAATACCACAGCGACAGTCCGATCAATGTGCCGATGCAGTTGCCGACGAAGAAGCCGAGCAGCGTCTCCAGCCCGGTGACGGAGGTGTCGCGCCACAGGCTGCCGTCATAGGCCATCTGCGCGAGAAACTTGAGGATGGCGGACGGCGAGCCGAACATGAAGGCGGCAGCCTTGTTCTGCCCGGTCGCATATTCCCAGAAGGCGAGGAAGGCCGCCAGGACGAGAAGCTGGGTGACGAGCACGGCAAGCGTGGTGCGCAGATGCAGCCATCGCCGCCCACGTGTCGGCGTCCGAACCGCCCGTGCCTCGGAGACCGGTGTCGGTGCCGAGCGGACCGGCGGCGCGTCGATGTCGGCGGTCATTGCAGCACCACGTCGAGATCGGCCCAAATGCTGCGGACGTAGTCACTGAAGCCTGGCGTCTGCCGCACCGAGATCACGTCGCGGCGCTCGCTGCCGAGCCCAATGTCGTAGACCGCCTTGATCTGCGTCGGCCGCTTCGACAGCACGATCACCCGGTCGGCGAGTGACACCGCCTCCTCGATGTCGTGGGTGATCAGCAGCAGCGAACGGCGCCCCTGCCGGACCAGGCCCACCGTGTCGTTCTCGATCAGGAGCTTGCTTTGGAAATCCAGCGCGGCGAACGGCTCGTCGAGCAGCAGCACGTCGGGCTCATTGACCAGCGTGCGCGCGAGCGCCACCCGCTGGCGCATGCCACCGGACAGGGTCGCGGGATAGTGGTCGGCAAAGCCGTGCAGCCCGAGCTGGTCGAGCAAGGCCCGGCAGCGGTCCTCCGCTTCGGCGGCCGGAACGCCATGTATCTCGAGTCCCAGCATGGTGTTGCTGAGCGCGGTCCGCCACGGCAGCAGCAGATCCTTCTGCAGCATGTAGCCGACATTCTGCGGTTGGCCGGCGACCTCGCGGCCGTGCCAGCGGATGCGGCCGGCATCCGGCGCCAACAATCCGCACAGCGTGTTCAGGAGCGTCGTCTTCCCGCAACCGGACGGGCCGACGATGCTGACGATCTCCCCCTCTCGCAATGTCAGGCTGAGATCGCCGATCACCGGCACCACGCGGCCGCCCTCAAGCTCGTAGCTCTTGGCAACATGCTCGACGACGAGCGGCGGCGCAGGCGCTGCGATGGCGCCCGGCGCGGCCTGCATCATGCCGGTCACCTCGGTCATTTGAGGCTGGCGATCGCCTTCTCTGCAAAGGAGTTGTCGATGATCTGATCGAACGGCACCGAGCCCTTGGCGTTGCCGAGATAGACCTGCATTTCCATCAGGTTCGCCCACTGGTCCGTCTTGGTGATCACCGACTGCGCCGGAATGAGATATTTCAGCTCGGCGTCGATCGCCTTGTCGACGACCTCGCCGGGCAGGTCCGGGAACTCCTTGCGTGCGACTTCCTTGGAGAAAGCGGGGTCGGCGTAGGTCTTGCGCGAGGCTTCCTCGAACGAGGTCACCAGCGCCTGCACCATCTCGGGATCCTTCTGGATCGTGGTCGGCAGCACCATGATCCCCGTATTGCAGAACGGACCGATGTAGTTCGAGAAGTCGAACACCACCTTGGCGCCCTGCGCCTCCGCCGCTGCGACGCTGGGCTGATAGGCGATCGCGATGTCGGCCTGGCCCGCCAGCATCGCGGCGATTTCGGTGCCGGGGTTGACGGGGACGATGGTCGCATCGACGCCGACCTTCAGTCCCGCTTTCTCCAGAAGGCGCTTCGCCACGCTGTAGTTGGTGTTCGGCTCGGGCGAGGTCACGATCTTAAGGCCCTTGAACGCTTTGGGATCGGTGATCGGCTCGAGTGTCTTGGAGACGCCGAAATAGTGCGCCCTCTGCACCACCGTCCCGACCACCACACCAGGACCGCCGTTCTCGCGCGAGATCTGTGCCATGGTCGCGTCGCCGATGGCAAAATCAGCCGAGCCGCCGAGCACTGCGGCGAAGGTCTGGGTGTCGCCCCCGGCGGCGCTCACCTGCATGTCCAGACCGTTCTTCTTGAAGATCCCGGCGTGCATGCCGACGTAGAGATTGATGTAGCCGAGATTGTGCACGGCCTCGCTGAAGCGCACCGTCTTCAGGCCCGCCGCCGTCGCGCTCCTGGCTCCGACCAGCGAGGATGCTCCCCATCCTGTCGCGAGCGCGGCTGAGTTCGCCAGAAATCGTCGTCGGTCGATCGACAGGCTCGCGCTTGCATTTGATGCCGAGACAGTTTCGCTCATGGTGATGAACTCCTCCCAGGCCAATGAAAATCTGCGAGGAGACTATGGTCGGGTCGTCGTGCAGCAAGGCGAAATAACAGACGCGATCTGCTGAAAAGCTGACAACACTGTGCGCTGTGCGACACCTTGCGCCGTGCCGCGCCGTGATCTGCCGACGGCTTGTCGCCTTGCTGCCGCTTCAGGAGTCGCCGTGGTCAAACGTGCATCGCAACAAAGGCGATAATGTCAATTTTGCCACTTGGGCCGCACAAAGAAATTGCACGTCGGCCGCCGGCTCGACCGTCAATACGAGGTCGCGCGGCGCCCAGACCAGGCGGGACGTCAACCTCCTGTTGCCGAGACAACGATGCGTGCCCTCCGGCTGCCGCCGCTCAATGTCGGACCACCATGTCGCGAAGCCGACGTTCGAAACCGCCCAAGCGGGCGGCATCTGCAAGCTCCCCGCCGCCACGTCCTCGCATTTGCAGCATGGCGCCGCCGAGTGTCGGATTTTCGACAATCCCCTGATACTAAAAACGAATGGCATATCGCTTGCAATGCACAATGCGCCTCGCTATTGCAGCGCAATAATTTTCTTGGAGTGCAAAATGCTCGGAATTGGAAGCAAGCTGCCATCGTTTGAAATCGTCGGCGTGAAACCCGGCTTTCATCTGCAGGAGGAGAAGGGCGAGAGCGCCTTCGAGACCCTGACCGAGACCAGCTTCCCTGGAAAGTGGAAGATCATCTTCTTCTATCCGAAGGATTTCACTTTCGTCTGTCCGACCGAGATTGCCGAGTTCGCGCGCCTGGCGAAGGACTTCGCGGACCGCGATGCCGTGGTGCTCGGCGGCTCGACCGACAACGAGTTCTGCAAGCTCGCCTGGCGCCGCGACCACAAGGATCTGCACAAGCTGCCGATCTGGCAGTTCGCCGACACCAAGGGCGCATTGGTCGACGGCCTCGGCGTTCGTTCGCCGGATGGCGTCGCCTACCGCTACACCTTCATCGTCGATCCCGACAACACCATCCAGCACGTCTATGCGACCAACCTCAATGTCGGCCGCGCTCCGAAGGATACGCTGCGCGTGCTCGACGCGCTGCAGACCGACGAGCTCTGCCCGTGCAATCGCGAAGTCGGCGGCGAGACCCTGAAGGTCGCCTGATCATGTCGATCGAGCAGTTGAAGGACCAGATCCCGGACTTCGCCAAGGATGTCAGGCTCAATCTGTCATCCATGGCGTCCGACGAGACGCTGTCGCCGCAGGCCAAATATGGCCTGTTCGTCGCCTGCGCGATTGCGACTCGCAATCCGAGCGTCGTTGCGGCCTTCGAATCGGTTGCGGCCGCGCAGCTGTCGCCCGCCGCTTTGGCGGCGGCGAAATCGGCCGCCGCGATCATGGCCATGAACAACGTCTACTACCGCTTCGTGCACCTTGCCTCGAACAAGGAGTACGCGACGATGCCGGCCCGGCTGCGGATGAACGTCATCGCCAACCCCGGCGTCGACAAGGCCGATTTCGAGCTGTGGTCGCTCGCGGTGTCCGCCATCAACGGCTGCGGCACCTGCATCGATTCGCATGAGAAGGTCCTGCAGGATGCGGGCGTGCCCGCGGCCACGATCCAGACCGCCGTCCGCTTTGCCGCCATCATCCAGTCGGTTGCCGTTGCGATCGAAGCCGCTTGTGTGTCCGTCGCGCTGGCGGCGGAGTAAAAATCGATCGGATATGTGAATGCGGCCGGCATTGTCCGGCCGCATTTGTTTTTCGCCACCTCTCGCCTAAGTTGCAGAATTTCCTGGCGCGCCTGCAACTCCTCGGCCCGCTAAGCCCCTGACCTCGCGGCAAAGTCGAGAGGGTTGCGGCATCCAGATACTCCACCCGATCTTTCTGCAAAGCGCAGAACTCGCCCCCGGTCTCGCGCATCGCGAGCAATCACCGATGCGGCGCGCCGGGAAATTTCCATCAAATAGCCTTACCTGCTCACCCTTCCCGACAAGAACATTGATCAGCTTAGGGACCAAGCAACATCGATTGTGACCAGGGCGCGCGAAAACAATGGCGTGCATGTCGGAAGGAAACCGGACCTGTCGGTCTCGACGGAAGCGTTGATGCAATGTCCCCGATGTCGCATCATGTGCGCTTCGGTTGGACCGCGCGCGCCCGACGTCCTGAAGCTATCTCCCACGACCCGTTCGTCGGAGACAGGAGGCTAGTGATGAGTGCTCCAGATCAGAACGATCCGGCAAAGCCAGCGCCGCCCTGGGCGAGCGAAGAGCTCCGCAGATATGCGCCGCGCCGCCGCCAGACGGAGGCCGGCCCGACGACGTTCGATCCGCCTGCCGACGGCGTGCCCCTGCCGCATCATCTGGTGTCCCGGCCAAGCTCCCTGCCGGCGCGGCCGGCGGCCCTTGACCTCGACGATGAGGAGGTGCATCGCGCCTGGAGCGCGAAGCTCGATCCCGTCGTGATGCCGCTGCCGCCGGAGGATCCGGACAGATCGTTCCGGCTGGGCAGCATCATCAAGATCGGTGCAGCCGTCGGCATCGCGGCCTCCATCGCCATGATGGTGGTCAACATGGTCTCCTTCGAGAATGGCGGGCCGACACCGGGCAGCAAGAGCCCGATCATGCCGACCGCCGTGCTGGAAAGCCTGGCCCAGATCGATCCCGCGGAAGCCAAGGTTGCCCAGGAAGATCCCCCGCAGACGGTCGCCGCGCTCGCGGCTCCCAGCAGTACAGAACTGGCGATGCGGCCATGGCCCTCGACGCCGACGTCGCCAGCGCCGGCCGCCGCAGCGCCGGCGGTCTCCCCTCCCTCCCCTGCGCTGCCGATGGCCTCGCCCCGCCCGACCGTTCCGCTGCCGCGAGACGAGGTCGACGGGCTGATGAAGCGCGGACGCGACCTGCTCGCCGCGGGCGACGTCGCCAGCGCGCGGCTGATTCTGACGCGGCTTTCCGACGCCGGCATCGCGGACGCTTCCCTCCTGCTCGCGCGCACCTACGACCCGGCCGAACTGACGAAATCACGGTTGCTCGGTGCCGTTCCCGACGCAGCCAAGGCACGGGCCTGGTATCTCAGGGCTGCGGAGCAAGGATCGCCGGAAGCCAGCCGACGCATCTCGGCTGCACGGTAACGCATCAATCTCGGAGCGCTCGAGACGCGACCCGGACCGCTCCCGGCGAGACGGGCGGCCGCGATCTGCTGCGCTCGAGAACCACATATCGATGGGAGGACTGGTGATGCAGGGCATCCATGCTGCAGCTCGCGCCTGCTTGGCCGCTAGATGGAGCCGACGTCGCAAACCACGGGATGCAACGAACAGCCGCTCTCGAACAGCCGCATGCCTCGTCCTGGCTCTGTCCGCAACATTGGCGCTGGCCGGGCATCGAGCGGTCGCCGCCGACAACGAGATTCGCATCGGCAACACCATGCCCTATAGCGGCCCGGCTCTCGCCTATGGTGTCATCGGCAAGACGATCGCGGCCTACTTCAACAAGATCAATTCCGAGGGCGGCATCAACGGCCGGCGCATCAACTTCATTTCCTACGACGACGGCTATGCGCCGCAGAGGACGGTGGAGATGACGCGCAAGCTCGTCGAGGAGGACAACGTCCTGCTGATGTTTGCGAGCCTGGGCACGGCCCCCAACCTGGCGGTGCGCCCATATCTCAACGCCAACAAAGTCCCGCAATTGTTCGTGGCATCCGGCTCCTCGCAATGGGACCAGCCGCACGACTTTCCGTGGACCATGGGCTTTCAGCCAAGCTACCAGGCCGAGGCGCACGTCTATGCCCAGTACCTGCTGGAGACCCACAGCCGCGGCAAGATCGCGATTCTCTATCAGGACGACGATTTCGGAAGGGACTACGTCAAGGGATTGAAGGACGGCCTGGGCGGCAAGCTTCCGATCGTCGCGGAAGCCGGCTACAAGGTGACGGACGCCAACGTCAATCAGCAGATCGCCACGCTGAAGGCCTCCGGCGCCGACATCTTCTTCGACGTGACCACACCCAAATTTGCCGTGATGGCGATCCGCCGCGCGGCCGAGCTCGGCTGGCATCCGGACCACATCATCTCGACAGTCTCGGAATCGGTCTCCGCCGTGATGCAGCCGGCCGGCCTGCAGAATGCCGAAGGCATCCTGTCCGCGGGCTACTACTACGAGGGCGAGGAGGCCGCGGCGGCGGGCGATCCATCCTACCGCGAATGGTCCGCCTTCATGGACCGCTATCTGCCGGACGTACCGAGAAGCAATGGTCTTGCGACCTTCGGCTACCTCGCGGCAAACGCGATGGTCGCGGTGTTGCGGAGTTGCGGCGACGACCTGTCGCGCGACAACGTCATGAAGCAGGCGGCATCCCTGAAGAGCCTCAAATTGCCGATGCTGACGCCCGGCATCACCGTCAACACCAGCCCCCATGATCACGCGCCGCTGGAGCAGATGCAGATGATGCAGTTCACCGGCGGGAAGTGGCAGCGCTTCGGTCCGGTGCGGAGCGGTATCGATCCCGGCAGTGTCAGCGATTCCTTCAAGACCATTTTCCGTTACGGTACGGCGAAGCGCGATCTGGCCAACCAGCTGAATGCCAATACCGTCACGCTGATGACCGGCTCGTTCGGCAGCACCTATGCCAACATGGGTGCGGACCTCGCATCGGCGCTCGACAAGGGGACGGAGCTGCGCATCCTTCCCGTGATCGGCCGCGGCTCGGTGCAATCGGTCGCCGACATCCTGCTGCTGCGCGGCGTCGACGCCGGCATCATCCGCAAGGACACCCTGGCCTTTCTCGAGCGCAAGGACTTCGCCAACAACATCCGCGAGCAACTGGTCTATGTCACCAAGCTGTTCAACGAGGAGATGCACGTGCTGGCGCCGAGATCTATCACCAGCCTGAGCGAGCTCGACGGCAAGACCATCGCCGTCGACCTGCCCGACGGCGGCACCTTCGTCACCTCGATCAACGTGTTCGAGCGCCTCGGGATCAGGCCGCATCTGCTCTATATCGAACCGCGGCTGGCGCTGGATATGCTGCGCAAGGGCGACATCGACGCGATCATCACGGTCGAGGGCAAGCCGGTGCAATGGCTGAGCCAGGTCAACGATCCCAATCTGCACCTGGTGCCCGTCGACTACGACAAGGCTCTGCACGACGACTACCTGCCGGCGCAATTGTCCGCCGAGGACTATCCGAACCTCGTCGGCGCCTCGGCGCCGGTGAACACGATCGCGGCCGAGGCCGTGCTGGCGTCGTTCAACTGGCCGGCCGGCAGCGACCGTCACCGCCGGCTGTCTCTGCTGGTCGAAGCCTTCTTCAGCAACATGCAGGCGCTGCAACGGCCGCCATACCACCCGAAATGGCAGGAGGTGGCGCCGCTGGCGCCGATCGCGGGCTGGACAAGATTCAAGACGGCACAGGACTGGCTCGATCGCAATACGCCGCCTCCCCAGATGCTGGGGGCGAATGCACAGGTCAACGATATGCAGGCGAGCGGCGTTTCGGCCGATCCCCGGTTGTTCCGTGAATTCATGGAATGGCGAGCCAACCGCCAGAAGCGCGCCGCGCCGCGGCACCCACAGTAGCCAGGTCGTGCGGTCAAGCCGTGGCTGAGGCAGGGCTGATCCGCACCTGCACGTCGCAGGGACGTGCGAGGTAGGGCGCCGAGGTGACCAGCACGTCCGCGCCCGCCGCAGCATAGGCGGCGGCGTTCTGCGCATTCACGCCCCCCGCGGCCGCAATGATCGGCCGACGCTGTAGCGCCGCGCTGATGGCGATCCGCTCCGCCAGCGTAGCGATCTGGGCAGGCAGAAATTTCTCGGCCTGGATCACGTCGAAGCCGGCCACGGCGGCGGCGACCGCCTGCTCGACCGTGGTGACCTCGATCACGATCCGCTTCTCCGGCGCGCTCCGCCGCAACCGCTCCGCGACGTCGGCAAGCGACGCATCGCCGAGAAACGCCCGGTGCTCCGGAAAGACCAGCACGGTCTCCGACAGGCCGAGCCGATGCATCACCGCGCCGCCAGCCTTCACCGCGGCGACGGCGAACGGCTTGGTGCCGGGGACGTTCTTACGCGTGCAGGCGACCGCAATGCCCGGCCTGATCGCCCGCGCCGCGCCGACGATCGCAGCCGCCCCGGTCGCGACGCCGGACCAGATCTCGATGAGCGTCTGCGCCACCTTCCAGCTCCGCATCAGGCCTGCCGCCGCGCCGTCTGCACGGAGGATCGGAGCCCCCTCCTCCAGCACCGTTCCGCTGCCGGCGAACAGTTCGACATGGCAGCCCGCGAGCTCGATCAACGCCGCCGCATCCTCGGCCAATGCCAGCACCATGCGGCCGCGCGCAGCGAAGTGCATCAGGCCCGGCTCGGCGCCGATCCCGAGCGTCTCCGTCGTCAGGTCGCCATAGGGGACATCGTCGCGGAGCAGCACTTCGAGATCATTGTGCGTAGCGATGGTCGGCGCGCGCGACATCTGCTCTTTCTCCACAGGCTGCATCCTCTATATAAACCCTGGTCGCTGCCCGTCTCCGATCGCCAGGCCCCGCATGATCCCGCACGATCTTCCTGCCCCCGTTGAGCTCAATCAGCCCCGTCTCGCCGCGATTCTCTATGGACCGGGCGACGATGCCGATGCCTTGCTGGACGCCTTTGCCCAGGAGCTGCTGCGACGGGGCGTCCGGGTCGGCGGCATCGTTCAGCGCAATACGAGAGACGAGGTCGGCAAGAAAAGCGGAATGGACGTGATCGATCTCGGCAATGGCGACACGATCTCGATCTGCCAGGACCTCGGCGCCGGATCGACGGCCTGCAAGCTCGACACCGCGGGCCTTGCCGAAGCCGGCATGGCCGTTCACCGCGCGATCGCAGCCCATGCCGACCTCATCGTGATCAACAAGTTCTCCAAGCAGGAGGCTGCGGGAAGCGGGTTGCGCGGCGAGCTGGCCGACGCGATCACCTCGGGCATTCCGGTACTGACGGCCGTG
Organism: Bradyrhizobium sp. SZCCHNRI1009; assembly: GCF_032487575.1. Classification (NCBI taxonomy): domain Bacteria; kingdom Pseudomonadati; phylum Pseudomonadota; class Alphaproteobacteria; order Hyphomicrobiales; family Nitrobacteraceae; genus Bradyrhizobium; species Bradyrhizobium sp. SZCCHNRI1009. The sequence continues at coordinate 146,161 of NZ_JAUEUL010000006.1, read as the reverse complement.
CCGCAGAAATGCATCGACGACTGGCGGAGCTTTGCGGGCGACTTCGGCACGCTGCTGCAGCCGTCACGTTCGGCGATGGAAACCTGGTGGCTCGGCCTGCGCGCGCGCCACGCATCGACCGGCTGATCGGCGCAACAATTCGGCGCCATGTTCCTATTTGCCGATCATCACATCCGACGACTTGATGACGGCGGAGACGCTGTCGCCGACGGCAAGCGCGAGCTCCTCCACCGCCTCGTTGGTGATCGCCGAGAAGACCGTCAGTCCCGGGGCGAGCTCCACCTTGACGTGGGCGGTGGTCGCTCCCTTTTCAACCGAGATGATCCGTCCCGGCAAGACGTTTCGTGCGCTCAGCTTCACGTGCTGTTCCTCATCGATTGCAGCTTCGTTGCTGCCCCAGAATGTAAGCAGAACGCGGGCCCGAACTCAATGACCTATATCAAGAACGATATAGGATTGATGATCCGGCACCGGTTTGCGGCACCTCGTCGACCTGCGCGATCCGACGGGCATCAGCCGAACTTGAACAGCACGCCGTAGCCGCCGCGCGGATAGCTCCACTCGATGTCGCCGCTGGCCTCGCCGATGACCCGGCAGGTGCCGCATTCGATGCAGCCGTCGACCGTGATCTCGACCTGGCCCTTGTCGTTGAGCTCGTAGCAGCGTGCCGGGCAGGCCTTGAGAAGCGCCTTCAACTGCGGCGTCGGCGTCGTATGCGGACGGACCTTGATATGGGCCCGGCCGGGATCGACCTGATAGCGATTGTAGAACAGCTTGTCTTCGACCCTGACCGCGACGTCCGTGCTCATGTCTGATCTCCCTCGCTTAAGCTGTTTCGTTCATTCACCAATCATCGCCACGCCCGGGCAAACCTGAAGGCGTCGCCGAACAGGCCGGTCCATGACCTTGCATTCACGAAGGAGCGCACGGTGCTGCTCTCTTTCTCCTTCTTCGGCGTGCCGTCGACGCGCACGAAGTTCTGCATCGCCTTGGAGACGAGCTGCGGATAGGTCAGGAAGAAGTTCTGCGACTGGTTGTGCAGCAGCGCCGGCATGTCCTTGTATTTCTTCAGATCCTTGATGACGAAGGAGTCCTCCAGCATCTTCTTGTAGAGCGCGAGGTTCTCCTTGGTCATCGGATCACGGCGCGACTTCACCTGGAAGATCGCCTCGGCCGCGATGCGCCCCGAGGTCATCGCGAGATTGGAGCCCTCGCGGTGAACGGCGTTGTTGAGCTGGGCGGCATCGCCGACCACGACCCAGCCATCGCCGCAGAGCTGCGGGATCGCGTTGTAGCCGCCTTCGGGAATGAGATGCGCCGAGTACTCCTTGACTTCCGAGCCCTCGATCAGCGGCGCCACCGACGGATGCTGCTTGAACCGCTCGAGCAGGCCGTAGGGCGTCTCGCCGGTCTTCTGGAAGTCGGAGACGAGGCAGCCGATGCCGAGCGAAATGCACTCCTTGTTGGAGTAGATGAAGCCCATGCCGGTCATGCCGCGGGAAATCGTACCGACGGCCTCGATGACGGCGCCCTCGTCGCCCTTCAGGTTGAAGCGCGCCTCGATCGTCTCGCGCGGCAGGAAGTGCATCTCCTTGACCGCGAGCGCGACGTTCTCCGGCTTCGGCCGCTCGCGCAGGCCGGCGCGGCTCCCGAGCAGGCCGTTGACGCCCTCCGCCAGCACGACGACGTCGGCATGGATCTCACCATCGCGTCGATCGGTCCTGACGCCGATCACCTTGCCATAGGCGTCCTGCGCCAGCTCGGTGACGGTGGTCTCGCACAGCACGGTGGCGCCGGCTTCCTTGACCTTGGACGAGAACCACTTGTCGAACTGGGCACGGATGATGGTGTAGCGGTTCGGCTTCTCCTCGTTGAAGTCGTCCGACTTGTAGTGCAGGCCGACATGCGACTTGTCGTCGAGCATCCAGAAGCGCTGCTCGACCAGATGGCGTTCGAGCGGCGCTTCCTCGCGGAAGTCCGGAATCAGCTTCTCCAGCATGTCGGCGTAGAGGATCGCGCCCTGCACGTTCTTCGAGCCGGAATACTCGCCGCGCTCGAGCTGCAGCACCTTCATGCCGCGCTGAGCCATGGTCAGCGCAGCCGCATTGCCGGCCATGCCGGCACCCACGACGATCGCGTCGAAACGTTCCTCGATCATTGCCCTGCTCCCTCTCTGGTGCCTAGCTTGCGATGCGATCGCGCGAATGCGGCGACAGACGCGCACGGAATGCCTCCGTCAGCGCAGGCAGCAGCCGGATCGCGTCGGTGACGATGCCGACATGCGCGAAGTCGAAGATCGGCGCGTTCTTGTCGGTGTTGATGGCGACGATCAGATCGGCGCCCTCGACACCGACCCGATGCTGGATCGCGCCGGAAATGCCTGCGGCGATGTACAGCTTGGGCCGGATGGTCTTGCCGGTCTGGCCGATCTGCCGATCGGACGTGACCCAGCCCTTCTGCACCAGTGGCCGGGAGCAGCCGAATTCGGCGCCGAGCACCGACGCGAGCCCCTTGACGAGCTGGAAGTTCTCCGGCGAGCCAAGCCCGAGCCCGCCGGCCACGACGATGTCGGCATAGGCGAGATTGGACTTGGCGGAATCGCGATCCGGAATGAAGGACAGCACCTTGGTGACGATGTCCTCCTCGACGAGACCGAGCTTGTGCTCGATGACGCGGCTCGCAGGCTTCTCGACGCGGTCCGGCATCGGCATCACGCGCGGGCGGACGGTCGCCATCTGCGGCCGGTAGTTCAGCGTGTAGATCGTGCAGAGCAGCGAGCCGCCGAAGGTCGGCCGCGTCGCGGCCAGGGAGCCGTCGGCATCGACGTCGAGTTCAGTGCAGTCGGCGGTCAGACCCGTGAGCAGCGTCGTCGCGACGGAGCCCGCGAGGTCGCGGCCGAGCGTGGTGGCGCCGAGCAGCAGGATTTCCGGCTTGAAGGTGTTGACGACGTCGGTCAGCGCCTTGGTGTAGGCTTCGTTGCGATAGTCGGTAAGAACGCCGTCCGCGACGATGTAGGCGAGATCGGCGCCATAGCAGAACGACTCCGCGGCAGCGTGCTGCACGGCGTCTCCGGGAGGACCGATCACCACGGCCGCCAGATCAACCTTCAGCTTGTCGGCAAGCTTGCGGCCGGCGCCCATCAGCTCCCAGGACACCGGGTGAACCTGGCCGCGCTCCTGCTCGATGAACACCCAGACGTGCTTGTAGGCCTTGAAATGCTCGGGCAGCTCCTTCTTGGTCGCGGCGCGACCGGCTGCGGCGGGCGGTGCTTTGGTGGGTTCGCTCATGATCGTCGTCCCTTGGTCCGTCAAAAGCCGTCTGGATCAGAAGCCGTGTGCTGACGTCGTCAGCTCGGCTTCGAGCTTCGGCTGCCGCTTGAACAATTCCTCGATCAGCGCGTCGGCCGGCGCGCGGTTCGAGAAGTCGACCATGGTCGCCTTCTCCGCCCGGGCCGACGGCGCGAAGACCCGCTTCACGATGGTCGGCGAGCCCTTCAGGCCGCACTTCGAGATGTCCTCGACGCCGGCGTCCTTGGCGCTCCAGGTCACGATCTGAGCGCGCGCCGCACGCAGCGCATCCGCCATGGCGCCGCGGCGGATCTCGTTGGTCGCCTCCAGCATCGTCACCAGGCACGGCAGCCTGGTCTTCAGCACCTGAACGCCGCCCTCGGAGCGACGCTCGGCTTCGATGGTGCGCGCGACGGGATCGACCTCGTTGATCTTCGCCACATAGGTCAGTTGCAGCAGGCCCAGACGCTTGGCGATGCCCGGGCCGACCTGCGCGGTGTCGCCGTCGATCGTCTGCTTGCCGGTGAACACGATGTCCGGCGCTCCGAAGGTCTCGCTGATCTTGCGAATGGCTGTCGCCAGCGCATAGGTGGTCGCCAGCGTATCGGCGCCGGCAAAGAAGCGATCGGTCAGCAGCACGGCGCGATCGGCCCCGTAGGTCAGTGCCCGGCGCAGCGAGTCTTCGGCGGACGGCGGCCCCATCGTCAGCACCGTCACCTCGCCGCCGAACTTGTCGCGCAGTTGCAGCGCCGCCTCGAGCGCGAACAGGTCGTAGGGGTTGATGATGGTCGGCACACCCTGGCGCATGATGGTGTTGGTCACCGGATGAACGCGGATCTGCGCGGAGTCCGGAACCTGCTTGATGCAGACGACGATATGCATGCGATCACTCCGGGTGTGTAGGCCTGCGATCAGGACAGCAATTGTCGTACCAGTTTCGGCCGCGATGATTATCGGCACGGATTCAACACCTTGGCGCATGAACCTGAACTGCTTCTGAGAACTCGCCGCCGAGGTCCGACACGTCGCAAGCAACACGCGTCGGGAATGCGACAGGACTTTGAGAGCGCACCGCTCGCCTGAAAGCAGAAGCGCCGCCAGTGGTGCTGGCGGCGCTTCTGGGAGCGATCGTTAGTTCATGCGTTACTTGAGCGTCGTCAGCGACACGAATGGCTTGGGAGCCGGCTTCGGCGGCGCCACCGCCTCCTTGAGCACCTTGAACACCCGCTGATCGAGCGGCGTCGAGACGAGGAAGTCCTGATAGGCCTGCTCGAGGTACGACTTGCAGCGGGCTGCGACGTCCTCATTGGAAACGCCGGAGAAGTCCTCGCTGACGAGGTACTGCCCCATCCGGCGGAGAATATGCAGCCGGCAGACATTGAGGATCTTGGGATCGTAGTCGACACCGAGCAGCTTGAAGAATTCCTCGGCAGCAGAGGTCTGCTTCAGTTCGTCCAGAACGTTCGGCGTTGCCACAGTCATTGCTTTGCTCCTTGACTCGAAATCGGATCAACCTCGCACAACGAGGTCGGCGCCGGAGGCGGCGGTCCCTGGCGCACCTTCTGTCTGATGTGAGCGAGCTGCGCTTCGAGAAACTCGATCCGGTCCAGCATCACGGAAAGGGCCTCACCGACCGGATCAGGCATCAGATGATGATCCAGATCGATGCGTCCGACGGTCCGCCGATGGGTGAATTCAGGCCGCACCACCTTGGCAGGGATGCCGACCACGGTGACGTCGGGCGGCGTGCTCTGGATGACGACGGAGTTGGCACCGACGCGGGTCCGCGGACCGATCGTGATCGGGCCGAGAATCTTGGCGCCGGCGCCGACGACGACACCGCTGTCCAGCGTCGGATGCCGCTTGCCTGGCGACCACGACGTGCCGCCCAGGGTGACGCCGTGATAGAGCGTGACATCATCGCCGATCTCGGCAGTTTCACCGATCACGACGCAGGCCCCATGATCGATGAAGAAGCGGCGGCCGATCTCGGCGCCCGGATGAATGTCGACATTCGACAGGAAGCGTCCGAGCCACGACAACAAGCGTGCCGGAAAACGCCAGCCGCGAATCCACAGCCGATGCGCCAGGCGGTGCCAGATCAGCGCGTGAATGCCGGGATAGGTCAGCAGGGTCTCGATTTCGCTGCGCGCCGCCGGATCGCGCGAGCGGACACAGCCAATGTCTTCGCGGATCAGGCGGAGCAGCGAGGGCGGGCTCGCCTCGACGACGATCGGCTTGGCAATGGGGGTATCGACGATGTCGCTCATGATCAGGCAAAGCTCGCCAGCGGGTGATCGCAGACTTCGCGCCAGATGGCCGCAACGGCCTCTTTCGGCACCGGCCCCTTGTGAACGACGGCATGCCTGCGCACGCGCGCCAGGATGTGCCGAGCCTGGTCGGCGCTCGCCGGCAGGCGCAGATCCGACAGCAGCGAGGTGATCGCCGACAGCCCGGAATGCTTCCCGATCACGATCCGGTTGGAGCGGCCGAACAGCACCGGATCGAGCGCCTGATAGGTGCGCTGATCCTTCAGCAGGCCATCGACGTGAATGCCGGATTCGTGGGTAAAGACGTGCTCGCCGACGATGGCCTTGTTGAGTGGAATGGCGCGTGCCGCGGCGGCCGCCACGACATTGGCGACGTGATCGAGTTCGGCCAGCACGATGCCGGTCTCGCGCCGGTAGAGCTGCCGCAGCGCGACCGCGACCTCCTCCAGCGGAGCATTGCCGGCGCGCTCGCCGAGGCCGATCACGGTGACCGATGCATGGGTCGCGCCCGCCTTGACCGCCGCCAGCGTGTTGGCGGTGGCAAGACCGAGATCGTCATGGCCGTGAAACTCGATCTCCAGGTCCGTGGTCGCGCGCAAGGCGCCGACCAGAGCTGACGTCGCGTCCGGATCGAGCACGCTCAGCGTATCGGCGACGCGGAAGCGCCGGGCGCCGACCGACTTTGCGGTCGCGATCACCTCGGCGAGAAAGCCGACATCGGCGCGCGAGGAATCCTCACCGCCGACGGCAACGGCCAGTCCGCGGCTCCGCGCATAGCCGACCACGCGCTTGAGCAGTTCCAGCGCGGCACTGCGGCTGCCGCCGAGCTTGGCGGCGATCTGCACGTCGGATGTCGGGATGGAGACATTCACCATCGAGACGCCGGCCGCGATCGCCGCATCGACATCCGCCTCGCGCATCCGGCACCAGCCGATGATGGTCGCGGGCAGACTGGCCTCGACGATCGCCCTGATGGCAGCGATCTCGTCGGCCCCCATTGCCGGCGTGCCGGCCTCGATCTCGGGAACGCCGGCTCGCGCCAGCGCACGGGCGATCGCGACCTTCTCTCCGAGAGCGAAGGCGACGCCCGGCGCCTGCTCGCCGTCGCGGAGCGTGGTATCGTTGAGGATGACCCGGGGCATCGGGCTCCCCGAGACCGCGCTCCCGTTGGCAGAGCCGGCATCTCGGGCATTCCTGGACCCGCGCTGTCCGGAGACGTCTGGCATTCACTCGCTCCGTCGCAACCTGTGTGTGGCCGCCAGAAGCACGACGCTCCGTTGCGGCCTGCCATTCACTCAGCAACGGCCATGCCACCGCCGGACACCACGCCAACCAATTGAATATCCGATTGTTTTTCCAACGTCCCGGATTGTCGGATTCGTGACAGCGTCGGACATCGAACGTCGACGCGGAGAGACATGCCAGCGCCGCGCCTGGACCGCGCGGCGACCAAGGCTGCCGTCAGGCGTGGCGCCTGCGGCGCAGGTGGATGACGATGTCGATCCGCTCCATGCCGTAGCCCGGCAGCGGCTCGGGCAACTGCTCGAACGCGACCTGTTCGGGCACGTCGACGAGCTCGCCTTCGTCCTCATAGAAGAAGTGCGGATGCACGGTCGTATTGGTGTCGAAGAATGATTTCGAGCCGTCCACGCCGATCTGCCGCAGCAGTCCGAGCTCCACGAACTGGTTGAGGGTGTTGTAGATGGTGGCCTGCGAGATCTTCATGCCCGAAGCAACGGCAGCGGCATAGAGCGCGTCGGCGGTGATGTGGCGGTCGCCGCCGCCGAACAGAATCCGGCTCAGTTGCTGACGCTGCTGGGTAGGACGCAACCCGGCCCGACGCAGCGCGTCCTCGCATCGACGCATCAGGATCTCGCCAGCTTCGCAAGTCTCCGCCTGGGGACAACGTCCGCTGTCGGAGTTGCACGGGAATCCAAGCTGGCTGTCCAACAACATCGTCACGGTCCTCGAACTCACATCGCGGCGCCCGCCGCCTCCTGCAGCGCCACCTCGCGTCGCCGTTCGGCCATCCGGCTCTCGCCGCTCTCCTCGCCAAAACAAACTTCGAAGTCGTTGCACTGGGTACAGACCGGCGTCGTGCACATCACGAAGCCATCGTCCTCGCACAGCATGCGGTAGAAGAAGCGCTTCCAGCGCATGTTTCTAGCGTTGCGGCTCGCCAGCGGCGCGAAGTGGCGCATCAACAGCCGCGACAGCTCGGACCGCTCGCGCAGGCCCAGGTCTTCCCAGAGATGGTTGGGCTCCATCGCGCGACGCGCCACCATGGCCGCGAGCCAGCGGCCGACCTCGCCGTCCGTGGAGCGCTGCGCGGCGAGCAGATCGCGCACCATCGTGATCTCGTCGTCGTCCGGCGCGGCCACGGCCCCGGTGAACGGCAGCCATGAGGAGTCGATCGAGGCTGCCGGAAACAACTGCGCCAGCAGCGCGATCAGCTCGACTGTCGAAAGCCCGGCGCGCTCCGCCAATACGCCGTGCTCCATCGCCGCGACAGAGAGGATCGATGCGATGACGTGACGGTCGAAGCAGATGTCGCTGTCGATCAGCGCGTCCTCGGGATCGACGCCGGTCAGCAGGCGGTAAATCTCGCGGCCGTGATGCCGCTTGTCCTCTTCGAACGAGCCGTTGCGCGGCGACTTTTGCAGGCCGACAGCAACGGATTCCGAGACGCCCACGATTGCGATGGTCATAGCGCGATCCCCTGCCGCCATGTCGACGGGACATGCGATGAGGTACCGGCCTTCCGACGGGAGGAAGGCCGGTACCAAGACTGCTTAAGCCGTTGCGGCGAGATCGGCGGCAGTCTTTCCGATTTGGCTCTCGTCCACGGCCTTCATGATGCCGTGCTCCATCAGCATGTCCTCGAGCTCGTCCATCGTGATCGGCGTCGGGATGATGCCCTTGCCGCCGTTGTTGTGGATCTTCTGAGCCAGCGAGCGGTAGTGGCCGGCCTGGACCGAGTCCGGCGCGTATTCCAGCACGGTCATGCGACGCAGCTCGGCGTGCTGCACGATGTTGTCGCGCGGCACGAAGTAGATCAGCTGCGTGCCGAGCTTCTTGGCCAGCGCCTCGGCAAGCTCCAGCTCCTTGTCGGTCTGGCGCTCGTTGCAGACCAGGCCGCCCAGGCGCACGCCGCCGGAATTCGCGTACTTCAGAATGCCCTTCGAGATGTTGTTGGCGGCATACATCGCCATCATCTCGCCGGACATCACGATGTAGATCTCCTGTGCCTTGTTCTCGCGGATCGGCATCGCGAAGCCGCCGCAGACCACGTCGCCGAGCACGTCGTAGGACACGTAGTCGATGTCCTCATAGGCGCCGTTCTCCTCCAGGAAGTTGATCGAGGTGATGACGCCGCGGCCGGCGCAGCCGACGCCCGGTTCCGGACCGCCGGACTCGACGCAGCGGATGTCGCGATAGCCGACCTTCATGACCTCCTCGATCTCGAGGTCCTCGACGCTGCCGGCGGCGGCGGCCAGGCTGAGAATGGTGTCCTGCGCCTTGGCGTGCAGGATCAGACGGGTCGAATCCGCCTTGGGATCGCAGCCGACGATCAGGATCCGATGACCCATCTCGGCGAGCGCCGCGAGCGTGTTCTGCGACGTCGTCGATTTGCCGATGCCGCCTTTGCCGTAGAATGCGATTTGTCGCAGTGATGACATTCTGCTCTCCATCAACCGATTGCCTATGTCGCGCCCGCGCTGTTCGCGAGGCGTGACCGCGTCCTCTCTGTGTCCGAACCGGCAGACGGGTTGTTGGGAAGGAGAGCATCGCTCGTCCGAAGCGTCGGCGTGCACTCAGCCCTCAACCATTGCCTGGGCCCAGTTTTGCAACGGCTGTGCCAGCACGCGCACGGCGTCAAAAACAGTCATGATTTAAAGGAGATGCGGAGCATTCCGTGAGCGATGGCGGGTTGTTGCAAACCCGACATCGGAATGCTTCGCAAGATGCGACGACGCGCGGTGCTGTCCGAAACGACACAACGGCGGCGGCTTTTCAGCCGCGCGGCGCCCGGAACGAGATTTGCTAGGTCCTCTCCGCAGCCCTGCGGCACAGACGCTGACAACGTTGAGGAGGATGCAATGCAGATCGGAGTGGAGACGGCCAAGGCCGTGGACCAGCGGCGCGTGTTCGTGATCGACGACGACGAGATCACGCGCGCGGCCCTGCAGTTCATGTTGCACGACGAGATCGAGACACATGAATTGGCGACTCCCGAGGAGGCGTATGAGAAGGGCGTCGACTGGCTGGCGCCGAACGTGGTGCTGCTCGGGGTTTCCTTCCTGAAGCAACGCGGCCCCGAGCTCGTCCGCGAGATCCTGGCGAAGTTCAAGGGCGTGCGGATTCTGATCGTGACCGCGAAGGCGGACGAGGCGATCGCGATCGAGGGTCTCAAGGCCGGCGCGCATGGCGCCGTGGTCAAGCCGCTCACCATCGAGTCGGTGCGCAAGAAGGTCGACACCATTCTCGGCCGCGCCGGCGGCGCGCAGCTCGTCCAGCTCGGCGGCGCCTGACGTGACGACCGTCGTCTTCTACGAGAAGCCGGGCTGCGGCACCAACGCCCGGCAGAAGCTGATGCTGACGCGCGCCGGCCACGATGTCGTCGCCAGGAATCTCTTGACCGAGCCCTGGACCGGCGAGCGGCTGCGCGCGTATTTCGCCGGGACTCCCGTCTGGGCCTGGTTCAATCCAGCCTCGCCGCGCGTGAAATCAGGAGAGATCGAGCCAGAGACGATCGAAGCCGTCGCGGCCATCGACCTGATGCTCGAGGATCCGCTGCTGATCCGCCGGCCATTGATCGAAGCCGGCGGCCAGTGCTGCGCCGGCTTCGATCGTGAACCCGTGATCTCGCTGCTTCGGCAGTACGACGATCTGGACGACGTCCAGGGCTGCACGCGTCCGGAGGCGTCGACACCTTGTCCGGAGCCGCGCTGAGCGGCTCCGGTCAGCACGTCAGCGTTTCAACACCATGACCAGGCGATCGACACGCTTGCCCTGCTTGAAGTGGGATTCGACGATCTCGTCGATATCCTCAGCGGTGGTCGGCCGATACCAGACGCCGTCCGGATAGACCACCATCATCGGTCCGGCGCTGCAGAAGCCGAAGCAGCCGGCAGCGGTGACGCCGATGTCCGTCAACCGCTGCGCCTCGATGGTCTTGGTCAGCCGGTCCCACAGCGGCTGCACGCCGAGCGCGCCGCAGCTGCCGCGCGGATGTCCGGGCGGGCGCTGCGTCAGGCAGACGAAGGCGTGGTGTTTGTAGAGCTGCGGAATCTCGAACGCGTCATCCGCCTCGGCGACATCGGCATCGCTCATGACGCAGGCGCCTTGATGCCCTTGTCGGCGAGCAGTGTCGCGAGCTCGCCGGCCTGGAACATCTCGCGCACGATGTCGCAGCCACCCACGAACTCGCCCTTCACGTAGAGCTGTGGAATGGTCGGCCAGTTGGAGAACTCCTTGATGCCTTCGCGAATGAAGGGATCGGCGAGCACGTTGACGCTCTCGTACGCCACGTCGAGCTTGGCCAGGATCTGCGCCACCGCGGCGGAGAAGCCGCATTGCGGCGCGGCCGGCACGCCCTTCATGAACAGCACGACATCACTGCCGTCGATCAGCTTCTGAATGCGTTCGGATGTCGACATGGACTGGATCCTTTCCCTGAATGCGACCGATCAGCCGGGCGGCAACGATCACTTCGGCAATGACGTTTCGAGCGCCAGCGCGTGCAGCACGCCGCCCATCTGGCCCTTGAGAGCCGAATAGACCATCTGATGCTGCTGCACCCGGCTCTTCCCAGCGAAGGCCTGTGAGGTGACGCGCGCCGAATAATGGTCGCCATCGCCTGCCAGATCCTCGATCACGACAACGGCATCCGGGAACGCCTCCTTGATCAGACGCTCGATATCCGTTGCTGCCATCGCCATCGCTGCTGCTCCCGCTGGATTGATGACGGCATCATGCAAGCTCCGAACCAGTCATTTGCGCGCCGCAATCGCCGGCTCGCCGGCATCTGACGACGTGTCCACGCCAAATCGCGCAAGCGTCGCGTCGTGTTTGCGACATCGGCCGCGGGGCGGCGAGGAAGCGGCGTTCAAAATCCAACATCGGCCCGTTCTTCCACCCGCCTCGTGCCGGCTTCGACACTGCTGCGCCCGCGCGAAAACGGTCCGCGTCTTGCAGTGATTTGATCGAGGTCAATGCAGATGCTCGAACTCGTCAGCGAACCCGACACGATCAACTTCGGCGATCTGCCGCAAGAGATCGATGCCCTGTTGCAACAGGGCGTGGCGGCCTATCGCCGCGACCACGCGCAGGCGGACCGGCTGTTTCGCCAGGCGCTGGCGGCCGCTCCGCAGCAGCTTCCGACCTACTTCTGCCTATATAAGATTCACACCTATCAGGGCCATCTCGACGAGGCAGAGGCGGTCGCCGAGCTGGGCCTTGCCGAAGCGGCGCGCCAGGCCGGCTGGCCACGTGATTGGCGGCATTGGACGCCGCATGATCCGCTGCCGGACGGCGCCGGCCGTTTCGCGCTCTACACGCTGAAGGCCCTCGCCTTCATCCATCTGCGCAAGACTGATTCCGAGGGTGCAGCCGAAATGCTCGCGGCGCTGCGGCGACTCGATCCCACCGGCGCCGTCGGATGGCCGGTCGTCGCCGCGCTGGCCGAGGGGCTCGGTCCGGAATGAGGCGACGCCATGCACGAGCGAAGCGAAACATGACTCGAATTGCAACGACCATCCCCCGGTGCGAACCAGGATCATGAGAGGAACCAACGCATGATGACCATGCACGCCCCGCCCCCTCCTTCCCCGGCGCAGACCGCCGTAGCGACCGGCTCCCAGAGTGCAGCCGAGAGCGTGATTGCGGCGTTGCGAACGGTCTATGACCCGGAGATTCCGGTGAACGTCTACGATCTCGGGCTGGTCTATCGGATCGCGCACGAGGGCGGCGGCGCCGTCGAGATCGACATGACCCTGACGGCGCCCGGCTGCCCGGTCGCGAGCGAGATCGTTCGCATGGTGGAGGACGCCGTGCAGGCCGTCGACGGCGTCGCATCGGTGAAAGTCACGCTCGTGTTCGAGCCGCCCTGGGACAAGTCGCGCATGTCCGAAGAGACCGCGCTGGAGCTGGGTTTGTTGTAACGCGCGCCAACCGCGCAACGGAAGCAGGAGCATCACATGCCTACGGAGAGCACGATCAAGCTGACCGCCAGCGACGGCCATACCTTTCAGGCGTTTCGTGCCGATCCCACCGACGCGCCGAAGGGGGCGATCGTCGTCCTGCCGGACGGCGCTGACGCTGCCGGCAGGCTACGCAAGATCGCCGATACCTTTGCGGCCAGCGGATATGTCGTGATTGCGCCGGAGCTGTCACCTCCTGCGGCGGTCGAATCGACGGTGGAGGGCGAGCCGGCCAAGTCCGTGCCGGATCCGGCAACGCCGCTGCTCGCCGAAGTCCAGTCGACCGTCGACAGCGTCAAGGACTGCGGCAAGGTGGCGGTAGTCGGCTTCGGCGCCGGCGGCGGTCTGGCCTATGACGCGGCCAACCGCGTCTCCGGCGTGGCCTGCGCGGTGAGCTACTACGCGACAGGTGTCGTCAATGCGGCCGGCGCCAAGCGCAAGATTCCGACCCTGCTCCATTTCGGCGAGGCCGACATCGTCGTGCCGTTCGCGGAGGTGACCATGTTCCGCGCCTATCATCCCGAGGTCAGCGCATTCTCCTATCCGAATGCCGCGCATGCGTTCGACGACAACGGCGAGACCTATGATGAATCTGCAGCCGCGCTGGCACATGAGCGGACACTGGCGTGGATCTCGCAATACGTCGTCGGCCAGCCGCCGATCACGCTGAAGAATGCCGGCGCCTACGCGCTCGCCAAGACCGACAAGAAAAAGAAGAAGAAGGCCGACGACGACATGGGACCGCCGACCGATTGAGAATCCGATGGAGTGAGAGCGTCGCGATGCTGCCGACCACCATCCTGATCGACGAGCGGCCACGTTGCGTGGTGCGCCCCAACGACACCAAGGATCTCAACCGCTTCATCCGCAACGGCAAGCCTTTTCTGCTCGCCGAGCATCCGGACGGCAAGATCACCCACCGCAACGCCAGCGGCACCGAGCTGGTCCAATGGCAGAACGCGCTGGCGCTGCACCGCGCCTGGGGCGGCGACGACGAGAATTTCTTCGGCGTGCCGTTGTATTAGTTTGGTACTAGTTGTAGTCCGATGGACTACAAGAACCTTCGGATCACCTACAAGCTCGCTGCGCGATACAGCGCCCTCTCCCCTTGTGGGAGAGGGCATGCAGGACAGCGCAGCAGACTCGGTTGGGTGAGGGGTCTCTCTCGCCGGGCGCCACCTCGCAGAGCCCCCCCTCACCCGACCAAATATGCGGAGAAGCCGGCGATGCCCTCTCCCACGAGGAGAGAGGGCCCATTCTTGAGCACCGCGGCTTACCTCTCAGCTCACGGTCGCGCGGCCCGCGCGTCGTGCGGATTTCCGGCCTGGTTGCGCATCCAGTCGGCAAGCTTGGTCATCGCGGCGTCGACATCCTGGCGGGCCTCGATGTCGCTGACGGTCTCCTCGAGCGCGCCGCGCATGCAGAGCAGCCAGGCGTCGCGCTCGGCATTGCCGATGGGAAAGCCCATATGGCGCTGACGCAGCCGCGGATGCCCCTTCTCAGGTGAATACAGCTTCGGGCCGCCGAGCCATTCCGAGAGGTATCGCTTCAGGATGTGCTTGATCGGCCCAAGATTGGTGCCGTGCATGTCGCGGATGGCCCTCGCCTCGGGCAGAGTATCCATCCGGTGGTAGAACGACTCGACCAGACGATCGACCACGACGGCGCCGCCAATTCGTTCATAGGGCGTGACGACCGGTCCCGCTTCTGAAGTCCCGGTCTCTGAAGTCCCAGCATCCGCCATCGGTCGTTCCTGTCTCTACTCGTCCAAGCTCGGCTGCAGGATGACCTCAGCCGGCGCCCCCGGGCCCTGCTGGTCCACGAGCTCCAGCGCATCGACACGCGACAAACCGCCGCCACTGTCCATCAGCACGATAGCGTCCTTCGGCATGCTGGCAAGAGCCTCGATCAGCTTGGCGACAGTCACGGTCCCTCCCGCTCACGCAGCGTCGTGCGCGGCCACAGGCGCGCCGGTTTCGTCGAAATTCAGCGTCACCGGATCCTCGTCGAGCATCACGATCTCGGCCCGGCTCAGCGCCCCATTGGCATGGTAGCTGTAGCAGTGCGTGAGCTCGATCTCGCCATAGACGATCTTTTCGAACCCGGTCAGTACGCCTTCGGCATCGAAATAGCCGCGGATGAACGTGTTCCGGTTCGAGAGCTGCTCAGGCGCGATCGCAGTCACCAGCCGCAGCGGCAGCTTGACGCCGGTGTAGGAGACGAAGAATCGACACGCCTGTCCCGCATCCGCGCTCATGCTGCCGCTCGCATCGAAGGTCACACCGCCGCCGTCACGAGACGGCTGCGGTCTTCAGGGCCTCAATCTGGTCACGGTCGACCTTGAACACGCCGCGGCCGCCGGCAAAGGTCTGATAGGCCTTCATGCCGATCGCAGCACTCAACTTGTCGAACCATTGCTGCGGCGTCAGGTCCCCGGGGCGCTCGCTGATCTCGGCGACAGTGCCGTCATTGGCGAAGCGGACATGCAGCGTCAAATTGTCCATGGTATCCTCCTCTTACAGGCCTGAACCGAAGCCGAGCAGCTCGATCTTGACGTTCTCGGTGCCAAGGATGGTCGCCTGGCAGGCGAGGCGCGACTTCGAGCCGACGCCGACGATGGTGTCGAGCTTCTCGTTCTCGAGCTTCGTCACCTTCGACACGCCCTTGCGTCCCTCCTGCAGGAAGATGTGGCAGGAGCCGCACTTTGCCTGGCCCTCGCATTTGTGCTGGATCTCGACCTCAGCGCCGAGCAGCGCTGCCAGAATGGTGGTGCCCTCGCCCACCTCGATCGTCTTGCCGGAGGGCATGACCGTCAGAGTTGCCATTGAATGTCTCCTTTGCTGGGTTGAGTTCAACTGGTGTCAGTAGATCGCGGCGCCCGCCCCGACATTGACCGAGGCGTCCTTCATCGTCGCAACGATGAAGGCGATCTGGTCCGTGGTGAGATGGACGTGGAACGGCAGGGCCACCACACGATCGGCGACCTTCTCCGTCACGAGATAATCGCCACGGCGATAGCCCATGTCGAAATAGTGTCGCTGCAGATGCAGAGGATTCGAATAGGCCACCGCCTCGACCTGCTCGACCCTGAGATCCTCGACGATCGAGTCCCGGCTCGACTTCGAGAACCGGGTGCCGAGATGGACCTGGTAGAGGAACCAGTTCACCTCGGTGACATCTGGACCGACATAGGGATCCTTGATGCCCTCGAACGACTGCACCTCGCTGTAATAGATCTGCTCGATCAGCTTGCGCCGCTCGAGGATCTCGTCGATCCGCCTCAGTTGCGCCAGCCCGAGCGCGGCGGTCACGTCGCTCATCACGGCCTGGTGCGACGCGCTGCTGCTGACCACGACCGATGCGCGCTCGTCGAGCCGGTGCGACCGGTGCCGACGCACGGCCACCGCGATGTCGACGTCGTCGGTGACGACCATGCCGCCCTCGCCGCAGGTCAGCGCGAAGGGCTGCGAGAAGTCGAACACCGCGGCCGTACCGAATGTGCCGACCAGCGCCCCCTTGTATCTCGAGCCGATAGCCTCGGTCGAATCCTCGATGACAGGCAGTTCGTGGGCTTTCGCGATCGCCTGCAGCTCAGACCATTTGGCCGGGTGGCCGTTGGTGTTGCCGGCCAGGATCGCCTTGGTGCGCTCCGTGATGCGCGCCTCGATCTTGCTCGGGGCCAGCGTGCCCGAATAGTAGTCGATATCGGCAAACACCGGCTTGGCGCCGGCGATGCTGATCGCATGCGCGATCTCGCGGAACGAATACGACGACGCGATCACCTCGTCGCCGGGCCCGATCCCCATCGCCTTCAGAATCAGCAGCAGACCGAGCGTTCCGCTCGGGACGGCGATGGCATATTTGCGCCCGAGATAGGCGGCGAACGTTGCCTCGAACTCCTCCACCAGCGGACCGCAGGACAGCCGCGGCGAGCGAAGCGTCGCCTCGACCGCCGCGATCTCCGCCGTCGTGATGTCGGGATCGGACAGCGGGATGAAGTCGGAGCCAACCGGCGTAAGTTCGGTCTCGTCCTGCTCCTGTCGATCCGCATCGTGCACCAGAACGGGATTGATCATGATCAGCTCCGCCTGGCGAGGATCAGGCCGGTGGCCTTCGCCGGATCGTCGGTGACCCCAGCGCAATGTTCGCTGGCGTCGAGCAGATGCAGATCGAACGCCGGATAGCTGCGGAACGGCGCCTCGGTCACGTCGGAGGCATCACACCGCGTCAGCGCCAGCTTGGGAAACCGACGGCGCAGTTCGCCGAACGCCGCGCTGCCGGCATCTGGTCCGGTGAGGACCTGCTCGATCTCATTCAGTTCCTGCTCGGCAAGCGCCATGTCACCCGTCCTCTTTGCTACTGCCAGAATATCCGCTCGGGATCGGCGTTCAGTTCGTCAACCGCCGCGGTCAACCGCCGGTGCACGCTGTGCAGTTCCCAAATCCCCCGACCGTGATCTCTCCAGAACAGCTTCCACATTGCGTTCGCGGCGTCATGACGCAGCAGCGCGACGTCGATCACCCCGCCGTCCTTGTCGATGTTGCGCGAGCAGCACGGACTCTGGACGTGATAGCCCTCAGTCGCCGGCGACACCGTCGGCTCGACGTAGCGATAGCGCTTGCGCGACTTCAGCGCGCGTTCGATCCGCTTGCGATCCAGTTCGTTGGGATGCGCAGGCAGGACGACGCTGGGCTCGAGCGCGGCTGCGATCATGGCAGAACATCTCCCTAGACCGGGACGATCTCCTCTTCGAGACAGCCCACGACGAGCTGCTCGCCGAACTCGACGAGATAGATCGGCATGTTCGCCTCGGTGTGAGTGCCGACCTGGACGATCTCGCCCATGTCGCCGACGCCGACCAGCTTCGCCTCGGCCGGCGCGTTCGGAAACGAGCCGTCGTTGACGAGATCGATCAGCGCCTTCACGCGTTGACCCCATTGATATCTAGGCAGACGTGGCTCGATCATGATCTGGTTGCTCCCGGCAGCGGCAGCTCGTCCTCGGCCTCCCCGCGGGGAACGGTGGATTCGAGCTCCTTGCGCTTCATGCCGACGCGGTTTCCGCTCTCGAGAAACTCGACGCCGTAGATGTAGAACTGCTGCAGGAAGGTTCCGATCGAGACGACGTAGCCGACCTCGCCCTTCTTCGCGAGGATCTCGCCGATCTCCTTGCCTGCATAGGTGCCGTCGTTGCGGATCGTACGCTTGGCCTTGACCTTCTCGCCAAACGCGAAATACGGCGGCGCGGACAGCTCCACGACCTCGCTGTCACGAACGATGTTGCTCATGCCGGTTTCTCCATCGCAGCTCCGGAACGATTGTCGAGCCGGCCGCGCGCCATCTCCTGCACCAGCGGATCCTCGTCGCGCGCCAACTCGCCGAGCTCGCTGAGCGCGATCCGGCTCGCAACCTCGTGACGCACCCGCCAATCAGCGTCCTTGCGCATCGCGGTGAGGAGATCCGGCGCGAGCCGCTCGGCGATCTCGAGCCGCACCCGTGGATCGGGGTCGCTGATCATGCCGAGCAGCCAGTCGCTCGGGATGCGCCGCGCGACGACGCGGCGGACCTCGGCCTCCGGGTCCCCCATCATGCGGCCGAGCACAGACGGCACGATGCGGCGGGCCACGACGAGGCGGACGTAATAGTCGTCGTCCATCATCATCGGCATCAGATCTTCCGGATCGAGCACCGTCGCGATCCGGATGCGGACCTCGCGATGCGGATCGTGGCGCAGCCGCAGCACCAGCCGCTTCGGCAGCCGCCGCGCGGCGTTCCAGCGCACGGTCTCCTCGGGATCATCGAGCAGCGGCGGCAGGAAGAACGGGCTGGCATGCTTCGCCGCGATCGCACGAACCTCGAAGTGCGGATGCTTGACGTAGCCGTTGGCGAGCGCCGGATTCCAATTGAAGAAGCGGTCGATGCGACGGGCGTAGCGATCGTGCACGCAGGCGTGCCGAAGGCGACATCCGCCGGATGCGTTGAGCGGCGCGTGTTCGCAGCCCGCGCAACTGATCTCGTTGCCCTGCCAGTCGATGGCCTCGTCGATGTCGTCATTCATCGTCGAGCTCCACCCGGTCGACCACCTCGAGCAGGACGCGTGCGCCGATCTTGTCGCTGGGATCGAGCTCGAGCAGCTTCTGCACCGCAAGCCGTCCCTCGACGAGATTGCCGAGGCGCATCTGCAAATAGGCGTATCCCTTCAAGGTGAACATGAAGAAGCGCGGCAGCATGTTGTCATAGCTGCCGAACTCGGCATGACCGGCGCGAACGTCGCGCCAGTGCGGTGGCAAGCGGTTTTCGACGGCCGCCTTGGCGAGGCACCGCTTGGCGATCCGCAGCGCGTCAGCGAGCCGTCCCTTGTAGAAATAGAAGCGGTAGAAGCCGATCAGGACCGCCGCATGCCCAGGCGCCAGCGCGTCCGCCTCCTTCAGATGCGTCTCCGCAACCTCGTCGAGATGATAGCTCTGGCCCGCCTGCCACAGATGATACTCGGCTTCCTCCGGCAGGCCGCCGCCGAGCAGCGCGTCGGCGAGCAGCGCGTCCTCGATGGCAGTCTGAGAGCTGGGCCGGGCATCGGTGGGCATGGCGAGCTGTCCTAGTGCTCCAGCGCCTTCAAGGCATGGGTCGAGCACGAGACCTGTTTCGGATCGTGAAACACGAGGCCGGTCTGCGTCGCGGTATCCGCGAAGTCGATGGTGACGCCGTCCAGCAGCAGCCGGCTCTCTGCCGGCAGGAACAGCCTAACGCCGTCTCGCTCGACCACCGCATCGCCGGGCTGGGGTGCGGCGAGGACGCTGATGTCGGCGGCGAGCCCGGAGCAGCCGCCGGGAGAGACGGCGAGCCGGAAGCCGGAACCCGCAGTGCCGTCGGCCCGCAACATCATGTGCATGAATTTCTGCGCGGCCGGCGTGAGCGTGAAGTTCATCTCGGTCTCCCTCAAGCCGGCGGCTGGTAGCGCGGGAACGAATTGTCGATCACGCAGGTGTTGTCGACCGGGCAGACCGCCGCGCATTGCGGCTCGTCGAAATGGCCGATGCACTCGGTGCACTTCTTCGGATCGATCACGAAGGTGCCGTTCTTCTCCGAGATCGCCACGTTCGGACATTCGGGTTCGCAGGCCGAGCAGCTCGTGCACTGCGAGGCAATGATCTTCAAGGTCATCAAAGGCTCCTGTCGAAGGGACCCGGCGGCGGGATCGCGCCGCCGGGGTCTGATGTCACGCCGCCGAGATCAGGGCGCCCTGGCGAATTTCGGCGTCGCCGCGCACGACGTGCTGGATCTCGCCGCTGTTCACCTTGTCGAGATAGCTCTTGAACCAGGCGATCGCGGACTTCTCGATGAACTCGTGCGCGAACTGGTCGACCGGCTCGATGCCCGCCGCCTGCAGGTCGCTCTTCGGGCAGCCGCCGATCTTGGCCACGAACACCGCATGGCAGTCGTTGATGGCGCGGATGACGGTCTCCAGGCTGTCCTCGTCGCCATAGCCGCCCTGGCAGTACAGGTCGACGCGGCGGTGACCAACGAACTTGGCACCGGCCGTGGAGAGCTCGTAGACCTGGAACTCCTTGGCGTGACCGAAATGCTCGTTGATCAGGCCCGAGCCCTTGGTCGCGACCGCGATCAAGAGCTTGATGTCGCTCGACTGGCCGGCGAGCGAGGCGAGCTCTTCCTGCTTCGCCACGACCTTGGCGACGCGCTCGCTCTCGACCGCCTCCTGATAGGCCTTGCGGCTGTCGATGTCGTAATTCACCTCCATCGCCATGATCTTGTCGGTGGTGAACTCGGCCGAGCGATCCTCGCCGAGCAGGCCCACGGCGTCGGCGCGGCACTGGCGGCAATGCCGCATCATGTTCATCTCGCCTTCGCACTCGTCCTGCAGCGCCTTCAGCTCCTGCGCCGTCGGGCCGCGCTGGCCGGTCAGGCCGAACACCGTGCCGTGCTCCGGCGAGGAGATCAGCGGCATGATATTGTGCAGGAACGCGCCGCGCGATTTCACCGCCTTGTTGACCTCGACGAGGTGCTTGTCGTTGACGCCCGGGATCATCACCGAGTTGACCTTGCAGAGGATGCCGCGCTCGGTAAGCATCTCCAGGCCCTGCAGCTGGCGATCGGTGAGCAGCTTGGCCGCCTCGACGCCGGTGTAGCGCTTGTGCTTCCAGAACACCCAGGGATAGATCTTGGCGCCAATTTCAGGGTCGACCATGTTGATCGTGATCGTGACGTGATCGACGTTGAATCCGGCGATGGTGTCGACATGGTCGGGCAGCGCGAGGCCGTTGGTCGACAGGCAGAGCTTGATGTCCGGGGCGGTCCGGGCGATCAGCTCGAAGGTCTTGAACGTCTTCTCCGGATTGGCGAGCGGATCGCCGGGACCGGCGATCCCGAGCACGGTCATCTGCGGAATGGTCGAGGCGACGGCGAGCACCTTCTTGGCGGCCTGCTCCGGCGACAGCTTCTCGCTGACCACGCCCGGACGCGACTCGTTGGCGCAGTCATATTTGCGGTTGCAGTAGTTGCACTGGATGTTGCAGGCGGGCGCGACCGCGACATGCATGCGCGCGTAGTGATGATGCGCCTCCTCGCTGTAGCAGGGATGGTTCTTCACCTTCTCCCAGATCTCCGGCGGAAGGTCGTTCTCGCCTGCGCCCGAGCCGCAGCTCGCCTTGCCGCTGCCGCCCGAGGTGCCGCAACCCTTGTGTTCCGCGATGGTCTGCATCACCGAGCTCAGCTTGTCGCCGTCCGGTATCGTCGCCTGTTCGTGCTGCACTGACGCGTCCATGTCCGCTCCTTACGTTGCTGGCGAGCCGCAAACCGCCTTGACGATGGTTCAGCAACTCGCGTGCCACGCTGCGGAAGCGGTCATTTCGCCGGACTATCAACGTGTTAGTGAAATGATTGCGCCTGTCGCCTTGCCAACATGCGAGAGGCTCGCGATCGCGCGGATGTTAGAAACGTTACAGACTCGGCCAAGGCCTCAAGCCGAACAGCAAGACAGCGCGGCATGCGACCGCGCTGTCCGATGATCCGATCGATTGGTTGTATTCAGCCGCCGATGATGATCTCGGTGGCGCGGACCAGCGGAATCGCGATCGGCGTCAACCGCTCGGCGATGAAGAACTTCAGCTCGTTCTTCGACAATGAGTCGGGCTCGACCAGGACGTAATGCTCGGCGCCGGAGCGCTTGATCACCTGGCGACCATAGGTGCGCAGCAGCTGGTCGTTGAAGCGGCAGCCGATGAACAGGAAGCTGCGGTCGGTGCGCCGGTCCTTGACCGTGTCGGGTATCGGCGTCTGGATGTCGATGTCGGTCAAGACCTCGACATAGTCGGCATCGGTGATCAGGAAGTTCTTGGCCGGCATGATCCCGCCATGCGGCTTGTAGAGCAGCGTGGTCCAGCTTGCAGCCTTCTCGCGATCGCTCTCGGCGCCCGCGGCGTCATAGAAGCGATACCAGCGGTCCTCGCCGATGCCGGCACGGGTGATGCCCTGCACCTCGCCCCAGTCAGTACGTCCAGCCAGCGCCGTCCGCATGGCGCCGTCATACCAGCTGTCGACGATCATCGGCAGCGGCAGCGACGCCAGATGCTGCTGCAGCGATGTCGGCGCGACCGGCGCGGCAAAGGCTTCAGCCATCAGCGCCGTCACCGTCGAGCGGTGGCGCGTGCTCTCGATGTGCTGGGCTGAAGCCCACGCATTGCCCTTGGCGCGGCGCGGCAGCGCCACCTTGGTGCCGAAGAACGCGGCCAGCGCTTCAGGATTCATCGGCACGTCGGCGCCGGACTGCTCCGACACGGCGGGACCGAGGAACGGGACGACCTTGCCGGCCTTCAGTCCGGCGACAACGTCCTTGAGCAGGGCCTCGGCATCGGCCTGCTTGACGATGTCGATATGAGGAAGCGGCGCGTTCATCACTCGTCCCCTTCGCCACCGCGCTTGCGCGCATTGATCGTGATCGGCAGCCGCGTGTCGGCGGCCATCTGCGGCAATTCCAGCACCCAGCCATTGGCGATGCGGATCCAGCCGCCCCACAAGGACTCGTGCTCGGACTCGACGATGGGCTCCTCGAGGTCCTTTTTGGGGACGTAGATCGACAGGCCCGTTTCCGGCGAGCGGCGGATCATGACTTTCATTGCGTGAGCTCCGTGGATCGAAGGGGGTCCGCCGATTGCGGAGGATGATGCTGCAGCCAGGCCGGCGAGGTCTCGCGCAACCTGGCGACGATATCGGGCAGAGCCTGCAGCACGCGCTCGATGTCCTCGGTCGACGTGTCGCGCGACAAGGAAAAGCGGACGGCGCCGCGCAGCAGATCGGCCGGAACGTTCATCGCGCGCAGCACATGCGACGGCTCCATCGAGCCGGACGCGCAGGCGGAGCCGAGCGAAGCCGCG
The DNA here is from genome assembly GCF_032487575.1 of Bradyrhizobium sp. SZCCHNRI1009. Taxonomy (NCBI): domain Bacteria; kingdom Pseudomonadati; phylum Pseudomonadota; class Alphaproteobacteria; order Hyphomicrobiales; family Nitrobacteraceae; genus Bradyrhizobium; species Bradyrhizobium sp. SZCCHNRI1009. The sequence continues at coordinate 123,015 of NZ_JAUEUL010000006.1, read as the reverse complement.
ATGCCGGCCTGGTTCAGGCGCATCACGATCGGCTCGCCTTCCAGATGCTGGAAGGTGATGTTGGAGGTGTTCGGCAGGCGATGGTCCGGATCGCCGAGCACGGCGCAATGGCCGACGCTCTGGATGATGTCCTGCTCCAGCCGGTCGCGCAGACTGCGCACCCGGCCCTGCTCATCGGCAAGATGTCGGCCAGCGAGCTCGGCCGCCTTGCCGAGCCCGACGATCGCGGGCACGTTCTCGGTGCCGCCACGCCGCCGGCGCTCCTGCGGGCCGCCGCGCAGAAGCGGCACGAACGGCGTGCCCTTTCTGACATACAGCGCACCGATGCCCTTGGGACCGTGCAGCTTGTGGCCGGACAGCGACAACAGGTCGATATCGGCGCTCTTCAGATCGATCGGGATCTTGCCGACCGCCTGCACGGCGTCGGTGTGGAATAGCGCGCCGGCCTCATGCGCGAGCTTGGCCAGCTCGGAAACCGGAAACAGCGTGCCGGTCTCGTTGTTCGCCCACATCACCGAGGCGATCGCCGTGCGCGGCCCGAGCGCGCGCCGATAAGCCTCCAGATCGAGGCGGCCGGCGGCATCGACGCCGATCAGATGCACCGCGACGCCCCGCTTGTCCCTGAGGTATTCGACGAGCGACAGGATCGCGGGATGCTCCACCGCCGTCGTGACGATCTCGTTCCGGCCCTCCTGCGCGTCGAGCGCCGACAGGATCGCGGCATTGTCGGATTCCGTCCCGCCCGAGGTGAAGACGATCTCGTGGTCGAAAGCGGCGCCGAGCAGCGCCTGCAGGCTCTTGCGCGCCTGCCTCACGGCCCCGGCGACCTCGCTGCCGAACGCATGCGAGGACGACGCATTGCCGAACTGGTCCGTGAAGAACGGCAACATCGCGGCGACGACCTCGGGATCCGCGCGGGTCGTCGCGTTGTTGTCGAGATAGACCGGGCGCAAGACCGCTCCTTAATGCCGCGCCTTGGCTGCGCCGGCCACCGGAACGAGGCGAACGAACTCGCCGAGCTTTTCGATCATGCGCGCCTGGATGCCTTCGAGCGTCGCGCTGGCGAGCTTGCAGAAAATACAGGCGCCGGCGAGCTTGACCATGATCTTGTTGCCGTCGATCTCGACGAGTTCGCAATCGCCGCCGTCGCGCTTGAGATTCGGACGGACCTCCTCGATCACGGCCCGGATGATCTGCTCGCGCTCGCTCATCTGCGACGGCGCTTCGACGATGCCCTGGGATTCGACCAGCATGGTTTCACTTCTCGCGTTTTGAATGATCGAGCGAAAGATCAGGCGAACGACTTGCCGCAGCCGCAGCTCGACTTCGCGTTCGGATTCTCGAAGGTGAAGCCGGACCCCTCCAGCGCGATGACGAAATCGATCGTCGTGCCCTCGAGATATTCGAGGCTCTTGTGATCGACGAGCACGCGCACGCCCTCGCGCTCGATCACGGTGTCCTCCGGCTCGCTGCCGCTGACGAGACCCATGTTGTACTTGAGCCCGGCGCAGCCGCCGGCTTCGACCATGATCCTGAGGCCGTCGACCGGCTTGTCGGAGGTCGTGATCGCGTTGCGAACCGCATTGATGGCGCTGTCGGTCAGGTTGATCATCATCGTCTCGCCCTTTCCCATTCGGCTGTTGCGAATGGGATTGGCAAGTCCCGTGCCATGCAACAATCGCCTGAAAGACCTCATGTTTTCATGCCGTCGCTGTGGCGTTTCCGACGCATGTCGGGTTTCCGACACGGATGACCGACGCCGGGCCACGGACCAGCCGAAGGAATGTCGCGGCGGAAACCCGACAATGCCCGGAGGTCGCGGGCGAAAGACCAAGTAAATCAAGGCGCAGCACACATCGGCAGACAATTTGCATTCCAGCCCTTTTCGACCGCGCCGTGCGGCGAACGGCTGACCAGGACATGCGAGAGAATTGCTGATGACGACATTGGAGAAGACGGTTGCAATCGAGACCACCGCGCTCGCGCAGCTCGACAAGGAAGGACGGCTGTTGAACGCCGTACTCAAGGCGCCGACCACCAAGCCGGGGCGGTTCGGCTTCCGCGGCGACATCGCGCTGAAATTCCAGACCCAGGTTGCGGACGAGAAGCGCCCGCCGGACTTCTCGATCGAGCAGGTGCTGACGATCGTCAACGACGGCGAGGCGACGATTCCGGTGCTCGTCGGCTACATCCACTCGCTGGCTTATCTGGAGACCGCGGTCGAGGTGCTCAAGGGCCTGCTGACGCCGGACGGCAGCTACTTCATGTTCTGCAACAACATCGATCTGCTGGCGAAGTACCGCATCAAGATGGGCGACGTCACGTTCTATGTGCTGCCCTGCGACGAATCCACCGTCTGGAAGGAGATGATGGATCTCCTCGGAATCGACAAGAACGACATCAAGAAGCTCGATACCGCCGGCAAGCTCGACTACGTGCTCGATGCCGCCAAGAAGTTCAGCGAGAGCTATGAAGTCATCGCCTATGCAGATGCGCTGGCCAAGATGGAGCCGGTGAAGAACCGTAACGAGAACCGGCCGGTCTGACTCTCGTTCCTTCACGCGCAAGCTGAAGTCCCGGCGCTCGCGCCGGGACTTCGTGTGAGAGCTCAGCCTTCTTCACACTGAAGACCCGTCTCTTCGGCCTCCTCGTCATCCTCGACCAGGGTCACGCCGGTCACGCAGATGTCGCCGTCGAGGACACTCAGCGCGACCGGCGTCAGGCTCTCGCCCTTGCACGGGCCGTCGACGCAGAGTCCGGTGCCGATCTCGAACAGCGAGCCGTGCTTGCCGCACAGGATGCGCAGGCCGTTGCCGTCCAGGAACTGGTTGCGTTCCCAGTCGAGATTGACCTTGTCGTGCGGGCACATGTTCAGATAGCCGAACACCTGCTTGCCCCAGCGGATGACGAAGATCGGCCACGGACGATGGCTGCCGTCCTCGGCCACGATCATGAGCTGAAAGCCCATGGCGCGGCGGCTCGGAATGTCGTTGAAGCTGCAGATGGCGTAGGCGACGTCGGTCGTCATGTCAGGCCTCATCGATGTCTGGCGCATGTCCGACATTGCCGCTCTCGGCCCAGCGAGAGCGGCGGTCGGCTCGCTGAAGGACCACGTTGCAAGATTCGCGCAACTCTGCCTGTTCGCCTCGCCTTCTTCGCCGCTGCGGGAGACTGGCACAGAACTTGAAAATTTCTCCTGCAAACGCGGCTTTGTAAGGAGATCGACATGAACGTGGCACTGGAATTCGTCGAGAGCTCGCTCGACGACATCAAGGCGGCGCTGGCTGGCGGCACGCTGACGGTCTACTCGGTGGCACGCCCGATCACTGCAGACAAGGCCGTCGACCGCAGTGGCGTGCTCGCAACCTTCACGTTCGGCTCGCCCGCCTTCGGCCCCGCGGCGGACGGCCTCGAGCAGCCGAACTTCGTTGCGGCATCGGTACCGGCGGCCACCGTCGGCACGCCTGGCTTCGCGCGGGCGCGCAAGGCGGACGGCACCACTGTCGCCGATTTCTCCGCCGGCCCAGGCGAGCGCGAGATCAAGTTCACCGAAATATCATGCTCGCCCGGCGCGCCGGTCACGGTCGCGACCTTCAAGATCATCGCCGAAGGCGGCTGGCCGGAGCGTCCGGAATACTACGACACGCATCCGCGCCCGGGCTATCCGATGCCGAAGACGCTCTGACGCGCCACGTGCAATCATCGGATCGGCATCTCTGTTGGATCAACGACATCGCGAGCGCATCCATGAACACGGACACCTCTGACGCCCTGGTCAGCTCGGATTGGCTGGCACAACATCTGTCCGACCCTGCTATCAAGATCCTCGACTGCACCTGGCACCATCCGAGCACCAACCTGGACGGCCGTACGCAATATCGCGGCCGGCACCTGCCGGGCTCGGTGCATTTCGACATCGACCAGATCGCCGACAAGTCGAGCCCGCTGCCGCACATGCTGCCATCATCGGAGGATTTCGCCCACAAGGTCGGGCTGCTCGGCGTCAGCAATGCCGACCGGGTCATCGTCTATGACCGTCACTATGGCGGCTCGGCCGCGGGCCGTGTGTGGTGGATGTTCCGCGCCTTCGGCCACGACAACGTCGCCCTGCTCGACGGCGGCTTCGGCAAATGGACCAAGGAGAAGAAGCCGGCGGAGATGACGCCTGTGCGCCCCGTGCCGGCGAGCTTCAGCGCGAGCTTCAGGCCGGAGCTTGTGGCAACCTCGGGCGCCGTGCAGAGCTTGCTGCACAGTGGCGGCGCGCAGTTGGTCGACGCCCGTGGGCCGGGCAAGTTCGACGGCACCCAGGCGGACGTGTTCACGTTCAAGCGCCAGGGCCACATTCCCGGCGCCGTCAATCTGCCCTGGGCGGATCTGGTCGACCCCGACACCGGCGAACTGCTGGCCTCTGATGCGCTCGGCGCCCGCTTCGCCGCCGCTGGCGTCGATCTGGCGAAGCCGATCGTCACCACCTGCGCCTCGGGCATCACTTCTTGCATGCTGGCGCTGGCGCTCTATCGCCTCGGTGTTCCGAACGCGGCCGTCCACGACGGCGCCTGGGCGGAATGGAGCCAGCTCGACGACACGCCGGCGGCGGCGTGACAAAGCGGACTTGGATGGCGGGAGCACGAGCATGGCAAAGACCCTGGTCAAGACGACGCAGGACGGCCGCAAGGTCGAGGTGATCGGGCTGGCAATCTGCCTCGAAGGCGAGCTCGAGGCGTTCGAGCTGGTCGAGGTGAAGCTGCATCCGAACCGGCGCAAGATCTGGGAGGCCGCGCCCGACGCCACCCACATGGCCGGCCGGATCACGCTGACGAAGGACGAGGCCGCGATCGTCGAGAGCGCGTTTGCCGCCGCCCAGGCCGAGATTCTCGCCAACCCCGCCGCAATCAACGAACGCTTCCGCATCGCCGCGATGTGGAAGGCCAGGGAACAGGGAATCGAGTAGGCGCCACATTCGGAGTGGTGCGCATCTCCCTCCGCCGTCATTCCGAGGCGCGCACATCGCGAGCCCGGAATCCATAGCAACGACCGGCTATGAGGCAACGACCGGCTATGAGGCGCGAGATGTCCGTGGCGCCTGTGTGTGAAAACAAGAAACATTCGTGGTTATGGATTCCGGGCTCATCGCTGCGCTATGCCCCGGAATGACGCATGGATGAACTGTGCCGCCATGGATGCGGCAGGAAAGACTCGTAGGGTGGCAAAGCCGTCGGGCGACGCGAAGCGGCGTCCGATGGTGCGCCCACCATTGTCGTTCCGGATGCGCAGATGGACGGCGGGCTCGGCGCGTGAGACCGAATCCCCTATTGAGAGACCGCCCAGGCGCCTTTGCCCACCCTACGGACCAATGCCCGTCATCGCGAGCGCAGCGACGCGATCCAGGGCGGCGCGAGGACTCTGGATTACTTCGTCGCCTGCGGCGGCTCGCAATGGCGCTGTGGCGCGCATCCGTCCCTGCTACTGAAAAATCCGGCCACGGTAGTGATAGCCGCCGCCGTCATCGACGTCGAACAGCTCGCCGATGTCCGGATGCTTGACCGGCTCGCCCGAGACGTCGGCGACCAGGTTCTGTTCGGGCACATAAGCGATGTAGCTGCTGTCGCCGCATTCGGCGAGCAGATAGTAGAACGGCTGCTCCCGATCGAGCCGCGTATCCATCGTGATCGCCCGCCAGCCCTCCTCCTCGGAGAACGACAGATCGACGTCGAACACGACATCGCGCAGGTCGTAGACGCGATGCCGGGTCACCTGGCCGATTGTGAACTTTGCTTCCATCCGCAGCATGACGGCACGCTCGACAGTCTCAGGCCGCCGGCGAATGGGTCTGGCAGTTGGTCGGGCAGACCCGGGCGCAGGCGCCGCAGCCGATGCAGGCGCCGGTGTCGTGCATGACCATGATCTTCTTCTCGACCTCGTCATCCTCGTCGTCGTCGAGCTCGACGAACTCGCCCTCGTCGTTGATGCCCTTCAGGGTCATGACCTCGCGGCCGCAGACCTTGTAGCAGCGCCCGCAGCCGATGCACTTGGCCGCATCGATCGCGACTAGGTAGTCCGGCCGCCAGTCGCGGCCGTCACGGGTTGAATTGGACATGGTGACGGGTCCTTGTACAGGCTCACGCGGCCTCGAGCTTCTTCAGCTCGGCCCGCTTCTTCTCCAGCTCGGCGAACGCCTCGTGCGCCTTCTGCGCCGTCGGCAGGATCTGGTCCCAGTTGATGGGCAGCTCCTCCGACAGATCATGCAGGTTCATCTTGGCATCCATAGCGCGCGCCGACAGCTTCTTGATCTCGGCCTTCAGGGTGTCCAGGTCGCTCATCTCTCATCCTCACAGTTCAGTAATTCGCGACATCCTTGAACTTCTCGATCATCTCGACGCCGGCCTTGACGAACTTGTCGCCCTCGTCGGCCAGCTTGCCGAGATTGTCGAAGCCGAAGCGGTGTACGTCGCGCAGCTGCTTGTTGACCACGATCAGCCGGCCGCCGATCAGCACCATGCGGCCGAAGCCCTCGTGACTCATCTTCAGCATCGGCGAGATCATCACGCCGGTGGCCTTCTCGATCGACAGCGCGACCGCGTTGAAGAACAGCTCGAGCCGCCAGATCGTCTCCGGATCGGGATCGCCGATGATCGGCAAAGCGCGCCGCTTCTCCTTGTCCAGGATGTAGGGCTCGAGCAGATCGACATCCTTCTTGCCCTCCCAAGCCCCATGGGTGTCCTGGGCACGCCAGACCTTGATCAGCTCCTTGACAAAGGGCCGCTGCTCGGCGGGGACGGTTTCGACGGCTACCGCGGTATCGGACATGGTGGTTTCCTCATTCCTCGAAATCGAGCGCGCGTTCCTGGCCCTTCGCCAGCGCCTTGCGCAGCCACGGCGGCGGCGTCCCCTTCAGCACGGTCTGCAGCTTGCCCAGGAGATCGGTGATCTCCTCGGGCTGATTGACCTTCATCGGATGGATGTTGTTGGCGACGACGCGCGCTGCGCCGGAGCCTCCGATCGCGGCGACATAGAGGATGGCGCAATCCTTGATCGCCTCGATCTTCGGCGCCAGCTTGTCCTCGTTGCCGTCCTCCTTGAGATCGCCGTCGAACTCGACGCTCTCGACGAAGCGGTAGCCCTCGGGATCGAGATCGTAGATCGCGATGTTCTTGGCCCAGCCGAAATGGGCATCGACGCGTTTCAGATCCTGGGTAGCGAATGCGACTTTCATGTCGTCGGTCCTTTCTCCTCAAGCGTCAATGCAAAGGCGCCACGACGGCGGATTCGGGCGATGCCTGCTGGAAATCCTTCCAGGGATCGATCCAGGTATCCGGCGTCGGCTGATGATTGTCCTCGCGGTCGGCGATGATCAGGTTGGCCAGCGCAAACACCAAGTCGCGGGTGCCGCGATAGCCGACCGTCAGCAGATGCCCTGCGCCCAGCCGGTCGAACATCGGAAAGCCGATCCGGTAGAACGGGATCTTCAGCCGCGCGGCAGCCTGGCGGCCGTGCGAATGCGTCATCATCAGCCCGCAGTCGCGCTGCTTCGCGAGATTCTCCAGATCCTCGAGATCGCCGATCAGCACCTCCTCGCACGGCATCCGCTCGAGCACCGGCGACTGCGTCGTGGTGATGGCGACCGAGATCTCGGCCCCCATGTCGTGCAGCATGCTGGCGACGTCGAACAGCAGGTCCGGCTCGGCGCCGATCGCGAGCCTGCGGCCGCCGATGTGGAAATGCGCGTCCAGCATCGCGTCGGCGAGCTGGCCACGCTGCCGGCGATACTTCGCTGGCACCGGGCGTCCCGAGATCTCGCTCAGGAACGTCATGAACTCGTCGTTCGGCAGCAGCCCGCAGAGACGTTCGAACAACCGGTATGGAACGCCGGTCCTGGCCTGCATCGCCTCCGCCGCGCGCCTCATCTGCGCCCCGATCGCGATCGTCCAGGACGCGCTGCCCATGACCGCGATCTCCTCCAGCCCGATGCCGCCGATCGTCGTCGGTGTGAACTCGTCGGGGATATGACCGTCGAGCGAGCCGCCGATATCCGGCAGGAACGACGGCTCCAGCCCGAAATCCTCGATGATGGTACGCAGTTCCTCGATGTCCCCCGGCGTCAGATGACAGCCCGGCAGCACGTTGACCCGCGCTGGATCGCGCCTTGTCGACGTCGGCTTGTCGACGAGCACCTCGACCATCTTGGCGACGGTCTTGTCCCAGCCATCCTGGAACGCGTCCTTGAAATCCGGCGTGGAGACATAGACCAGCGGATAGTTCGCCAGCTCCGGATGCTTCTCGCGGATCAGCCTGATGTAGCCGTCGACGTCGTCGCCCTTGGTCTCCGTGACCCCGGTGGAACAGATGCCGATGATCTCCGGCTTTTGTCGCTTGTGGATGTTGAGGATCGCCTGCTCGACATTCTCGTAGCCGCCGAGCACGGTGGCGACCTCGCTCATCGCGGTCGTCTGCATCGGCACCGCTTCCTTGAAGTGGCGCACGAACAAGGTCAGGCCGAACGAGGTGCAGCCCTGCGAGCCGTGCAGCAGCGGCATCGCGCCGCGCAGGCCGAGGAAGGCGAACGAGCCGCCGATCGGCTGGCTCATCTTCAGCGGATTGACCGCGCAGGCCTTCTTTCCGATGATGACCTTGGCCATGAGCGCTCCTACTCCGCCGCCTGCAGCAGCTCGGCCGGCGCCTTCTGCGCCGCCAGGATGTCCTCGACCCGACCGGCACAGGCGCCGCAGCCGCCAGAGGCGTTGGTGTGCGTGCGCACACCGGCGACGTCGGTGAGGCCATGCGCCTTGATCGCATCCTCGATGGTGCCGAGGTCGACCGTCTTGCAGTGGCAGATCTTCTTGGCACGCCGCGCGGCTTCAGCTGCGACTGGATCGGCCGCGAGCGCGGCAGCTTCGGCATTGGCCTGAGCGATCGCCCTGGCCTGCCAATTGTTGCTGGCCGTCTCCCAGGGCGCCCGCTTGCGCAGTTGCTCCCACATCGGGTTGTAGATCGCCTTGTCGATCTCGGCGACCAGCTTCACCATGCCGATATAGCCCATATAGGCGTGCGAGCGCTCCTGGTTGATGTCGAGCCAGGGCATCGCCGCCTTCAGTGCCACGAATTGCGACTTGCCGCCCGACAGCATGATGTCGGCCTTGGCGTCCTTGAGCATCTTGTACATCTCGCGCGGCGCCATATCGTCGATCATGTGCGCGTCCTGGCCCATCAGCTCCTTGATGCGCTCCTTGTCCTCCTTGGTGGACTTCTTCACGGAGGTGCCGACCAGCTCCATGCCGGCCTCCTGCAGCGCCGCCACCACCGACCACGATTTCACGCCGCCAGTGATCAGGAGCACCTTCTTGCCGGTGAGCCGTTGCTTGAACGGCTCGATCGCCGCCCAGGCCTTGGCTTCCTCGCGGGCGATCACCGCCTCGGTACGATCCAGCAGATCGGCCGGAGCGCCGCGCTCGACCAGGAGACGCGCGATTTCGCGCAGCGAGTCCGATGAGTCCTGGATGCCGTAGAACGAGCCCTCGAAGAACGGGATGCCGTAGCGCTCCTCCATCTTGCGGGCGACGTTGATCATCGCCTTGGAGCACACCATCATCGCTGCGCGAGCGCGGTGTGACGACGCGACGTTCTTGTAGCGGCCGTCGCCGGAGATGCAGGCGGAGATACGGATGCCGAGCTCGTCGAACAGCGGCTTCACCTGCCAGAGCTCGCCGGAAAGATTGTATTCGCCGATGATGTTGAGGTCGTAGGGGGTGGTCACCTCCGGCTCGACGGTGCCGATGACGTGGTCGAGCAGCGCCTCGCCGGCGAGCTTGTTGCCGAGGTTCTTCGGGCCCACAAAGCCCGGTGCATTGACGGGAATGCACGGCTTGCCGAACTTGGCGGAGGCTGCCTTGCAGACCGCGTTGATGTCGTCGCCGGTCATGGCGGGCACGCAGGTCTGGTAGACGAAGACCGCCGGCGGATCGTACTTCTCGATGATCTCCTTGATCGCCTTGTACAGGCGCTTCTCGCCGCCGAACACGACGTCGGTCTCGTTGATGTCGGTGGTGAAGCCGGTGCGCCAGATCTGCGCGCCCGACGAGGCCGCACCGCGATTGTCCCAGGAATTCCCCTCGCACGCGATCGGCCCGTGCACGAGATGCGCGACGTCCGTCAGCGGCTGCAGGGCGACCTTGGCGCCGTCGAAGGCGCAACCACCGGCCGCGCCGCCCGGCTGCAGCTGCTTGGTGCAGCCCTTCTTGCGCTCGGCCTCGGACTTGTTGGCGTTCTTGCCGCAACCCGGCTCGTTGAAGACGTTCTGGATCGTGGCAGACAGCGAGCTCATCGGCTTCTCCTGTTGGCGGACCTTCTGCGCGTCTTGGTGAGACGAGGAGGCTCCGGCCTCTGCGGCCGTCCCCGTGAGCCTTGTCGTCCAGATCGAAGCGCGGCGGCCCTTGAGGGACCGCCGCGCGCCGTCACTTAGCGGATGATGTCGAAGCTGTAGTCCGACTTGGCCGGCACGTTGGTGTTGCGGTCGATCTCGTCGAAGATCTTGTCGAGGATCGTGACCAGCACGTTCAGGCCGCCCTGATAGCCCCACACCGGATAGCGGTGCTTGTGGTGGCGATCGAAGATCGGGAAGCCGATGCGGATCAGCGGCGTGCCGGTGTCGCGCTCCAGATACTTGCCGTAGGTGTTGCCGATCAGGAAATCGACCGGCTCGGTGAACAGCAGCGAGCGCATGTGCCAGAGATCCTTGCCGGGATACACGTGGCAGTTCTTGCCGAACGGCGAGCTATCGAACACCGCCTGGACCTTCTCGGCCCAGTCTTTGTTGCCGTTGGTGGCGAGCACATGGGTCGGCTCGGCCCCGAGCTCGAGCAGGAACGCGGCCAAGCCGAGGCATAGGTCCGGATCGCCGTAGATCGCGAACTTCTTGCCGTGGATGTGCGCGCTAGAGTCGGCGATCGCGTCGACCAGGCGCCCACGCTCGAGAGCGAGAGATTCCGGGATCTCCTTGCCGCTGATGCGCGACAGCGCCATCACGAAGGCGTCGGTGCCGGTCACACCGACCGGATGGTTGAAGGAGACGACCTCCTGGCCGTGGTTCTTGATGAACGGCAGGGTCTTCTCGGTGCAGAAGTGCTGCATCGAGATCGTCGCCTTGGCGTGAACGGCGTTGGCCGCGTCCTCCAGGGTCGTGCCGCCGTCGTACATACGGAACTCGCCGTCGGTCGGCGTGTCGAACACGTTCGAATTGTCGCCGAGGATCGTATACTCGATTCCCATCGCCTCGAAGATGTGCTTCACTTCCTTGATGTTGCCAACGGTGTAGCCATCGAAACCGCCGATGAAATTGATCTTCTCGTTGGGAACGCGCTCCAGCTTCGGCGCGGTGCCGGCCTTGCCGTCCCAGAAGTGCTCGAGAATGCCCTTCATCGCGTTGTCGTAGCCGGTGACATGGCTGCCGACAAAGGCAGGCGTATGGGCGAAAGGCACGTCGAATTCGGCCGGAACCGAACCCTTCTCCTTGGAGGTCTTGATGAAGGCGTTGAGGTCGTCGCCGATGACTTCCGCCATGCAGGTGGTGGAGACAGCGATCATCGACGGCTTGTACATGTTGTAGGCGTTGGCGAGACCGTCGATCATGTTGTTCAGCCCGCCGAACACAGCCGCGTCCTCGGTCATCGACGACGACACGCAGGAGCTCGGCTCCTTGAAGTGGCGCGACAGATGGCTGCGATAATAGGCCACGCAGCCCTGCGAGCCGTGCACGAACGGTAGCGTCTTTTCGAAGCCGACGGCAACGAACACCGCGCCGAGCGGCTGGCAGGCCTTGGCCGGATTCACGGTCAGCGCCTCACGGGCGAAATTCTTCTCGCGATATTCGGGCGTCTTGGCCCATTCGCGGATGCGCTCGACCTCGGCGGGGTCGCGCGGATTCTCGAACATCTTCTTCTTGTTGGCCAGCATCTGCTGATATTCGGGACCACGGAAAAGCTCGAAGTGATCGAGCACATGTTCGGCAGACTGCGTCATGGGAAAACCCTCTTTATGTTCCTGTGTCGATCAGGGAGCGCTGGCTCTCCGCCGAAGGAGAGCCAGGCCGTGGGTGGTGGTGGTTACTCGGCCGCCTGGAGCAACGGCTTGGGCGCCTGCTTCCAGGGTGCCTTGGCCATCTTCCAGACCGGCGAGTTGATGGCCATGTCCATGTCGCGGGCGAAGATCGCGAAGCCGTCATAGCCATGGTACGGACCCGAGTAGTCCCAGGAGTGCATCTGGCGGAACGGCACGCCCATTTTCTGGAACACGTACTTTTCCTTGATGCCCGAGCCGACCAGGTCCGGCTGGACCTTCTCGACGAACTTCTCGAACTCGTATCCGGTCACGTCGTCGTAGATCAGCGTGCCGTCCTTGACGTAGTGCTGGGCGGTGCGCTGATAATCGTCGTTGTGGCCGAACTCATAGCCGGTACCGACGACCTCCATGCCGAGGTCCTCGTAGGCGCCGATCACGTGGCGCGGACGCAGGCCGCCGACGAACAGCATCACGGTCTTGCCTTCGAGGCGCGGCCGGTACTTGGCGATGACGGCGTCCATCAGGGGCTGGTACTTGGCGATGACACGCTCGGCACCCTCCTTGATCTTGTCGTCGAAATAGCTCGCGATCTTGCGCAGCGATTCGGCGATCTTGCTCGGTCCGAAGAAGTTGTATTCGCACCACGGAATACCGTACTTCTCTTCCATGTGGCGCGAGATGTAGTTCATCGAGCGGTAGCAGTGCAGCACGTTGAGCTTCGCCTTCGGCGTCGCCTCGAGCTCCGCCAGCGAGCCGTCGCCCGACCACTGGGCGATCACGCGCAGACCCATCTCCTCGAGCAGGATGCGGGACGACCAGGCGTCGCCGCCGATGTTGTAGTCGCCGATGATCGCGACATCGTAGGCCGACGGCTCGAAGCGCGGCGCGGCATCGGCCGGGAGCTTGTCGAACACCCAGTCCCGGATGGCGTCGTTGGCGATATGGTGACCCAGGGACTGAGACACACCGCGGAAGCCTTCGCAGCGCACGGGGACGATGGTCTTGCCGTCATACTCTTTCGACTTGACCTTGGAGACCGCCTCGATGTCGTCGCCGATCAGGCCGATCGGGCATTCCGACTGCACGGTGATGCCGTTGTTCAGCGGGAACAGCTCCTGGATCTCGTCCATGATCTTGGCGAGCTTCTTGTCGCCGCCGAAGACGATGTCCTTCTCCTGGAAGTCGGAGGTGAACTGCATCGTCACGAAGGTGTCGATGCCGGTCGTGCCGATGTAGTAGTTGCGGCGCGCCGCCCAGGAGTACTGGCCGCAACCGACCGGACCGTGGCTGATGTGGATCATGTCCTTGATAGGTCCCCACACCACGCCCTTCGAGCCGGCGTAGGCGCAACCGCGGATGGTCATGACGCCGGGGATCGACTTGATGTTCGACTTGACGCCGCAATCCGACTTGCCGTTCTCATGCACGTTGAGATGCTTGGCACGGCGCTTGGCGGTCTTTTCCGGATAAACCTTCAGGACCTCGGCGATCAGTTCCTTGTTGCGCGCCTTGATCTCGGCAACGCTTTGTTTCTCGATGACGCTCATCTGGCTTTCCTCGATGATCGGTTGCGGAGGTGCTCCGGCCCTTGGAGACGAAGGGCCGGAGCACCGGTGGCGGTTACGCCGTTGCGGCGAGCTCGGCGGCGGACTTGCCGATCTGGCTCTCGTCCACGGCCTTCATGATGCCGTGCTCCATCAGCATGTCCTCGAGCTCGTCCATCGTGATCGGCGTCGGGATGATGCCCTTGCCGCCGTTGTTGTGGATCTTCTGAGCCAGCGAGCGGTAGTGGCCGGCCTGGACCGAGTCCGGCGCGTATTCCAGCACGGTCATGCGACGCAGCTCGGCGTGCTGCACGATGTTGTCGCGCGGCACGAAGTAGATCAGCTGCGTGCCGAGCTTCTTGGCCAGCGCCTCGGCAAGCTCCAGCTCCTTGTCGGTCTGGCGCTCGTTGCAGACCAGGCCGCCCAGGCGCACGCCGCCGGAATTCGCGTACTTCAGAATGCCCTTCGAGATGTTGTTGGCGGCATACATCGCCATCATCTCGCCGGACATCACGATGTAGATCTCCTGTGCCTTGTTCTCGCGGATCGGCATCGCGAAGCCGCCGCAGACCACGTCGCCGAGCACGTCGTAGGACACGTAGTCGATGTCCTCATAGGCGCCGTTCTCCTCCAGGAAGTTGATCGAGGTGATGACGCCGCGGCCGGCGCAGCCGACGCCCGGTTCCGGACCGCCGGACTCGACGCAGCGGATGTCGCGATAGCCGACCTTCATGACCTCCTCGATCTCGAGGTCCTCGACGCTGCCGGCGGCGGCGGCCAGGCTGAGAATGGTGTCCTGCGCCTTGGCGTGCAGGATCAGACGGGTCGAATCCGCCTTGGGATCGCAGCCGACGATCAGGATCCGATGACCCATCTCGGCGAGCGCCGCGAGCGTGTTCTGCGACGTCGTCGATTTGCCGATGCCGCCTTTGCCGTAGAATGCGATTTGTCGAAGTGATGACATTCTGCTCTCCATCAACCGATTGCCAATGTCCCGCATGCGCCTTGCATGACGAGACCGCGTCCTCTCTCCAGAACCGGCAGACGGGTTATTGGGAAGGAGAGCATCGCTCGTCCGAAGCGTCGGCGTGCACTCAGCCCTCAACCTTTGCCTGAGCCCAGTTTTGCAACTGATGTGCCAGAGCTTTGGAATCGTTAAAAAGGCCATGTTTTGAAAGAGATGCGGCCAAGCTCGGCGCTAGGATGTACTTGTTGCAAATCCGACATCGGGGGTTTTCACCCGACGCTCCCGCGCCGTGCTGTCCGAAACGACACATGCCGCCGCGGCTCCGAGCGACGCTTCCGTAGAGAACACCGCGGAACGCTCGCCGAGGCCGGCCTGGAGCGGCGGTACGGAGTTTGCTTGATGTAGATCAAACCCGCTTTCGAACGGGCCAGCAGGAGTACTTTTGATGGCGAGCAAGGCGCGCGTCTTTGTCATTGAAGCCGATCAGGTGATCCGCTCGGCGCTCGGCTACATTCTCAGCGAGCGTCACGAGACCTTCACCTTCGCGGAGACCGCGGATGCACTGAGCAAGGCCGTGCGGGCCACACCCGATGCCGTCCTGGTCGGGAGCAGCATCCTGGAGGACGACGGCGCCGAGACCGTCGGCATGCTTGCCCGGAAGATGCATCAGGCTGGCATCATCGTGGTCGCGGGATCGACCCGATCGCCGCTCGCGCTGGCCGGCCTGCAGCAGGGCGCGGAAGCCGTCATCGCCAAGCCGATCACCTTCGACGGCGTCACGCACGCGGTCGATTCCGTGCTGGCACGGCGCGGGAGCGAACCGGGCCCGACGGCATCGCCGGCCCGCATATCCACGGAGATCAGCCGGTGACACGGAGAGCCTGATGTTGAAGATGACCCAGACCACGGCGCCGGGGGCGCCGGACATCGAGGACATCGTCGAGAATTTCGCGCTGCTCGACGACTGGGACGACCGCTACCGCTATGTGATCGAGCTCGGCCGCGGCCTCCCGCCGCTGCCCGACGCCGACCGCAATGATGGCAACAAGGTGCAGGGCTGCACCAGCCAGGTCTGGCTCGCCACCACCGTGCGGCACGACGCCGCAGCACCGGCGCTCCACTTCATCGGCGACAGCGACGCCCACATCGTTCGCGGCCTGGTCGCGATCCTCCTGGCCATGGTGTCGGGCCGCACGGCAAGCGATATCCTGGCCGCCGATCCGATCGCCCTGTTCGAGAAGCTCGGCCTGCGCGAGCATCTCACGCCCCAGCGCTCCAACGGCTTCCGCTCGATGGTCAGCCGCATCAAGGCGGATGCGCAGGCGGCGCTCGCGGCGGCGGCATGAGATCCCGCTTTTCAATTCGTTTCGTTGATTAGTACAGCTTGTCGCGGCAGCGGTGGTGCACCCTCTCCCCTTGTGGGAGAGGGTGGCGGCCCCTGGCGATGCGAAGCATCGCCCTGGGCCGCCGGGTGAGGGGTTCTCTCGGCATATTCAGACGGTCGTGGCTCGCCGAGACAACCCCTCACCCGAGTTTGCCTGGGACTCACAGCGGTGCTGCCCTCTCCCACAAGGGGAGAGGGCGCATCAATCGGCACCGTCTCTTTGCGATCATCAAGCGTAGGGCAAGTCGTCTCTACGCGAAAAACTCCTGCGCCTTCCTCAGCGCGCGCACGAGGACATCGACCTCTTCCCGCGTGTTGTACATCGCGAACGAGGCACGGCAGGTCGCCGTCACGCCGAAGCGTTCCAGCAGCGGCATGGCGCAATGGGTGCCGGCGCGGACCGCGACGCCGGAGCGGTCGATGACGGTGGCGAAGTCGTGGGCGTGGGCGCCCTGCATCTCGAACGAGACGATCGCGCCCTTGTCGGCGGCATTGCCGATGATGCGCAGCGAGTTGATCTCGCGCAGCTGCTCGGTGGCATAGGCGACGAGATCATGCTCGTGCGCCGCGATGCGCTGCTTGCCGATCGAGGCGACGTAATCGATCGCCGCGCCGAGCCCAGCCGCTTCAACGATCGGCGGCGTGCCGGCCTCGAAGCGATGCGGCGGGTCGCCATAGGTGACAAAGTCCCGCGATACCTCGCGGATCATCTCGCCGCCGCCGTTGAACGGCGGCATCGCGGCCAGGAGCTCGCGCTTGCCGTAGAGCGCGCCAATGCCGGTCGGACCATAGATCTTGTGCCCGGTGACGCAGTAGAAGTCGGCGTCGAGATCGCGGACGTCGACCTCCATGTGCACGGCGGCCTGCGAGCCGTCGACCAGCACGGGAATGCCGCGGGCGTGCGCGATGCGGATGACCTCCTTGACCGGAACGACGGTGCCGAGCACGTTCGACATCTGTGTCATCGCCACCATCTTGGTGCGTGGCGTCAGAAGCTTCTCGAACTCGTCAAGCAGGAAGTTGCCATCGTCATCGACCGGAGCCCATTTGATGACAGCACCCTGGCGCTCCCTGAGGAAATGCCAGGGAATGATATTGGCGTGGTGCTCCATGATCGAGAGCACGATCTCGTCGCCCGGCCCGATGCGCTCGCGCCCGAAGGTCTGCGCCACCAGGTTCACCGCCTCGGTGGCGCCGCGGGTGAAGATGATCTGCTCCGGGCTCTCAGCATTGAGGAACGCCGCGACCTTGGCACGGGCGCCCTCATAGGCCTCGGTGGCGGCGTTGGCGAGATGATGCAGGCCGCGATGCACGTTGGCATATTCGGACGTATAGACCTGGTTCATCCGGTCGAGCACCGCCTGCGGCTTCTGCGCCGAGGCGGCGTTGTCGAGATAGACCAGCGGCTTGCCGTGCACCTGCATGCCGAGGATGGGAAAATCCGCCCGGATGCGGCCGACGTCGTAGCCGCTTCCCTGCACCGCTGCATGCATCATCTACTCCCGTCGTCCGAGCCAGCCCAGCATCGCCTCGGTCAGCGCCGCCCGCACGCTCTCATTGGCCGCGCCTTCGATGATCTCGCCGATGAAGGCCTGGATCAGCAGCGCCTTGGCCTCCTTGGGCGGAATGCCGCGCGCCATCAAGTAGAACAACAGCTCATCGTCGATGGCGCCGGTGGTCGTGCCGTGACCACACTGCACGTCGTCGGCGAAGATCTCGAGCTCCGGCTTGCTGTCGGCCTCGGCCTCGTCGGACAACAGCAGCGCCCGCGACATCATCTTGGCGTCGGTCTTCTGCGCGCCGGGGCTGACGGTGATCTTGCCCTGGAACACCGCGCGCGCGGTATCGCCGACGACGGCCTTGAAGGTCTCGCGGCTCTGGCCGTTCTCGGCGGCGTGCTCAATAGCGAGCGTGGCATCGGCATGCTGCGTGCCCGACAGCAGCGCGCCGCCGCGGATATCGGCGACGGTGCCCTCACCCGCAAGGCGGACGAACAGCTGATTGCGCACCAGGCCGCCGCCGGCAACGAAGCCGAGCTGGTTGAAGGTCGCGCGCGCGCCGATATTGGCGAGCAGCGAGCCGATATGCAGCGCGCTGTTGCCCTCGCTGACGACCTTGACGTGATCGATCCGCGCCTCGTCGCCGACGACGAGTTGCATTGCGGCGTTCACCTGATACTCGCTGCCGTCGCGTCCCTGATGCGTCTCGACTATGGTGGCGCTGGCGCCGGCACCGATATTGACCAGCGACCGCGTGAACATCGAGGTCGCGACCCAGTTGGTCGTGACGAAGGCGACATGGATCGGCCGGCTCAGCACGGTGCCCGGTGCGACCAGGATCACGACCCCATTGGCGGCCAGCGCGGTGTTGAGCGCCAGCGCCGGATCGTCGTCCGGCACCATCGGGCCGAGACGCTGCGACAGCAGCGGCTTGTCGGCGGCGAGCGCGTCGGCCATCGGCTGGATGGTGAGGCCAGTCTCGAGATCGGCGAGGTCCGACAGCTCGGGCACGAAGGCGCCGTCGACGACCATCAGCTTGCGAAAGCCGGCGCTGGCGAACAAGTCGCGCGCCTCGCGCGCCTTGGCCTTCGCAGCATCGTCCGGAAGCGAAGCGAGACGCTTCGCCTCCTTCATCTGCGTGCGAAGATCGGTGTAGCGCCAGGCTTCGACGCGCCGATGCGGCAGGCCGACCGCGTTGAAGCGGTCGAATGCGGCGGCGCGCACCGCCGTGATCTCCTCGCCACCCGGGAGATAGCGGCGGGCGCCCTGATAAAGATCGGCCAGTCCGAGCTCGGCCTTGGTCTTGCGGATCGCGACGCCCATGCTCGTGCTCCTCGCGCTCTTACGCCGCTTCGCTCTGATACTGGGCGTAACCGGTCGCCTCGAGCTCGCGCGCGAGGTCCGCGGTCCCGGTGCGGACGATGCGCCCTGCCGCGAACACGTGGACGATGTCGGGCACGATGTAGTCGAGCAGCCGCTGATAATGGGTGATCACGATCATGCCGCGCTCGGCGGATCGCAGCGCGTTGACACCGTTGGCGACGACCTTCAGCGCATCGATGTCGAGACCGGAATCGGTTTCGTCGAGCACGCAGAGCGAGGGCTGCAGCAGCGCCATCTGCAGGGTCTCGTTGCGCTTCTTCTCGCCGCCGGAGAAGCCGACATTGAGCGGCCGCTTCAGCATCTCCGCATCGATGTTCAAGGTCTTGGCGATCTCGCGCACGCGCTTGATCAGGTCGGGCGACGACAGTTCCTCCTCGCCGCGCGCCTTGCGCTGGGCGTTGAAGGCGGCGCGCAGGAACGTGAGCGTCGCGACGCCCGGGATCTCCAGCGGGTACTGGAAGGCGAGAAACACGCCCTTGGCGGCGCGCTCGTCGGCCTCCATTGCCAAGAGATCCTCGCCGTTGAGATAGACCTCGCCGGCGGTGACCTCGTAGCCGGGCTTGCCGGCGAGCACGTAGGACAGCGTCGACTTGCCGGCACCGTTCGGCCCCATGATGGCGTGGATCTCGCCCTTGTTCACGGTCAGGTCCAGGCCCTGGATGATCTTCCGTCCGCCGGCGATCTCGGCGTGGAGTCCCTTGATTTCGAGCAGGGCCGTCATCGAACACTCCTTCTGATGTTGTCGCCGCGCGACGCCGTCATCCAACCGAACCTTCGAGCGAGATCGAGATCAGCTTCTGCGCCTCGACGGCGAATTCCATCGGCAGCTGTTGCAGCACGTCCTTGACGAAGCCGTTGACGACGAGGCCGACCGCTTCCTCTTGGCTAAGACCGCGCTGGATGCAGTAGAACAGCACGTCCTCGGAGATCTTGGACGTGGTTGCCTCGTGCTCGAACACCGCCGAGGAATTCTTTGCCTCGATGTAGGGCACGGTGTGTGCGCCGCATTTGTCGCCGATCAAGAGCGAGTCGCAGGCGGTGAAGTTGCGCGCCCCCGACGCCTTGCGATGCGCGCTGACCAGGCCGCGATAGGTGTTCTGCGACTTTCCGGCGGCGATGCCCTTGGAGATGATCCGGCTCGACGTGTTCTTGCCGAGATGGATCATCTTGGTGCCGCTGTCGACCTGCTGGAAGCCGTTGGAGATCGCGATCGAGTAGAACTCGCCGCTGGAATTGTCGCCACGCAGGATGCAGCTCGGATATTTCCAGGTGATCGCCGATCCCGTCTCGACCTGGGTCCAGGAGATCTTGGAATTGGTGCCGCGGCAGTCGCCACGCTTGGTGACGAAATTGTAGATGCCGCCGACCCCTTCCGAATTGCCGGGGTACCAGTTCTGCACCGTCGAATATTTGATCTCGGCATCATCGAGCGCGACCAGCTCGACCACGGCGGCATGGAGCTGGTTCTCGTCGCGCTGCGGCGCGGTGCAGCCTTCGAGATAGGAGACGTAGGCGCCCTTGTCGGCGATGATCAGGGTGCGCTCGAACTGGCCGGTGTTGCGCTCGTTGATGCGGAAATAGGTCGACAGCTCCATCGGACAGCGCACGCCCGGCGGGATGTAGACGAACGAACCGTCGGAGAAGACCGCCGAATTGAGCGTGGCGAAATAATTGTCGGTGGTCGGCACCACCGTGCCGAGATATTTCTGCACGAGGTCCGGGTGCTCGCGCAGCGCCTCGGAGATCGGCATGAAGATCACGCCGGCCTTTTTCAGCTCCTCCTTGAACGTCGTCGCCACCGACACCGAGTCGAACACGGCATCGACCGCGATCCTGCTGCGCGGCGCAGCCGCCTCGCCGTCGACATTGGCTTCCGCCGCCGCAGGCCGCTCGACGCCCTCGAGGATTTCGACCTCGCGCAGGGGAATGCCGAGCTTTTCGTAGGTTTTCAGGATTTCCGGATCGATCTCGTCGAGCGAGGCCACCTTCTTCTTCGGCTTCGGCGCGGCGTAATAATAGAGATCCTGATAGTCGATCCTGGGATAGCCGACCCGTGCCCAGGTCGGCTCGGTCATGGTCAGCCAGCGGCGATAGGCCTCCAGCCGCCATTCCAGCATCCAGGCCGGCTCGTTCTTCTTGGCCGAGATGAAGCGGATGGTGTCTTCCGACAGCCCCTTCGGAGCCTTCTCGGATTCGATGACGGTCTCGAATCCGTAGCGATATTGATCGACGTCAATGCCCTTGACCCGATCAATGGTCTCCTGAACTGCTGCCATCGCTCACTCCGCTTGCAATGTTTCCGCCGCGGCCCGCGTCAGGCAGGGACGCAGGTGTCCGGCACCGGACAGACAGCAGCGCATTGCGGCGCGTCGAAATGGCCTTCGCACTCCGTGCACTTCTTCGGATCGATGATGTACATGTCGTTCTTGAGCCGAATGGCTGCGTTCGGGCACTCGAACTCGCATGCCCCGCAGACCGTGCATTGTGAGGCGATGATCTTGTAGGTCATGTGCAGCTCCCGCGATTCCTGCGACATCGAGCGATGTCATTCGCGCGTTATCTTTCAAGCGCCGTGCCAGAGAGCATTTGGTTGATTTCTAAGGAGGATTCTAAAGTTCACCGGTCACGGCGAGCTGTCGCTCTCCCGACAGCATGTCGCAAGTGCGACAGGACGCGAGGTAAGCGGTAGTCTCCGAAATCGGACTGCCAACCGCGACGACGGTGCGCTCCCCTCCCCCTTGCGGGGAGGGGTCGGGGGTGTGGGTCCACGCGCACGCGGCATGTGATGCGCGCTGATGCTCTGTCGAGGACACCGGCCATCGTTGATACATCGAACCGCTGAGCAACCGAGCGTAAGCCGCGGCAAGACCTGCATAACGATCGAATGCACTCACAACGATTTGCGTTCGGAGACCCCCCAACCCCTCCCCGCAAGGGGGAGGGGAGCCGACCACCACCGTGGTTGAAAGCTCGACTCTCACGATGACTGCAGCGGTCGACCGCAGCATGCGCCCAAACAAAAGGGCGCGCCAGCCGCGCGCCCTTCAAAGAGCCGAAGCCAGGCCGCTCAGAACCGCTTGACCTCGATGTTGTGCTTCTTCAGCGCGTAGCCGATCTGGCGCGGCGTGAGGCCGAGCAGGCGCGCGGCCTTGGCCTGGACCCAGCCGGACCGCTCCATCGCCTGCACGATGCGGTCGCGCTCCGGCACAGCGCCGCCCTCCATGCTATCGGAATACTCGCCGTCATCGGCATCGATCGCCGGCAGCTCGACGGGAGCCTCGACCGGCGCCGACGTCCGCGGCAGGATCGGCAGCGGCACCATCGGCTGGCCGCGCGGCGGCGGAGGCGTCACCGTATTGCCCTTCCACAGGATCGCCGACATGCACTCGTTGCGACTGCAGGCGAAGTCGTCCATGCCGATCGCCGAGCCCGTCGCCATGGTCGCGGTCCGCTGCACGCAGTTCTCCAGCTCGCGCACATTGCCAGGAAAGCCGCAATGCATCAGCACCTCGATGGCGCTGACGTCGAAGGTGAGATCGCGCTCGTTCTCGCAATTGAAGCGGCGCAGGAACTCGCGCGCCAACTGCGGGATGTCGCTGCGCCGCTCGCGCAGCGGCGGCAATTTGATCGGCACCACGCTGATGCGGTAGTAGAGGTCGGCGCGGAACTCGTTGCGCGACACCGCCTCCTCGAGATTGCGGTTGGTGGCGGTGACGATGCGGACATCGACCTTGATGGTCTGGTTGCCGCCGACGCGCTCGAACTCCTGCTCCTGCAGCACGCGCAGCAGCTTGGCCTGGAACGCCGGGGAGATCTCGCCGATCTCGTCGAGGAACAATGTGCCCTTGTCGGCCAGTTCGAAGCGGCCCTTGCGAGCGTTGATCGCGCCCGTGAAGGCGCCCTTCTCGTGGCCGAACAGCTCCGACTCCAGCACCGTCTCCGGCAATGCGGCGCAGTTGATCTTGATGAACGGCCGCTTCGCGCGATTGGACAGTTCATGGATCGCCTTCGCCACCAGCTCCTTGCCGGTGCCGGATTCCCCGCGCAGCAGCACCGGCGCATTCGACTTGGCGACGACGTTGATCTTCTCCAGCAGCGCGCGCAGCGCCGGGCTGTCGCCGACGATGCCGTCGACCAGCACCCTCTTGCGATCCTTCGGCACCGGCTTCAGTTCCGAGAGCTCCTTCTGCAGCCGGTGGCTTTCCGCCATCAACCGCTCGCGGTCGCGCGCCACGACGCGATGCAGCTTGATGGTCTGGCCGATCAGATTGGCGACCATGGTCAGGAAGCGCACATCGGAATCCAGCCGGAAGACGGCGCGGCCGTCCCAGACCCGGTCGATCGTCAGGGTGCCGACGACGCGCTGGTCGATGCGGATGGGAACACCGAGGAAGGACACACGGGTGTCGGCGCCGGCGCCGAGCGTGGCCGCATCCGCATCGCTGAAGGCGGGATGATCGGCGACGTTCTCGGCGATCAGCGGCACGGCGGTGGCGACGATCTGGTCAATGGCCTTCTGCGGCAGGCGCTCGCGATAACGCTGGTCGCTGCCTTCGCTCCACCCGGCCCCGACTGCGAGATCGGGAATGCCGTCATCGGCGAGCAGCGACACCACGCCGTGGCGCATCTGCATGAAGGACTGCAACAGGTTGACGACATTGGCGAGGGTGATCTCCAGCCGCGTCGGCGCGGCGAGAATTTTCGAGATTTCGAAAATTCCGGTCAGCGCGATCTCGCTGAGCGGGATCGGCGCGGCGTTGGACCTGACGTCCTGAGCTTCGACCTGACGTGTTTCCGTTTGGACCATCGTCGCTTCTCTGATCGTCACGAACGCCTTGGTGAAGCCGCCCGTGATTGTAGGTGTTCTAACATCCTCCCTTAACCGCAGATGATTGTCGTGCCTAACTTTGCTGCATTGCCGCAGAAGTAGTGTGCAACGGACAGATCAGAAAAGCTGCAGGCTTTCATGATGTTAACAAATTAGTTTGCACCCGTGACGATGCGTGCATTGCACGTCCGCCCGGGCGGCAAAGACGATGCGCCTGACGATTTCGCGTTGTCTTCTCGACATCTAGTATTCGCGTATCCGCCGGCATGTTTGCGACCGGATCGCAACGGACAACACCTGAACACCAACTTTCCACGTCCGGCCCGCCGCTCGACTCCTTCGGCTGCCAGCCGCGGCATGACGCGTTCACATCCGCGTGTCGGCCGCGCGCGGCTGTGATCAACCTAGAGGTGCTGCCCCCCGTTGATCTGAATCTCCTCGCCGGTCACGTAGCTCGCCGCATCCGAGCACAAAAAGAACAGCACCTTGGCGACCTCTTCCGGCGCGCCGATCCGGCGCATCGGAATCAGCGGCGAGAACCGCGCCTCGGTCTCCGGCGACACCATCTCGGTCTTGATCTCGCCCGGCGCGATGGCGTTGACGCGGATGCCATACGGCGCGAAGTCGTGCGCCATCTCACGGGTGAGGCAGGCGAGCGCCGCCTTCGAGGTCGCATAGGCTGTGCCCGCAAACGGATGGACGCGGGTGCCGACGATCGAGGTCACGTTGACGACCGCGCCCTGCCCGCGCTTCAGCTCCTCGAACAGCCCGCGCGCCAGCAGGATCGGTCCGAGAAAATTGACGTGAAAGACGGTCATCCAGGTTTCGACCGAGGTCGACAGCGAATCCAGCCGGCCGCCGTCGCCGGCCTTCGGAGAGATCGCGGCATTGTTGATCAAGGCATGCAGCGGCGCGCCGTCGAGCCGCTGCTTGATGTCGGCAATCGCACGCGGGATCGCCTTGCGATCGCTGAGATCGACCTGGACGTGATTGTCGGGACCGGCGTCCCACGGACAGCGGCCGCCATCGAAAGGCTGGCGCGAGCAGGTGATGATGCGCCAGCCGGCGTCGGAGAACAGCTTTGCGGTCGCATGACCGATGCCGCGCGAGCCGCCGGTCAGCACGAGCGTTTTCTGCTCGGTGCGCGCGGACCGCTCGGCGGCGGCCATGTCTCGATGGAACGGGCACGCCGTGATGGTCCCGGCCGCCTCGATGACGGGTTCGCGGACGTCCTGGTCGAGATCGAGGCTCACCTCATCCGTCCTGATCCTGCGCCGCAACGCCACCAGGACGCCGGCTACCGAGCTTCGGCTGCTGCCTTTGCCTCAGACGTGGTCTGGGCGCAGGCTCCGCGACGATCGGAAATACCAGTGGTATCGCCATGCTCCGGTTGTGCAGATTCCGGGCCAGCGAAAACAGCGGGCAAAGCAGCCTTTTCCTGTCGGGTTCGCGACAGATTGGCGGGTTCTGGACACATCCCGCGTCGGCTTTGGACCGCGTCCTTCGCAAGACCGTCAAAGCGCGATCGTTTTCAGAACGATGGCCGATGGTCCAACTCTTGCTCGACGGAACCGATCATTCGAACTGGAAGACCGCTTGTCAGTCGAACGACGGACAGCCACGAGACGCCAACAGCGTATGGACCAGGACATGGGGACGAATGCAGTGCGCTTCGCCGTGGTCCTCGGGACCAACGACGTCGCGTCGGCGATCGGCGTGCATCTGCATCGTGCCGGCTTCTGCGTCGTGCTGTCGCATGATCCCAATCCGCCGGTCATGCGCCGCAAGATGGCGTTTCACGACGCCCTGTTCGGCGACACGGTCCGCGTCGAGAACGTGACCGGCGAGCGCATCGAGAGCACGATGGAGGTGTTCAAGGCGCTCGGCAATCCCCGGCACGTCCTCGTCACCCCACTCGGATTGCTCGATCTCCTGCCGGTCCGTACCATCGACGTCCTGATCGACGCGCGGATGCAGAGGCGCGAAGTGACCCCGAACCTGCGCGGCATGACGCGGCTCTCGATCGGCATCGGTCCGGGTTTCTCGCCGTCGGCCAATTGCGATATCGCGATCGAGACCCGGCCGGACCGGGTCGGCCAGATCGTACGCCAGGGCTGGACGCTGGCAACGGATGATGTCGGCGCGCTCGTCGGCGTCGAGTGCCTGGTGCATTCGCCGCATGAGGGCCGATGGCATACTCCGATCGAGATCGGCACGCGCATCTACAAGGGCTTCGTGATCGGCCATCTCTCCGGCGCGCCGGTCACGGCCCCCCATGACGGCATCCTGCGCGGCATCGTCCGCGACGGCAGCGACCTGCCGGCCGGCATCGCGCTCGCCGAGATCGATCCACGCGGCCGTCATGCGCAGTGGACCGGGATCGATGCGCAGGGACAGGCACTCGCCCAGGCGACGCTGGCCGCCATGCGGCTGCATGTCGCGCACTGCATCAGGACGAGCGCGAGCCTGCCCGCGGACCTGCCCGCGGATCAGATCGTTTCGAACGATTCTGATTAGCCCGCGCCCTGCGCGCCGGCCTTGGCATCCCGGTTGCTTATCGTTTGCAGGAGCGAGCAACAGCCATGATCATCTGTTCCTGCAACGTCATCAGCGACACGGCCATTCGCGACGTCGTCACGGCGGCCGACATCACCTTCGGCTCGCCGGCGCAAGTGTATGATTGTCTCGGCTGCACGGTCCAATGCGGCCTCTGCTCGCGCTCGGTGAAACGGATTCTCGACGAGCGGCAGGCTGACACGGCCGTCGCGGCGGTGTGGCCGGTGCAGCCCGAGCCGGCGCCGTGCGCGATGATGTCCGCCGCGTAGCTCCGACACGGATTTGTCGGATGTCGGACAAAGGCGACAACGCCGAGCTGCACACGTCTATCCGCATCGCAGTCCGTCACCTCAATGCGTGTTGCTCTCGCTCCACGTCTCCAGGTCCTTGGCCGCCTCCGAGCGCTGCTCCTTCTCCGGCTTCTCGGCCCAGGGCTTGTCGGTCTGCTTCATCGAGCCCCAGTCGCTTTTCTGGCGCGGATCGTCCTTCGGCGTTTCCTTGCTCATCAGCTCGCTCCTTGTCCGCTCGCGCTCACCCGGCGGGATCCTCGGTGGCACGCCTCGACGGTGTGACCTGCGTGGCAATCATCGGGACGAGACGAAGTTCCAAGGCATGCTCGCCATAGGCGATCTGCCGCGGAGCTGCCGCCGCGTGCTCCGCGCTGCAAATTGCGAATAGCCGGTCGGATGGTTCGTTGCGGCCGGACTCACGCCGCGTCGGCCGGCACCATCGCCTCGATCGTGACGCCGGCGCCGGTGGAGGCCACCGTCAGGGTGCCCCCCAGCGCCAGCAGCCGCTCGCGCATGCCGGTGAGGCCGAAGCCGAGCTTGTGCTCCGGGCTGAACCCGCGGCCGTCGTCGCGGACGCGCACCCGCGTATAGCTGCGGCGATGGCCGGCCGTCGTCTGCTGCAGCGGCTCGATGGTGACGTCGACCGCGGTGGCCTCGGCGTGGCGGAACACGTTGGTCAGCGCCTCCTGCACCACCCGGTAGATCGTCAGCTCCGCCGTCTCGTTGCTGCGCACGACCGTGTCGGTGAAGCTGGTCTCGATCGCGACCTCCGGGCGCGACTCCCGCCACAGCCGCACCAAAGCGCCGAGCGCCTCGCGTAAGCCAAGCTCGGCGAGGCCGACGGGCCGCAGCCGCTCCAGGATGCGGCGGTTGAACTGCTGCACGGCGTTGACCTGGTCGAGGATCGCCTGGCCGTGCCGACGCATCGCGGCGACGTCGAGCGTCGCAGCCTCCGGCAATCGCATCAGCGCGCTGGCATGGGCGCGCAGCGCGAACAAATGCGGCCCGAACTCGTCATGCAGCTCGCGCGCGATTTCCTTGCGCTCGTGGTCCTGCAGCGACACCGTGCGCTCGGCGAGGCGGCGCTTCTCCTCCACCGCCTCGCCGAGCGCGCCGGCGAGATGGTTGAGCTTGGCGCAGAGCGCCGCGAGCTCGGGCGCGCCGCCCGGCTTGACGCGGGTATCGTAGGCGCCGGCCTCGATCCGGCTCATCGCGTCCGACAGATCCGAAAGCGGCGCCAGCGCGCGGCCGACCACGAGCATGGTGATCGCGAACAACGCCAGCCCGACCAGCGAGCCGACGACGAGCTGGGTGACGATGCCGTCCCAGATCTCCGCGATCTCGTCGTCGGGATGCGAGGTGATCACCAGCGAGTCACTCTGGCCGGCGACGATGACCGGCATGCTCACCGAGGTCTTGTCGGGATGCACCAGTGCGATGAACCACGCCGGTGCCGCGCGGCCGACGCCGGGAGAGGGCGGAGTCTGCGCCGGCATTCCCTGCCGTCTCACGCTGACGTGACGAAGCTGTCGGAGATCGCCGACGATCCGGTCCAGCCGCGCGTTCGGATCCGGCGCGTCGTTGACCTCGTCCATGATGGTCTCGACGAAGGCCCGCGTCAGGCGGATGACGCTCTGGTCCTCCGCCAGCACGCGCGGCGCCGCCTCCAGCACGAGACGGCCGATGTTGATGGCGAGGCCCAGCGTCAGCAGCAGCGCCAGCAGCACGTTGATGCGGGTCCGCAACGACCAATTCTGCCACATTCTCTCCGCCTCACCGCCACCGGGTTTCATGCGCACTCACATTGACAGACAAATCCGCCGGCGATCTAATTGCAACATCATGCAATACCGCGCAGCATGCATTAATGATGCATCGCAACAATGACGCGAGTTGGAAGTCCGGGACCCCAAGGCCATGCGCGTACTGATCGTCGATGACCATCCCATTGTGGCATCAGGCTGCCGGGCCCTGCTCTCGACCGATCCGGAGCTCGAGCTGATCGAAGCCGCGGACGCCGAGAGCGGCGAAGCCGGCTTCATCGCGCGCCGGCCGGACGTCTGCGTCGTCGACATCAACCTGCCGACCGTCTCCGGCTTCGAGCTGGCGCGGCGCATCCTCGCCCACGACGGCAATGCCCGGCTGATCATGTTCAGCATGAACGACGATCCGGTGTTCGCGGCGCGCGCCATCGACATCGGCGCCAAGGGCTACGTCTCCAAGAGCGGCGATCCGAACGATCTCGCCGAGGCGATCCGCGAGGTCGCCCGCGGCGGCAGCTATCTGCCGCCGGCGATCGCGCGCAGCATCGCGTTCGCGGGCGCCGCCGTCGCGCAGAGCCCGCTGGCGAAACTGACCTCGCGCGAGCTCGAGATCCTGCGCCTGCTCAGCGCCGGCAAGAGCCTGTCGGAGATTGCCTGGCTGATCCACTCGTCCTACAAGACCGTCGCCAACACCTCCTCGATCATCCGCCAGAAGCTCGGCGTGCGAACATCCGGCGAGCTGGTGCGTTTGGCGATCGAGAACGGCGTTGCTTGACTCGTCCCGACTGAACGACGCTGCCTGACACGCGTTGGCGACAGCCACGCCAACAGCCCGACATCATTGCCGAACAGGTGATCCCATGACGCTCACGACCGTCTCCCAGAACAAATCCCATGGCGGCGTCCAGGGTGTCTACCGCCACGCCAGCCAGGAGACCAGGACCGAGATGACGTTCTCGGTGTTCGTGCCGCCGCATGCCGACGGCGCGAAGCTGCCGGTCGTCTGGTATCTCTCCGGCCTGACCTGCACCCACGCCAACGTCACCGAGAAGGGCGAGTTTCGCGCCGCCTGCGCCGAGCTCGGCCTCGTCTTTGTGGCGCCCGACACTTCGCCGCGCGGCGACGACGTGCCCGGCGATCCCAACAACGCCTATGATTTCGGCCTCGGCGCCGGCTTCTATGTCGACGCGACCGAGGCACCGTTCGCGAAGAACTACCGGATGTGGAGCTACGTCACCGAGGAGCTGCCGAGCGTGGTCGCGGCAAACTTCCCGGTCGATCCGCGCCGGCAGTCGGTGATGGGCCACTCGATGGGCGGCCATGGCGCGCTCACGGTGGCGTTGCGCAACCCCGACCGCTACCGCGCCGCCAGCGCATTCTCGCCGATCGTCGCGCCGTCGCAGGTGCCGTGGGGCGAGAAGGCCCTGGGCGGCTATCTCGGCGCCGACAAGGCGGCGTGGCGCAAGCACGATGCGGTGGCGCTGATCGAGGACGGCGCGCGCGTCTCCGACCTGCTGGTCGATGTCGGCACTGCCGATCAGTTCCTGACCCAGCAGTTGCGCCCGGAGTTGCTCAAGGCCGCTTGCGACAAGGCCCACATCCCGCTGCTGCTGCGCAAGCAGGAGGGCTACGACCACAGCTACTACTTCATCTCGACCTACATGGCCGATCATCTGCGCTGGCACGCCGCGCGGCTCGGCCGCTGACATCAGCCGCGGCCTTGATTTGCCCGACGGGCGCGATCGCGCGCCGTCGAGGCAATGTCATGATCTTCACCGCCCGATCATCTCCTGCGCGCGCAGGCCGATTTCCGCAGGCCGCGCAAGGCGATCACCGTGTCCAGTGCGTCGGGGAAAAAGATTCTGCTTTCGCTTTTCCAGAAAACATGATTGTATCGCGCCATCCCGCCTCGTCGAGAGGGCGTATCGCGGTCGTCACGAACGTGGAGGCGGGATGCGGTGGACGCCGGCGGCGCGCAGCATGCCCTGGGCATATCATGCCCATCGCATGCGGACGAACGCGCCGCGGCGTACGGCCAAGTCGCGTGGTCCTGGCATCCCGATGCCGATGCCCCCGTGGCGGCGCGTGAGAAGCGTGTCGTCGCGCACGGTGACCAGAAAGCCCGGCGCACCGGGGAGAACGCGAAGCAACCGTTAAGACCATCCGCGCAGGGAGGGCCGGGATGTCCCAGCCGAACCTGTGGTACCTGCCGCCTGCATTTTCTTCTGCAGGCGGGCCATGGGGGCGGCAGGCTCCCGGCCTTCCCTGCGCCTCTTGTTTTAAGGGGCGACCGGCACGCAGAGCTCGGGCGTCATCCGCCGCGAGAATGCACCGTCATATCTCGTCGGCTATTGCGCCTGCGGCGCACCGTAGTTCGGCGCCAGCAGGCGGTTGCGGATCAGCCAGGCCATGGTGCGCGTCCAGGATTCGTCGGTGTTGCCGCGCATGTCGGCGGTCATTGCCGCGACCGGCTTCCCGGTATGCGCGTCGCGCAGATAGATGTTCATGTTGAGGATGAGATTGGAGACCTTCTGCACCGTCCCGGTGATGGCGAGATCGGCACCGATGTCGCCCGCGAGCTTGACGTCGCAGCCGCCGCAGGCCTGCAGATTGCTGTGGTGCGCCGCATCGTTGACGGGGGCGATGTCAAGGACGCGAAAACGTCCGGAATCCTGCAGCGCCGATCGCAACTGCTCGGCGGCGTGCGCCAGCCGGGTCTGCTCGTCCTGGCGCGGGCCCTGCACCTCGCCCTGCAGGCTGGTGTCGATCAGCTCGAAGTCGAACACCGCCACCTTGGTCGGCTCGGCATGCACTGATGTCGCAGACATCAGGATCAGGAACGCGAAGAGAACGGCAGGTTTCAAGGTCGTGATCCGAAATGACGCGACAGCGGCCAAAAGTGGGGTTGAAAGCTAGGCCAATTCGTTCATCTTGCAAGACGAAACCTCGCCGGAAAAGGACGAGGGAACAGTGGGAGGACATGTGGTCCTGGGAGTTCTGGCCCGATCTCTGATCGGCGCGATCGGCCTCATCGCCGCCGCAACCGCCGCCAGCGCGGCGGAGCCGGTCGACATCGCGATCGGCTAT
Organism: Bradyrhizobium sp. SZCCHNRI1009; assembly: GCF_032487575.1. Taxonomy (NCBI): domain Bacteria; kingdom Pseudomonadati; phylum Pseudomonadota; class Alphaproteobacteria; order Hyphomicrobiales; family Nitrobacteraceae; genus Bradyrhizobium; species Bradyrhizobium sp. SZCCHNRI1009. The sequence continues at coordinate 91,663 of NZ_JAUEUL010000006.1, read as the reverse complement.
CTCGGCCGTAGCGGCGTGCCGCAGACGTTGTCGCCGCTCGACCAGCCGGCGGCCGATGATGGCGTGGCCGGCGCGAAGCTCGCGATCGAGGACAACAACACCACCGGCAAGTTCCTCAACCAGCGCTTCACTTTGATCGAGCGCCGCATCAAGGACGAAGAGGACGCGGCGCAGGCCGCCAATGAGCTCGCGGGAAAGGCCGGCTTCATTCTCGCCGACCTTCCGGCGGATGCGCTGCTGAAGGTCGCAGACGCCCTGCGCGGACGTGGCACCACCCTGCTCAATGTCGGCGCCACGGACGACCGCCTGCGCGAGCAGGACTGCCGCGCCAACGTCATCCATGTCGCCCCGACACGCTCGATGCTGGCCGATGGGCTTGGGCAGTATCTGGTATGGAAGCAGTGGAAGCGCTGGTTGCTGGTCACCGGCTCGCACGACAACGACAAGCTGTTCGCCGACGCGCTGCGCCGCGCCGCCACCCGTTTCGGCGCTAGAATCGTCGAGGAGCGGACCTTCGAGGACACCGGCGGCGCGCGGCGCACTGACTCTGGCGTGACCCTGATCCAGCGCCAGATGCCGGTGTTCACGCAGAAGGCGCCGGCCTATGACGTGCTGGTCGCCGCCGACGAGAGCGAGGTGTTCGCCAACTACCTGCCCTATCGCACCTGGGATCCGCGCCCCGTCGCGGGCTCCGCCGGCCTGCGTCCGACCAGCTGGGATCCGGCGCAGGACCAGTGGGGCGCGACGCAATTGCAGAACCGCTTCATGAAGCTGGCATCACGCCGCATGGACGCCTTGGACATGCAGGCCTGGATGGCCGTGCGCATGATCGGCGAGGCTGCCTCGCGCACCAACTCCGGCGACGCAAAGACGTTGACCGACTATCTCAAGGGCCCGAACTTCACCATCGCCGCCTTCAAGGGCACGAGGCTCTCCCTGCGCGACTGGAACCTGCAACTGCGCCAGCCGATCCTGCTGGCCGACGGCCGCATGATCGTCTCGGTCTCGCCGCAGGAGGGTTTCCTGCATCAAGTCTCCGAGCTCGACACCCTCGGTGTCGACCGCCCCGAAACCAAGTGCAAGCTGCAATGATGTCGGATTGGAAGATGTTGATGACGATGCGCAGTCCGACAACCAATGTGGCTATCGGTCTGGGGCCTCATGGTTCGAGACGCGCCCAAGACGGCGCTCCTCACCATGAGGGTCAAGAGCCGAGGGCGGCACTGCACACCGACCATGAACACGCCGAGAGGCGTGTTCATGGAGAGGGGCGAGATCACGGGGAGGTTCAGCAGCAAGGTCTCGAGCGCGCATGGCTTGGATCTAACCGCGCACACCGGCCTCGTCCTGAGGAGCCCGCCGGAGGCGGGCGTCTCGAAGGACGGCCACGGCTTCGCAGGTATGTCGGCATGGCAGCCAGCCTGCTCACCGCCGCGCTGTGGCTGGCCCACGCGTCGCCCGCCTCCGCCTACGTCGCCTTCGTCTCCAACGAAAAAGGCAACACCGTCTCCGTCATCGATACCGACACATGGACCGTCACCAAGACCATCAAGGTCGGCCAGCGGCCGCGCGGCATCGCGTTCACGCGCGACGGCAAGTTCGTGATGGTCGCCGTCGGCGATGACGACACCATCCAGGTGATCGACGCCAGGAAGATGGAGGTGGTGGACACCCTGCCCTCCGGCCCGGATCCCGAGCTGTTCGCGCAGGACGCCGCCGGCAAGACGCTCTATGTCGCCAACGAGAATGACAACACCGTCACCGTGCTCGACCTCGAAAAGCGCGTGCGCATCGGCGATGTCCAGGTCGGCGTCGAGCCCGAGGGCATGATGCTCAGCCCGGACGGCAAGATCCTGATCTGCACCTCCGAGACCACCAACATGGCGCATTTCATCGACACGTCGACGCGCCAGATCGTCGCCAACGTGCTGGTCGATGCGCGGCCACGCTATGCCGAGTTCAAGAGCGACGGCTCGGAACTGTGGGTGTCGGCGGAGATCGGCGGCACGGTGTCGATCATCGATCCCGCCAAGCGCGAGGTCACCGGCAAGATCAAGTTCGCCGTGCCCGGCCTGCGCAGCGAGGCCATCCAGCCGGTCGGCATCGCCCTGACCAAGGATGGCAAGACCGGCTTCGTCGCACTCGGCCCCGCCAACCGCGTCGCGGTCGTCGACGGCACCACCCACGAGGTGAAGAAATATCTCCTGGTCGGCCAGCGCGTCTGGCACATGGAATTCACGCCGGATGAGAAATATCTTCTGGTCACCAACGGCGTCTCCAACGACGTCTCGGTGATCGACGTCGCGGCGCAGAAGGTGATCAAGACCATCCAGGTCGGCGAGCTGCCCTGGGGCATCACGATCGCACAGCCATGACGACGCAGAACGCACCCGCTCTCGACGCGACAGGCGCCACGCCGCAAACGGCTCCCGACCAGGTGCCGGCACTGTCGGTCGTCGGCGTCAGCCATTCCTACGGCGCACGCAAGGCGCTCAACGACGTCAGCTTCGCCGTGAGGCCTGCGAGCTTCACCGCCCTGCTCGGCCTCAACGGCGCCGGCAAGAGCACCTTGTTCTCGCTGATCACGCGGCTGTTCGCGGTGCAGACCGGCCGGATCGGCATTTTCGGCCATGACATCGGCCGCACGCCGGGCGAGGCGCTGCGGCTGCTCGGCGTCGTGTTCCAGCCGCGCACGCTCGATCTCGATCTGTCGCTGACGCAGAACCTGCTCTACCACGCCGCGCTGCACGGCATCTCGCGCCGCGAGGCCCGCGCCCGCAGCGAGGAGCTGCTGACACGGATCGGCCTCGCCGACCGCGCCGGCAACAAGGTGCGTGACCTCTCCGGCGGCCAGATGCGCCGCCTGGAAATCGCCCGTGCCCTGCTGCACCGGCCGCGCCTCCTGCTGCTCGACGAGGCCACCGTCGGACTCGACGTCAAGGCTCGCGCCGACATCGTCGGTCATGTCCGTCAGCTCGTCACCGAGCAGGGCATCGGCGTGCTCTGGGCCACGCATCTGTTCGACGAGATCGCGCCGACCGACGATCTCGTGGTGCTGCATCAAGGCCGCGTGCTGGCGCGCGGGCCGGTGCCGCAGGTGATCACCGAGGCCGGCGCGTCCGACGTCAACGCCGCGTTCGCGCGGCTGACGACGCAGGCCAGCCCGGCGCGGAGCGAGCCATGACCGTCACGACAGTTCACGCTCCTGCCACACCACGCAGCGGCTTCTCGGCCGGCGAATACATCACTTGCCTCACCGGCATCGTCTGGCGCGAGGGGCTGCGCTTCCTGCATCAGCGCGAGCGCTTCATCTCGGCGCTGGTGCGGCCGCTGGTCTGGCTGTTCATCTTCGCTGCCGGCTTCCGCCAGGTGCTTGGCATCTCGATCATCCCGCCCTACGAGACCTACATCCCCTACGAGGTCTATATCGCGCCCGGCCTGATGGCGATGATCCAGCTGTTCAACGGCATGCAGTCGTCGCTATCGATGGTCTACGACCGCGAGATGGGCAACATGCGCACCTTGCTGGTGAGCCCGCTGCCGCGCGGCTATCTCCTGTTCTGCAAGCTGCTCGCCGGCACCGCCGTCTCGGTGCTGCAGGTCTACGCATTTCTCGCCATCGCCTGGTTCTGGGACATCACCCCGCCGCCGATGGGCTATCTCACCGTGCTGCCGGCGCTGGTCCTGTCCGGGCTGATGCTCGGCGCGCTGGGCATGCTGATCTCCTCCGGCATCAAGCAGCTCGAGAACTTTGCCGGCGTCATGAACTTCGTGATCTTCCCGATGTTCTTCGCCTCGTCGGCGCTCTACCCGCTGTGGCGCGTCGAGGAAGGCAGCCCATGGCTCGCTTATCTCTGCGAGGCCAACCCCTTCACCCACGCGGTCGAGCTCATCCGCTTCGCGCTCTATGGCAAGCTGAACTGGGTTTCGCTCGCGGTGGTCGGCGGCTGTACCGCCGTGTTCATGATCGGCGCGATCCTGGCCTACGATCCGTCGCGGGGTCTTGTCAGGCGTGGTCCCGGAGGCGAGGCATGAGGTTGAGAACGATCCTGGCGGCCGTCGCCATCGCAGCGTCAGCAGGCGCTGCGATGGCCGCCGATCCGCGCTATCCGGATTGGCCCTGCCCGCAGGCCAAGGTGCCGGAAATCTCCATCGCGGCCGTGTGGTCCGGCCCTGCGATCGACGATGTCGGCGCGAGCTGGAAGGACGACGCCAAGATCGCGGAGCTGGTCGCCAGGCTGGCGGCGCGCCGCATCCCGCTGGAGCAGGCGCAGAAGGACGTCGCCGATTTCCTGACCGGTACGCCCGAGGAGAAGACCCGCAAGGGCAAGCTGCTGTTTGCCGGCCTGTTCGATACGCTGAACGCCCAGCGGACGTCGGTCATGAACGGCCTCGAGCGCGTCATGCGCAAGCAGCGCGAAGCGGTCGAGAAGGTGCGCGGCGACACCATCGCGTTGCAGGAGATGCACAGCGGGCCCAACCCGGATCAGGCCAAGGTCGAGGAGATGACCAACCAGTTGAACTGGGAGACGCGCATCTTCGAGGACCGGCGTCGCGTGATGAAGTTCGTCTGCGAGGTCCCGACCGCGATCGACCAGCGCCTGTTCGCCCTGGCCCGCGAGATCCAGCAGGACATGGAGTAGATCCGCGGATGCCGTTCGCTCCCGACCAACGACGCAGAGAGCGAGCACACCAGTGCCTCCACGACGTCATGGCCGGGCTCGTCCCGGCCATCCACGTCTTTCCACGCCGCACCACGTGGATGCCCGGGCCTTCGCCGCGCCGAAGCGGCTTCGGCCGCGCAGGCGGGTCAAGCCCGGGCATGACGAGCAAAACAACTGGCGACGTCGCGCGCGGTAGCGGGCCGGTGCAATCACTCCTCAGGCCGCGGCTCGGGCTGCGTCTGCTGCAGCGGCAGGTCGGCGCGGCTCCAGCCGTCGGTCCCGTCGGGGTACCAGGCGATGTTGCGATAGCCGTAAGTCAGCGCGCGCCGCGCGGCATTCCACGACATCCAGCAATCTTCGAGGCAATAGAACACGAGCAGACGACCGAAATCGCCACCCGATGCATGGGCGAGGCCACGCTTCAGATAGTCCTCAGTCTGGGGTGCCAGCACGCCGTAGCCGGTATCGGGCAGCCAGATGCTGCCGGGAATGTCCAGGCGCGGCTGCTCGCGCCACACCGTCCCGGCCGGCAGGTTCTTCGGCTTGGGCGGCCGCGGCAGCACATCGACGAAGGCGGCCGATTTTGCGCGCCAGATCGCCTCGGTCTCCCGCGTCGACAGCACGCGCGCTCCGCTCAGGGTCGTCGGCACCGGCGCGCGATAGTTCTCGGTGCGATAGCTGTCCGGCTCCGGCACGAGATCATCGGCCCTCACCGCCACGGCGATCAGCAGCACGCCTGCCAATGCCGCAGCGGTGAGCCGACCGATCATGGCTTCGCTGCAGCCTCGGCGGTGATCAGATGATTGCTCTCGTCCAGCAGCGGCACCCCGAAGTCCAGCAGGATCTTGTTGATCTCACCCTGGTTCTCCTGGATCAGCTTGTTGAGCTGGCGACGCCAGTTCTGGTCTGCACCGCGGACGCCCATGGCGATGCGGTAGATCAGCTTCGGCCCGCTGGTCTCTTTCACCAGCGGCGTGACGTGCAGTTGCGGGCTCGCCTGCTTGGCATAGTAGCCGGCCATCGGCCCCCACAGCACGCCGGCATCGATCTCGCCGGACTTCAGATCGTTGATCATCGCCTCCGCCGAGGAATCGACGCGGGTGTCAATCATCAGCGGATAGGGCTTTGCGGTCGGCATCAACCCGGCCAGCGCCATGTTGGTCGCCGGCGGCGTGCCCGCCACGATGCCGATGTGCTTGCCCTTCAGCTTGGCGTCCTCCAGCGTCGTCACATCGGCGAGATCGGAGCCCGGCTTGGTCACGATCGCGTAGGCCGTCCGGTAATAGGGACTGGTGCTCTGCACCAAGTCGTCCCCTTGCGGAAAGCCCATGATCACGTCGCAACGGTGCGAGCCGAGCGTCATGCGCACGAATCCGGTGGCCTGCGGGAAGAACGTGTAGTCCACCTTCTTCTGCAGCTTGGCGGCAAAGAGCTCGGCCAGCTTGTTCTCGAAGCCGTCGCCCTTCTCGTTCGAGAACGGCAGGTTGCGCGGATCGGCGCAGACCCTGAGCACCTTGGGATCGACCAGCTCGATCGACAGGTCCAGGCCGTCGTTGCTCTGCGCGAAAGCGGCGGCCGGTCCGAGCAGAGTGAGCCCCGCGGCAACAGCCAGCGAGCAAGCAAGTTTGTGACGCTTCGTCATCCGTATTTCCATCCCTATCGAACGCATCGCGGTATTTTTGAAAATGCTAGGCCGCCGGCCGCGCGGGTGCAACAGTCGCCGTCATCGCGAAGAGTTGACCCGGTGCTGCGCCGCAGCGTCCATGGCCTGATGCACAGGTCCCACGCGAGCAAGGCAAGCCGATGGTGAGGCATCCGATCATTGCGATCATCGCCTGGTGTGCGCTGGCGCTCGGCGGCGCCGCTCTTGCCATGCCCCCGGAACTCGAGGTGAGCGAGATCGCGCCCGGCGTGTTCGTTCACATCGGCCAGACCGCGCTGATGAACGCGGCGAACGAAGGCGCCATCGCCAATGTCGGTTTCATCGTCGGCGGTGACGCGGTCGCAGTGATCGACACCGGCGGCAGCGTCCGCGAAGGCCGCGCGCTGCTGGCCGCGATCCGCGCCCGTACCGACAAGCCCGTGCGCTACGTCGTCAACACCCATGCTCATCCCGACCATCTGTTCGGCAATGCCGCCTTCGAGGCGGACGGCACCCGCTTCGTCGGCGCCAAGAACCTGCCCCGGGCGCTCGCCCTGCGCGGGCCGCACTACATCGAGGCGTTCCGGCGCCTGATGGGCGCCGAACTGATCGACGAGGTCCGCCTCGTCGCTCCGTCGATCCTCGTCGATGACGAGATGGCGCTCGACCTGGGCGGCCGCACCCTCACGCTGAAGGCCTGGAGCACCGCGCATAGCGACTGCGACCTGTCCGTCTATGATGACCGGAGCCGGACCTTGTTCGCCGGCGATCTCGTATTCCTGCGTCACATCCCAGTGATGGATGGCAGCCTGCGCGGCTGGATCGCCGACATGGCCGCACTCGCGGCCATTCCGGCCGAGCGCGTCGTCCCGGGCCATGGACCTGTCAGCCCCTGGCCACTGGCGCTCAGTGACGAGCGTCGCTACCTCGACACATTGGCCCACGACGTTCGCGGGCTGATCAAGGCGGGCAGGCCGATCGCCGACGCCGCTGGGGCCGCTGGATCGGAGCGCGGCAAATGGGAGCTGTTCGACGACTACAATGCCCGCAACGCAACTGCAGCATTCTCGGAAATGGAATGGGAATGAGGCGGGTGACGCGCTATGATCGTTAATCCACCAGACTGCCTTGGGAGGACTGCGCCATGATCGGGCTCCGCTTGCCGTCCACATTGCTTCTCGGGGTATGCCTCGCGTTTGCCTTCGCACCTGCGAAAGCCGCTGATGGTTATGATCCATGGCCGGGACTCGTCCAGGACATCTTCAACAACAAGGCGATGCAGGACGGCACCAATGTGCTGTCGATCGAGATGCCGACGCGCGCCGAGGATGCCTCGGTGGTCCCGGTCACCCTGCGTAGCAAGCTGTCGCCCGCCGACGAGCGCCGCATCAAGACCATCACGCTGGTGATCGACCAGAATCCTGCGCCGATGGCCGCCAAGTTCACGCTCGGCGCGGACGCCAATGTGACTGCGATCTCGACGCGGGTGCGCGTCAACAACTACACGGACGTGCATGCCGTGGCCGAGCTGACGGATGGTCAGCTCTATGTGGTCAAGACCTTCGTCAAGGCGTCCGGAGGCTGCTCGGCGCCGGCGGCGAAGAATCCGGACGAGGCCAAGGCGCGCATCGGCCAGATGCGCTATCGGCAGTTCACGCAAAGCAGCGACGGCGCCACGAGCGGCATCCGCGAAGCGCAGGTCATGATCGGGCATCCCAACAATTCCGGGCTCCAGATGGACCAGGTGACGCAGCTCTACATCCCGGCCTTCTTCATCGACCGGCTGACGCTGTCGCAGGATGGCAGCCTGGTGCTGTCGGTCGAAGGCGGCATCTCGATCTCGGAGGATCCCAATATCCGCTTCACCTACGTGTCGAACGGCGCCAAGCAATTCCATGCGGAAGCGAAGGATACGCAGGGCCACGTGTTCGAGCACGATTGGCCGGCCGACGGTTCAGGAACCTGATGCGGCAGAGCGGCAGCGCTTCAGAAGCATCTCACTTCGGCTTCGGCCTGCGCCCGGCGAAGATCGTTCAGCGCGTTGGCGGCCTGCTCGGACGTGCGGAACTGGGTGCCGAGATTGCTGTGCACCTGGGACATGCTGAGGACGGTCTCGGCCGTGACGTAGCGCTCATAGGGGATGATCGAGGCGATCACGTCGATCGAGCAGGAGCATTGCGCGATCGCCTCACGGGTCTCGCCATTCGCCTTCATGCAGCCGAACACATATTCGGCCCGCGCCGAGGTCGGATAGTCGTTGAGCTCCTCGGCACGAGCCGGCCCGGCGACCGCGATCATGGCAACGAGGGCGGCGACAATCGGTCCTACCGGAACAGCACTACGCATCACAGTCCTCCACGGCATCGCAGCCGAAGCTATGCTAAGGGAATGAGGCTGAAAAGAACACATCTCGAGGAATTGCAGACGGGCTCATGACGCAGATCGGTCGTTTGTTGATGGCGATTGTCGCCTGCGCCCTGCTGCCGGTCACGGCATGCTGCGCCGCCGAGACCGTCAAGGTTGCGGTGCAGAAGACCGGGACCTTCGCCTGGGAGCTGGGGGTGATCCGCGCCCACCAGCTCGACAAGCAGGCGGATATCGCGATCGATGCGGTCGAGCTGGCGAGCCCGGAGGCCGGCAAGATCGCGCTGCGTGCCGGCAACGCCGACATCATGGTATCGGATTGGCTCTGGGTGTCGCGCGAGCGTGCGCTCGGCGCCAAGCTGACCTTCTATCCCTATTCGAGCGCGCTCGGCGCCGTGATGGTGCCGGCGGCCTCGCCGATCAAGACGCTTGCCGATCTGAAGGGACGCAAGCTGGCGGTGGCCGGCGGCCCGCTCGACAAGAGCTGGTTGCTGCTGCAGGCCACGCTCAAGCGCGACGGCGTCGACCTGAAATCGCAGGCGACCATTACCTACGGCGCGCCGCCGCTGCTGGCCGCCAAGCTGGCCGACGGCGAGATGGATGCGGGCTTGAACTACTGGAATTTCTGCGCGGCGCTGGAGGCCAAGGGCTTCCGCCGTCTCGCCGGGGTCGAGGACCTGCTGCCGCCGTTCGGTGCCAAGGGCCGCACCGCGATGATCGGCTACGTCTTCGACGAGGACTGGGCCGCCAAGCACCGCGATCTCGTGGCACGCTTCCTGTCCGTCACGGCCAAGGCCAAGGAGATCCTGGCGACATCCGACGCCGACTGGCAGACGATCGCCCCGCTGACCGGCGCGCAGGACGACGCTACCTTGCGCGCCTATCGCGACCGCTATCGCGAGGGCATTCCGCGCCGGCCGATCGCCGAGGAAGAGGCCGACGCGCGCATCCTCTATGGCGTGCTCGCTTCGATCGGCGGCCGCGATCTGGTCGGCCCGTCTCCGGAGCTCAGTCCCGGCACCTATTACAGGGCGGATGCGAGGGATTAGTGCTGCGCTTGTTGTCCTTTGCGCTCCTGCTGGCCACGTGGTGGATTGCCGCGGCTGTCGCCGGCAGCGCCAAGCTGCCATTGCCATCGGCGGTGCTTGCGGTTGCGGTGGCGGAAGCGCGGTCCGGCGCGCTGTTTCTGCATCTCGGCGCCACGCTCGCCCGCGTCGCCCTCGCTTTCACGCTGTCGATGGCACTCGGCTCGGCGATCGGCTTTTTGATGGGGCGCAGCCAGCTCGCCAACCGCCTGGGCGATCCCTGGCTGATCCTGCTGCTCAATCTGCCCGCGCTGGTGGTGATCGTGCTCGCCTATATCTGGGCCGGTCTCACCGAGGTCGCAGCGATCGCGGCGATCGCGATCAACAAGCTGCCGACCGCCGTCGTCACCTTGCGCGAAGGCGCCCGCGCGCTCGATCCATCGCTCGACGAGATGGCCAAGGTGTTCGCCTTCCCGCGCGGACGCATCCTCCGCCATGTCCTGCTGCCGCAACTTGCGCCTTATATTGCGGCGGCCGCGCGCTCCGGCCTGTCATTGGTCTGGAAGATCGTGCTGGTCGCCGAGCTGCTCGGGAGGCCCAACGGCATCGGCTTCGAGATCGGCGTCGCCTTCCAGCTGTTCGACATTCCGCTGCTGCTCGCCTACTCGCTCAGCTTTGCCGCCGTGGTGCTGGTGATCGAGGCCGTCATCGTCCAGCCGTTCGAGCTGCGCGCATCGAGGTGGCGGCTCCGTGCGGCTTGAGGTCGATATCAGGTCCAAGAGCTACACCAGCGCCAATGGCAAGCGCCAGGAGGTGATTGCGGGCATTGCCTTTGCGCTGCAGCGGGGCGAGGTCGGCGTCGTCGTCGGTCCCTCGGGCTGCGGCAAGAGCACGATGCTGCGGATCCTCGCCGGTCTGGACAACGACTATGAGGGCCACGTCGCACAACCCGCCGGCGCCCGGCTGGCGATGGTGTTCCAGGAGCCGCGGCTGCTGCCGTGGCGCTCCGTCGAGGACAATGTCCGGCTGGCAGCGCCCGGTGTCGCCGAGGACAGGCTGGCCGCCATCTTCGGCGTGCTCGAGCTCGAGGGACATCGCAGCCATTTTCCCGGCGAGCTGTCGCTTGGCCTCGCCCGCCGCGTCGCGCTGGCGCGGGCGTTTGCAGTGGAGCCGGACTTCCTGATTCTCGACGAGCCGCTGGCTTCGCTCGACGACGCGCTCGCCGCGCGGCTGCGCGAGGAGATCGCAACCCTCGTGGCCTCGCGCCCCATGATCACGCTGCTGGTCACGCACAGCATGGACGACGCGGCGCGGCTCGGCGACCGGATCTTCCTGCTGTCCTCGCGCCCCGCCCGTCTGCTTCATTCAGTCCCGATCGACCTGCCGCGCGCGCAGCGCAACAACGACGCGGTCGCGGCAATCAAGGCCGATGTGGCGCGACTGGATTTTTCCGTGTCATAGTCACGGCAAAGGACATCGGACTCCAGGGAAAACGCCATGAGACGCGCATTCGCCGTGACGGCGATCATTCTGTTCGGCATCCCGCTCGCGACCGCCGCACAAAGCAAGGGCATCCGGCTCTGGAATCTGACCACCGCAACGATGACCGGCTTTCAGCTCTCTCCGGCCGGCCAGAACAACTGGGGACCGAATCAGACGCTGAACGACAAGGACAAGGAGCTCGATCACGACGAACGGCTGAAGCTGACCGGAGTCGAGCCTGGGCGCTACGACGCCAAGGTGAGCTATGCCGGCGAGCGCCAATGCGTCGTTCGCGACCTCGACATCACGGCCGACGCCGTGGTCTCGGTGGCGGACAAGGACCTCAAGGAATGCACGAAATAGGCGGCTGACACGCCTGCGGCAAAGCCGGCCTCAGGCCTTGTCGTTGCTGTGCGGATATTCGCAGCGCCATCGCACTGCAGTCCATTTCGGGTGCTCGCCGATCCACTGGGCGATGTAGGGCGGCGCCTTCATCGCGCATTGCTGCAGCGAGGCGCCGCCATCGGCGAAAACGAGATGCTGCTCCTCGCAGGTGGCCGGAGACAGCACTGCGCAGACGGTGATGACGAGATCGATGGAGCTCATGGCTCGTTGTCCTTCGATAAGCCTGAAACAGCTTATCTGAAACTACGACATCCGGCTGCATCAGTTTCTCCGCCCGCAACAAATTATGCAGCGGAACCGAGGCTGGAGCGACGATCCCTGGGCGAAGCCGCCCTGACGCTTGATCCGAACCGGCAGATCGGCTGCAATGGCATCGGTCGATCGACCTCAAAAAGAGCGAATGCGGAGGAAGCAGATGCCCAAGGTTCTCGTACTCTACAAGACCCCCAAGAGCGCCGAGGCGTTCGACAAACACTATATGAACGTCCATGTGCCGCTGGCGAAGAAGATTCCCGGTCTGAAGAGCTACGATATCAGCCGCGGTCCGGTGAATGGGCCGGGGGGGCCCACCAACCTCCACCTCGTCGCCACCCTGGTATTCGATTCGATGTCGGCACTGCAGGCAGGGATGAGCTCTGCCGAAGGCAAGGCGGCGGCGGGCGATCTGCCCAACTTCGCCGATGGCGGCGTCGATCTGTATATCTTCGACACGCAGGACGTCTGACCCTTGGACGGTCCTCAGGCCGTCACCAACGTTCGGCGGCGTGCCCGTCATATCCGATCGGCCGACAGGCCGGTCGCCGGGACGATCTCGCGGATCGTCCATCGAATGGATCCGCCAAGCCAGTCAGAAGCGAATGGCGCTCCTCGTGGCTTGGCAGATCGCTACGCGTTACTTGCGCGCCGCACAGGCGTACATGTTGATTTCCATGCCAACCGGCACTTCGACGATCTTCGGTGTCTTCCAGGCCATTTCAAGCTCCCAAGTTCGACTATCATTGACTGGCGCATTGCTCGCGCCAAGGCCGAAGCTAGGATCGCGTTCGGAAGAACGCAAGGCTCGACCGTCGCCGGCGGATCCCTATGCAGATGTCGCGTAGTTGACCCGACAACGTTCCGCCGCAATCGCCGCCCGCCCGTCTCCGGCTGCTCGACGCAGGCATCATCCGCCGAGGACGAGCGCCCGCAGCATCCGCTCACGCACCGCCCGGCTGCACATAGCAGAACACATACCGATTGCGGCTCAGGAAAATGATGCCGTGCCCCGTCGGATTTCCCTTATCCCACTTCAGCTTGTGATCCGGGACCTCGATTTCCGTGCCGACATCGACATGCGGACGGCCACGCGGCTCATCGGGACGGTCGTCGGTGATGATCGCATAGGTCTTGCCGTCGCGAACATGGATCTCATCGGCAAAGTAGGCGTCGGCCTCGCCGCAGCACGATGCCGTCGGCACGTCAGGCTGCATCAGCGCCTCGTACCATTGGCGCAACGCCGGATCGACCGCTCCCCACTGACCGAGATCACGCGCACTCGCACTCACCCAAAGGCAACAAAGCATGCCGAGCCAAAGGATGGTTCGTCTCATCCGCCTACTCCTCTGTTATCCCGGCATGATGCAGTGAAGCAATGTTCGTGCCGCAATGCAGCATGACGGCGGTGCCATTTTGCCGATCCCGATCAATGAGCGGCGCTACGGCTTGGCGCTATGCCCGAATCGAACGAGGACGGCTTCCCGATGCGCCGAGGGCGGTTGCCAGCTTTTCGTATTGACGGTTCCCGATTTCGAGCGGAGTGTTGCTCCCGCAGCGTCAGGATAGGCGCGCATAAAAATCTCGGAGGAAATGAATGAAGCGGATCGCGCTGGCCGCAGGCCTCGCCATTTTTGCATCACATGGTGCAAGCGCGCAGAGCGCCGATCAGTTGGTCAAGGGTGCAACTGATACGGCGAACGTTCTCAACTACGGCATGGGCTACAATCTGCAGCGGTTCAGTCCGCTCAACCAGATCAACAAGGACAACGCCAAGAACCTGGTTCCGGTCTGGAACTACAGTTTCGCCGATGACCGCAGCGAGGAGTCGCAGCCGCTGGTTTACCAGGGCGTGCTCTACGTCACGACCCACAATGCGACGATGGCCGTCGACGCCAAGACCGGCAAGCAGATCTGGAAAAGCAAGATCGACTATCCTGCCGAGACGCCGCGCGTGGTCTGCTGCGGCATCATCAATCGCGGCGCCGCGCTGTACGACGGCAAGCTGTTCCGCACGACGCTCGATGCCAACGTCATTGCGCTCGATGCCAAGACCGGCAAGGAGCTGTGGCGCCAGAAGGCTGCCGACATCAAGGAAGGCTACTCGATGACGGTGGCGCCGCTGGTCGCCGACGGCGTCGTGCTGACCGGCATCTCCGGCGCCGAGTTCGGCACGCGCGGCTTCATCGATGGCTGGGACCCGGCGACCGGCAAGCATTTGTGGCGCACGCATACGGTGCCAACCCCGGATGAACCCGGCGGCGACACGTGGAAGGGCGACACCTGGAAGCTCGGCGGCGGCTCGACCTGGATCACAGGATCGTACGATCCCGAGCAGAACACCGTGTTCTGGGGCGTCGGCAATCCCGGACCGTTCAACGCGGCGGTGCGCCCGGGCGACAACCTCTACACCTGCTCGGTGCTCGCGCTCGATCCGAAGACCGGCAAGATGAAGTGGCACTTCCAGTTCTCGCCGAACAATCCGTTCGACTACGACGCGGTCGCGGAGATGGTGCTCGCCGACATGAACGTCGAGGGCAAGCAGACCAAGGTGCTGATGAACGCCAACCGCAATGGCTTCTTCTATGTGCTCGATCGCACCAATGGGAAGCTGCTCGCGGCCAACCCCTATGTGAAGGTGAACTGGGCCTCCAGCATCGACCTGAAGACGGGCAAGCCGGTCGAGACCGATGTCACGCGTGATGCGCGCGAGGGCAAGAAGGTCACGGTCTATCCGTCGATTCTCGGCGGCAAGAACTGGGAGCCGATGTCGTTCAATCCGCAAACCGGATTGGCCTACGCCAACACGCTCGTATTCGGCGGCCACTACAAGACCGAGCCTGCGACCTACAAGGCCGGCGAGTGGTACCTCGGCATGGATCTGACGGATCTGTGGGATTGGCCGGAAGGGCCGCGCGGTCAGCTCAAGGCCATCGATCCGATGACCGGCAAGACCAAGTGGGAGCAGCCGAGCGACATCCCGCGCTTCTCCGGCGTGCTGTCCACGGCAGGCGGCGTGGTGTTTTCGGGCAAGCTGACTGGCGAGTTCGAGGCTTTCGACGCCGACAGCGGCAAGAAGCTGTGGCAGTTCCAGACCGGCTCCGGCATCGAGGGCCAGCCCGTCACCTGGCAGCAGGATGGCGTCCAGTATGTCGCTGTCACCTCCGGCTACGGCGGCGTCTACTCGCTGTTCTCCGGTGACGAGCGCCTCGCCAACGTTCCGGCAGGCGGCTCGTTGTGGGTCTTCGCGGTCAAGAATTGAGTGCGGATCGCCCGTGAGACAGAATACGTTCATGAAAGCGGCGGCGGCCTTCGCCGCCGTCGTGGCGACGTTGGCCGTCCTGTCGACGGCCGCCCTCGCCCAACAACAAGATGACAGCGCGGCACACAGCCAGGTGGACCTCGGCAAGACGACGTTCGCCCAGAAATGCTCGCATTGCCACGGGCCCAACATGGTGAACTCCGGGACTATAACGCCGGACCTGCGCCGGTTTCCCGATGATCAGCCTCGTTTCGTCACCACGGTGAAGCAGGGCAAGAACGGCCGTATGCCGCCCTGGGGCGACATTCTCAGCGATGACGAGATCACCGCACTGTGGGCCTACGTCTCGAGCCGGAGAGCGCAGTGATGCGTCATCTCTGCTGTTGGCTGGCTGCCTTGATGATGTCGGCAATGTCGTCGGCGGCCTTGGCCGCTGACGACGTGCTGCGCATCTGTCTCGACGAAAATCTTCCGCCGCTCTCGGTCCATCATCGCGGCAAGCCCGGCGGCGGCTTCGATGTCCTGCTGGGTCAGGCGATCGCCGACCGCCTTGGCAGGAAGCTCGAGATCCAGTGGTACGAAAGCAAATTGGACGAAGATTCCAGTCCGGCGCTGGAGGCGAATGCGCTGCTATCGGACGGACGCTGCTCGCTGCTCGGCAGCTACGCGTTCACCCAGGACGGACTGGTCGCGCCTGGCGTCAAGACGGCCAAGCTGCCGGACTTCGATGGCGCCACGCGCGACGACCGCCGCCGCCGTGTTGCCCTCGGCACGCTGACGCCGAGCAAGCCCTACATGTTTTCGACCCTGACCGTCGTTCTCGGACCTTCCGCGAAACAGCGCCCGATTACCGACATCGGCGATCTGGCCGGGCTGCGGCTGGCAATCGAGAGCGGCACGTTGGCAGATGCAATCCTGATGACGTTCGACAAGGGGCGGCTGATCGACGACATCACGCATTTGATTCCGGCGCGGGATGATCTGCTCGGGGCGCTCGAACAGGGCAAGTTCGACGCGACCCTGCTCGATGGCAGACGTTTCGATGCGTATCGGGCCGCTCATCCCGACACCAAGCTGAGCGCGTCGGGGTACAGCTATCCGATCGGTGCAAATCGAGGTTATGTCGGGCTGGCCAGCTCTGCCGAGCTCATCGCATCGGTCGACAAGGCCTTGACGGAGCTCGAGGCCTCAGGGACTCTTGCGACTCTCGGCCGATCCGCCGGACTGACCTACCTTCCGCCGCGTCAGCCGGTGATTCTGGGCGACGCGTTCCAGAGGATCATCCGGAGCGGCACACGCTAGCGCGGCCGCTGCAGGAGCGCTCAGCGCGCCGCCGTCTTGTGAACCGACGACGGCACGACGCCGAAATATTTGCGGAAGACGCGGCTGAAGTGCGACGAGCTAGAAAAGCCCCACGAGAACGCGACATCGGTGATGGTCTTGCCGCTCTGCGTCTCCAGCTCCTGCCGGCAATGCTGAAGCCGAGCCCGCCAGATGTAGTCGCTGACCGTCATGCCGCGATCGCTGAAGACCATGTGAAGGTAGCGCTTGGTGCACCCGAGCGCCGCCGAAATCTGATCGATGCAAAGATCTGGATCGCGCAGATGCTCGCGGATGAAGGCTTGAGCGCGGATATAGACCGCCTCGGGTCCCGCGCGGTCCAGCATGCGATCGGCCTCACGCAGCGGCAGGAGCAACAGATCGATCAGCGATTCGGCGACGCTGACCGCCGAGTTGGGCGACAGCCGGGTCGCCTCGTCGAACGCGGCATGGGTGACGTCATGCGCAATCCGGCCGGTCCCGCTCCGCGCCGACAGCTTGTAGGCGGGCATCTTTTCCGACCGGAAGCCGCGCTCCTGCAGTAGCTCCTTCGGCACGATCACGACGTCATGGCGGGTCAGCGCGGGGCTGATGATCGTGTGCGGTGACGAGACGTCATAGGCGAGGCAATCGCCCGGGCCGATCTCGATCTGGCGGCCATCCTGCTCGAAATAGGACGTTCCATAGGTCTGAAACAAGATCTTGATGTAAGGATGTGCCGCCTTTTGCGCACGCGCATAGGTATGCGCAATGCGATGCTGGCTGGCCTCGATCTGGCAGAGCTTCAGGCGCGACACCGTCGTGAAATTGATGCGCCCCTCGAATGAGGCCCCCTCCAGCGGATCGACATCGAAACGTCCGCACAGGTCGGTCAGTGCATCTGACCAGCGCTGGATCTGGCTCTTCGGTGAGAATCCCGAAGTATTAAGCGAGCGGATCGTGTCGGACATGTTTCATCCACCGATTCATGATCGAAACGCAACGGGTCCGCCGCAGGACGGCGAACGAGACTGCAGCAAGATTGCTCCCATTTTAAGGCCGCGGCTTTCGCGGCGCACTTCGTTCCATAACGCGCCCCGCGTGATCCTCCGCCTTCGTCTCTGTAAGGTCAAGGGAAACGTCAACCTTCGGTGGAACCATGGTGTCGCAAATTGATGCTGCGCAGCAAGAATGGCGCTCATGTTGCGGACCAGCAAAGCAAAATCTCCTTCAAAAACTTCTATTCGCTTCACTCTTGAGCAAGCTCTTTTCTCTTTTGGGCAAGTTTCCCGGTTGGGAAGTGGATATTCAATGATGCCGAAAACGAATACTGGGCCGCGTGCTGCGGAACCTCAGTTGAACCCGGGAGGAAAGACGATGCGAAGAGTGCTACTCGCAACATGTCTGACGTCAGTCGCGGCGCTCGCCGCGGGTGGCGCATGGGCCAGCGATGAGCTGGTCAAGATGTCGGCCAACCCGAAGGACTGGGTGATGCCGGCGGGAGACTACGCCAATACGCGTTACTCCAAGCTCAACCAGATCAACGCCCAGAACGTCGGCAAGCTGCAGGTCGCGTGGACCTTCTCCACCGGCGTGTTGCGCGGCCACGAAGGCGGACCGCTCATCATCGGCAACATGATGTATGTGCACACGCCGTTCCCGAACAAGGTCTATGCGCTCGATCTCGCGCAGGACAACAAGATCGTCTGGAAGTATGAGCCCAAGCAGGATCCGAACGTCATTCCGGTGATGTGCTGCGACACCGTCAACCGCGGCGTCGCCTACGGTGACGGCAAGATCTTCCTGCATCAGGCCGACGACAAGCTGGTGGCGATCGACGCCAAGACCGGCCAGCACGTCTGGACCGCCGTCAATGGCGATCCGACCAAGGGACAGACCGGAACCTCGGCTCCGCTCGTGGTGAAGGACAAGGTGCTGGTCGGCACGTCCGGCGGCGAGTTCGGCGTCCAGTGCAGCATGACCGCTTACGACATCAAGAGCGGCAAGCAGGTCTGGAAGGCGTACTCCGAAGGTCCGGATGACCAGATCCTGTTCGACGCCAACACCACCGCGCTCGGCAAGCCGGTCGGCAAGGACTCGAGCTTGAAGACCTGGCAAGGCGATCAGTGGAAGACCGGCGGCGGCTGCACCTGGGGCTGGATTTCCTACGACCCGCAGCTCGACATGGTCTATTACGGGTCGGGCAATCCCTCGACCTGGAATCCGAAGCAGCGTCCCGGCGACAACAAGTGGTCGATGACGATCTTCGCCCGCCATGCCGACACCGGCGTCGCGAAGTGGGTCTATCAGATGACGCCCCACGACGAGTGGGACTATGACGGCGTCAACGAGATGATCCTGTCCGACCAGTCCATCAACGGCCAGCCGCGCAAGCTGCTCACGCACTTCGATCGTAACGGCCTCGGCTACACGCTTGATCGTGCCACCGGCGAGCTGCTGGTTGCCGAGAAGTACGACCCGAAGGTGAACTGGACCACCGGCGTCGACATGGACAAGAACTCTGCGACCTACGGCCGTCCGAAGGTTGTCGATCAATACTCGACGGACAAGCAGGGTGAGGACGTCAACACCAAGGGCATCTGCCCAGCGGCGCTCGGCACCAAGGACGAACAGCCTGCCGCCTACTCGCCGGACACGCAATTGTTCTACGTGCCGACCAACCATGTCTGCATGGACTACGAGCCCTTCAAGGTGAGCTACACCGCAGGTCAACCCTATGTCGGCGCGACCCTGTCGATGTATCCGCCGGCGGGTGACACCCATATGGGCAACTTCATCGCCTGGGACGGCAAGACCGGCAAGATCGCCTGGTCGAACAAGGAGCCGTTCTCGGTGTGGTCCGGTGCGCTCGCGACGGCCGGCGGCGTGGTGTTCTACGGAACGCTCGAAGGCTACCTCAAGGCGGTCGATGCCAAGACGGGCAAGGAGCTCTACAAGTTCAAGACCCCGTCCGGCATCATCGGCAACGTCACGACCTACGAGGCCAACGGCAAGCAGTACGTCGCCGTTCTCTCGGGTGTCGGTGGCTGGGCCGGCATCGGTCTCGCGGCGGGTCTGACCGATCCGACCGCCGGCCTCGGTGCCGTCGGCGGCTACGCCGCGCTGAGCAACTACACCGCTCTCGGTGGTGCGCTCACCGTGTTCTCGCTGCCGCAGTAAGCCAGGTACCTGCCTCCGGCGCATGGATCTCATCCATGCGCCGGTTCGCCTGTTCCAAAAAATTATGGGAAAACGCCCTTGCGTAGAATCTGGTTTGCGGTCGCCACGGCTCTGAGCCTGGCAACCGGCGGGATGACTGTCGCCGAAAATGCCTGGGCCGAAGGTCCCGGCGATGCCAAGGCCGTCAAATCCGAGGACGGGAAGTACTTCGATAAGGATGGCATTCCGACCTACAAGGTGGCCGCCGACGGAACGGTCGACTGGTACACCTACTCCGGATACCGCCGCTATCATTCCGAATGCCACGTCTGCCATGGCCCCGACGGCATGGGATCGACCTACGCCCCGGCGCTCAAGGACTCGGTCAAGAACATGAGCTACGGCGACTTCATCGGGACCATCGCCAGCGGCCGCAAGAATGTCAGCACGTCCCAGGAGAACGTCATGCCGGCCTTCGGCGACAATCCGAACGTGGCCTGCTACATGGACGATCTCTACGTCTACCTGCGCGCCCGCGGCGATGATGCGGTGGGCCGCGTTCGCCCCGCCAAGCATGAGGACAAGCCGCCAGCCTATACGGAAGCGGAGAACTCCTGCATGGGCAAGAAATGACTGACGACGAGGACCGCGCCTGGACAGTTTCCCTGGACAGGGTCGCGGGCCTGACAGACTGAAACAGGAGTTTGAGACATGAAGACGCGCGCCGCGGTCGCTTTCGAAGCCAAGAAGCCGCTGGAGATCGTCGAGGTTGACCTCGAAGGGCCGAAGGCCGGCGAGGTGCTGGTCGAGATCAAGGCCACCGGCATCTGCCACACCGATGCCTATACGCTCGACGGTTTCGACAGCGAGGGCATCTTCCCCTCGATCCTCGGCCATGAGGGCGCCGGCATCGTGCGCGAAGTCGGCTCTGGCGTGACCTCGGTCAAGCCCGGCGACCACGTCATTCCGCTCTACACGCCGGAATGCCGCCAGTGCAAAAGCTGCCTCAGCCGCAAGACCAATCTCTGCACCGCGATCCGCGCCACGCAGGGCAAGGGCCTGATGCCCGACGGCACGTCGCGCTTCAGCTACAAGGGCCAGGCCATCTATCACTACATGGGCTGCTCGACCTTCTCCAACTTCACCGTGCTGCCGGAGATCGCGGTCGCGAAGATTCGCGAGGACGCGCCCTTCGACAAGAGCTGCTATATCGGCTGCGGCGTCACCACCGGCGTCGGCGCGGTCGTCAACACGGCGAAGGTCACGCCCGGCGCGAACGTCGTGGTGTTCGGCCTTGGCGGCATCGGCCTCAACGTCATTCAGGGCGCCAGGATGGCCGGGGCCGACAAGATCATCGGCGTCGACCTCAATGACGGCAAGGAGGAGTGGGGGCGCCGCTTCGGCATGACCCATTTTGTCAACCCGAAGAAGGTGACGGGCGACATCGTCCAGCACCTGGTCGCGCTCACCGACGGCGGTGCCGACTACACCTTCGACTGCACCGGAAATACCACGGTGATGCGCCAGGCGCTGGAAGCCTGCCATCGCGGCTGGGGCGAATCGATCATCATCGGTGTCGCCGAGGCCGGCAAGGAGATCGCGACCCGCCCGTTCCAGCTCGTCACCGGACGCGTCTGGAAGGGCACGGCGTTCGGCGGCGCGCGCGGGCGCACCGACGTTCCCAAGATCGTCGACTGGTACATGAACGGGAAGATCGAAATCGACCCGATGATCACCCACACGCTCAAGCTCGAAGACATCAACGAGGGCTTCGACCTGATGCATGAGGGCAAATCGATCCGTTCCGTCGTCGTGTT
Source organism: Bradyrhizobium sp. SZCCHNRI1009 (assembly GCF_032487575.1). Classification (NCBI taxonomy): domain Bacteria; kingdom Pseudomonadati; phylum Pseudomonadota; class Alphaproteobacteria; order Hyphomicrobiales; family Nitrobacteraceae; genus Bradyrhizobium; species Bradyrhizobium sp. SZCCHNRI1009. The sequence continues at coordinate 70,292 of NZ_JAUEUL010000006.1, read as the reverse complement.
CTGACCCCAAGCACGCAAAACTGAGGAGGATTGCGCCATGACTGTCCACATCCATCCGTCCGTCGATAACGGCGTCAAACAGGGAAGCGGCCATTTCGCCGGCGGCACGCTGGTCTGCAAATGCCACGACCGGCCGGTCAAGGTCGGCATCAAGGGCGATGTCGCGCATAACCACGCGTGCGGCTGCACCAAATGCTGGAAGCCCTCCGGCGCGACCTTCTCGGTCGTTGCAGTGGTGCCGCGGCAGAACGTCACGGTGCTGGAGAACGGCGACAAGCTTAAGATCGTCGATCCCTCCGCCGTCATCCAGCGCTACGCCTGCACCGGCTGCGGCACGCACATGTATGGCCGCATCGAGAACACGGGCCACCCGTTCTACGGCCTCGACTTCATTCACCCCGAGCTGTTCCAGGAGCAGGGTTCGGCCGCGCCGGGCTTTGCGGCCTTCGTCTCCTCGGTGATCGAGTCGGGCGTGAAGCCGGAACAGATGGGCGAGATTCGGGCGCGATTGAAGGAGCTGGGGCTCGAGCCCTATGACTGCCTGTCGCCGGCCCTGATGGATGCGATTGCCACCCACGTGGCGAAAGCAAAGGCGGCCTGACGGCCGCAACGTACCAAGCGTACAACTGAAGCGTTCCTTCCTGAAGACTTGGTGCCTCGCCTGCCCCACGCTGGCGAGGCATTCTTTTTTGCCGTCGTTTCTTTTTTGCCGTCGTTTTGATCTGGCGGCCGCCATTGTCGCCGGCGCATCGTCCTTGTTCCGCGTTTGCATTGCAGCGGGCCGCGCGCGGCGTGCACCTGCTCTGCCAACACACGCGCCTGTGTAGACCGATGCCTGTCCCGGTCTGCTATCGTGGATCGTTTTCCGACAACTCCCAATTGATCCGGCGCGTGTACTCAGGACATGTGGTCCCGCGCGCGTCCACCAACGATCAGAACCAACGACCATTGGTCCGACAGAACGAGGGCGAGCATGATCAAGGTGAAAATCAACGGACAGGAGCAGAGCTGGGATGGCGATCCGAGCCTGCCGCTGCTGTGGTACCTGCGCGATGAGCTGGGCCTGACCGGCTCGAAATATGGTTGCGGCGCGGCGTTGTGCGGCGCCTGCACCGTGATGGTCGACAAGGAGGCCGCGCGCTCCTGCATCACGGCGATTTCGGATGTCGCGGGCCGCGAGGTCACCACCATCGAGGGCCTGCATCCGACCGGCGATCATCCGGTGCAGAAGGCTTGGCGCCAGGTCAACGTGCCGCAATGCGGCTTCTGCCAGGCTGGACAGATCATGCAGGCGGCGGCGCTGCTCAACCAGAATCCCAAGCCGTCGCATGACCAGATCCGGGACGCCATGTCCGGCAATATCTGCCGTTGCGGTTGCTATCAGCGCATCGAGAATGCGGTCCATCTGGCCTCGACGGGGGTGTGATCATGAGCATCATCGCAAATCCCGACATCGCGAAGTCCTCCTCGCGTCGCGGCTTCGAGCGGCATCTCAAGGTCGAGAACGTCTCGCGCCGCGCCATCCTGCAGACGCTGGGCCTTGCCGGCGGGTTCGTCCTCGCGGCTCCCTTGCTGTCGCGCCCGGCGTTTGCCGCCTATGAGACCGGCGCCGGCAAGATGCCGCACGGCACCGTGGTCGATCCCAAGATCTTCGTTTCGATCGCGCCCGACGGCATCGTCTCCATCGTTGCACATCGCTCCGAGATGGGCACGGGCGTCCGCACCAGCCTGCCGCTGATCGTCGCGGAGGAGATGGAAGCCGACTGGTCGCGCGTGCGCGTCGTGCAGGCCCCCGGCGACGAGGTGAAGTTCGGCAACCAGGATACCGACGGCTCGCGCAGCACGCGGCACTATCTGCTGCCGATGCGCCAGATCGGCGCACTGGCGCGGGCGATGCTCGAAGCCGCGGCGGCCAAGCGCCTCGGCGTGCCGCCGAGCGAAGTGAAAGCCGTCAATCATGAGGTCGTGCACAGCGCCAGCGGCCGCCGCCTCGGTTTCGGCGAGCTCGCAGCCGATGCCGCCGGTCTGCCGGTGCCTGCGGTCGACACCATCAAGCTGAAGTCGCCTGGGGATTTCCGCTATCTCGGCAAGGGGCAGGTCAGCATCGTCGATCTGCACGACATCACCGTCGGCAAGGCGCGCTACGGCGCCGACGTCCGCCTGCCCGGCATGAAATACGCGGTCATCGCCCGGCCGCCGGTGACCGGCGGCAAGGTCAAGTCGTTCGATCCGGCCGAGGCACTGAAGGTGCCCGGCGTCGAGCAGGTGATCGAGGTCAAGGGCTGGCCGTGGCCGTCGAAGTTCCAGCCGCTCGGCGGCGTCGCCGTGATCGCACGCAACACCGGTGCCGCGATCAAGGGCCGCGACGTGCTCAAGGTCGAGTGGGACGACGGCGCCAATGCGAGCTACGACTCTGTCGCCTATCGGACCGAGCTCGAGGCCGCCGCGCGCCAGCCGGGCCTCGTCGTGCGACAGGAAGGCGACGTCGAGGCCGCGCTGAAGTCGGCCGACAAGGTCGTCATCGGTGAGTACTACCTGCCGCACGTCGCTCATGCCAGCATGGAGCCGCCGGTCGCGGTCGCCGACGTCAAGGGCGACAAGGCCGAGATCTGGGCGCCGGTGCAGAGCCCCGGCGGCACGCACGAGGATGTCGCCAAGACGCTGCAGATTCCGCCGGAGAACGTGACCGTCAACGTCACCCTGCTCGGCGGCGGGTTCGGGCGGAAGTCCAAATGCGACTTCGCGCTCGAGGCCGCCCTGCTGTCGAAGACGGTGGGCGCGCCGGTCAAGGTGCAGTGGACGCGTGATGACGACATCCATCACGATTTCCTGCACACGGTGTCGGTGGAGCGCATCGAGGCCGGCCTCGACAAGAGCGGCAAGGTGGTGGCGTGGCGTCACCGCAGCGTCGCGCCGACCATCCTGTCGACCTTCGCCGCCGGCGCCGACCATGCCGCGCCGTTCGAGCTCGGCATGGGCCTCGTCGACATGCCGTTCGAGATCGCCAACATCCAATGCGAGAATCCGGCCGCCAAGGCGATGACCCGCATCGGCTGGTTCCGGTCGGTCTCGAACATCCCGCGCGCCTTCGCCGTGCAGTCGATGGTCGGCGAGATCGCGCACGCCACCGGCCGCGACCAGAAGGACACGCTGCTCGATCTGATCGGCAGCCCGCGCGTGCTCAAGCTCACCTCGGTGAAGGACCTCTGGAACTACGGCGAGCCCTACGAGAGCTACCCGATCGATACCGGACGGCTGCGCCGCGTCGTCGAGTTCGTCGCCGAGAAAGGCAATTGGGGCCGGTCGGTGCCCAAGGGCCACGGTCTCGGCATCGCCGCGCATCGCAGCTTCGTCAGCTACATCGCTACCATCGTGGAGGTGTCGGTCGACGACAAGGGCAAGCTTGTGGTGCACCAGGTCGACACCGCGATCGACTGCGGCACCTTCGTCAACCCCGAGCGTATCGCCTCGCAGCTCGAAGGTGCCGCGATCATGGGGCTGAGCCTCGCCAAATATGGCGAGGTGAGCTTCAAGAACGGCCGGGTGCAGCAGCGCAACTTCGACGACCATCCGGTGGTCCGGATCGACGAAGCCCCGCTGATCACGAACGTGCACATCGTCCCTGCCGATGCCGACACGCCGCCGAGCGGCGTCGGCGAGCCGGGCGTGCCACCGTTCGCGCCGGCGCTCGCCAACGCGATCTTTGCCGCCACCGGCAAGCGCCTGCGCGCGCTGCCGATCGGCAATCAGCTCGCGACGTAAGCTTGCAGCAATCAGCAGATCATCGGCCGGAGCGATCCGGCCGATGATCCTACCGGAAGACGCAGGATCAGTCAGCGCCCATAGCGCACCGAGGCATAGCGGCCAATGACGGCGCCACGTCCCTGCCCCGGCGCGCCGGCCACGCCGTGAGGCGTGCTGCCGCAGTCCTGGCGCTGCGGCACCGGCGCAGCCTTGATAGCCGTGTTTGCATTCGGCTGCCCCTCGACGAGCTTCGTCACCAGCGAGCGCAGCCGCTGATTCTCGATCTCCAGCTCTTTCAGATGACGCAGAGCAGGACTGCTGAGACCGCCATAGCGCTGACGCCAACGATAAAAGGTGCGCAGCGACACGCCGGCCGTGCTGCAAATTTCGGCAATCGGAACGCCCGACTCCGCCTCGCCAAGCAGAACCAGAATTTCGTGCTCGGTGTGCAGGGAACGTCGCATGATCAGGTACCCCTACGCGGCCAACGCGGTCAATCTCGCATGAATTCCATGAGCTTGGTAGTGCGGCAACGCATGGGTCTCGCAACCGCGCTCCGCGTGGGCGCACCGCGATCGAGGTCAAGCGCGGCGATGCGGGCTCATCGCGGGCCGCCGGCGCCTCGCCGCCAATTGGCAAAATTGACGCGCGTCGCCAGACACGTCGCCCGCTGCCGGTCGTGTGAGCAAGGCTGAACAGTATTTGGCGTTGCCGACCGCGACATCCTGCCTTGATATCAGCTGCAAAGACCGAGACCCGGGGAGCCCTGCCATGTCCAAACGCCACGAAATTCCCGCGACGCATGAGAGCATGGTCTGGGGCTATCTCGACAGCACGACGCCTCCAGTGCTCGAGGTCGCCTCCGGCGACACCGTGACGCTGCATTCCTTTCCGGCCGGCGGTAAGGAGACCTTGCCCGAGGACCGTAGCATCGTTCCCGCCAACTACCTCACTGCGCTCGACACCATGATCCAGGGGCCCGGACCGCATTTCATCACCGGCCCGGTCTATGTGAAGGGCGCGCAGCCCGGCGACACGCTCCAGGTCGACATCCTCAACGTCAAGGTCAGCCAGGACTGGGGCTTCGTCTCGATCCTGCCGCTGCTCGGCACCCTGCCAGACGAGTTCACGGACTACGAGACCATCCACCCCAAGGTCGACCACGACCGCCAGGTCTGCATCATGCCCTGGGGCACCGAGATCGCGCTCGATCCGTTCTTCGGCATCATCGCCACTGCGCCGCCGCCGGCCTGGGGGCGGTGCGGCTCGCCGGTGCCGCGCAGTTTTGGCGGCAACATGGACAACAAGGAGCTGCGGCCCGGCACCACGCTGTATCTGCCCGTCTTCAACGAGGGCGCGCTGTTCTTTGCCGGCGACGGCCATGGCGTGCAGGGCGACGGCGAGGTCTGCATCACCGCGCTCGAGACCGGCGTCACCGGCAGCTTCCGCCTCACCGTGCGCAAGGACATGGACATCACCTGGCCGTTCGCCGAGAACGCCACCCACCTGATGTCGATCGGCCTCGACGAGGATCTCGACGACGCCGCCAAGCAGGCGGTGCGCGAGATGGTCAAGCACGTCTGCGCCCGCACCAATTTGTCGCGCAACCAGGCCTACATGCTGTGCTCGCTGGCCGGCAATCTGCGCGTCACCCAGCTGGTCGACGGCAACAAGGGCATCCACATGCTGCTGCCGAAGGCGTATCTCTGAGCCTCCTCTACCGGTTGACGAAGCGGTCGTGCGCGGTCAGCACGACCTGCCCGCTCGGATCGACCGCCTCGAAGGTGACGTCGGCATCCTCGGGCTCTGGCATGGTCAGCGTCACCCGCAGCGTTTCCGAGCCGTCGGGCTCGACCTCGATCGCATCCGCCGCCGCATGGCCGACGATGGCGAGCGCCGCGTCGACGCCGCTGATCCCGAGCTTGAAGCTCTGCACGGCCGAGGACTTGTTGAGCAGCTTGACGGTGTAGGCGTTGCGCACCGAACCATCCGACAGCCGCACGGCAAGGGGATCACGATCGTGCTGCACCGACAGCACGGCCGTGGTCTTGGTCACGAACGACACCGCGATGACGCCGGCCAGCGCGACGCAGGCCAGCGCGAGTCCGATCGTCTTCGGCCGCACCAGCCGCGACACACGCGGCTCGCCGACGCGGCCGCGCTCGATGTTGCGCCAGCTCTCGTAGTCGATGAGGCCGCGCGGACGATCGAGCTTGGCCATCACCCCGTCGCAGGCGTCGACGCAGAGGCCGCAATTGATGCAGGCGAAGCTCGGACCCTGCCGGATGTCGATGCCGATCGGGCAGACCGCGACGCAGGCGCCGCAATCGACGCAGTCGCCGGCCGGCAGCCCCTGCGACCTCGCCTCGGCGGCCTTCTTGGCGGACATCCGGGTCTCGCCGCGATAGTCACGGTAGTTGACGGTGAAGGCTTCGGGATCCCAGATCGCGCCCTGCAGCCGCGGCCACGGACACATGAAGGTGCAGACCTGCTCGCGCGCGAAGCCGGCGAGGCCGTAGGTCGTGCCCGCGAACACCAGCGTCCAGGTCAGCGCCGTCGCCGACATCTCGCCATGGATGACATCGCGCACCAGCTCCGGCGCGTCGGTGAAGTAGAAGATCAGGGTGCCGCCGGTGCCGAGCGCGATCGCCATCCAAAGCGCGTGCTTGGCCGCGATCTGCGCGATGCGTTTCGCCGTCAGCGGCGCGCCGATGTTCTTCAGCCGCTGCCGCCGGTCGCCCTCGACCAGGCGCTCGACCAGCAGGAACAGGTCGGTCCACACCGTCTGCGGACAGGCGAAGCCGCACCAGAGACGGCCGGCCAGCGCATTGACCAGAACCAGGATCAAGGTCGCCAGCAGCATCGCCGCGGTGATGAGGTAGAGGTCCTGCGGCCAGATCTCGGCTGGGCCGAGATAGAGCTTTCCGTGGGCGAAATCGAGCAGCACGGCCTGGCCGGGCGCATTCGGCCCGCGGTTCCAGCGAATGAACGGCGTGACGTAGTAGACCGACAGGGTGAACACCAGGATCAGCCATTTGAGCCGGCGGATCGGGCCCTTGACGCCCTGCGGAACCACAGGACCACCCGCCTTGCGCGGCGATCGTGCCGGGCTGCGCGCTGGTGCCTGGGACTGGCTTTGTCCCCGTCCCTCCGCCATGCGCCGCGTCCTGGCGTGATCGATCTCGATGGTGATGGCCACGGCTGCCCTCGTTCGCTTGCCTGTTGCAGGCGACGATAGGCGGCGAGGCCGGGACGCTCTTTGTCGGGCCACAAACTTGCGAACGGGTGGCAGCGACTGTTTGCGCGGGAACAACGATAGTTCCCGTCCAGCAGGCGACGAGAGGCGCGGCGCAGCGAGCGCGATGGAGGCGGGCGCAGCATCCGGAGGGACGACGATGGCGGCCGCCGCTCTTTGGGCGGCGGTCCGCAGGAGGACAGCGTATTGCCGCCACATCGGCATTCTTTGCTCGGCCCATCCTTCGAGACGCGCGCCTTCGGCGCGCTCCTCAGGATGAGGGCGGGATGCTCGGTCAAAGGCTTGAGCCTCATGTCACAGTCGTGATCCTCTCCATGAACACGCCAACAGCGTGTTCATAGTCCCGTATGCAGCGGCCGCCCCGCCGCTTGCGCCTCATGGTGAGGAGCGCCGCTCGCGGCGCGTCTCGAACCATGAGCCACAGGCGGGAAGCGAACTGCGGAGAAGTTCGTCTTCGTAAACAAGATCCACGATCCTCAGACGATCTTGATCGACATGTCCGGCAGGCCTTCGAGCTTGCACAAGAGCACGTCGCCCTTCACCACCGGGCCGACATTCTCCGGCGTGCCGGAATAGATGATGTCGCCGGCCTTGAGCTCGAACGCCTCGGACAGTTTCGCGATCTGCTCGGCGACGCTCCAGATCATCTTGTTGAGATCGGAGTTCTGCCGGACCGTGCCGTTGACCGCGAGCGAGATCGCGCCCTTGGTGAAGTGGCCGACCTTCGAGACCGGATGGATCGGGCCGAGCACGGCAGCATGATCAAAGCTCTTGCCGATCTCCCATGGCTTCTTCTCGGCGGCCATGCCGTTCTGCAGGTCGCGGCGGGTCATGTCGAGGCCGAGCGCGTAGCCATAGACATGATCGAGCGCGGACTCGGCGGGAATGTTGGTGCCGCCGGATTTCAGCGCCGCCACCAGCTCGACCTCGTGATGATAGTTCTTGGTCAGGGACGGATAGGGATGATCGGCGATCTCGCCGACCGCGACGTTCTGGATTGCATCCGTCGGCTTCTGGAAGAAGAACGGCGGCTCGCGGTTCGGATCGGAGCCGCGCTCGATCGCATGCGCTGCGTAGTTGCGGCCGATGCAATAGATGCGGCGGACCGGGAACACGCCCTGCTCGCCGGCGATCGGAATGGTGGTCGCCGGAACGGCGAAGATCGGCTTCGGTCCGGCCTGAGCCGCAGCCGGATGAGTATCCGTCATGATCGCGGCCGCTGCAGCGGCGCTGCCGGCAACGAGAAGATGGCGGCGTGAGGTGTCTGCCATTGGGGTCCTCCTGGGGTCAGCCGTCGCGACCGGCGGCCTGTTGTTCTTGAGCGCTGTCGGGCGCCCCAACTGATAAGCATATCCAGTATGCCAGCGCCACCATGCGCGCACGCGCCGTCGCTCTCGCGGCGCAACACGCGCCCGAAGCGATGCTCGAGACCCTCGCTGGAATCGCGAGGGCGCAGGGAAGGCCGGGCCTCGGCTGAGGCCCGTGGCCCGCCTGCTCAAAAAAATGCAGGCGGCAGGTACCACAGGTTCAGCCGGACAGACCCGGCCTTCCCTGCGCGGCAGTCTTAACGTCTGCTCCGCGCTCTCCCTGGGGACCGGCTTGATTGCCCCCATCGCCCGCGCGACACGGCCTGTCACGGCTCGCGTCACAAACGAGCTTGGCGCCAGCATCGGGGCGCCAGGACCACACGGCTTGAACGTCCGCGAGTTGCCAATCGTCCAGCGCAACAGCACCTGACAAGCTCGCGGCCACCGCTCCCCGCCTCAACGTATCGTGACGACGCGTACGCCCCTCAGCATGAGGACGGGATAGAGGGAGGAGAGCATGTATTCCGATAAAACGAAAGAAGGAAATTTTTACGCCGAGATCTGGACAGAGGTGATCGTGTTGAACGCGCGGGCGATTTTTCGTTTTGGGCGCACACGCGATCTTCGATCATGAGAGGCGTTGCGGGCAGCGCTCTTGGCGGCGCCCGGGTCCGAGTCGCCCGACGGGCACGCATTGCCGGCAGCCCAGGCGCAGCACGGACGAGCGCAGCGTCACCCGGGGCGCTCCCCCACAACGCGTGTGATCCCAGATATCGCTGATCCGGATCCGCAGGCAGGGGTCGCGAAGGATCGCCCGCAGGCAAGCACCCGGCACGTGATCTACCGAACCTTTGCTCGCGTTCCCTCGTTACTCAAACCTGACGGCGCAACCGCCATGACCGAAACGACACCACCAAGGAGGCGCCGCATGCTGATTGGGCTCACCAGCCTCCTCGTGCTCGTCCTGGCCGGCGCCGCCATTGCCGCGGGGCCGATCATGAGCCGGGTCGAACATCCCAAGTATGACGTGGTGAAGCGCGACGGCGAGTTCGAGATCCGCGCCTATGCGCCGATGATCATCGCGCAGGCGGAGGTGCAGGGCGCGCGCAGGCCGGCGATCGAGGAAGGCTTTCGCATCATCGCCGGCTACATCTTCGGCGCCAACCGTGCGAAGGCGAAGATCGCGATGACGGCGCCGGTGCAGCAGCAGGCCAGCGGCACACCACCGACGGATGGCGGGAACAACGACCGGTGGAGCGTCAGCTTCGTGATGCCGTCGAGTTGGTCGCTGGAAACGCTGCCGCCGCCGGCCGACCGCAGGATCAAGCTGACGCCCGTCCCGGCACAGCGCATGGTCGCGTTGACCTTCTCGGGCTCCTATTCCGACGGCATCCTGGCCGAGAAAACCCGCGTGCTGCGCGACTACGCGCAACGGAAGGGACTGGCCGTGTCCGGCGCACCGCTGCTCGCCTTCTACAATCCGCCCTGGACCTTGCCCATGCTGCGGCGGAACGAGGTGATGCTGGCGTGTAGTTGTTAGCTCATTCCTATCGCCTCCAATCTTGGCAGCGTGTCAGGGGACTGATCTCTCCCTGCGTTGCCCCGGGACGCTTCTAATAAGTCGTACCGTCATGCCCGGGCTTGTCCCGGGCATCCACGCCGTCCCCGGAATACCGAACGACATGGATGGCCGGGACAAGCCCGGCCATGACGCCCTGGAAGAGGGGCGCAATTTGACAGTCAGATGCCATCACCTCCTCACCCCTCGATGATCGCCACCGCCCGCGTCCATCCGGCCGAGGCGCGCTCGATCTTGACCGGGAAACACGACACCATGAACCCCGTCGACGGCAGCTGCTCCAGATTGTGCAGCTTCTCCAGGTGGCAATAGCCGATGTGGCGTCCGGCCTTGTGGCCTTCCCAGATCAGCGCGGCATCGTGGGTCTCGGCGTATCTTTGCGCGGTGAACACGAACGGCGCGTCCCAGCTCCAGCCGTCGGTGCCGGTCAGGCGCACGCCGCGCTCGAGCAGATACATGGTCGCCTCGTAGCCCATGCCGCAGCCCGAATTGACGTAGTTGGCCTGGCCGAAGCGCGCGCCGGCCGAGGTATTGACGACGACGATCTCGAGCGGCGACAGCGTGTGGCCGATGCGCTCGAGCTCATCCTCGACATCCCTCGCGGTCACCACATAGCCGTCCGGGAAACGACGGAAGTCGAGCTTCACGCCCGGCTGCAGACACCACTCCAGCGGCACCTCGTCGATGGTCCAGGCGCGCTCGCCGCGATTCATCGTCGGATGAAAATGCCAGGGCGCATCGAGATGCGTGCCGTTGTGGGTCGAAAGATTCACCTGCTCGACCGCCCAACCCTGCCCGTCCGGCAGGTCCTCGGCCTTCAGCCCGTCGAAGAACTGCAGCATGCGCGGCAGGCCCTGCTGATGGTCGATATAGGTGATGGTCGGATGATTGCCGGGCGGATCGGCGGGCACATCGTTCTGCAAGGGCACGGAGATGTCGATCAGCTTGCGGGCCATGGGCGGTCCTCTCTGATTGTCATTATTGGTTGTCGTCGTCGGCAACCGCAGCCATTGCCGACCGTGCCCGAGCCGATGAACTCGCCGGGCATCAGGGTCTCGTCCTTGCTGGTATAGGCGATCAGCTCCTCGAACGAAAACAGCATGCCGGCCGAGCGCGGCCGCGGTGAGCCGTTGCGGAGCCAGCTCAAACTGCTGAACGGCTGGGACGATCTGGACGGAACACCCATGGGGCCGATTGCGGGGCCAGAGCGCCCGACCAGCCCCTGAAAGAAAGAGGCCGCCGACACAAGAAGTGCAGGCGGCCCAAGTCCAGGGAGGAAACGCCCCAAGAAGGGCTAGGTTTTACTTACTAGATCAGGAGAGTCGTGGGTATCCGGATGATACCGGAGGTTGTCATCGCGCTGCCGGGTTCCATATCCCGACCGAGATACCGTTAGACTACGCCGCCTGACGCTCCCGCACGCACGAATTCCGTGACCTTCCCGACATTGGAGTGGACCCACTCTGCCATCCGTTGCTCCAGCTGCGGCGACTGCTCGAGCGGCGCGCGGACCTCCTCGACATCGTCGGCGCGGCGCAACGCGAGCAGCGACTTGTCGGTGGCGATCTCAAATAGTGGGCGATCTCAAACTGATCGAATGCGTCGGTGGCGAAGGTGTTCTTCAGGAACTCGTCGCCGAACGGCGCAAGTTCGATCTCCGCCAAGAACGGAACCTTCTCAACGCCACATCGTCGGTGTGACAAGATGCGCGCCATCGGACCGTTTCCGACCGAGAGCGCCAGGGCTTTGTGCAGCCTGATCGACATTGGGCTCAGGTTCGATTGCGGGCGCGTGGTCGAGCTGGATCACAGCAACCGCGGCGGGGTGTTCCGGAGCGCTGCGCTGATCGCGCGCGCATGGCGAAGCGGAACTTGCCGAATCACTCGGCTGGTCAACGGGGTCGTGCATGTGGCAGCTCCGAGCCCTGAAGCGGCGTTTACTAATCCCTTCCGAGACTAGGCGATATCAACTGCGTTAATCCATGCGCGATCTCGCCGCGTGCGGCCGATTCGCCCGCAACGCGACGGACCAGCGTGTGCTTGCCATCCGTTCGTGGCCGCGCGATGACGCCTCCCGCACTGCACGCGGGATCGTGATGGACGTTCCGCCGGCATCAGCGCTCGCGCGCGCCGACGCGGTCGAGCAGTGCCGCACCGGTGCGGATGCCATTGTAGAAGCAGTCGATCGTCATGTTCTCGTTCGGCGCGTGATTGGCCTCGTCGGCATTCGCATAGGGAACGACGAAGGCGGGAACGCCGAGGATCTTGGTGAAGACGTAGTCCGGCAGACTGCCGCCGGTGCACGGAAATTCGAGCGGTGTGACGCCCTGGGCGAGCGCGATGGCATCACGCACGATCGCGCCAAAGGGCGAATCGAGCGGCACGCGCGACGGCAGCATGCCGCCGCGCCGGATGAACTCCACCTCCGGCGCGTGGCGCTTCACATGCGCCTCCACCTTCGCCAGCACGTCGTCCGGCGTCATCGCCTCGACCAGGCGGATGTCGCATTTGACGAACGCCTCGCAGGGCAGCACCGTCTTGCTGCCCGGTCCGCCATAGCCGCCGTGCAAGCCGTTGATGGTCAGCGTCGGATGGAACATCAGGCGTTCGTAGTAGCCGCGATCGGGCGGCGCATCGAGATGGCTGAGACCGAGGCTCGCCTTGGCGGCATCGATATCCAGCGGCAGGCGTTTCACGGCCGCAATGTCCAGCTCGCTCGGCGGCACGATCGCATCATGCAGACCGTCGATGGTGATCTCGCCCGCGGCATTCTTCATCGTCCCGAGCAGGTGGACCAACGTCCAGATCGGATTCGGCACGATGCCGCCGAGATTGCCGGAATGCACGTCGCGGCTGGCGTGCCTGGCGCGCAGCTCGAACGAGCACATGCCGCGCACGCCATAGGTCATGGTCGGCCGCCCCGAAGGGTGCATCGGCCCGTCCGCGGTGACGACGAAGTCGGCTTTCAGCCGGTCCCTGTTGGCGGCGACGAAATCGGCGATGCGCGGGCTGCCGATCTCCTCCTCGCCTTCGAGCAGAAAGATCACATTGCAGGGCAGCTCGCCATGCACTCGGAGATGGGATTCGATCGCCATGAGCTGCGCGAAATGCTGGCCCTTGTTGTCGCCGATGCCGCGCGCATAGATGCGGCCGTCGCGGATGGTCGGCTCGAACGGCGGGCTCAGCCACAGCCCCAGCGGATCCGGCGGCTGCACGTCGTAGTGGCCGTAGAGCAGCACGGTCGGTGCGCCCGGCTTCTTCTGCCAGCGTCCGAGCACCATCGGATGTCCTGCCGTCGGCACCGTCTCGGCGTCGAGTCCGATCTCCCGCAGCATCCTCACCAGCAGCGCGGCGACCTCGGCGATGCCGACATTGTGAGCGCTGATCGAGGGATGCCGGACATAGTCCATCACGCGGGCCAGGAAATCCTGCTTTTGATTCTCGATGTGAGCGAACACTGCCTTCAGGCCAGCGGATGGACGCGGCAGGCTTCGCTCTTCATTCATGATGTCGGCTTTCGGCGCGTGCAATGGAAGGACAGGCTCATGTTCGATCGAATTGGACCGAAAAGCAAATCACGCGCGGAGCGAGCCCCGCGCGTGATCGATTGACCGCTCGATGCGGCGCGATGCTCAACCCTTGACGGCCGTGACCACGATCTCGATCAGCGCGCCGCCGCCGAGATCGGAGACGCCGACCGTGGCGCGGACCGGCAGGTCGTCACCGAAGAACGCGGTCCAGGCCGCATCCATCTCCTTCTTCTTCGACAGGTCGGTGACGAAGATCTGGCCGGAGACGACGCGCGTCTTGTCGGTGCCGGCCTCCTTCAGGAAACCATCGATCTTGCCGAGGATGTTGCGGGTCTGCTCGCTCATCGACACCGAGGTATCGTCGGCGATGGTGCCGCCGATGAAGACGAATCCGTTGGCCTCGACGATGCGGTGATGAATGGCGGAGCGGATCTTGCGGGTGATCGTCATCATGTCCTCATGTCGTTGATGAAAGAGTGGACGTCTGAAAGCGCGCGATGCTGAGACCGCCGATGCGCGTCTGCGTGCCGCCATGGGCGATCAGCTCGGCCATCACGGCGCCGGCGCCGGGGCCGAGCTGGAAGCCGTGCGCGGAGAAGCCGAACTGGTGATACAGCCCGTCGTGAACGGCGCTCGGCCCGAACACCGGAATGTCGTCGCGCATGCGTGCCTCGATGCCGGCCCAGGCGCGCACGATGGTCGCGCTGCGCATGACAGCGAACAGCTCCGCGACGGTGCGCGCGCTCTCCGACAGCTTGCGCCAGTCGAGCACGGTCTCGTTGCGGTCCTGATCGGGGATGGCGAGGTGTCCACCGCCGATCAACACCGTGCCGTTGGGGAACTGCTTGAACGACAGCTTGCGGCCGCGCAGGATGACGACGGGATCGATGAAGTGAGCCACCGGCGAGGTGATCATCAGCATCGGCGCGATGGTCTCGACCGGCACCGGCTCGCCGAATTGCGCGGCGATCCGTCCGGCCCAGGCGCCGGCGGCGTTGACCAGCACCGGGGCGGCAAACGTCTCGGAGCCGACGTCGACAAGCCAGAGCTTGCCGTCCTTGCGGATGTTCGCCGCAGCCACGCCCTCGCGAATGAGCGCGCCGAGCTGCTCCGCCTTGCGGCGGAACGCCGTCGTGGTGCGCGCAGGCTGCGCCGCGCCGTCCCGGCGAGATACAACGCCGCCCGGACAGCTCTCCGCCACGGCAGGCACGAGGCGACGCAATTCCGAGCCGTCGATCAGCTCCTCATGGCTGAAGCCGCGTGCGTTGAGATCGGCGACGCGGACGCGGCAGGCGTCGAGCTCCGAATCGTTCTCGGCGACCAGCACCTGGCCAAAACTCTCGAAACCGCAATCATCGTCGACGAGGTCGCTGATGGTCTCCCAGATGCCCATCGAGCGGATCGACAGCGGAATCTCCGCGACGTCGCGCGCGAGCTGCCGCACGCCGCCGGCGTTGACACCGGAGGCGTGGCGGCCGGCATAATCCTTCTCGATCAGCACCGGCTTCAGCCCGGCGAGACACAGATGCAGCGCGGTGGAGCAGCCGTGGATGCCGCCACCCACGATGATGGCATCCGTCTTCACCGTCATCCGCGCACCACGGCCTTGGTCGCCTCTTCGGTCTTCGGCAGGCCTGCGAGCTCGGACAGCATGATCGGCTTCACCGGCGCGCGCAGCCGGTAGTAGCCGATCTCCTGCGGGGTCTTGCCGCGCGCCTGCGCCATCAGCTCGGTGACCGTGAGGCCACACAGCCGGCCCTGGCACGGCCCCATGCCGGTACGGCGATAGGCCTTGAGCTGGTTCGGTCCGGTGGCGCCGATCGCGACGGAGTCGAGCACATCTCTGGCGGTGATCTCCTCGCAGCGGCACACGATGGTGTCGCCTTGAGGAATACGGAACTGCTTTGCCGGCTGGAATAGAACGTCGAGGAAGGCGCGAGCGCGCTCGGCACGTTTCAACTGCGCTGAATGGTCCAGAACCTGTGCCTGGGGCCGCAGCGCCTTGATGGCGCTTGCTGCCGCGATACGGCCCCGCCACAGCGCCGCCTGCGCGCCGCCGATCCCGGCGCCATCCCCGGCAATGGCGATGCCGGGAATGGAGCTGTTACCGTCAGCGTCCAGCACGGGTGTCCAGCAGAGCTGCAGCTCGTTCCAGCGATGCTCGACACCGGCCGCCATCGCCAGGTTGACGTTGGGCACCACGCCCTGATGCAGCAGCAGCAGCTCGGCCGGCAGCGTCTCGCGCTGGCCACCTGCGGCGTAAGTGACGGAAGCGAGCTTGCCGTCGCCGCTTGCGGACAATTCAGTGACGCCCTTGATCACCTGCACCTTGGCCGTGACCTCCCGCACCATCGCCAGACCCTTCAAGAAATAGGGCGAGGTCATGAACGCGAAGGCATGCGGCAGCGCCGCCATGTAGTTGGCGCGCGGCGTGGTATCGAGCACGCGGTCGATGCGGCCTCCGAGCCGCAGGATCTGGGCGGCGAGCAGCCACAGCAGCGGCCCCTGTCCCGCGATCACCGTCGGACCGTCCGGCACCAGCCCGGACGATTTCAGCATCGTCTGCGCTGCGCCCGCCGTCATCACGCCCGGCAGGGTCCAGCCGGGAATCGGGAACGGCCGCTCCTGCGCCCCGGTCGCGATGATGACTCGCCTCGCCTTGATGAAGGCCGAACCGCCGCCGATGGAAACACCGAGTTCGAGATTGCGATCGAGGCTCCACACCGTGGCGCGAGGGATGATCTCGGCGCCGCTGGTCTCCGCGGCTTTCGCGATCTCGGCGCCCGACCAATAGTCGGTGCCGAGCAGCGCCTCGCGCTTCACCGGCGTCGCATGGATCGCGCGCCAGACCTGCCCGCCCGGGCCCGCATTCTCGTCGAGCAGCAAGGTCGACAGGCCGGCGCCGGCGGTCGCGGCCGTCGCGGCCAGCCCGGCAGGACCGGCGCCGATCACCACGACGTCATATTCATCATGCTTCGGCGCCGCGCTCATTTGCCGATCTCCCGCTTGCCCTTCTGGATCTCGATCTGCATGCCCTCGGCGACCGGCACGAGACAGCCTTGCCGGTTGCCGACGCCATCGATGGTGACGAGGCAGTCGAAGCACACGCCCATCATGCAATAAGGCAGGCGCCTTGCGCCGCTCACCGCAGTGGCGCGCCGGACGTCGAGGCCGGAGGCGAGCAGCGCCGCCGACACGGAGTCACCCTCGCGCGCGGCAATCGGCTGGCCCTCGACATGGATCGTCACCGATCCCCTCGCATCACCCTCAGTTCGTTTGAACATCATCGTCTCCATGGCGCCCTGCGCCGTCATCTCTCAGTAGTAGCCACTGCCGCCCGCTCCCGCTTCGCTGTCGAAGCGGCGGGCTGTGAACGCGCCGACCAGCTCCGGCTCCAGCGCGCCGTCCTTGACCATGCGCGCGATGTCGAAGGCGTGGTTCGCCGCGAGCGTCACGCCGGAATGGCAGCAGGCGACGAAGGCGCCCGGGTGGATCTCCGACTGCTCGTAGATCGGAAAGCCGTCCTTCGGCATCACGCGGATGCCGGTCCAGCTTCTGACGACGTTGAGGCGCGCCAGATGCGGGAAGGTGCGCTGGGCGCGATCGGCCATGACCGCGTTTACGGAAAAGTTCTGCACGCGGTCGTCGAGCTCGTCCTCCTTGCTGTCGCCGATCATCACCGTGCCCTCGTCTGTCTGGCGGATCGTGGTCAGCGGATGCGGCAGGAACGGCATCGTGCGCTCGGTCACGACGATCTGGCCGCGCGTCGGCCCCATCGGCGCGGACAGCCCGACCATCGGCGCCAGGGTCTGGTTGGCATTTCCTGCCGCGAGCACGACCTTGGTCGCGCGGATCTCGCCTTGCGCCGTCGTCAGCCTGAACTCATTGCCGTCCCGCGCGATCGCACCGACCGCGCGCTCCGGCAGATAGTCGACGCCGAACTGCCTCATGCCGGCGTGCAGGGCGCGGAAGGTGCGCAGCGAATTCACATGACCGTCATAGGGACAGAAGCTGCCGCCGGAGACCTCCGGGCCGATCAGCGGCAGCATCTTCTTCACCTCGGACGCCGGCAGCATCTCCATCTGATAGTCGGCGGCGCCGACCTGGTTGTGCATGCGCGCGACGAGCTGGGTGCGCTGCTCGTACTCGGCCTCGCCGAGGGTGAGATGAAAGCCGCCGTTCTGCTGCAGCACCACGTCGAGCCCGGTCTGCGCCTTCAGCTCTTCGGCGAGCTTCGGCCACGCCTTGGAGCCGCGCACCGTCCAGCCGGTGTAGGCCGGCATGCCCAGGCCCTTGCTCTGCACCCAGACCAGCGCGAAGTTGGCGCGCGAGGCACGCTTGGCGATATCGCCCTCGTCGAGCACCGCGACGCGCTGGCCGAGCCGGCCCAATCCCCAGGCAATCGCAGAGCCGAGCAGGCCGCCGCCGACGACGGCGACGTCATAGTCTTTCGTCATAAGGTCTCCTATCGTCCGGCGTCGCCGCCTTTGGCGGTCAGCACGCGGTCGAGCCCGTAGAAGCGATCGAGCAGGATCAGGACGGTCATGGTGACGGCGATGACGCTTGCCGACACCGACGTCACCAGCGGATCGATGTTGTCCTGGATGTAGAGGAACATGCGCACCGGCAAGGTCTCTGTGCCGGGCGTCGCCAGGAACACGGTCATGGTCAGATCGTCGAACGACTGGATGAAGGCGAGCATCCAGCCGCTCACGATGCCGGGCAGGATCGCGGGCAAGGTGACGCGGCGAAACATGGTCCAGCCGTCGGCGCCGAGCGAGATCGCGGCCATCTCGATCGACCGGTCCATGCCGGTCGCGGCCGCGAGCGTCAGCCGCAGCGCGAACGGAAACACCACGACGACATGGGCGATCACCAGCGCCACGAACGTGCCGCCGATGCCGACGGAGGTGAAGAAGCGCAGGAAGGCGATGCCGAGCACGACGTGCGGGATCATCAAGGGTGACAGGAACAGCGCCGACAGCGCGTCACGGCCGCGGAAGCGATAGCGGCTGATCGCCAGCGCCGCCGGCACCGCGAACAAGAGCGCCACGCACGACGACAGCGCGCCGAGCCACAGGCTCACGCCGAAGGCGTGGACGAATTCCGGATAGTCGGCGAGCGCCCTGAACCAGCGCAGCGAGAAGCTGGTGATCGGGATCGACAGGAAACCTTCCGGTGTGAACGCGACCCAGCACACGACGACGATCGGCGCCACCATGAAGACGACGAAGACGGCATGGAAGATCAGCGCCAGTGGGCCGTTCCTGCTCATCGGAACACCTCCTGGTAGCGGCGCTCGATCAGCGCGTTGGAGCCGACGACGATCAGGACGAGCGCGATCAGCAGCAGCACGGCAACCGCGGCGCCGAGCGGCCAGTTCAGCGTATTGAGGAATTCGTCGTAGGCGAGCGTCGCCGCGACCTTGAGCCGGCGGCCGCCGATGATCGCCGGCGTCGCAAACGCGCTTGCGGACAGCGAGAATACGATGATGGCGCCCGACAGCACGCCCGGCATGATCTGCGGCAGCACGATGCGGCGGACCACCGTCAGCGAGCTTGCACCCAGCGACAGCGCCGCGTTCTCGACCTGCGGATCGAGCCGCTGCAGCGCGGTCCATACCGCGAGCACCATGAACGGCATCATCGCATGCGCCAGCGCGATCACCATGCCGGTCTCGGTGAACATGAACCTGATGGGTGACTCGATCAGGCCGAGCGTCATCAGCAGCTTGTTGGCAAGCCCGTTGTTGCCGCCGAACAGGAGTGCCCAGCCGAGGGTGCGCGCGACGACCGAGATCAGCAGCGGGCCGATGATCACCAGCAGGAAGAGGCCCTTCCACGGCCCCTGCATGCGGTTGAGGATGTAGGCCTCCGGCACGCCGAACACCGCCGTGATCGAGGTCGCCAGCACCGCGACGCGGAAGGTGCGCCAGAACATCTCCGCGTAGTAGGGATCGTCCACGATCTCACGCCAGTTCTTCAGGATGAACACCGGCTCGATGCCCTTGTACTGGCCCCAATCGTGGAACGACAGCATCACGGTCATCGCCAGCGGGATCACCACGACGCCCAGGAACAGCATCAAGGCCGGCAGCGCCAGCGACAGGCCGGCGCGCGTCTCCGACGGGTTGGACGCGATGGTCGCGCTCATGCTGCGGCCTTCGCGGCGCGCAGGCTCATGTCCGAGACCTGCCAGACGAGATGCACCGCGGCGCCCTGCTCCGGCTGCGGCAGGCCGTCATTCTGGCGGATCACGATCGCCGGCCCGCATTCGGTGTCGCATTGGAACAGCCAGTGATTGCCCTGGAAGATGCGGCTCGTGATGCGCCCCGCAAGACCGGCGTCGCCGAAGCCGATGCGCTCGGGCCGGACGCTGACGGCGACGGAGCCGGCGACGCCGGCCGGCGCCGGCACGCTCCACGATCCCGCGACCAGTCTGGCCTGCCCGGAGGCGCAATCCACCATCGCGGCAAACTCGTTGGTCTTGCCGAGAAACTGCGCGACGAAGGCCGAGGCCGGCTGCTCGTAAACCTGCTGCGGCGTGCCGATCTGCTCGATCCTGCCCTTGCTCATCACCACGATGCGGTCGGACAGCGACATCGCCTCGATCTGATCATGGGTGACGAGGATGGTCGTGGTGCCGAGGTCGCGCTGGATCTGGCGCAGCTCGATCTGCATGTCCTCGCGCAGGCGCGCATCGAGATTGGACAGGGGCTCATCGAGCAGCAGCAGGCTCGGCCGGATCACCAGCGCGCGCGCGAGCGCAACGCGCTGCTGCTGGCCGCCGGACATGCGGCGAGGATGACGGTCCTCATAGCCGGCAAGGCCGACCAGCGCGAGCGCCGATCGTACGCGCTCCTCGCGTTCCTTGCGCGCGACTTTGCGCATCTCCAGACCGAACGCGACGTTCTCGGCGGCGGTCATGTGAGGAAACAGCGCGTAGCTCTGGAACACGATGCCGAGGCCGCGCTTCGCCGGTGGCACCGCGACGAGATCCCTGCCCTCGAGGCGGATCGCACCATGTGAGGGATCGAGGAAGCCCGCGATCATCTGCAACGTGGTGGTCTTGCCGCAGCCGGAGGGGCCGAGGAACGAGATGAACTCGCCCTTGGCGACGCCGAGGCTGAACTCTTCGACGGCCGTGTTGGGGCCGAAGGACTTGCCGACGCGGTCGAGTTCGAGGAGGGACATGCTTTGGATCCAGATGGGCGAGGAATACTGGCGCTCCGCGCACGGTGCACCTCCCTTCCCCTTTAGGGGAAGGGAGAACACCGCCGTCAACGAGAGAGGCTCGCAACAAGCAACCGGTTAGCGCTCGACCTCGCGATTCCAGCGCTTGGTCCATTCCTCGCGCTTCTCGTTGACCACGCTCCAATCGGGCGCATAGACCTTGGCGGCGCGTTCGCCGATCGGCGCCATCGCGCCCACGCCCTCGGGGATCACGACGGATTTCACGACCGGGCCGTAGCCATATTCCTTCAGCATCGTGAGCTGGATCTTCGGATCGAGCAGCAGCTTGATGAAGCTCGAGGCCAGCGGCGAGACCGACGGCTTGGCGATCGGACACGCCGTCGTCAGCAGGCTCACGGCACCTTCTTTCGGATAGACGAAATCGACCGGAAAGCCGGTGTTGGCGAAGCTCTGCACGCGACCGCTGCCCCACACCGCGATGACCGCCTGCCCCGATTGGAACAGCTCGGTCATCTTGCCGGGCGACGGCTCGTAGGCCAATACGTTGGGATTGATGTCATTCTTGAAGATCTTGAAACCGGCATCGACATTGCTCTCGCTGCCGCCGTTCATCTTCGCCAGCATCAGAAGCACGTTGAGGCCGTAGGTGTTGTTGATCGGCGGAATGACGAGCAGTTGCTTGTATTTCGGATCCTTGAGATCGTTCCACGAGGTCGGCGCGGCCCAGCCTTTCTCGGCAAACACCTTCTTGTTGTACATCAGGCCGGTGGCGACGAGGCCGATGGCGACCGCCTTGTCATCCTTGAAGCGCGCGACCTCCAGCAGATCGCCGGGCAGTCCGGTGACCTTGTCGCAGAAGCCGAGCTGGATCGCCTGGTACATCGGGCCGTCATCGACGATCGCGACGTCGATCTGCTGGTTGCCCTTCTGCGCCTGCAGCTTGGCGAGGGTGTCGGTGGAGTTGCCGGCGACGTATTCGACCTTGACGCCGTTGGCCTGCTCGAACGGCGGGATCACCTCCTCGCGGATCGTCTTCTCGAACGAGCCGCCATAACCGGCGACATAGAGCGTCTTCTGCTGAGCCCAGACCTGCGAGGCCGAGGCCAGGACGGCGACGCTGACCGCCATCAGGAGTTTAGGGTGCTTCATTGGACCGATCTCCATCATCTTGGATACGAGACGGTATAAAAAAACCGCCCCAGGGAGATCGGCTTGCCCGATGGCATCCGCAGATCCAGGAAACCCGGAGCTGAAGAGCCTAAAAAACGAGCCTTCCCTCACCCTGCCAAAAAAGATCGCAGCAGAGGCTTTGATCGTCCAATGAATAATGGCACCCTATTCATACGTAAATGTTATGGATGTAAGGACGTATGGCGCGGATCAACTCGCGGCAGGTCGAAGCCTTCCGGGCGATGATGCTGAGCGGCAGCGTCACCGAGGCAGCCAAGCTGATGGCGGTGACGCAGCCGGCGGTCAGCCGGCTGCTGCGCGACCTGCAGGCGCTGCTCAAGATGGAGCTGTTCGAGCGGCGCGGCACCGGCCTGGTGCCGACCGCGGCAGCGACGGCGCTCTACATGGAGGTCGAGCGCTCCTTCGTCGGGCTCGATCGCATCACCGCGGCCGCTGAGGAGATCCGTGGCCGGCGCACCGGGACGCTGCGCATTGCCGCGCTCCCCGCGCTTGCCAATGGCTATCTGCCGCGGCTCGCAGGCCACTTCCTGCAGGAGCGCCCGAACCTCAACCTCGCCTTCTTCGGCGTGATCTCGCCGATCGTGATCGACTGGGTGCTGAACGCGCAATGCGACGTCGGCTTTGCCGAGGTGCCGATCGCCCATGCCGGGCTGCCGAGCATCAAGCTGCCGGCGCTGCCGCGCGTCGCCGTTCTCCCGGCAGGCCACCGGCTTTGCGCGAAGACGATCTTGGTGCCGCGCGACTTCGATGGGGAGACCTTCATCTCGCTGTCGTCTGGCTCCACCAGCCGGCATCTGATCGATCAGATCTTCCATCGCGAGGATGTCAGGCGCGTGCTGCGGGTCGAGACGACCCTGTCGGAAATCATGTGCGGGATGGTGTCGTCGGGACTGGGCGTCTCGATTTGCGATCCGTTCACCGCGCGCGAATTCGACGGCCGTGGCGTGGTGATGCGGCCCTTCGCGCCGCGCATCGACTTCGAATTTGCCGCGGTGTTTCCGCCGCAGCGCAGCCCCTCGCCGGTGGCGCTGGACCTTGTCCAGTCGGTGCGACAGGCCCTGGAAGAGCTCGGCCGGTCGTCGATCCCTGGAGAAACCGGGTGAGGCCTGGTGGGCGAACCTAGGACCCGCGGATTGTGATCGAGAGTTCTGCCGGTTTGACGGCAGGATTTGATTGCATCGGAATCTTCGTCAGCTCTGTCATGATGCTTCTAGTTGTACGCCCTGACGTTGTTCGACGCAGTTCGATCAAGATCATGTGTGCCCAAGAAAGGGGGAGTCGCTCGTTGATTCTGATCAAGGCTGAGAGCCGTCAGCGCGGTAGCAACGTGCAAGACTGACATTTTCCGACGGATCACCATGGCGCTTTCTATACAATCAGAAGGCCGGGTACTCGCGGTCCGCGGCGCCGTGGTTGACGTGGAGTTCCCCGCCGCCGAGCTCCCCAAGCTAGGCGACGCGCTTCTGGTGGATTGGGACCTGCCCGAAATCCTGATCGTTGAGGTTCAGGCCCACCTGGACGAGACGACGGTGCGCGGCGTCGCCTTACAGGCAACTGCCGGTCTGAAACGGGGTGCGCGGGTGCAATCGACAGGTGGACCGATCAGCGTTCCCGTCGGCGACGCAGTGCTCGGGCGCCTGCTCGACGTGACCGGGCGCACGCGGGACAACGGCCCCGCATTGCCCGACGATCTGGCGCGCGCGCCGATTCACAATCCCGCACCGCCACTCGGCGAACGGAGCCCGGCCACGGCGATCTTCGAAACGGGCATCAAGGTCATCGATCTTCTTGCGCCGCTTCCGCAGGGTGGTAAAGCCGCAATGTTTGGCGGCGCCGGCGTCGGCAAGACCGTGGTGGTGATGGAATTGATCCACGCCATGGTTCAGAGTTACCAGGGCATTTCCGTGTTTGCCGGGATCGGCGAGCGCTCCCGCGAGGGGCATGAGCTGCTGTTGGAAATGCGCCGATCCGGGGTGCTCGATCGCAGCGTGCTGGTTTACGGCCAGATGAATGAGCCGCCGGGTGCCCGCTGGCGTGTCGGGCTGACGGCGCTGACGATCGCCGAATACTTCCGCGACACGAAGCGTCAGAACGTTCTGCTTCTCATGGACAACGTGTTCCGGTTCGTGCAGGCCGGGAGCGAGGTGTCCGGCCTGCTCGGGCGCTTGCCGTCGCGCGTCGGTTATCAGCCGACCCTTGCCACGGAAGTCGCCGCGTTGCACGAACGCATCGCCTCGGTTTCGGGCGTCTCGGTGACCGCCATCGAAGCGGTCTACGTTCCGGCCGACGACTTCACCGATCCGGCGGTGACCGCGATCTCAAGTCATCTCGACAGCATGATCGTGCTGTCGAGAACGATGGCCGCCGAGGGCATGTATCCCGCCGTCGATCCCTTGAACTCGTCCTCCATCCTGCTTGATCCGACTGTGGTTGGCGACGAGCACTATCGGATCGCCGAAGAGGTGCGCGAGACGATTGCACACTATCGAGAACTTCAGGACATCATCTCGCTGCTCGGAATCGAAGAGCTCAGCGCTCAGGACCGGCTGGCTGTTGCACGTGCCCGACGCCTGCAGCGTTTTCTCACTCAACCGTTTTCCGTGACCGAGGCGTTTACGGGGGTGCCTGGCCGCTCGGTTCCCCTGGCAGAGACGCTCAAGGGCTGTCAGGCGATCCTTGGCGGTGACTGCGATCAGTGGACAGAGAGCTCGTTCTATATGATCGGCGGCATCGACGACGCGAGGGCCAGGCAGCCTCAGGAAAAGTCCGAGGAGCCGGCGAGATGAGGCTCCTGATCACCACACCGACTGCAATCGTGATCGACGAAGCAAACGTTTCGAGCGTTCGCGCCGAGGACGACAGCGGCAGCTTTGGAATTCTCGCAGGTCATGCCGACCTTCTTACTGCTCTGAACATCTCGGTGGTCAGTTGGCAAGGCGCCGACAGGCGCCTACGCTACTGTGCGGTGCGGCGGGGCGTGCTTTCCGTGACCGGCGGCGCCGAGATCGCCATCGCCACACGCGAGGCGATTGCCGGCGACGATCTCGATCGCCTTGAAGTGATCGTGCTCGATGAATTTCGCAAACGAAGCGAAACCGAGCGCGCGTCCCGAACGGAGAATCTCCAACTGCAGATGAAGGCCATCCGGCAGATCGTCCACTACCTGCGTCCCGACAAGCGCAGTTTGATGGAGGGCGGCTCGTGATGGTCGGTTCGAAGCCGAACGGTGATCCCACTCCTGATGGATTGACCAAGGCGGTCCGCGACCGACGCGCGCGATGGGAGTCTTGGCGTAGCGATGGCGACTCATCGGTGGTGCGATTTGTCGGCCAGATCGGCGTGCTCGGCTGGATCATCGTCGCACCTACGCTGATTGGCCTGTTCGTCGGCCGCTGGATCGACCGTTGGCTCGGGACAGGCATCTTCTGGAGCGCGCCGCTCCTTTTGCTCGGGGTGGCGGCCGGCTGCTGGTCGGCCTGGCGATGGATGCATCAGCAATGAGCCATGCCGTCATGCACGACTATCTCTTCATTGCTGAGGCAGCTGGCTGGATTGGTGCTGGTGGCCTGCTGGGGCTGCTGCATTTCGCCTCCTTGCGATGGAACGTACGCTTCCTCATCGGTGGCCAGCCATTCTCTTCGCTCGGACTGCAATTGCTTCGTTTCGCTGCGACAGGTGGAGCCATGGTGCTCGTCACCAAATCGTTTGGAGCGATGCCCCTCCTTGCCGGGACCCTCGGCCTCCTGACCGCGCGAAACGGACTTCTTCGGCCGGAGACGCGACGATGATCGGTTCACCCCTGACCGCAAAGGTCGTGTTCACGATTGGGCCAGTCGCAGTCACCGAGCCCGTCGTCGTGACCTGGGGGCTCATGGCCATCCTCGGCGTGGGTGGCTGGCTCGCCACGCGCTCGCTCTCGCTGCGGCCCACCGCTGCCCAGGCGATCGTCGAGACGGTTGTCGACGTCATCGAAAATCAAGTCCACGAGACCATGCGCGTGGCGCCGGCGCCATATGTCCCGATGATCGGTACGCTCTTTCTCTTCATTCTGGCGGCAAATTGGTGCTCGCTGATCCCCGGTGTCGAGCCGCCAACTGCGCACATTGAAACAGATGCGGCGCTGGGGCTCATCGTGTTCGTCGCCATCTTCTACTTCGGTGTTCGGGCACGGGGGCTGGTCGGATATCTCAAGACCTTCGCCGAGCCCACCTTCATCATGGTTCCCCTGAACATCGTCGAAACGTTCACGCGAACGTTTTCGCTGATCGTGCGCCTGTTCGGAAACGTGATGAGCGGTGTTTTTGTCGTCGGCATTGTTCTGTCCCTTGCCGGTCTACTCGTGCCTATTCCGCTCATGGCGCTCGATCTCCTGACCGGCGCGGTTCAGGCATACATTTTCACCGTTCTCGCCATGGTATTCATCGGCAGCGCGTTGAACGAGGGACGCGCTCCCACGAAAGGGAAGTCATCATGAACTGGATCGAGATTGTCAGCATCTTTGCAGCGGCCATGGCGGTCTCTTTTGGAGCGATTGGGCCGGCACTTGGCGAAGGTCGCGCGGTCGCCGCAGCAATGGATGCCATCGCCCGGCAGCCCGAGGCGGCGGGGACGATCTCGCGCACCCTCTTCGTCGGTCTTGCCATGATCGAAACCATGGCAATCTACTGTCTCGTCATCGCGCTGCTCGTGTTGTTCGCCAACCCCTTCATCCATTAGGCCGATATGCATATCGACTGGTGGACGTTGGCGCTCCAGACCGTCAATGTCCTCATCCTCATCTGGATCCTGGGCCGGTTCTTCTTTCGTCCGGTCGCCGATCTCGTAGCGAAACGGCGAGAAGAGGCGGCTAAGCTCCTTGCGGACGCCGACGCGGCTCGAAAGGAGGCCGGGGACCTTCGCGCCGAAGCAACGACACTCCGCGCCGGGATCGACGCGCAGCGCGATCGCTTGCTCGCACAGGCCCGCAAGGACGCGGAGGCGGAGAAAGCGTCCGCGCTCGCCCAACTGTCGAGCGAGCTCGATCAGCACCGAAAGGATGCGGCAGTCGCGATCGAAAAAGAGCGCATCGCCATGCAGAACGCTGTGCTCGATCGAGCGAGCGAGCTCTCGGTGCGGATTGCACGCCGACTACTAGAACGGCTTCCAGCAAGCGCTGCATTCTCCGCTTTTCTCGATGGTCTTGGTGCTGAACTGGGCCGGCTGACGGTGGACTCGCGCAATCGCCTTGCGGGATCGGATCCGGCTCACCCGCTCGACGTCGTCGCAGCGGCGAAACTGGATGACGAGCAGGCGGCCAGCTTGCGGGAGACGATCCACGCAGCGTTCGGCAGTGAGCCACCGATACGTCTCTCGTGCGATTCCAGGCTCATCGCTGGTTTCGAAATCAGAGGCCGGAATATCGTCGTGCGCAACAACTGGCAGGCCGACCTCGAGATCATTCGAAGAGAGCTGGACCGATGACGGCCATCGCCCCTCTCGACAGCTGGCTACGGGAAGCCGAGGCGCGCGTTGATGCTGCGACGCTTGCACCGGTAACCGAGCAGATTGGCTGCGTGGAATCCGTTGCCGATGGGATCGCATTGGTGTCAGGCCTGCCCGATGTGCGTCTTGATGAGCTCGTACGCTTCGAGCACGGACAGGTCGGCTACGCCACCACGCTCGACCGCGATCTGCTGGGATGCGTCCTGCTCGACGACCCCACAGGCCTCAAGGCGGGCCATCAGGTGCACGGCAGCGGCGAAGTGGTCCGCGTCCCCGTCGGACCTTCTCTGCTCGGCCGGACGATCGATCCGCTGGGGCGTCCTCTGGACGGCGGAGCACCGATCGAGTCGGGCGCATATGAGCCGATCGAACGGCCGGCACCGTCGATCATCGATCGCGACCTTGTCAGCGAGCCCCTGCAGACCGGAATTCTTGTGCTGGATTCGATGTTCGCGCTCGGCCGCGGCCAGCGCGAGCTCATTATCGGCGATCGCGCAATCGGCAAGACGGCAATAGCGATCGACTGCATCATCAATCAGAAGTTCAGCGACATCGTTTGTGTCTACGTCGCTATCGGTCAGAAGTCGTCGACCGTGAAGCGGGCGATACAGGCGATACAGACACACGGCGCTCCCGAGCGATGCATTTTCGTCGTTGCCGGCGCTTCCGCTTCGCCCGGCCTGCAATGGATCGCCCCTTTCGCCGCTTTCACCATCGCCGAATACTTCCGCGACCGTGGCCAGCATGCGCTGGTGGCCATCGACGATCTGACGAAACATGCGGCCACCCATCGGGAAATCGCCTTGCTGACGCGCCAACCGCCCGGTCGCGAGGCCTACCCCGGCGACGTATTCTATGTTCATGCCAGGCTGCTGGAGCGGGCGGCAAAGCTTTCCAAGGCGGCCGGGGGAGGTTCGCTGACCGCGCTGCCCATCGCTGAACTCGATGGTGGGAATCTCAGCGCCTACATTCCGACCAACCTGATATCGATTACCGACGGCCAGATCGTTCTCGATGCGCGTCTTTTCCACGAAGGTCACAAGCCGGCCGTCGATGTCGGCACAAGCGTCAGCCGAGTGGGTGGAAAGACTCAGGCTCCAGCCTTGCGCGAAGCCGCACACGCTCTGCGCCTCGACTACGCGCAATTTCTGGAACTGGAAATGTTCACGCGCTTTGGCGGAGTGACCGACACCCAAGTCAAGGACAAGATCGCTCGCGGGCGACACATCCGGAGCATCCTGGCCCAGCCACAATATTCGCCGGTTCGTTTGGCGGACGAGGTAGCGCTCGTCACGGCGCTGCAGACCGGCATTCTTGACCGCGTGGCGTTGGACGACATCGCAAGGTTTCGCACCGAACTCTCGTCCTGGATCGACAAGGAGGCAAAGGAGGCCGTGGCGGCCATCGAGCGGACAGGCGAACTCGATGACCCGCAGAGAGCAGCCATGACAGCGGCGCTCACGGGGCTTGCCGCCAAGTGTGCCCGACCGCGCGCCGATCGGATCTGAATGATGGTGGAACGGCTCGCTGAGATCTCGGTCCAAATCCAGAACGTCCGCCAACTGGAGGCCGTGGTCACTGCCTTGCGCGGCATCGCCGCGTCGCGCGCGCAGCGAGCACGCTCCCTCCTTGACGGCATCGATTCCTACAGCGCTGTCGTTTCCCGGGCCATCGGACAGGCCCTGACGCTGCTGCCGGCAGATTTTCGACATCTGCCGGAAAGAAGAAGAGCGACAACCGGCGTGATCCTCTTTTGCGCGGAACAGGGCTTCGCCGGCGCATTCAGCGAACGTGTTTTGAACGCTGCAGGGGGCGATCTCGCAAACGCAACGACATTCCTGATTGGAACGCGTGGCCTTGTCATCGCCCGCGAGCGTGGGTTGAACCCGTCCTGGTCGACTCCGATGGCCAGCCACGTGGATGCTGTTCCTTCACTTGCGAACAACATCGCCGACGCCTTGTACGCGCAGATCGCAAGCGGTACGCCATCAACCGTTCAAATGATCGTGCCGCGATCAATCTCCGGCGTCGGCGTCCAGATTGAACGCTACTCGCTGCTTCCACTTGATCTTGCGCGCTTTGCCAGTGACTCCGAGACTCTGCCGCCGTTGACAACACTCGAGCCGCGGGAATTGCTCGAACGACTCACGGCCGAGTATGTCTATGCCCGGCTTTGCGAGGCAGCCATGCATTCCTATGAAGCCGAAAACCAGGCACGCATGATGACGATGACGGCAGCCCGGCACAACATCGGGACCCGCCTCGTCACGCTTGGACAGCGTGAGCAGCAGCTCCGGCAGGAAGAGATAACAAATGAGATCGTCGAGCTCGCCGCCGGAGCCGAGGCGCTGGCGGATCGCTGAAATGAACGACGCATTTTGAAAGGGACAACTGGCCCCGCGATCAAACGGCCCCCTTTGGCATCGTGGAGATGGCGGCCGGCCTGAGCTCTCGCCCGCAATGGCCACCATGCGCACCGGGAGATCCTTGTGGCGGGACATCGGCGCCACCGTCCGGCCGTT
Organism: Bradyrhizobium sp. SZCCHNRI1009; assembly: GCF_032487575.1. Lineage (NCBI taxonomy): Bacteria > Pseudomonadati > Pseudomonadota > Alphaproteobacteria > Hyphomicrobiales > Nitrobacteraceae > Bradyrhizobium > Bradyrhizobium sp. SZCCHNRI1009. Next base: position 40,490 of record NZ_JAUEUL010000006.1, on the reverse strand, counting down.
TCAGAAAGCCGGCACTCGTTCGTGCCGGCTCATTTCCTGCCGCGCGCCCCGAGGCTCATGGAACAAGGGACCGACAGGAATCTCTGAGAACGTCTCGTTTTGCCGCTGGATCAGCAGCGCATCGAGGCCTTGCTTCAGCGCCAGGGCCTTGCCTCGCTCCGGACCGAGAACCATGAGCGCAGTGGCCCAAGCATCGGCATCCATGCAGCTGGCGGCAACGACTGAAACCGACGCAATTCCATTGTCTACCGGGCCGCCGCGCGATCGGTCCATCGCGTGAGAGAGGCGCTTTCGCCCGATATCGACCCAGCGCCGATAGTCGCCCGAGGTCGCGACCGCCGCATCACGCAATTCGATCACGCCGAGCGGACCGCGCAGTTCGTAGTCAGGCGCTTCCACCGCTACTCGCCACGAGGATCCGTCTGCCTTGGCGCCTCGCCCTTTCAACTCTCCATCGAGACCGAGCAGCGCGTTGGAGACGCCGAAGCACTCGACCACGCGCATCATCTCGTCCACGGCGAAACCCTTGGCGATACCCGAAAGATCGAGGGCGAAGTGGCTGTGCTTGCGCGCCCTTCGTTCCGGCACATCCAGTTCAAGAACAGTGTGGGTTGGTGGCAGCCGCTCGCGAAGAGCCGCGCGAAGCGCTTGCGCGTCTGGCGCCGAACAGGGAGGTCCGAAACCCCAGGCATTGACGAGAGTTCCGAGCCCGACGTCAAAGGCTCCGTCCGAGGCGCGTCCGATTGCAACTCCCCGCTCCAAGACCCGCATGAGTTCAATCGGCAAGGATTCCCAGGTGCCCGGCGACGCTGCATTGAAACGCATCAGGTCGCTGTCCGGCTTCCATGTGGACATCTGATGGTCGACGCAATCGACGGCGTGAGCCAATGCGGTTTCCAGCGCGGCAAGATTGGTCGACGGCGGTGCATAGAGCAGCGCCGACCAGCGCGTTCCCATGGTGGCGCCGCTCAATACATGACGGTGCAGGTCAGTAGACATCTTCAACATACCTCCCTTGGGCTTTGAGTGCGACAGGCGTCAGACCCAGGGGCGCCAATACGTCCGCCACCGCCTGCATGACGTCCGCTGCCATGTCGCGCCCGCCACAGACCATGATCTGTGCTCCGTTGGCGATGAGTGCGCGCAGGCGATCCGCGTCACCGCGCAGGCGATCCTGCACATAGCCGCCGCCCTTCACGCGCGAGAAGGCAGTGGTGAGGCTCGTCAATCGTTTCTCACCCAGCCAGTCATCGATTTCGCGCTCATAGAGAAAGTCAGAGGCTGGATCGCGCCCGCCGAAATAGAGATGCATCGGCTGGCACCCGCCGTTGGCACGAACAAATCCTGCCAGCGGACCTATGCCGGTGCCAGCGCCGATCAGGATCACCGGCTTTCGTCCATGTGCCGGACGGAAAGCGGGATTTGCCTTCACGAAGGCCTCGATCTTGTCGCCCGGCTGAAGGCCGTGAAGCAGACCAGAGCAAAGTCCGCCCGGATGCTTGCGGACGCAGATCTCGACGAAGCCATCACGGGTCGAACTTGCCAACGAATAGTAGCGCGGCAAGTTGCAGTCTGGCGGCAGAACCGCGATCAGGTCGCCTGCGGCGAAGCGCGGCCAGCCATGCCCCATGAGGCGCGCGAACATGCCGCGTCCTGGCAGCGCGAAGCGCAGCACGCAGGTGGGCACCTGCACCTCCGCGCCGTAATCGATGCGTTCGATGAGCGTTAGCATATGAGTCCGCGGCCGCTCCGGCACATGGATCAGCACAAGGTCCTCACCCATGACATCCGACAGGGCCTTGCCCCACCGCGCAAACTCTTGCGCAGACTGGCGGTCGATCGTGTCCAGCGGCATCAACGATCGCGAGCCTTTACGCGCCAGGGCCGCCTCGACGTCGCGGGCGAATTGACAGAATTGCGGGAATTGCCGATCACCGAAGCCGAGGACTGCGACCGGAAAAGGCGGTGGCGCGGTGATCGCGTCGAGGCGTTTGAGGAATGCGCCGGCTGTCGCCGGCGCTGCGCCGTCGCCATAGGTTGCCGTCAGCACGAACATGCGCTGGGTCGACGGATAGGATCGCAACAAGCTGTCCATTGGAGCGACGTGAACCCTGTGCCCGTTGGCCGTCAGCGCGGCATGCAGCGTGCAGGCGAAGCCCCATGTGCTGCCGCTTTCACTGCCGACCAGGATCACGGTGTCGGCATCTTTGGCAGGAACGTTGTCGCTGATGGGAGCGTGAGCGTGCTTCCTGCTCGACCACACCACGGCTCCGCTCAACCCGAGCACCGGCACACCGAGGGCACTGACGCCGAGCAGCAACCCAAGCCACCAGAGCCCTTGCCCGGTATGTAGCATGTAGATGAATTCGTAGATCTGCCGAGCGACCGAATTGTCCTGCCAGCCCAGCATCTCTCCGCTGGCCGGGTCGACGTAGCCCTCGCCTGCAGCGGTGACCAGATGGAAGAGATCGTTCGGATTCGCGGCGTTGGGAAACGTCAATTCACGCAGTTGAGAAAGATCGATGCCACGCAAAGCCTCGATTTGCTCGACCGGAAGAGCCGGGCCGCTGCTTGTCACGCTCGGGAATGCGGACAGCTGCGCCGTGCCGTCCGGGATCAGTCCGAACGTCGTGAGCGACAGATAAAGCGCCGTCATCGCCGACAGCACGAGCCCGACGGCCGCCAGCCGACCGAGATCGGTATGCAGGCGTTGCATGCCGCCGCCACGGGAGCGGCCGAGAACATGCCGCCACCCTCCCATGCGCCGGGCCGTCATCTGCAGACCGGACAGCGCCAGGACAAGCATGGCGAATGCGCTCGCGCCTGCGGCCATGCGTCCGCCATCGCTCAGAAAGAACGAGCGGTGCAGGTTTGTCATCCAGCGCTCGAACGGGGAGCGCACGTAGTCCGAAACCGGCTTGCCGCTGGAAGGGTCCACCACGCTCGCGGCCGGGCCGGCTGTTCCGGAGTAGAAGGCGATGATTTTGCCGGAGGTCAGTCGCTTGATCTGCTCGACGCCAGGATATCTGTGGGCGATCCGGCCGGCGAGGTCGGCGACGCTCATGCTGTCTGGCGATATCGCCCCAGCTCTTTCCCAAGCCGGGATCACCGACAGCACCGCGCCGCTTAGGACAAGCACCATCAGCGGCAGGACGACGGCAAGGGCCAGGCCCCTGTGAATCAAGCGCAGCATCACACCGATCCCAAGGCTACTTGTCGTAAGTGAACGAGCGGATGTAGCTGCGCCCTGCCAGCGGCCGGCCCGCGCCCGCGGATGTCAGCGGAACCACCACCTCGGACGGGCTGTCGCGCATGTCCTCGGCGGCGGCGTCGATATGCAGCTTGTAGCCCGCATCGAAGAGCGCATCCGCAAGATCGAGCGTGATCTTCAGCGTACGGCCGGCTCCGACGCTTGCGCCGGTGATGCCGTTGATATCTGCAAGGTTTCCACGAGAACTGCGCTCCCAGCCGCTGAGATGGCTGTAATATTTGGACTTGGAGCCAGCCATCCACAGCGTGCCTTTGTAAGCTCCGGTCGCGTCGGTGACGTAAAGCGCCAAATACGCGCCGTTCCCGCCGTAGTTATTAAGCGTCGTGGTCAACGTGACAGGTCGCGCCATGGCCAGCCCGGGGGCGGTCAGCGCGGTGGTCACGGCAAGGGCGGCAATCATCGATTTCATTTTTGTCTCCGACAGTGGCGCTTCTATCGCGCCCTAACTGAATGGCGCGGCTGACGTGCTCCTGAAGGTCGATCCGATTCTGCTTCAGGTCGTCGTCAGGTTGCGCTCTCCCCAAAAGAAAACGCCCCGCACGAGGCGGGGCGCGCTTGAACGCGATGTCGCGTTCACTCGATTCAGGCGACGTCCGTCAGTCAGGCCGGCCTTTTGCGTCCCAGGATGCTCGCGGCTTCCGGACCGTTATTGAACCTGGACCTTGGGAGCCGCGCCGCCCTGAATAAGTCCGTTGGTGGGCGGCGCCGTAGGCGCGGCTGCTCGTCCTGGTCCCGACTGATCGCCTCGCCGCTCTCGGTCACCTTGATCATGATCCTTGTCGTGCTCTCCGCGCTTTTGCTTCACGCGGATCACAGCCAGAGATGCAGGATCAATCTTTGCCTCGATGGCGCGACCGGCTTCGTCCTGTCCCCTGATCTCATAGCATCCATCGTCGATCTTGATTCTGCGCACGGTCCAGCCGCGCGCCTTCGCCATCTGCTCGACCGCTTCGCGCGGCTGCCACTGCGCCATGGGCACGTTACAATCGTCATCATCGGCCAGCGCCATGCCGGGCGTCAGCGCCCCCAGCAGAATGGCGGCAATCAACATTGTCCTGTTCACGTTCTCTTGCTCCCGCTTCAAGGCTCCTGCCCGTCTTCTTCTTGAGCCGGTTTCCTGACGTTGACCTGAAGACGCCGCGACTTTTGCTTCAGGTCAACGTCAGGATCTCCTCTATGATTATCGCTTACAGGTCGACGGGCTGGGCGGAATGACCCGATGCGGATATTGCTGATCGAAGACGACACGATTCTGGGGGCGGCAGTACGCGACCAGATTGTGTCGGATGGCCATTCCGTGGACTGGGTGACCCGCCTGGATGCGGCAAGGGAATATCTTGACACCGCGGCCTATGACCTCTTGCTCCTGGATCTGATGCTGCCGGACGGCCGCGGTATCGGACTGCTGCGGGATCGACGCGCCAAGGGCGACGTGACGCCGGTCATCATCCTGACGGCGCTCGATCAATTGTCCGACCGGATCGAAGGGCTCAACGCCGGCGCAGACGATTACATGATCAAGCCCTTTGATCTTTCGGAGCTTACGGCGCGGCTGAATGCCGTCGCTCGCCGCTATGCCGGCAATCCGAACCCACTGATCCGAATTGGCGATCTTCAGATCGATCTGGCCGCTCGGTCGATTACGCGTGCAGGAAAGAACATCGCCCTGACAGCGCGGGAATGGGTGCTGCTCGAGACTTTCTTGCAGCGTCCGCGACAGGTTTTGTCCAAGTCGCTGCTCGAGGAACGGCTCTATTCCTTTGGCGAAGAGATCGAGAGCAACACCATCGAGGTACATGTCAGCCGGCTTCGCAAGAAGCTCGGACACGCCGTCATTGAGACCGTGCGAGGTCTCGGCTATCGGCTGGGAATCGCCTCATGAAAGGCCCGCGTAGTCTGCAGTGGCAGATCTCGCTGTGGCTCGGGCTTGGCGTCGCGCTCCTTTGGATTGTTGCAGCCGTCGTGACCGGCCAAAGGCTGCGTCACGAAATGAACGAGGTATTCGATAGCGCGCTTGAGGAGACGGCTCAGCGGATTCTTCCGCTTGCGGTGCTCGATATCCTCGGCCGTGAGGCAGACGGCACGTCTCAGCGTATCGCCACGCTCAGGCAGCACGACGAGTACTTCACCTATGTGGTCCGCGACGACCGCGGCACCGTCCTGCTGCGCTCGCACGGTGCCGATGACGCGATCTTTCCTCCTTTCTCCAGAATGGGGTTTGTCGACACCCCAACCCATCGAATCTACTTCGACACTGCAGTGCGAGGCACGATGACGATCGCGGTGGCGGAGCTGCTGACACATCGTCGCGAGGTCGCGAACCAGGCGCTCCTCGGGCTTGCCTGGCCGCTGGGATTGCTCATTCCCCTCAGTCTTCTCGCCGTATGGGGCGTCGTGCGCGTTTCGATGACCCCGGTCAGGCGCCTGCGAGGCGACATTGAAGCGCGCGGCACCGGCGACCTGTCTCCGGTTCCAGCCGCGGGACTGCCCTCCGAGATCGGGCCGATCGCCGACGCCGTGAACGGCCTGCTGGAGAAGCTTCGGCGCGCCCTGGAAGCCGAGCGAAGTTTCACGGCCAATTCCGCGCACGAACTACGTACGCCGGTGGCTGCCGCGCTCGCGCAGACGCAACGGCTCATCGCCGAGACCCGGGACACCGCAGCCCGAACCCGGGCCCAGCAGATCGAGGTGGCGCTGCGGCGGCTTTCGCAACTGTCTGAAAAGTTGATGCAACTCGCGAAGGCGGAGGGTGGACGGCTTCAGGGCAAGGAGACGACTGACATCGCATCGGTGCTGAAACTGGTCATCGGGGAGATGATGCGCGATCCGGCTGCGGCCGGTCGACTCGCTGTCAACATTCCTGCGACGCCGGTTCTCTTCGATATTGATACGGATGCCTTTGCCATTCTAGCGCGCAATCTCATTGAGAACGGCCTCAAGCACGGAGCGTCCCACGCGCCAGTCGTTGTAACTCTTTCCAACACTGGCGTGCTGACCGTTACAAATGAGGGAACAGCCGTTCCGCCGGAGTTGCTGGAACGCTTGTCTCGCCCGTTCGAGCGCGGCAGCACCGATGCTGACGGCTCGGGGTTGGGCCTCGCCATCGCAAAAGCCATCGCCTCCGGAGTTGGTGCCGAGCTCGTCCTGACGTCGCCTTTGCCTGGAGCGCAGGGCGGCTTCCAGGCGAGGTTTTCCGCGCAGTGAGTTCATCGGCGGCCAGTCGATGATTTTTCGAGAAATTGGGAGCAGATTGGGACGTGGCAATTGCGGCCAATTAGCAGGCCGGGGGGCGAATCATGCGCGCGTGGCGACCAGCTCTTCGAGAAGCGCTACGGTAGCCGCTAGGCTTCGGCTCGGCGGCGTCATCTGATTGGCCACCTCGCGCGCCCGAGTGGGCATCCCGGCTCCAGAACGGTCCGCAGTTCATGGCGAAGGGTCGCTTGCGTCGTTGCCGAAAAACGACGCGAGGTGCCGATACCCAGGCGTCTGATCCGTGTCGCCCATACCGGCTGGTCGGCGCCGATCCAGAGGACAAGAGTTGGGACGCCGGAGCGAACGCTCGCGGCCGTGGTGCCGGAGCCGCCATAGTGAACGATGGCCCGGCAGCGCGGCAGGACAGCGGCGTGATCGGTCGCAGGCACGATCATGACGTCCTGCGTGGGGACCGTGCCTTCAAGCCGCAGGACTCCCGAACAGATCAGCGCACGCTCGCTGAGTTCGCGGCAAACATTTGCGATCATCGCAACGGTCTCCGCCGGTCTGTCGACCGGCATGCTGCCGAACCCGAAGTAGATTGGGGGCGGCCGGCGCCGATCCAGGAAATCACGGACTCATCGAAGTCGGTGGCGGATTCCAAGGTCATGGTGCCGACCAATGGTCTCTCCCAGTCCCATCGCGCCTTGAGTCCGGGAAAAAACACCTTGTCATAGGCTTGAATCTCCAGCGCGCCCGATTCGACGATACGGCGCACGGCGCGAATTCTGGAGTCCGGAAGCCGCAGAACCCGGCGCTGTTCATCATAGGCCGGCCTCAATAGGCGCCAGTGCGACCACTCGGCGACTGACCACAAGGACTCGACCAAACTCGGGGGCAACAGAATCGGCAGGATATGGTTGTTCGCCCTGACGGGGAAGTAATGCAGGGCGGCAAGCGGCCCCCCCTGGGCCTCGGCCACGTTGGCGGCCAGCTCCTGATAGGTCGTACCGCTCAGGATCACTCGGCGCCGACGGCTCGCAACCATCCGCGTACACCGGCGTGCGCGAGCCGAACGATATCGTCCGACAGGACGCGTTGGGCCATACATGTGACGAAGTGAACGCGAGCGGGTCGAACGCCCTCGTGTACGCAGGCCTCCTGGACAACGGCCGTCAGCGCCTCGACCATCCGGCGTGGCGTTGGCCGCTCCGGTCAGCCCGGCGTCCTCCATCTCCATCAAGCGATGGGCAGCAAAGCCGATCACTCGCGCAGAAGATCGGTGTCCGGGGCCTTCTCCGCGAGCACGCGAAGGGGAGCGCGCGGGCGAACGGCTTTGCTCTACCGAGTTACACCACGCCCGGGGACCCGACCGCAATCCGCGATCTGACAGACGCCGAGCTGCGTGTCGCGGGCCGCCACTGCTCAAGTCGACAGCTACCGACCTATCCAGAACGGACCCGCAAGCAGTTGATCTCAGGTCGAAGAAGCGGCGGCAGGAGCAAACAGAAGCAGCCGGCGTGTCGGAATAGCCGCTGACCCGCTTGTCGGAATGGCTTTGCAGATTGGCCATACATCTTTGGAAGGCTTGGTGGGCGCACTAGGGCTCGAACCTAGGACCCGCTGATTAAGAGTCAGCTGCTCTACCAACTGAGCTATGCGCCCGGATCTTGCATCCGGAGAAAGCCTTCCGCGAGAGCCGGTCGTTTAGCAAAGCGATTCCGGGATGTCCAGCGATCCATGACGATTTTTCGTCACTTTCGATGCAGAAAAACCGCCGGCGGGCGGCGGTTTTCCCCAAGTGAAATCAGAAGGATCGTTAACCGGCGCTCAGAGCCGTCCGGACTCGCGTTCCTCCTCGGACCAGCCCATGTGGCCCATCGGTCCCGGGCCGAAGCGATGCCCGCCGAAGCGCGGATCGTCCTCCATGCCGCCCTCGCCGCGCTCCATCCAGCGGTGATGGCGCGGACCGTCCGTTCCCATCATGCGCCCCATCGGCCGGGTGAGCATCGACAGCCGGCGCTTCTGGCCGTCGTCGAGCGTCTTGTAGAGCGGGTCGGCAGCGTCGGCGACCTTCTTCATCGCATCCGCGGTGACCGCCATCGTATCGGCACGCTCGCGCAGCCGCGCCACGGGATCGATGTCCTTGTCCTGGGCTGCGTCGGTCATCCGCGCATTGGCGCGGTCGAACCGCAGCTTGGCGAGATCGCGCACCGCGCTCTCGACCGGCGGCCACAATTTCTCCTGGTCCGCCGTCAGCTTCAGGCCGGCATGGACGGAAGCGATGCGCGCATCCAGCATGGCGGCGCGATCTTCCGGATTCATGCGCGCATGATGCATGTGATCATGAAACCAGCCGCGCTGGGCGTAGACCGCGGTCGAGCCGGCGATGGCGAGCACGGCGACAGCGGCGATGGTGAACCTTCTCATGCCAACCTCCTTGGAAAGTCGGATCAGCATGAGCCCGCCGTTCCGCACCTTCAACTTACAGTTTGGACAGAGTGTACGACCTTACGAAGATGTAATTGCTTCAAATACCTTTCTGTTTTTGCAATTCGGTGTCATTTCATGTCTGCGCCTCAAAGCATCCCCAGCATGCGCGGCAACCACAGCGAGATTTCCGGCAAGTAGGTGACGAGCGCGAGGAAGCCCAGCATCGTCAGCAGCCAGGGCATGACGGCGATGGTCAGCTCGGTGATGCCCATCTTGGCGATGCCCGAGGCGACGTAGAGGTTGAGCCCGACGGGCGGGTGACACATGCCGACCTCCATGTTGACCACCATCAGGATGCCCAGATGCACCGGATGGATGCCGAGCTTGACCGCCACCGGGAACAGGATCGGCGCCATGATCAAGACGATCGAGGTCGCCTCCATCACGTTGCCGGCGAGCAGCAGGAGGATGTTGACGACCAGGAGGAACACGATCCAGTTGACGCCGGCCGCCGCCATCCAGTTGGCGATCTGCTGCGGGATGTTCTCGTTCGCCATCAGGAACGAGAACAGCACGGCGTTGGTGATGATGTAGAGGATCATCGCGCTCATGTTGGCCGAGCCGAGCAAGACCTTCGGCACGTCCTTCAGCGACATGTCGCGATACACGAACACCGCGATGACGAAGGCATAGACGGCGCTGACGGCCGCGGCCTCAGTCGGCGTGAACTTGCCGGTGTAGATGCCGCCGAGCACGATCACGATCAGCAGCAGACCCCACACGCACTTGCGGAAGGCCGTGAAGCGCTCGGCCCAGCTTGCCCGTGGCATCCGGGGGTAGTCGTTCTTCCAGGCCCGGTAGAAGGTGGTGAAGCCGAGCAGGCTCGCCAGCATCAGGCCGGGGATCACGCCGGCGATGAACAGCTGGCCGACCGAGGCCGAGGACACGCGGTGGCCGGCCGGATCGAGCGCGATGCTGCCGCCGGTCGCGACCGCATAGACCACCATCACGATCGACGGCGGGATCAGGATACCGAGCGCGCCCGAGGTGGTGATGACGCCGGCGCCGAAGCGCTTGGGAAAGCCCTGCTTGACCATCGCCGGCAGCATGATCGAGCCGATCGCGATCACGGTCGCCGGCGAGGAGCCGGAGACGGCGGCGAACAGCGCGCAGGCCACGACGCCGGCTAGGCCGAGGCCGCCATACCAGTGCCCGACCATCGACGTCGCGAAGTTGATCATCCTTCGGGCGACGCCGCCATGGGTCAGGAAATTGCCGGCGAGGATGAAGAACGGGATCGCCATGATCTCGAAATTGTCGATGCCGGTGAACAGCTTCAGCGCGACCGATTCGGTCGGCACGTTGGTCATGAAGAACACGAACGACAGCACGGTGAGGCCGAGCGCGATCGAGATCGGCATGCCCGTCAGCATCAGGAAGATGAGCAGGCTGAAGATGAGGAGGCTGCTCATCGCAGCGCCTCCGTCGCCGTCGGGTCGACGCCTTCGACATAGGCGTGGTCGTGATGCGGCAGCTCGTCATGGCGAAGATAGTGCCAGGCCACCTGCAGGAAGCGGAAGCACATCAGATAGGAGCCGAGCGGGATGCAGAGATAGACCAGCCAGCTCGGCAGCTCCATGTCCGGCGTCACCTGGTCGGTCTGCGACAGGCCGTAGACGAACTTGGCGCCCATGGTGCCGATGATGGAGGTGAACAGCGCGCCGCAGAGCAGGCCGAACAGGATCGTCACCTTGCGCAGCGACGGCCGCATCATGTTCACCACGACGTCGACGCCGACATGGATGCCGGTGCGCACGCCATAGGCGGCGCCGAACTTCGCCATCCACACGAACATGTAGATGCAGAGCTCCTGCGCCCAGGACAGGTCGATCGGAAACAGGATGGGATAGAGGAAGGGCACGCCGACCAGATAGCGGTGCAGCACGGCCACGAAGATGATCGAGGTCGCCGCCGCGATCAGAAATGCGATCAGGATCTCCTCGAGCCGATCGAGGATGCGCAATAGAAAGCCCAAGTCCCCTCCCCCACAATCAAACGTCCGCGGCGCTTGGCTGCGCCGTCTGCCTTTTTGCGCGCCGAGTGCGTCGCCCCCTCGGTGCGCGGACCATGGCCCGCGCACCGCTCGCCTCACGCCATCAGTTGGTCGAGCCGCGCGTCTCCTTCAGGAACTCGTCGATCAGCGGCTGGCCGACGCGCCCCGCGACGTCCTTGTACACCGGCATCATCGCCTTGCGCATCGCCTCGTCCTGGGCCGGCGTCAGCTTGACCAGCTCGCTCTTGCCGGACTTGCGGATCTCCTCGAGCGCGTCGTCGTTCTCCTTCGCCGACTGGCTGTTGCCGTAGGCGGTCGCTTCCTTCATCGCCTTCTCGCAGGCGGCACGGATATCCGGCGGCAGGCCGTCCCAGAACTTCTTGTTCACGACCACGACGTAGCCGATGTAGCCATGATTGGTCAGCGTGATGTACTTCTGCACCTCGTGCATCTTCTGGGTATAGATGTTCGAGGGCGTATTCTCCTGGCCGTCGACGACGCCGGTCTGCAGCGCCTGGTAGACTTCCGAGAACGCCATTACCTGCGGGATCGCGCCGAGCGTGCGGAACTGCGCATCCAGCACCTTCGAGGACTGGATGCGGAACTTCAGGCCCTTGTAGTCGGCGGGATCGACGAGCTTCTTGTTGGCGCTCATCTGCTTGAAGCCGTTGTCCCAGTAGGCCAGCCCGATCATTCCCTTGGGCTCGAGCAGCTTCAGCAGCCTGGCGCCGAGCGGGCCGTCGGTCACCTTCCGCAGGGTGGCGAGGTCGGGCAGGATGTAGGGCAGATCGAACACCTCGAACTCCTTGATGCCGATCGGGCCGAACTTGGAATTCGACGGCGCCAGCATCTGCACCGCGCCGAGCTGCAGCGCCTCGAGCTCTTCCTTGTCCTTGTAGAGCTGCGAGTTCGGGTAGACTTCGACCTTGACCTTGCCGTCGGTGTACTTCTCGGCCAGCTCCTTGAACTTGTCGGCGGCGAGGCCCTTCGGGGTGTTCGAGGCCACCACATGGCTGAACTTGATCACGATCGGATTGTCGGCGGCCAGGGCCGGGCCGGCCAGCGCGAACACCGCGAGCGAGGCGGCGGTGGCGATCACATGGCGAAACTTGAAGTGCAAGGTGTCCTCCCGACGTTTCGGGGGACATTGCAATGATGCCCCCGCTTTGTATGCCAGGGACATTGTTAGCGGGTCGCCGGCCGGAATGCCATTGACCGTTAGCCGCAGAGCCGGGGATTCCCGTGCTGCAACGCACCATCTTCGCGTCGTCCGGGGCGGCGCGAAGCGCCGAACCTCAGATGCGCAATTTGCGCATCGGGGAACCTCGATATGGCCAGAGCAGGGTGCAAACCAAGCTCCGGATTCCGGGTTCAGCCGCTCTCGCGGCTGCCCCGGAATGACGTTGTCGATCAGCCCGCTGCCGCCGTCGCGCCCTGCCCCTGCGCCACGTCGCGCTGGCGCTTCATGACCAGCTTGTTGAGCGCCCCCAGATAGGCCTTGGCCGAGGCCACCAGCGTATCCGGATCCGCCGCGCGCGCGGTCATCGAGCGGCCGTCCTGCGACAGCCGCACCGAGACCTCGGCCTGTGCGTCGGTGCCCTCGGTCACGGCATGGACCTGGTACAAGTCCAGCTTGGCCTCGTGCGGCACCAGCGACTTGATGCAGTTGAACACGGCATCGACCGGCCCGTTGCCTTCGCTCTCCTCGATCTTGGTCACGCCGTCGACGTCGAGCTTCATGGTGGCGCGCTGCGGACCGCGGGTGCCGGCGATGACCGACAGCGACAACAGCTTGATGCGGTCATGGGCGCTCACCATGCCCTCGTCGATCAGCGCCTCGATGTCCTCGTCGTAGATCTGCTTCTTGCGGTCGGCCAGCGCCTTGAAGCGGACGAAGGCGTCCTCGACCTGATTGCTCGACAGCTTGTGGCCCATCTCCTCCAGCTTGTGGACGAAGGCGTGGCGGCCGGAATGCTTGCCCATCACCAGCGAGGTCTGCTTCACGCCGACCGTCTCCGGCAGCATGATCTCGTAGGTCTGCGCGTTCTTCAGCATGCCGTCCTGATGGATGCCGCTCTCATGCGCGAAGGCGTTGCGGCCGACGATGGCCTTGTTGTACTGCACCGGGAACGAGGTCGCGGCCGACACCACCTTCGAGGCGTGGGTCAGCTGCGTGGTGTCGATCTTGTTCCAGAACGGCAGCTTGTCGTTGCGCACGCGCATCGCCATCACGACCTCTTCCAGGGCCGCGTTGCCGGCGCGCTCGCCGATGCCGTTGATGGTGCATTCGATCTGGCGGGCGCCGGCGCGCACGCCGGCCATCGAGTTGGCGACCGCCATGCCCAGGTCGTTGTGGCAGTGGACCGAGAACACCGCCTTGTCGGAGTTCGGCACGCTCTCGCGCACACGCTTGAACAGGTCGTAATACTCTTCCGGCACGGCGTAGCCGACGGTGTCCGGGATGTTGATGGTGGTGGCGCCGGCCTTGATCGCGGCCTCGACGCAGCGGCACAGGAAGTCGAACTCGGTGCGGGTGCCGTCCTCGGACGACCACTCGACGTCGTCGGTGTGATTGCGCGCGCGCGTCACCGAGGAGACCACCAGCTCGAACACCTGCTGCGGGTCCATCTGCAGCTTGTACTTCATGTGCACCGGCGAGGTGGACAGGAAGGTGTGGATGCGGCCGCGCTTGGCCGGGCGGATCGCCTCGGCGCAGCGGTCGATGTCCTTGGCGCCGGCGCGCGACAGGCCGCAGATCACCGCGTTCTTCGAGCGCTTCGCGATCTCGTTGACGGCCTCGAAGTCGCCGTCGGAGGCGATCGGGAAGCCGGCCTCGATGATGTCGACACCCATGTCGTCCAGCATCGCCGCGATGTTGAGCTTCTCCTCGAACGTCATGGTGGCGCCGGGGCACTGCTCGCCGTCGCGCAGGGTGGTGTCGAAAATGACGACGCGGTCCTTGTCGGACTGAACGGGATTGGACATTGGCTTTCCTCGAATTTTGTCGGGTGGTGCGCTTGTCGGTCAGGATCTCTGAACATTGGGCGCTGAAGGGTGTTTCGGTGTCCGAAGCAGCCCCCTGAGTGCCCAGGCGCATCCCGCCCAGCCGGCCCTCAGGGGCAGCTAAGAAGCAGAAGCTCGAGCGCGCCGGTCAGGCCGCGAGCCGGCAGCGGGGCGAGCGCGATCGACCGGGCGTCTGCCCCGGCGATGGCCTCGATCTCTGCGCTGCGAATCAGCATTGCCAAACCCTTTTGCGAAGACACAAAAACTGTGCGGCAAAACCATTGATGGATCGTTGCCGGGGTGCCCTCGACGGTGCTTTTACCGGGAATGGGAGGGCGTCGCAACGCCGAATAAGGGTCAGAAGGGGTGACGTATTGCGGCGTCTGCGTCGCGAATCTCCGTGTGGTTATGGATCCATCTGCGCGCGTCTGCCGCACACTCGTCCGGGCCGACCTCGAGGGCATGTTTGGCGGTGTCGGCATCTGCAGGGGTCCCGATCGGCCAGCACCGGCCCACCACACAAACGGTGTCATCCCGGCCAAGGCCGCCAGCGCGAAGCGTTGGTGGCCGCCGACCCGGGATCCGTACGCCGTGACGGGTGTGGCTGGATGGGATGAAGCGGCCATCGCGCCTTGCAGATCTCCCCTGGGGTTACGGATCCCGGATCGGCGCGCGCGTGCCGCGCGCTTGTTCGGGATGACAGTGAGGGTGTGGTTGGCGGTGTCGGCATCTGCATCAGCACGCACCTCATCATCCCCGCAGCACGGCCGCGCCCGGGTTGATCCTCGACATCAAACCCTCTGCAATTCGAGGGTGCAGGGAAGGCCGGGCGTCTGCCGACACCCGCGGCCCCCGTGCGGAAAGAAGTGCACGGGGCAGGAACCACAGGCTCGGCCAGGACATCCCGGCCTTCCCTGCGCTACGGCTTTACGGCTTACTTCGTGCTCTTGTGTGTTCGAAACCTGCCAGAATGTGCGAACGGGCGGTTCTGACCAACCGCCCGTCGCTGGATCTGAGCCCGATCGTGCTCAAAGGCCCTAGAGCCTGTCGGGGAGCGTGGGACAGGTCCGGTGTCTTCCTTCAACCCGAACAGTTGCACGGGCTTCGAGCCCGCACCTTGCAAGGAAGGGAGCTGGATGATGGCACAGAATGATCTCGTTGTCGCGGGTGTCGATGTCGCCAAGGATAAGGTCGATGCTTGTACCCGAGCGCCCGGGTCCAAGCAGATGTTTGAAAGGACGAAGGAAGGCCAGCGCGACTTCGTGGCGTGGCTGCGCCGGCACGGCGTCACCAAGGTCGTGATGGAGGCCAGCGGCGGCTACGAGCGGGAGTGGGCCAAACTGGTGCGAGCCGCCAAGATCGACGTTCGTATCGTCGATCCAAAGCGGGTGCGGAGCTTCGCTCAATCGGCCGGGCGCCTGGCCAAGAACGACAGTATCGATGCGGACACGATCGCCTGGTTCGCCGAGACCTTCAACGAAGCTGCGGTGCAAGCCTACGATGCCGCCCGAGAGAAGCTTCAGCAGATGGTCAATGTGCGCCAAGCGACGAAAGATATGCTGGTCAGACTGAAGAACCAGGGCGAGCATAAATTGCCTGTAGAAGTACAGCGTCTGCATACGCGCATCGTCAAGGCGATCAGCGCCGAGCTGGCCGAGCTCGAGGCAGAGATCTCCGCCCTGATCGAAAGCACGCCGCATTTTGCGGAGCTCGCCGAGATCATCGAAAGCGTTCCGGGCATCGGCCGCACGACGTGTGCTACGCTGATAGCAACCATGCCGGAGCTCGGCCAGACCAGCGACAAAGCCGTCGCGGCGCTGCTGGGTGTTGCGCCGTACGATGATGACAGTGGCCGGCGTCGCGGGGATCGGCACGTCAAGGGCGGACGCCGCAGAACTCGCAACACATTCTACATGGCCTGCGTGGGCGCCGCGACGCGGTGCAATCCAGTCCTGAAGGCCTTCTACGAGCGCCTGCTCGCCCAAGGTAAGTTGAAGAAGGTCGCGCTGACCGCCTGCATGCGCAAGCTGATCTGCATTCTCAACGTCATGGTCAAACGCCGCCAAAAGTGGAATCCGGCGCTCCACGTTGTGAACGGGTCGAGCGCCTCATAGCCGCTCGGGCTCCGCCCGAGCGCACGCCAAGCCAACAGACCGGCGAGCGGACGGGGTCAAGGCCGTCAGCCGCCGAAGGCGGTGGCGCGCCTTCGCGCCAGCCTTGAGGCCGGCCGATCACCGGTCTACAAAAAAGACAGTTGCTCCCCGGGGACCGGCTTGATTGCCCCCGTCACCGGCGCGCTCGTCATGAACGCCGCCGGCTTGACGCCAGCTTCGGGGCGCCAGGACCACACGACTTCGCCGTCCGCAAACCGCCAGTCGTCCACTGGCGCCTCACGGCCATCGCTCCCCGCACTCCACGTATCGTGACGACGCGTACGCCCCTCTCCGATGAGGCGGGATGGCGCATAAAAACACGATTTCTGAAAAAAGGAAAGAAAAAAAATTCGATTGCATACACGACTAAGTTGAAAGTTAATATTGAGCTCGATCTGGAAGATTGACCGGACCTGTCGACTACCAGACTTGCTCGGTCACAATTTTAGCAATGAAGATTTTAGTGGGACACTGGAATGGCTCGGGCAGAAGCTTCAGTCGAGGAGTTAGTGGGGATGATCGAGCGGGGCGAACTCCGCTTACCGGAAATGCAACGCCAATATGTGTGGCGATCACCCCGAGTAAGAGACTTGATGGACTCGCTTTACCGGGGCTACCCATCTGGGGCCATCTTGCTTTGGGAAACGGACGAAGAAGTTCCTCTTCGCAAGTTTGCTGTATCACAAGCCGGAAATCCATATCAGAGTGTGCGCCTGCTGCTTGACGGCCAACAGCGCCTAACGTCGCTTTCTGCAGTTATCCGTGGGCAACCTGTTGCCGTGCGCGGACGCAGGAGGCCTATAGAGCTGCTTTTCAATCTCGAACACCCGGAAACACTGGCTTTCGTTACGGAAGTGGAGGAAAACGGCGAGGATGAGGACAGTGAGGATAGCACACCAATAACTGAAGATGAGACCGACAGCACCGAAGACGAACTACAAGAGCGCTTCAATAGAATGACGTTCGTCGTCAGCACCAGAAAGCTCGCCCAACTCCCGCAATGGGTAAAGGTGTCAGACGTATTCAAAGTCGATGCGGACGCGCAATTTCTCCGAGCAGCAGGAGTCACGGGGTTCGACGATCCTCGATACGAAAAATATAGTCAGCGGCTCGCTCGATTGCGAGGTATCCGGAAGTATATGTACAGAATGGACGTCCTAGAACGTGCGCTTTCCTACAACGAAGTGACCGAGATCTTTGTTCGCGTCAACTCGCTTGGTGCAAAGTTGCGCAGCTCAGATTTGGCTCTGGCTCAGATCACCGCAAAGTGGCGACACTCGCTCCAGATATTCCTTGATTTTCAGGAACAGTGCACCAATCTCGGCTTCGATCTAGATCTTGGCCTACACCTGAAAAACCTAGTGGCTTTCGCCACTGGCCAATCACGCTTCTTGACTGTCGGCAAGCTCAATCTTGAAACATTGCAGACAGCCTGGAAAGAAGCGCGCGAGGGGATGCAGTTCGCCATTAACTTCCTTAAGAGTAATGCCGGAATAGATTCTCCCGCACTGCTTTCATCTCCGTTCATCCTAATCACGCTTGCATATTATGGTCTTAAGACAGACTACAAGATCGACAATCTTGAAGAAAGAGAACTGCGCCGCTGGGTCCTGTTGGCAAATGCAAAGGGTCGCTATTCTCGCGGGTCGAGCGAGACAATACTTGACCAAGATCTCGCGAACATTCGCAATGGCGGCAAGGGACCAGAACTGATTGATCGCCTCAAGCAGCAGGTAGGTCGTCTCGACATTGCGCCAGAAGAACTTGAAGGCCGCAATCAGCGGAGCGCGCTGTTTAAGACAATGTTCTTGGCCTTTCGTTCAAACGGAGCGAAGGACTGGCGCTCAAATCTCACCATCTCACTCGATCACACCGGGGCGCAGCATCAACTGCAGTTTCACCATATTTTCCCAAAGAAGCAACTCAAGGGCATTCACAGCGCTCGTAAGGCCGATGATATCGCCAACCTTGCTTTTATCGGAGGAAAAACCAATCGGACTATCAGCGATAAATCGCCTGTGCAGTACTTGGCCCCCTTGATACAACAACACGGCACGATACCTTTCGATGCACAAGCAATACCAACAGACCTTAGATTGTTAGAAGTCGCCGAGTACGACAATTTCCTTGCTGCACGACGGCAGAAAATTGCCGATCGGCTAAATCAGTTTCTGCTAAGTTGACAAGTTCTCCTACGCGATACGGTTGTGTCTCGCCATGACCAACCGTATCCTCCTCCACGGCGTCCCTGACACGCCGGTGATTTGGGGGCCGCTGATCGCGGCGCTCGGGGAGACCGTTGCCGTCCCCTGCCTGCCCGGCTTCTGCGGCGAAGCCCCGGCCGGCTTTGCATGTAGCAAGGACGCTTACGCCGACTGGCTGGTCGCGCTGATGGAGGCGCAGCATGCGGCGGTCGGGCCGCTCGACCTGGTCGGGCATGATTGGGGCGCACTGCTGGTGTTGCGTGCGGCGTCGCTGCGGCCTGAGCTGGTGCGCTCGTGGGCCGTCGCCGGCGGCGTCCTCGATGCCGCCTATCGCGGCCATCGTATCGCACGGATCTGGAACACGCCGGTCCTCGGCGAGATCTTCATGACGCTGTCGTCGCAGCGCTTGATGGCGCGGATGTTCCGCCAGAGCGGACTGCCGGCCGACCTCGCCGCACGTGAAGCCGCGGCCTGGCAGTCGCCGATGAAGCGCGCGATCCTCGCGCTGTATCGCTCGGCGAACGGGCTTTGCTTCAGTGGCGACTGGATCGCGCGGCTGGCGCAGCTTCCGCGACGCGGCCTCGTGATCTCAGGCACGCAAGACCCTTACGTGCCGCTCGACACGCTCAGCCGCTTCGCACAACACCACGGCGCGTCCTTGCACGTCGAGCAGGACGCCGGGCACTGGAGCATCGTCGAGCGGCCACAGAGCATCGCGGCGGCGCTGCGGGCGCATTGGGCGTGAGCGCGAAAACGCTCGGACGATCCGACGATCCTTGACGGAGGCCGTTGACCGGACGGTTGGTCTCACACACAACCCGCGCCAACCGAGAGACAAATCCCATGGCTGCCTTCACTGTCCGCGTCTCAGATGCGACGTCTGCAAAGCTCGACGAACTCGCCGAGAGGCTCGGCCGTCCGCGCTCCGAAGTCGCTGCGGGTGCCATTGAGGAATTCGTGCACCGGCAAGCCTGGCAACTTGCCGAGATCGAGGCGGGTCTGGCCGAAGCTGAGCAAGGAGACTTCGCCAGCGACGCCGAAGTGGCGAAGGTCATCGCCAAATACGTGAAGCCAGCCGGACGAGGATGAGCCAACGTCCCATCCGATGGACAAGAAGAACGCTGCGGCGCCTCGATGAGATCGGCTCGTACATTGCCGAAGACAATCCCGCAGCTGCCGCCCGTGTCGTTGCGCGCATCATTTTTGCGGGTCGAATCCCTTGCTGAGAGCCCCGACATCGGACGCCCCGGCCGCGTGGCCGGCACCCGTGAGCTCGTGCTCACAGATGTCCCCTACATCGTGCCCTATCGCCCGACGACGGCCGGCATCGAGATTCTGACCGTGATGCACTCGGCTCAGAGATGGCCGGACGGGTTCTGACCCTGTCACCGGCAATACGCCGGTGCTGCCGCGCGCAATATGATTGTCACACAATCTTTGATGGATTGGGGTCTTCTGATACCGTATCATCGCTATGTTCAACAGAGGACGTTCGGCATGGTGCGTCTCAGGATTGACGTCTTGTTGGTCGCGGCGGCCTTGTTTGCTGGTCTCTTCGCCGACACGGCCTCGGCGGAGGACACCAGCCTCTCCCGCTTCCCCCAGCCCGGCTGGGCGACCGCCTCGCCCGAGGAAGAAGGCATGGACTCCGCGGCGCTGACGAAGCTCGTCGCCGCCGGCAAGACCATGAGGTTCGACAGCCTGCTGGTCACACGCCACGGCCGCGTCGTGCTCGATGCGTCCTACGCGCCCTACAAGGACGACGAGCTGCACATCATCAACTCCTCGACCAAGGCGGTCGTCGCCACGTTGATCGCGATGCTGCTCAAGGATGGCGTGCTCGACAGCCTCGACCATCCGGTGCTCGATTTCTTCAAGGATCGCAGGATCGACAATGTCGACGCGCGCAAGCAGGCGCTCACCGTGCAGCATCTGCTCAACATGACCTCCGGCCTGGACTGGGACGAGGGCTACAACGGCGGCGCCGAGACGTCGCTGTACGAGATGGGACGAAGCCCCGACTGGGTGCAGTATGTTCTCGACCGTCCGATGGCGCATGCGCCGGGCGAGACGTTCTACTACAACAGCGGCAACTCGCATCTGCTCTCCGCCATCGTCACCAAGCTCACCGGCAAGAGCGCGGAGGATTTTGCCCGGGAACGACTGTTCGCGCCGCTTGGCATCACCGAGCACGCCTGGTTCAAGGATTCCAAGGGGATTTCCGGCGGCGGATTCGGGCTCGCGCTGAAGCCGCGCGACATGGCGAAGATCGGCTACCTCTATCTGCGCCGTGGCCGCTGGGGCGAGCAGCAATTGCTGCCCCTCGACTGGATCGAAGCCGTCAACCACGCCACCGTCAGCATGAACGCGACGTTCGATCCGGGGCTCCGCTATGCCGATCAGTTCTGGGCCCTGCCGGAGCGGAACGTCTTCATGGCCGTCGGCTATCACTGCCAGGTCATCATGGTGCTGCCGGACCCTGACATCGTGGCCGTGATGACCGCGCGCAATTTCTGTCCGTTCCGCAAGCTTGCGAATGAGATCCTGGCCACGGTGAAATCGAATGAGGCCCTGCCCGCCGCTGATGGAGCCAAGGAGGCTCTGGCGGCCGCCATCAGCGAGGCCGGGACGGAGACGCGAGGCACGGTCGGCAGTGTCCCGGATATCGCGGCGACGATCTCGGGCAAGACCTACACATTTCCGCCCGGCCCGCTCGGCATCAACACAATCACCCTCAGCCTCACCGGACCCGAGCCGCAGGTCACCTGGGACATCCCGTCGCGAGACCGCAACGGGGGAACAGTTCATCTGCAGAGCCCGATCGGCCTCGACGGCCTCTATCGAGCGACTGCGCAACCTCACCCCTGGCAGCCCTACGTCTACCGCGCCATGAAGGGCAACTGGGTCGATCCGACGACCTTCGCGATCGACGTGCAGTTCATCGGCCAGGGCGAGGAGCGCAACTGGCGGCTCACCTTCGATGGCGACAAGGTGATGTTCAGAACCAAAGGCCGCTATGGCAAGGATCTGGCGATCGAAGGTCAGGCGGCGCCATGAGTCCCCGATCGGCTCCGCCAAATCTCCTGATAGCAGCGGAGTCCGGATGCCTTGGTGCTGACGGACCGCCAGACCGGGCCGGAAACAGTTTGGAACAGTTCTAATAACCTTCCGCGTGCCGCAGGCCACGGCTGCGATCTCCCGTCGTTTTCGCGAGCAGCTCATCTCGTGTATGTCTGCCCTCCCGCCGCGGCTCGTCCTGCGGTGGGGGATCGTTTTTCGATTGCGGTGGCATAATGTTGGGATTGCTGGAGCGGCTGGGGCTGCGTTTCGAGGATGCCGTCGAGGAGCGGCGCTTCGTTGATCAATTTGTTCATGGCAATACCGCCTGGACGCAGATCGCGATGCTGCTCGGTGCGCTCACCTTTGCCGGCTACACCTTGTGGGACTTCGTGCTCTATCCCGAGATCGTGCCAACGACGCTCGCGATCCGCGGCGGCACCGCAATGCTGGTGCTGCTGCCGATGACGGCGCTGCTGTCGACGCCGGCGCGCCGATGGGCGGAGCCGATCCATCTGGTCTATTGCGTGATCCCCGGCTGCGTGCTGCCGACGATCTACTGGGTGCTGCCGTCGGGCTTCACCTACTCCGCGGCCGGCATGATCATCGTCATCCTGTTCGTGTCCACCATGCTGCCGCTGCGTACCGGCTCCTACGCGATCTTCTGCGCGACGAGCTGGAGCGCGCTGGCGGTCGCCGAGAGTCTCGCGACGGAGCCGCTGCCGCCGGGCCTGCGCTTCATCGATCATTCGCTGGTCGGCAATGCCTGCCTGCTCTCGCTCTATGCGGTCGGGGCGCGGGAGTACCAGGCGCGCAAGCAGTTCCGCACTGCCGAGGCACTGCAGCGGGAGAAGGAGCGCTCCGAGACCTCGCTGCGCGATCTGCATGCCACGCAGGCCCATCTCGTGCAGGCAGAGAAGCTGGCCTCGCTTGGCCAGCTCGTCGCCGGCGTCGGCCATGAGGTCAGCACGCCGCTTGGGCTGGCGCTGACCACGTCGACGGCGATGGAAGGCGACGTCCAGGCGATCACGCGCATGCTTGGCGGCGGCCCGGTGCGGCGCTCGGATCTGGCGCGGGGCGTCGCGCGGCTGCAGCAGGGTCTGCACCTGACGACGCAGAGCCTGCATCGTGCCTCCGAGATGGTCCACAGCTTCAAGCAGGTCGCCGTCGACCAGGCCAACGAGGCGCTGCAGACCTTCGAGTTGCAAAGCTGGATGACCGATCACGTCGCCAAGCTCCGCCCGCTGCTGGTGCGCCAGGGACTGACGGTCGTGCTGTCCTGCCCGGAGGGCATCGTGCTCACCAGCTATCCCGGCGCACTCGGGCAGGTCATCAGCATCCTCGCCTTCAATGCGGCGACGCATGCCTATCCTGGCGACAGCAGCGGCGTCTTCACCGTGGAGGTCGCACAGCCCAGCGATGAGTCGGTGCGCATCGTCTGCGCCGATCAGGGCGTCGGCATGCGCGACCAGGTGCGCGGCCGGGTGTTCGACCCGTTCTTCACCACGCGCCGCGAGAAGGGCAATGCCGGCCTCGGCCTGCACATCGCCTTCAACCTCGTGGCATCCACGCTCGGCGGCCGCATCGAGCTCGACAGCCGGCCGCAGCAGGGCACGCGCATCACGCTGGACATTCCGCTGATCGGGCCGGGCAAGCCGGCCGAGCTGGAGCTCGCAGCAGCGCAATAATCCCGATGATCAAGCGCATCGAGGCTCGCCGCGGAACTGTCCCCGCGCGATGCATCGCGGCGATCAGGCAAGGAACCGTCGCACCGCTCTGCCGCCGTCACGAACGAGCGATCGCACGAGCAGATGAGAACCTCCCTGTGCCCCGCACGGCCTGCGCTCCAGCATGCGCAGCTGCTCATGCGTCTTGCGGCCGCCGCGCATCAAGGCCAAGGGCGACGGCTCGGGCGCGATGACCGACCTGCAGGAGGAGCCGGTCGGCGAGAACATGGTGCTGTCGAACCGCGACAAGACCGAGAGCTCGCGCGAGTGCGGCCAGGACGGCCGCTGCGTCGAGACCGAGCAGTATCAGGACCACAACGACAACAAGGGCCGCGGCTGAGAACGTCGTAACGTGGCGTCGTAGGGTGGGCAAAGGTGCGCCGTGATGTCGCGGATCAATCCGCGCTGTGGCGCGCGCGGTGGCATCACGGCGCGCCTTTGCCCACCCTACATGTCAGATGCGCTCGGCGCTCTAGGCCTTGGCCAGACCGGCGCCGCGGGCGCGACGGATCGCGTTGGCGGCGATGATGATATGCAGCAGCAGCGACAGGCCGAAGCCAAGGGCATGCTGCGCCGCTGTGGCCGGGATCGTCAGCACGGTGACGAGGCCGAGCGGAATGAACAGGACGATGCCGGTGACGAGGCCAGGATTGTAGCCGCGAAAACGCAGCGCCGGGCCGATATGGCCGAGCGCGTTGACGAGCATCAGATAGGGCGCGACCAGCGCCCAGGCCGGGCCGGCGATCCAGGCGACGTAGAGCGCAATCAGGTCGATGCCCCAGACCGCGCCGCAATTGACCCAAAGCACGTCGCCGGTGGTCAGCGCCTCGCGGCCGCCGAACATCACGGTGTTGACGAAGCTGCGGAAGCGGTCGCCGGTGTGCTCCTCGACCTGGTGGATCATGTAGCCCGGCGAATGCAGGAAGATCAGCAGCAGCGCGAGCGGCCAGTCCGCCGCCAGCAGCGGCACCAGCGCCAGCAGCGCCGCGGCCATGAACACGGCGCCGGCAACCCAGTGACGGGTGAGAAGCTCCAGCATCACCTAGTGATGCGCGAGTCGGCCGAACTTGCCAAGCCGGGTTGCCCCGGAGCGACGCCGCCTGCTCCGGGAGGCTGCGGCCTGATGTCCCATCGCAGCCTCCAAACCTTGCGGGGCGCGGCGCGACCTACTTCAGCAGCACCAGGCATTCGCCGGCCGGCGTGGCGTTGGCGCGGGCAGTGTCGCGATCGAACCTTCCGGCCATCACCAGCGGCCTGACACGCTCGACGATGACGTCCTTGACGACGCTGTCCGGGCCGATGGCCGGCGCAGACGCGTCGTAGATCTGCTTCGCCACCGGCGACAGCTTGGCGGCACAGCTGTCGGCGGCGGCGCGGTTGCCGGCCAGCGCGGCCTGCGACAGAAGACATTGGGAGACGGCGATGAATGTGACAAACGGGAATGCGACGCGCAGCATGGCAATCAGTCCTTCGTTCAAATGAGGTTCAGCCCGGCGCAAGCAGGCCCGGTCCGGAGCACATCCACTCATTGTCCGGCCGCCTGCATGCGGGCTCTGATCTAACCCGAGCCGGCAGCAACGCCTACTCGATTTCGCCCGTCCGCCCGCCGAGGTTCAGACCGTGCAGCAAGCTCCTGAAATACTTCGAAAAACCCCGGTGCAGAAGCGCACGCGGCAGACCCTCGACGTGATCTTCGAGGCAACCGCTCAACTTCTGCAGAGCGGCGGCGGCAAGGGCCTGAGCACGAACGCCATCGCCGAGCGCGCGGGCTTCTCGATCGGCACGCTCTACAGCTATTTCAGGGACAAGACCTCACTGTTGCATGCGCTGGTGCTGCGCGAGTTCGCTCGCCAGGAGGCGGAGTTCGGGGAGGCGCTGGAGGCGCATCGCGGGCTTGGACGCGAGGCGATCGTGCGCGCAGCGGTGCGCCAGGGCTTCGCCCCGTTCGCCGGCCGTCACCGTGTGCGGCGCTATCTGCTCGGCCTGCTGGGCAATGACGCGGAGCTGCAGAAGGCGCTGCACGAGATGGTGGACCGCATGACCGAACGGCTGATCCAGACGGTGGGTTTGCGGAGCGAGGCGATGCCGGCCGCGCGCCGCTTCATCCTGGTCCGCGCTGCGCTGGGCCCGATCCGGGCTGCCCTCATGCGCGAGCATCGCCTCGTCGGCACGCGCGAGCTCGAGGACGAACTGGTGCGGCTGATGCTGTTCCTGCTGGAGCCGGATCCCGCCAGATCGTCATGAGAGCCGTCACGAGGGGCGGTCGGGCTTCGCGGCCGCCAGCCGCTCCGCGAGCTTCCTCAAGGCCTCCTCCGAGGCCGGCCGGCTCTGGAACTCGCGGATCGCGCGCGACAGCTCCTGATCCGACATCGGATGCGCCGGCTGCTTGATGCGGCCGTCGGCGAGGGCAGCTGCGATGGTTTCGATATGCGGCCCCGTGCCACCGAACAATTGGCGGAGCCGGGAGAGGAACGCGATGTGGGGCACGGCTGTTCTCCCGATGCGGCGACCGGCAACTTCGACCGCATCTGCTGAAAGCCACCTTAGTCGGCATCGCCGGCTCCGTCGTCTCATTTGATACAAAACAGCGCCCGGACGGTACGATTTTCATGGATGCGGACCGGATCGTCACCGAGAAGCTCAGGGAGCATTCGAAGCTGACCGGCGAGGACATCGCCGAGATCCGGCATTTCAGCTTCGCTTTGCGCGAGCTTGCCGATCAGGAGGACCTCATCCGCCAGGGCGACGAGCCGGACCGTTCCGTCGTCGTGATCTCCGGATGGGTGGCGCGCTATCACCTGCTGTCCGGCGGCCAGCGGCAGTATCTCTCCTTTCACATGCCGGGCGACTGGCCCGACGCCCAGGCGATCTTCCTCGACCGCATGGATCACGCCGTCTGCGCGATCGGGCCGGCGGTGGTGGCGAGCATTGCGCACAAGGAGCTGACCCGCGCGATCAGCCGGCGGCCGACGCTCGGCTTTGCGATCTGGCGCGAGACGCTGATCGATGCGTCGATCTTCCGCGAGGCCATCACCAACAACAGCGCGCGGAGCAAGCCGGCGCGCATGGCGCACATGTTCTGCGAGCTGTTCTATCGCGCCCGCGCGCTCGGACACGTCCGGGACGATCAGTTGCAGTTGCCGGTCAGCCTGGTGCAGCTCGGCGAGGCGCTGGGCATGGCGATCGCGACGGTCAACCGCACGCTGCTCGAGCTGCGCGCCAGCCGCGCGGTCGATTTCCGCAGCGGCATGCTGACGGTGCACGACTGGACGCGGCTATGCGCGATCGGCGAGTTCGATCCCGGCTATCTGCACCTGAAGAAGCAGCCGCGCTGAGGCACAGGTCTCAGCGCGGCGAAGTACGTGGGCTCGTCGAGCCCACCTCTCGCGCCGCCTCAGGTCAGGCGGCGACCTTGGTGATCAGCTTGACCGCGTAGGCGTAGGGCCCGTTCGGGCTCTTCTCGGCGATCCAGGCGCAATGCCAGTCGGAGCCGTAGCGCAAGCCCGTGTCCCATCCCGAGCCGCCGCCGTGCTCGTTGTCCCACGACCAGGCCTTGCGGTCCTTCTGAGGATCGGAAGGGAAGCTGCTGCCGCTGTAGACGGAGATCTGCCCCTGCTGCGCGCGGAACGGCGCGTTCGTGCTCCACTTGAGCCACAGATTGCCCTGCTCCTCGTAGGACGTGAGCGACCATTGGTAGGTCGCCGAGACGGTCTGCGGATTAGTGCTGGTGGTGGCCGAGGTCTGCTCAATGACTGCCATGATGGTCTCCGTTCAAAATGAGATGAAAAATCTTCACGATACTGGCTGTCCAAAAGACAACCATTGCTTGCATATCCGATGAAACTCGCCTCGGCAACAAGCCTCCCTCGCACAACGACGTGATCGCGCGGCGGGCGTCGCGTTCAGCAGCGGCCGCAGGCCCTGCGCTCAGATGCAGAGACCGATGACCTTGATGCTGAGGTGGCAGTCCTTGGCGGAGGACGCCGGCTTGGCGCCCCAGCGCGTCACCGGCCTGGCGTCGCCCTTCCCGGATCGTGTCGCCGTCTGCGCGACCACGGCCTTGCCCTTGCTCTTCGGAGCGCCCTTCGGCTTCTCGGCGTCGTAGTCGCCCGCGATCACCATCGCCCAATAGGTGCGCTTGCCGCTGGCATTCCTTGCGCTGGCGATGCCGACCTTGGTCGCCTTCGGCAGCAGCAGGTTCTTGCGGTGCCCCGCCGAGTTGATCCACTGCCCCAGCGTCTTGTCGAAATTGTCATAGCCGTAGGCGATGTTCTCGGCGGCGCGGCCGGCCTTCGACGGCGCGACGCGGCGGGTGAAGGGAGCGAGCACCTCGTGGCTGAGATCGTCCTTATCGGCCATCGCGCGCGCCTGCTCCATCGCGATGCGGTCGAGCGTCGCGTCGCGCGTCACGCGGCCTTCGCCATGGGCGAGCCGGAACGCCGAGATCTGGTCGGCCGGCGCGGCGTCGCCGGCCCGCGCCGCGGACGCTGCGGTCGTGGCGAACAGCGCCGCGATCAGGAGAGTGCGGAAGCCGCGCAGCATGAGATGAAGCATCGGCATGCTAGTCCACCCTCTCGAGCGCATAGACGTCGATCGTCGGCTCCTCATAGGGATGCGCACTGCGGATCGCCTGGATCACGGACCTCAGCCTGTCCCCGGCGCACACGGCCTCGATGCGCTCCTCCTCGACCGTCTCGAGCCGGCCGACCGCGCCGATCGCCGGGTTGGCGCCGGCGAGCGGGCGAAACCGGCCGGTGCCCTTCGAGGTAAACGAACAATGATCATAGTTGCCGATGCGGCCGGCGCCGGCCTCGCCCATCGCGTGGCGCACGGCGTCACCCGCCGCTTCCGGGACATGGACGACGATCTTGTAGGTCTTCATGCGGGCTTGGATCCGGACGTCGATCACACGGCCGTTACCATCGCGGCGCCGCCGGCGCAATTTTCAGCGGCTCACGGGCAGTCACAATCACGCCAACGCCGGCGCCGGTGAGCAGCCATTCCGAAACACGCCTTGTGCGACGCAGCAAACCCGATATCTATCGGTACTCTCTCCCGCATTCCCAACACCTTGGAAGGCCCGCGCCTTGGCTGATACCAGTGCCGACACCATCGAGATCGTCCGCCACCGGCCGATGGGCTTCACCGAATTCGTCATCGTGGTCGCGGCGATCATGGCGCTCAATCCGCTGGCGATGGACATGATGCTGCCGGCGCTGCCGAACATCGGCGCCTCGTTCCATATCGACATCGCCAACCGGCTGCAGACGGTGCTGTCGGCCTTCGTCATCGGCTTCGGCCTCGGCCAGTTCGTGATCGGCCCGCTGTCCGACAGCTTCGGCCGGCGCCCGGTGCTGATCGGCGGCATGGTGCTGTATGCGGTCGCCAGCCTGCTCGCGATCGCCGCCCCGTCCTTCGAGATGCTGCTGCTGGCGCGCGCGCTGGAAGGCCTCGGCACCGCGGCGACGCGCGTGATCGCGACCTCGATCGTGCGCGACTGCTATGCCGGCCGCCGCATGGCGAGCGTGGTCTCGCTGGCGATGATGGTGTTCATCGCCATTCCCGTGATCGCACCGTCGTTCGGCCAGGCTGTGATGCTGCTGACGCAGTGGCGCGGCATCTTCGTGGTGCTGACCTTGTACGGCATCGTCACCTTGCTGTGGACCGCGATGCGGCTGCCCGAGACGCTGCCCGAGAGCGAGCGCAAGCCGTTCTCGGTCAAGGAGATCATCGCGGCCTTCCGCAACACCCTCACCAACCGCCAGACGCTCGGCTATGCGCTCGCCGCGAGCGGCATCTTCGGCGCCGTGCTCGGCTATGTGCTGTCCTCGCAGCAATTGTTCACCGGCGTCTATCATCTCGGCCGCTACTTCCCGCTCGCCTTCGCGGCGATCGCGGTGACCATCGCGGTCGCCGGCTTCCTCAATGCCCGCCTCGTCGGGCGGCTCGGCATGCGCATGATCTCGCATGGCGCGCTGGTCGGCAGCGTCGTCATCGCGCTGGCCTGTTTCAGCGCGGCGGTTCTCGGCATGCTGCCGCTGTGGCTGTTCATGCTGCTGTCGGCGGGCATGATGTTCACGTTCGGCCTGATGTTCGCGAACTTCACCGCGCTGGCGATGGAGCCGCAGCGCGCCAATGCCGGCACCGCGTCCTCGCTCTACGGCTCGATCACGACCCTGCTCGGCATGGCCGCCGGCGCCGTCGTCGGCCAGGCCTTCGACGGCACCCCGCTGCCGTTCGCCGCGGGCTTCCTGGCCTGCACGTCGAGCGCGCTGGTCATCGTCCTGATCACCGAGAAGGGCCGGCTGTTCCACGGCCACGGCAAGCCGGTCTAGATCTGAAGCACTTGGCTGATCCGAGCGGTCAGCCACGCTCTCATTTCGCCTCGCTCCATCGGGAGAGGTCGGTGCGTAGCTCCGGTTGATGGGCCGCGTCCTTCGGCACGGAGATTTTGATCGGTCGCACGGGCAGACTGCGTTGCATTTGCTACACACAACTTCTTCTGCCAAGGTTGGTAACTTGGCATGCCGATACTGTGCGTGAAGACCTCCGGGACATCACCAGAATGCTGATGGGACATTCGGTGTCCGCGAGTGAAGGCTCAATCAATGGACACCGTCTACGTGATCCTGCTGATCACGACCCTCGTTCTGGGGTTCGTCGCAACCGTCCTATGGGGGCCAGACTTTGAGTGGTTTGGGCGCGATGTTGAGGCCGCTTACATCTTCAAGCTGGTCAGCGTCGGGCTGATCGTGTTCTTCCTGATCGCGATCACCTTCGGCCTCATCTGAGACCTCACAAACCCCAACGGCGCGGTACCCCGGAGGCGGCTAGTCACGATGAACGCATCATCGATTGCGTCTGATGCAATCCGTCCTCGCCCAATGGGAGAAGCAGACACCCGCTGCCGCACCGATCCCGCCAATTCTCAGATGCAGGGTCCCTGCCCGCGCTGCGGGCACAGCTTGAGCACGCTCGACAGCGTCAGCAGCAGACGCGCGCTGCGCGTCGTGTTGTCCGGGGCGCGATAGCTGAGCGGCGCGGCGACGCCGAGATCGGCGCGCCAGTCGTTCGGGAAGGTGAAGCGGATCCCGGCTCCCGCCGAGGTCAGCGCCACGCCGTCGGACGGCCGGAAGCCGTCGTTCCAGGCGAGCCCGGCATCGAAGAAGCTGTAGAGCTGGTAGCTCGTGAGATATTGCCAGTTCGGCTTCTGCTCGAAGCGGACCTCGAACGTGCCGGCGACGCCGTTGTCGCCGCTGATCTCGGCGCTGCCATAGCCGCGGCCATAGGCGAGGCCGCCGAGATAGAACTGCTGCGAATTGTACAGCGGACCCGAAGCGAGCTGGCCGGCGGCCGCGAGCTTCAGCGACCACGCCTCGGACAATTTCTGATAGCGCGCGAACCAGCCGCTGAAGACCGAGAAGCTCGGCGAGGCGCCCGCGCGCGACGCAAGGGGATCGTCGAGCGGCGTCGCCCCGAACGCGTTCAGGCCCTGCCGGTACGCCGCCGTCAGGTAGCTGTCGCCGCCGAGATCATCCTTCCAGCGGTAGTCGGCGGTGAAGGTCAGCGTCCGCACGCGATCGCGATACCAGATGCCGAACAGGTCGCGCTCGGTCACGTCGCTGAAGGCCGCCGCGAGATTGAGCTTCAGCGAGGCGCGCTGCGACTGGATCGGCACGAGGCCGCCACGCAGCTCGAGCGTCTCGGTCACCGTGTTGTCGTTGAACAGCCGTCTCCGGTCGCCCGGCCGCACCTCGCTGTACAGCGCGGAGGCGCCGACATAGGCGCCGTCGGTGCCGACCGGCACCTCATAGGACAGCCGTCCGAAGGCGAGCTGGCGCGGATCTCCCGGCGTCGTCGACAGGTTGGCGGTGAGCGTGTCGCCCGGCAGCAGATAGGAGTTGAAGGCGGCCGTGGCGTAGTTCTGCCAGGGACCGACGGTCGACGAGCCGAGATTGTCGACGCCGGCGAAGCCGTAGACGTGCCAGGTCTGCAGCTCGATCACCAGGCGGAACCGGCCGGTGGTGCCGCCGATCTCCTCCAGCGCGGAATCGACCAGACGGACGCCGCCGCGGCCGTTGATCAGCAGCAACTGCCGCTCCAGCGTCTCCAGCCGTGACGGCTGCTCGGCCAGCACGGGGGCGAGCATCGGCCGGATGCCGAACTCTTCCGCGCCGGCGCCCTTCAAGGTCACCTCGGTGATGCTGCCTTCGAGGATCTGGATCCGCACCCGGCCATCGCGGATGTCCTGCGGCGGTATGATCGCACGGCTGAGATGATAGCCGGCGGCGCGGTACTGATCGCTGATCGCGGTCGTGATCGCCGCGAGGTCGGCCTGCGACACCGGCTTGCCGAGATAGGGCTGATAGCTCGCGGCGAGCTGCTCGGCGGGCAGCGCGGACGCCCCCGTCAGCGTGACGCCGCGCATGGTGAACAGGGGCTTGCGATCGCCGCCGCCCTGGGGCGCGAATTGCGGCGCACGCGGCCGCGGCGGCGGCTGCGTCGACCGCGACTGCTGCTCGTCGAAATAGCGCTCGGTCTGCCGCGGATCGAAGCCCGGCTGGCTGACCTGCTGCGCGTGGGCCGTCGCTGCAAACAGCGATGCGGACAGGGAAATGCCGGCGGCGATCACGGCTCCATGCAGCCGTCGCGAGCCGGGCAGTCCGGCCGCGCCGTCGCGCCAACCCGCAGTCCTCCCAGTTCCGTCGACACAACCAGCGCGCATCCCTCGTTTCTAGTTTGTTAAGGTCAACGAAGCGTAAATGCGTGAGGGAAACACGGCTGCAACTCCTAAGGGTCTCTTGAAACATTTCGATTAGTTTCAAAAGCTGCCAACGATGCGAGTTCTTGCCATGTCGTCCAAGCGCTTCCTGATCCCGGGACTGATCGCCGCGTGCCTTTTCGGTGCAATGCCGGCCGCGTTCGCGGCCGACGGTGAGCCGTGGCTGGTGAGCAAATCGTCCGGTGAGGTCTGGGTCACCACCCAGGGCGCAGCGCAGGTGTCGCTCGGTCGCGAGGACCCGCTGAAGCCAGGCGATACGATCCGGACCGGGCCGACCGGCCGCGTCCGCCTGACCCGCGGCGCCGAGACCATCGTGATCGCGCCGAACTCCGAGGTCGGCCTGCCCGCCGCGCCCAGGGACGGCATGGCGACGACCATCCTGCAGCGCGCCGGCTCGATCCTGCTCGACGTCGAGAAGCGCAACGTCCAGCATTTCGAGGTCGAGACGCCCTATCTCGCCGCCGTCGTCAAGGGCACGCAGTTCAGCGTCACGATCTCCGGCCGCAGCACCAAGGTCGAGGTCAGCCGCGGCCAGGTGCAGGTGTCGGATTTCAAGACCGGCCAGATCGCCCAGGTGATGCCGGGCCAGGCCGCCACCGCCTTTGCGACCGGCCGCTCCGGCCTCAGCCTGTCCGGCGCCGGCACCTTCAGCCCGATCGAGCAGGGCCGCCCGCGCGCCTCCGCCATCGATCGTGTTCCGGTGCCGCGCGACGGCCTGCAGGCGCCGCGCGAGGCCAAGGGCAGCGTGATCCACGCGCTGAACGCCAGCGGCCCGCCCGCGCGTCCGGGCACGACGGTCGCCGCTCAGCAGCATTCTGCGGCCGGCTTCGGCAGCGCGAAGCCCGGCGTGGTGCGGATCTCGTCATCGATCGGCGAGGTCAATTTGAACATCCAGAAGGCGACGCGCGGCCTTGCCCATGGCGCCCACGCGCCGGCCGCCGGTGGAGGACGAAACACCGCCTGGAATGATGCGCGCGGCAACAGCGGCAATTCGACGAGCAACTCGGCGACCGCGAACGGCTCGTCGGGAGATTCCTCAATCGCGGCCGCCGTCACCGCGGCGATCGGTTCGCCGAGCGGATCCGCCAGCGCCAATGCGGCCGGCAATGGCGACGCCGGCAATGGCAACGGCAACGATGGCAGCCGCGGCGGCAACAATGGCGGAAGTGGCAACGGCAACAACGGCCAGGGCAACAACGGCAACGGCGGCAACGGCAACAGCGGCAACGGCAACAGCGGCAACAGCGGCAACGGCAACAGCGGCAACAGCGGAAACAGCGGTCACGGCAATAGCGGCAACCATGGCAACGGCAATGCCTACGCTTACGGTCACAACAAGAACTGAGGATCCGCCATCGAGCGTCACGCCGACGTCATGCGTGCTCATGGGGGGAGCGCAGGCCAGCAGGGATCCTGATGGCTCTGTGCGCGGAGCGGGATGAGATTGGGATCGACGTGGCACGCAGTCATTCGAGAGACGGGACGTTCAGGCGGTTCATGCCGCATATTCTGGTCGTCGTTGCGCTGCTGACGGTCGGCCTGTCGGGCGGCCACGAGCTGTTGAGCAACGCCCTCGTCGATCTGCGCTTTCGCCTCGACAACCGCCCCGCCAGCGGCGAGATCGCGGTGGTCGCGATCGACCCGCGCTCGATCGAAGCCATCGGCGTCTGGCCGTGGCCACGGACCCAGCATGCGCGCCTGCTCGAGCAGTTGCAGCGCGCCGGCGTCCGCGACGTCGCCTTCGACGTGGATTTCAGCACACCGTCCGACGCGGCCGGCGATCAGGCGTTCC
This sequence comes from Bradyrhizobium sp. SZCCHNRI1009, assembly GCF_032487575.1. Lineage (NCBI taxonomy): Bacteria > Pseudomonadati > Pseudomonadota > Alphaproteobacteria > Hyphomicrobiales > Nitrobacteraceae > Bradyrhizobium > Bradyrhizobium sp. SZCCHNRI1009. The sequence continues at coordinate 6,823 of NZ_JAUEUL010000006.1, read as the reverse complement.
TGACCGCGCTGCAGAATGCCAAGAGCTCGGTCGTGTTGCCGGCCTTCAGGCAGCTCGATGCGGCCGGGAAGGACACCGCCGTTCACCTCAACCGGCCGCTGCCGCAATTCGAGCAGCTCGCATGGTCGGCCTTCGTGAATATCGAGGTGGCGCGCGATGGCCGCGTCAGAAGCTATGCTTTCGGCGAATATTGCGAGACCGGCGGGGGCAAAACCTTCCTGCAATCCATGGGCGCGTTCCTCGCCGGCAGCGATGCGGTCAAGGACAGCTCCTTCCTGGTCGACTACGGCATCGATCTGTCGTCGCTGCCGCGGGTGTCGTATGTCGACGTCCTCCGTGGCGACGCGGCGGCGCTGGCCCGGATCAAGGACAAGCGGGTGATCGTCGGCGCCACCGCGATCGAGCTCGGCGACTATTACAGCGTGCCGAACGGCCGCGTCCTGCCCGGCGTCATGCTGCAGGCGCTGGCGGCCGAATCGATCATTCAGCACCGCACCCTGCTCTCGACGTCGACGGCGGCCACCCTGGGCGGCCTGCTGCTGATCGTCATCATCATGCTGGCGAGCTGGCGGCACCTCTCGGCGGCGCGGCGCGCGCTGCTGATCGCCATGATCAGCGTCCTGATCGAGGCCGTGGCGCTGCTGCTGCACGACCGCTACGCCCTGGTGCTCGACACCTCGATGCTGCAGATCGCGCTGGTCGCCTATCTCGCGGCCACGGCCCTCGACGAGATCGACTTCCGCGGCCTGCTGCGGCACGTCGCCGAGAGCCGTTTCGAGCGGATCGCGATGTCGATCGGCGACGGGCTGGTCTGTACCGACCGCGACCGGCGCATCACGGTGTGGAATCCGGGCGCGGTCGCGATCTTCGGCTACGGTGCCGGCGAGATCATCGGCCAGCCCTTCGCGCGTCTGCGCGCCGACGGCAGCGACACCCATGACCTGTTTCCGCAGCAGGAGGCGGCGCTGCCGGCGACGTTGATGCCCGGCGGATCCACCATCGAGTTCGACGGCCGGCGCAAGGACGGCGAGGTGTTTCCGGTCGAGGCGAGCTTCTCCGCCTGGCAGGGTGCCGACGGCCTGCAATATGGCGTGATCCTGCGCGACATCTCGGCGCGCAAGCGCGAGGCCGAGCGCATCCGCTACCTCGCCGAGCACGACACGCTGACCGTGCTGATCAACCGCAACACGCTGCAGAGCGAGCTCGCCGCCATGATCGCGACCGCGGATGCCGCGTCCGACCGCGTGGCGCTGCTGGTGATCGGGCTCGATGCCTTCCAGCGCATCAACGACATGCTCGGCCACGCCTTTGGCGACAGCGTCTTGCGCGCGGCGGCCGAGCGGCTCCGCACCGAGATCGGCAGCATGGGCCGCGTCGCCCGGCTCAGCGGCGACGAGTTCGCCGTCGCCATTCCCTGCTCCGCCATCGGCGGCACCGTGGCCGAGCTCGCCGATCATCTGTCGCATTTGTTCGAGGCGCCGCTGGACGCGGGCACGCGCCAGCAGCGCGTCAAGGTCACCCTCGGCGTCGCGGTGCATCCCGAGGGCGGGCACTCGGCAGACGAGCTGCTCAGCAATGCCCACCTTGCCCTCTGTCGCGCCAAGACGGACCGGCGGGGCAGCCATGTGCTGTTCGAGAGCGCCATCCGCCACGAGCTCGAGCAGAGATTGACGCTGGAGGCGGAGCTTGCGCTCGCCGTCGAGCGGAACGAATTCGAGCTGTTCTACCAGCCGCAGGTGGAGCTGTTGGACGGCCGCGTGATCGGCGCCGAGGCGCTGATCCGTTGGCGTCACCCGACCCGCGGCCTCGTGCCTCCCGGTGATTTCATTCCGGTCGTCAACACCTCGCATCTTTCCGAGGCGGTTGCGACCTGGGTCATGGCCACCGCCTGCCGGCAGGCGCGGGACTGGCAGCTCGCCGGCCACGACATTCGCGTCGGCGTCAACCTCTCGCCGTCCCAGTTCCAGTCCGGCGACCTCGCGGCCTTCGTCAGCAAGCTGCTCACCTCGACCGGCCTGTCGCCGCGCCTGCTCGAGCTCGAAGTCACCGAGGACATCCTGCTGCACGACGAACCCGGCGTGCTGCAGACGTTCAACCGGCTGCAGGCACTCGGCGTCAGCCTGGTGTTCGACGATTTCGGCACCGGCTATGCAAGCCTGAGCTACCTGAAGAAATTCCCGCTCGACGGTCTGAAGATCGACCGTTCCTTCGTGCGCGACGTGCTGACCCAGGCCGACGACGCGGCCATCGTCGGCTCGACGGTCAGCCTGAGCAAGCAGCTCGGCCTGTCGGTGATCGCCGAGGGCATCGAGAACGCGGCGACGGCCGAGTTCCTGCTGCGGCTCGGCTGCGAGCAGGGACAAGGCTATCACTTCGGCAAGCCGATGCCGGCAGCGGATTTCACGCAGCGGTTCCTGCAGGTGCACGAGGACACACGCCAAGCCGGCGCGGCGTGAGGTGAGATGGCGGGATTGATGCGAGCGGATGGGCCATGCGTGTTCACGCTCGCATCTCTCGCGTGTCGAGCACTAATCCACCGTTATGTCCGGGCGCCCAGTTCAAGGTTGGGCCCATGCGAGCGCCTGACTCACTGATCCGTCATGGCCGGGCTTGACCCACGGCTGTCCGGTTCAGCTTCCGCATATTGCGAGGCTCAACTGTTGTGGGTTTTTGGCAAGTTGGGGTGGCCCCGTGAGCAATTGATCGATGGGGCGGCGATGCATGAGGTTGGTGCGGACCAATCTGGCAAAGACCAAGGGGCTTTGGATTGCCTTCTGAAGGTCTTGCGCGAGGCGAAGCAAGAGGAAGGCGATCAGGGCAACGGCGATCTGGATACGAACGGCGTTCTCAGAAGTCCCGAGGAACCTGGTGATCTTGAGGGTCTGCTTGACCCAACGAAAGAACAACTCGATGGCCCAGCGGCGACGATAGAGGTCGGCGATCTCTTGAGCGCTGGCATCGAGGTCGTTCGACAGGATGCGCAGGATCTTTCCCGTTTCCAAGGTGACGCGCACTTCGCGCACCGCAGTCTGCATTGGATTGCGGCGGCTGTAGGCTTGGCGTTGTGGAAGGAAGCCGATGCGGTCGGAGAGGATGTTGCCATCCGCGATGACAGGCAACTCCTCCACGACCCGCAGCGGCGTATTGGATTTGAACCGGGTCACGATTCGACAACCGGCGGCGTCCAGTTGAGCCCACCAAGCATATTCATAATAGCCGAGATCGAAGACGTAGGTTGCTCCCGGCTCGATGGGCATCTGATGCGCTGCAGTATTGTCGTTGACGTTGGCTCCGCTGATTGCCGCATAAATCGGCCGGTCGGCGTCGGCATCATAGATCACATGCACCTTGGCACCGCAGACACCGGTAGAGAACCGTGCCCAGCCAGCGCTGGCTTCTGTCAGCCGTACGCTGGTCGAATCAATCAAATACGTCGTCTCGGCAAGCTTGCGGCGTAACCGGCGATGGGCCTGCTTCATCATGATGGCCAACAGGGCGGCAAACATCTCCGCAGGCCGATTCATATTGGCGTCCGCGAAAGTCGAGCGGCGGACAGGGCCCCCACCCAGGTGATAAAGCCGCGCGGTGTGGCTCGACAGCCCGGTGACAATCTCACGCAGACTGGAAGCCCCCGAAAGCTGACCGTACAGCAGCGCCACAAATTGGTCTTTGGTGGAAAGCCGTCGAATCCGCGCGTCCGTGCCATGCTCGTCCACAAGCGCCTCGAAGCGATGCCAGGGGACCAACTTCAGAATGTCTCGGAATACTGTATTCTGATGCGGCATGGCGGGACCTTCCTGGTGTGTCTCGAACATTTGGCGATGCTCAAGACCGCAGAAGAATCCACGCCATGCACCATGTCCAGTCTGTCTGAACCGGACAGCCGTGGGCTTGACCCGGCCATCCAGCTCCTTGAACGGCTTTCCGTTGAAGGGATGGATGCCCGGGTCAAGCCCGGGCATGACGAGCTGACGAGCGGGTGCCACGGACGAACGAGAGAGTGCGATGAGCGCTTCGCGCTCAGCCCTTCTTGCCGCCCTTGCCTTCGCTTTCGAGCGCCTTGCGCACCGCCTTGAACTCCTCGCGCGAGCCGGCGTCGACGCGCGGAAAATGCAGGTCCAGGCCATCCAGCGCGGAGACGATGGTCGAGCCGATGACGACACGGGCGAACCATTTGTGGTCGGCCGGAACGACATGCCACGGCGCATAGGGCGTCGAGGTGTGGCGCACGATGTCCTGATAGACCGCCTGGTAGCGATTCCACCTCGCGCGCTCGGTGACGTCGCCCATCGAGAACTTCCAGTTCTTCGCCGGCTCCTCCAGCCGGTCGAGAAAGCGCTCGCGCTGCTCCTCCTTGGAGATGTTGAGGAAGAACTTCAGGATCACGGTGCCGTTGCGCGTGAGGTAGCGCTCGAACGCGGAGATGTCCTCGAAGCGCTCGTGCCAGATGTTCTTGGTGACGAGCCTCGGCGGCAGCTTCTCCGCTTTCAGGATCTCCGGATGCACGCGCGTGACCAGGCATTCCTCGTAGTAGGAGCGGTTGAAGATGCCGATGCGGCCGCGCTCGGGGAGCGCGATGGCGCTGCGCCACATGAAGTCGTGGTCGAGCTCCTTGGAGGTCGGCTGCTTGAACGAGGTGACCTCGCAGCCCTGCGGATTGACGCCCTCGAAGATGCTCTTGATCGCGCTGTCCTTGCCGGAGGCGTCCATGCCCTGCAGCAGCACCAGCACCGACCAGCGGTCCTGCGCGTAGAGCTTCTCCTGGAAGTCGGCGAGCCGCTGGCGGTTCTGCTCGATGATCGCCTCGCCCTCTTCCTTGGCGAGGCCGCCCTTGACCTTGGTCTTGTGCGACTTGAGATGAAACTTGTGTCCGCCATCGATCCGGAACGGCGAGATGAAACCATCGAGCTCATCGGCCAGCGTGCGCGGTTTCTTGCTCATGAGGACGGCTCTCCGGGGCTGAATTGCGTTTCGAGGAAGGCGGTCACGAAGCGCGGCATCGCCGCAGTCAGATCATTCCTGCTTCGAACCAGCCGTATCGAGCAGAGTTCCGGCTCGTCCTGGGCCGCGAGGTTGGCCTCGATGCGGCGCTGCAGAGCCTCGCCCATGTCAGAGGCGTCGAGCACACGCATCAGCGCGATCGACGCGCCGGTCACGACACAGTCCCAATGCGCCGCAGCCTGATAGTCCGATGGCGCGAGTCCCGTCTCCTCCTCGACCTCGCGCGCGACGTTGGCGGCGAGATCGAGCACACCGTCGCTGACGTCGTCGAGATCCGGCGTGCCGGCGGGAAAGTACAGCCGGCCGGCATTGGCGGTATGCGCGCCCATCTCGCCGAGCACGAAGGCGCCGTCCGCGGACCGCAGCGCGCCCATGCCGAAGCCGTTGAAGGCGGTGCGATCCGGAAAGCCCCAGTCGCGCCACGCCAGCAGGCTCGCGAAATCGGTCTCGAAATAGCTCGCCGAAAAACGTCCATCCGCGATGCGCGGATTGCGCCCGAGCAGCACACGGCCGTTCCACAGGCCGGGCCTCGCGCGCCGGCATTCGGCGAAATGCGCCGCGATGTCGTCGCGGCGCTGGTTCGCGAACGGCCAGTCCCACGGCTCGACCTTGAGGTCGAGCGTGGTGACGCGCTGGATGACGACGTCCGTCATCCGCTATTTCGCGCCCTTCGCCTGCTCGACGAACTTGTTGGTGAAGGTCTTGCTGACGTCGACATTGGCCTTGGCGACGTCGGGCGAGCCGGTCGAGAACACCGCGAGCACGGCGTCGGCGCCCTTCGGATCCATCTTGCCGGTCTGGGAGTACATCGGGATGGTGTTCTTCAGCGCCGCGAGATACAGCGCCTTGTCCTTGCCAACGAGCTCTTCCGGCATCTTCGCCATGATCTCCTCCGGCGTATGCGAATGGATCCAGCTCAGCGTCGCCACGATGGCGTTGGTCAGCGCCTGCGCCTCCTTGTCATGGCCGGCGATCCAGGCCGCCGTCGAGTACAGCGCGCCGCCGGGATATTCGCCGCCGAACACCTCCAGCGTGTCGTGCTGGGTGCGGGTATCGCTGAGGATCTTGAGGTCAGGATGCTTGCCCTGCAGCACGGTAACCGAAGGATCGAGCATGACGGCCGCGTCGATCTGGCCCTGCTCCATCGCAGCGACGGCGGTCGCGCCCAGGCCGACGCCGATCACGGCGGTGCCCGACGGATCGAGGCCGTTCTTCTTCAGCATGTATTTCAGGAAGAAGTCGGTCGAGGAGCCCGGCGCGCTGACGCCGACCTTCTTGCCGGCGAGATCCTTGATCGAGCTGATCTCCTTGTTGTGCGACGGCGCCACCACCAGCACGAGGCCGGGATAGCGGTCGTAGACGACGAAGGACTGCATCTCCTGCTTCTTGGCCGCGAGATTGACGCAGTGATCGAAATAGCCGGAGACGACATCGGCGCTGCCGCCGAGCACCGCCTTCAGCGCATCCGAGCCGCCCTTGAGATCGACCAGCTCGACGTCGAGCCCGGCCTTCTCGTATTCGCCGAGCTGCTTGGCCAGCACGGTCGGCAGATAGCACAGGCAGGCACCGCCGCCGATTGCGATGGTGACCTTGGTGGCCGCGCTGGCGAGACCGGTGCTCAGCGTCAGCGCCAGCAGCGCGCCGGTGACCCGGCTCAACATCTTGTTCATGTGTTTCCTCCGTTCTGTCGTTGGTCAGATTAGGCGTGTTGATGTGGCTTTAGAAGGCTGCGCCACCCACCGCCGTCGTCCCGGCGAACGCCGGGACCCATAACCCCAGGGAGTGGTTTGGGGCACACGGGACGACGGCGGAGGATGTGGGA
>NZ_JAUEUL010000005.1:0-420557 GCF_032487575.1 Bradyrhizobium sp. SZCCHNRI1009 | reverse complement strand
CTCGGGCAGTCGACTCCCCTCCCCCTTGCGGGGAGGGGTCGGGGGTGGGGGTCCCCACGGGGACTCTCTCCACCACCACCCGAAAAAACTCCCATCCCCCGTCTTGCGGCGCGGCGCGTTCAAGGCTATGCGGTTCACCTCACGCTCCCTTCGTCTAGCGGTTAGGACGCGGCCCTCTCAAGGCTGAAACAGGGGTTCGATTCCCCTAGGGAGCGCCATTCCCCGGCGCTCAACCCTTCATCTGTGACCTGCAAACGCGGCTCCTCGGCCTCGCGGCGCACATTCGCGTCCGAGCTTTGCTTCATCTCGGCACCCTCCAGAAGAAGGGCGCAGGGAAGGCCGGGTGCAGGCCGCACCCATGGCCCGCCTGCAGAAAGAAAAGCAGGCGGCAGTCACCACAGGATTGGCCGAACAACCGGCCTTCCCTGCGCGATGGGTTGAACGGCTGCTCCGTGCTCTCCCAGGGGACCGGGCTTGCTTGCCCCCGTCATCGGGATGTCGCCGACCAAGACACCAGCGTCGGGGTGTCGGGACCACACGGCTTGACCGTCCGCTCGGGGTTCGTTCGTCCGCACGCGAAACGCGCACTGCGACCCCAGGCGGCCACCGCATCCCCCGCTCCACGGTCCGTGACGATCGCGAAACGCCCCTTCAGCGAGCAGGAGACGGCGGGAAGCATCGATCTGATTTGCCCGACGACACAAGGGCGGAGTTGCCCGACGGAATGCGACAGATTGGCACGACGGGCAGTTTAAAGCAGACGAGCAGCGACTTTGAGTCAAGTCGGCAACGACGTGATCGCTCTCGCCGTGGTCTAGTTAAATGCACTGTCACCACAGTGCTTCTCTGGGCGTTAAAACAGCAGCGCAGGTCAAGAACCGCACTACAGTGCGTAGCACCGCACGAGTTCGGCAGGGGACATTACGACAATCCCCTGCGCTTTAAGGGCTTCGCGCTTGCTGTGGTGCAAAAGACTGTCTGCCCCTGCGCCCTTGCCCTCGTCCATTGTGCAGAACACGTCGTTGCCGTACGCAAAGTGCGAGCCGACGATCAGGCCGTCGCACCACTCTCCTATGATCGGACCCACGTCGTTCCTGATTTTCTCGCCAGCGTCCGACGCCCGCTTAAAGGCCGACAGCCAAGTCGCCGGTCCCTTCACCGGTGTTCCATGAGACAACAATGGAAACCTTGCCTCCAGTGCCTCCCCATAGTCCTGCAGCTTTTTTTTGCCTTCGAGCGGACGACAAAACTCCGAAAATCGAGACTGTCGGTCCTCTTGGGTCAACACATCGTCGCCCGCCCACTGAAAGCCGTCGATGAAAATCTCGCCTCCAATGAGCGGCGCGTGAAGCAGTCGCGCGCCGACTTTACCAACATCCTCAAACCGCGCGACCGCTCTCGGGTCTGGAGCCGGTCGCGCCTTATCGGTTCCGGCAACGGCGAGGTAAGCCAGTTTGTCCTCAAAGCTCAGACACTCGATGAACAGGGTTGCCTCTGAGACGAACCCCAAGATCCGACCGTCCTGAATAGCCGCCCTGATCTTCCGCGCGTCGTCAGGATCAACCTGACTTGGCCATCTGTCGGGATTGTGGATCACATTGCAGACGTTAGTATCAAACGTGACGCGCGGCGGCTTCGATGCGGGCATAGGGCACCGTGATTAGATTGACGATACTCTCAACTTAAGGTTTTTCCACAAGAAGCAAAGGGGTCGTAAGCCTAAAATCGATAGCCTCCGTCGTTGCGGGCACGCGCAGGGTCCTTTGTTCACCCGGTCCATAGGAAATAAAACCCAAATGCGCGATGACAAATGCGCTCGTACTCGGAAAACACCATTGGTACTAAGCGGTGCAATGGCGGCCAAAAATGCGGTATCCTGACCGTCAACGGCAGAAACATCGGCGACACGTTGATCGCAGAAGAACTGGCCTTGAGGCTCAATTCCCTTCCCAGAGACATAAATGATGGTGCAACATCCTGCAGCGCCAATTCGAAAGCTAGCGCAGCACACACGAGCGAGGGTCGGTAGCAGACCATTGCTGCACGATTGCAAAAAGGGGAAAAGGCATGGGTAACCGACCGGCTGATAGAGCTCATCGCGCTGTGCAACAAAGAAGGCAAGCCAAGATGGACAACCTCACCGTAGGGACAGGCTCCACGCAACCCTCAAAGGCCGAGCTGCGGGCGATGATTTCCTCCTATCCCGAATCCATGGTGAAGCGCATAGAAACCAAAGTAAAAAGCAAGAAGCCTCGCACTCCATCCAAATGAAGAGGGAGCGACGACGAAACACAGACCAGTATGACGAACGCCTTTCCGGGCTTCGTGAAAGTGGCTGCTTCGCGTCGAGACTTCCCCTACCATAGGGCAGCATAGCATGGGCAGCTCGAAAAGCGTCCCGACGGTAGCGCAGATCTGTGATTGATGTGGCGGCAGCGTTTGCCGACGTTGGCGTTGCCAGCTCTCGTAATTGTCCTACAGGCGCAAGCGGACTCAGCTGCTTTCATTGCGCCAATGACTGCTCTTTTGTCCGGTCGTTCTGCTAATGATCAAGCTGCATCCGATACCGCGAACATGTCGGTCTGTTTCGGGGCTTGAACGAAGTCAGGTAACAGCGCAGCGATCTCGCCTGCCGGCACATTCGCCAATTCTTTCGGCTCTAGCTTGTTCAAGCCACCACCATAGACGCGACCTTCTCCGAGTAACTGCTCGGGCGTTATGCGATTTAGCGCTTCCCACACTTGTCGCAGCAAGGTCGGATCACGCCGTATAGATGCTTCGAGGACGGGCGTAGGATACATCGCTAGATAAACGTTCGCTATCGTCGCTTGCGACTCGTTAAGGATGAACCGGAACGGCCTGCCGTTCTTAGCGTCGCCACGTCCCATGTAGGTACAGACAATCGGCGGCGGAGGTCGGTCTTCCTGCGAATACCAGAGCTTACGATGACTACAGAGATAACGCTCATTCAAGCCGCGCTCGCGCCCCTCCTGCAAATAAGTCCATAGGCTCGAGTAGTTCTCTTTGATCTCGTCTTCTGGCAATCGCGGATCGAGTAGAAATAACTGCCGTTCTATCAGCGGCAGACCGTCGTCGTCGGCCGAGATAATATCGTCCACGATGTAGCGAGGGCTCGGTAAAATTGGCCGCAGGAATTGGCGCGGCAAATTGCGGGATTCCACAGTTTCCCTGTTGAGAATGAAATACCCGTTGTCGCCTGTCGCTAAGCCACGCTTGATCTTAAAAAAATCTGAGATCGTCGGTACATTCGACTTTGCCCGCGTAGTCGCAACGGGAAAACGCGTCCACTTGGCTTCCTGCGTCAACGCCTTAGTGCTCACATCACGTTCGATCGCGGGATTAGACAGAGTGCCTCCGAAGGTGAAACGCACACTATGGTCGGAGGATGGCAGTGCGTTTCTGAACCACACCACTGCGGAGGACACCAAGGCGTCGTCGAACTGCGCTTCGTTTGGGTCGAAGCGATGGATGTGCAGTAGGGTCACGCGTTCGAGCAGATATCTTTTCAGGGCGCGGCCGTAGTTCACATCCATGAATTCGCTTGGGATAAGCCACCCGCTGATGGCATCAGGCGCCAGCCATGCCTGCGATAATCCCATAAAATAGCAGTAAAGTCCCGCTAGCCCGCCAATCTTGCTGCCAGACGCCAGTTCGGTGCGAAGCTGCAATCGCGCCTTGTAGTCCGCCTGCATGTGGTGGTGCCGCACGTATGGCGGATTGCAGATGAGCAGATTGTATGTCGGATCAGCTTCGATCTGGGTAAAGTCTTCGATCCTGATTTCTAGGGGCGAGTCCGCCCAAAGTTTACGCGACGGCAGCGCATAGTGAGGGTCAATCTCAATGCCGGTCGCGCGTGCAATGCGTTCTGCCGGGATCGCGCGTGTGAGGGCTGAATAGAACGAGCCAGTGCCAACGGCCGGATCAAGGAATCGAATAGGGGTTTCAGTTGGCAGCAGGCTCCGCGCGTACTGCAACACGTCATCGGCCAACGCTGTCGGCGTCGCAAACTGACCTAGCTTGTTACGCTCGCGCGCATTCTTGGCGCTATCGAGCTGGGCTTGGAGTTCCAACCGTTTCTGTTCGAGCTTGTTCATCTAAATTCCAAACTGAGCAAGGTCATCTATGCGATGTTCCCAGACCCAATCAATGCCCTCGGCAGCCTCGTATCCTAGATAACCCGAATCAAAATACCCGCAGAGAAATAAGTTGAATCGCACCTGCTGGGTTGGAGTTTGGTAATTGCTGCGTAACTGAGACATCTTCACGGCTTCTTCCTTGCGGCGCTTGTTCGTGTTGGTGAAGTCGCCAGCAGATTTCGCCTCGATGAAAATCGGCAGTTCCCCTTTTGGGGAGCCTTTGGGCTTGATGACGGCATCGACGGGGATATTGACCGTCTGGGCTAAGCCTTCGAGCTTAACCGGAACATTCATTCGGAAACTGAACGTTCCCGCGGTCATCTGGTCAAAAAGCGTCCCCACCGGAGCTTGTGCGTAGCCCCTCGCTTCCAGCCATCGCTTGATGGCTTCGAGCTGCCGCTTTTCCTGAGCATTGCGGATAATCGGATTCGCGACTGATCCGCAAAGCCGATCAGCGATAATGGTGGCAGCGCGGTGAATCTCCGGCGGCTCTGGACCTTCGGTGCGCTTTAGCCAGACGAAGATATCGGGGTCGGCAAGCTGCTCGATGATGTCGCCGATCTTGCTCAATTGCTCGTCGGCGAGTGCTGCCGACATGCGCGGTGGAAGCCGCTTGTCGTCTTCCATTGTCTTGACGAGGTTCGGCGAGACACCAGATAGACCAATCAGACGGTCGACCGCTAAAGGAGGGCAGGTCGACATGCGCAGGGTCGACAGAACCTCAGGGTGCCGTCGCAGGATTGCCGGCTTAATGTCGCGCATGTTGTCAGTCGCCGCCAGCGTCGCTTCGACCGACTTCGTCGTCTCTACCCTTGTATCGCGGAAGGCTTTCGGCGCGAACCTCATGAACCACGTATTGTACATGTCGACCGAGGCGGCGATATCAGCTTTCCAATTCTGCGGCTTATCGAGATTGACGGGCATCAGCTCAAGTCCTTGCCGCTCTTTTGGTAGAGCCCCCACAATTCTTCGAACAGCTTCTTCAGCGACATGTTGCGCCGGCCAGCCTCCGCCTTGACCTCGGCTGCAAGCTCAGGGGCCATGCTAATCCCCACGATTTGCCGGGGCGTGGATCTGGGATTTGTGCGACTCGAATCGTTCATAGGTTATCATGTCGACATGTCGACGTTGTGGTCAATGCCCCGGAGCGGTGACATCAACAGTAGAGGGCAGATGTGCACAGTTTGGAGCTACCGCGAGATGGCACCGCCAGCTTGAGTACATGCCCCTAGATCACTGCGATAAACCGAAATCGGCCTTGTTTGGATAGAGTACGTTCCCAATAAGTTCATCGCTCGTACAGACTAGTGTTTCAGAACGAGGCGTTACGATCAATTTAGCTGTGACCTTAGTTCGCGTGCTCTGGAGGATGGATGCTTAGACTGATTTTTGGAAATCGGCGATCGTCGTTCTGGTGTGCAACTGCAGGCGTCGTCGTCGGTGCGTTAGTTGGGTTTTCAATCGGTGGAGTTGGGATTGTAGCCCGAGGCGGCGCGATCGGATTTCAGTCTTGGACTGTCTTGGCTTTCTTCGGAGCCGCGTTGGGTTGGTACATGGGCAGAAAGTTAGACCGACTGAAAAAGGAGGGCGAGGGATGAGTTTGCATCTTCTTCGTATTGCATGCGTTCGAGTTCCTTCAGAAGCGATCCCGTGTTCGTCCTGAGCCTACTTCGCGACTGATGCGAGCTCATTGTACCCTCACCACCAACCCCAGCGGCCCCCGAAACCCGAACCCGTGCCACCGCACGCTGGCCGCATCCACCAGCTCCATCCGCGGAAACCGCTCGAACAGCATCGGCAGCAAAATCGCGCCGACGGTGCGGCGGGAGAGGTGGGCGCCGGCGCAGTGGTGGGGGCCGTTGCCGAAGGCCTGGTGGGGGTTGGGGTCGCGCAGCGCGTTGTAGTGCTCGCCGTCGGCGAACAGCTCCTCGTCGCGGTTGGCGGAGGCCTGGATGGTCATCACGGTGTCGCCCTTCGGGATCAGGCAGCCGCGGATCTCGGTGTCCTCCATGACAAGGCGTGAACTCGCCTGGATCGGCGCCACCCAGCGCACGCCTTCCTCGAAGGCGGAGCGCCATTTGTCCTGCGCGCGGACGGCCTCTAACTGATCCGGGTTGGTGAGCAGGCCGTAGAGGATCGTCAGCAGCGCGTCGCGCGGCTCGTTGATGCCGCCGCCGATCGCGATCTTGATGTTGGCGATGATCTGGCTCTCGGGGATCGGGTTCTTCGCGTTGACCATGAAGGAGAGCGCAGAGGAATCCGGCGCGGCGCGCACGCGCTCCATGTTGGCGCGGATGCAGCGGTCCATCTCCGCATTGGCGATATCAGACGCGTCGAACGGCCCCGGCGTCCAGCCGAAATTGCCGGCGCCGTCGATCAGCGCCTGCGACCAGCGCTGCATGTCCGCATCGCTGGCGTCGGGAATGCCCATCACTTCAGCGAGGATGCGCGCGGCCAAGGGGCCTGCGAGGGCGGGGAACAGATCGACGATCTCGCCGCGCGGCAGGCGGTCGAGATAATCAGTAGCGAATTTGGTGTAGAGCGGCTCCCAGACGGCTTCGATCGTCTTCGGCATCAGGGCGGGCATCATCGCCATGCGCTCGGCGCGGTGCTCGTCGTGATCCTTGCGCATCAGGGTATGCGCGAGGAAGGCGCGCTTCATCGGCGTGTTCGGATCGTCGGACGAGAACAGCGCCGCATTGTCCTTCACATATTTGGTGTCGGCCGCCTTGGTCAGGAACGTCCGGCCCACCGACTTGACCCGCAGCACCGGCGCTTCGCGGCGCAGCCGCCGGTAGATCGGATAGGGATCGCGCGTCAGCTCCGCGATGGTGATGGTCTCGTCCAGGGGAGCCAGGGTCTGAGCCGGGGTCGCGGTCGGCATGGGGCGCTCCTGTGGGATGCGGGCCAGCGCGTGTCTCGCCTCGAGGATAGTGGCCGGGACGGACCCGTGCAATCCTGGTCCGATGCATTGGCCGGGACGAGCGTCCGTACCGAACGGATTCTGACCTCGCCAGATCCGTTCCTTCAGCGATTCCGCGGGTTTGCGGTGACGGCCGGAGGGCGACATTCCGCCCTGCGAGGCGTCAGCTCCGACATCGTCGGCGCTCCACCGCCATGGCAGGACGCGGATGGATCGCGAGATCGTCGTTGCCAGCGACTCTGCGCAACGCGGTGCGACGTGCGCTCCGCGGCGCGGCTGCGACGCGGCGTTCGGGCCGTGATTCCCGGCACGCATTCAGCCGGTCAGTCCTGCGCCGCCGGCGAGGCCTCCTGCGGCCTGGTCAGCAGCGCTCCTTCGCGGCGCAGGTGTCCTGCGTCGAGAAGACTTCTGAGACTGCCCTGTACGGTCTCCCGCAGCTGCGCGCTGGTCGACCCGAAGCCAAACAAGCGGGCCACCGCCTGGATCAACTGGTCCTCCTCGGCACCGAAGTTCTGCTCGACAATCTGCATGATGGCCGCCTTGATCTCCTCCGGCGGCAGCATCTCGGGCTTGCGCAGGGACTGCGATTGCACGTCCTCGCGCGTGCGGACGACGATAGCCTGTCCCGGCACGGCGTAGAACGGACCTCCGGCGATCTGTCCCCTCGCAACTGCCGATGTCAGCGCCGCTCTCACGGCATCGCGGATGCGGTTGCCGGCGCGGGCAAGGCCCCAGGCCGATCTGATCCGGACGATGATTTCCGATTCATGCACCGGCCCCTCGATGGCGACGATCTCGACGACATGCCGCGTCATGTCGGCAAGTGACGTCTCGTGCGGCTCGATCTCCCGACGCACGCGCAGCTTCGCCTCTTCATAGGGGGCCACCGTCGGTGCCTGTGCGAGCATCTCCTGAGGGCGCTGCTCGGTCTGCTCCGGCGCCGGCACATCAGAGGTTGCCGGAGGCTCGGGTTGAGCTCGCGCAGTCCCTTGGTCGATGTCCCGCCAATGCGCCTTCGCCGCATCGATCGCGCGGAGGACTTTCTCGGTTTCCTCCTTGGGACGGAGAAACCAGTCGGTCGACCAGATGCGATGCAGCACCCAGCCATGCGCTTCCAGCACATTCTGCCGCAGGCGGTCGCGGTCTCGCGCCGAACGAGACGCATGGTACTGGGCGCCGTCGCATTCGATTCCGAGCAGGAAGCGGCCGGGCTTGTCGGGATCGACGACAGCGAGGTCGACGAAGAATCCGGCGGTGCCGATCTGGGTCTTCACGTCGTGGCCGAGCGCCCGCAGCCTTGCGGCGACCTGCTCCTCGAACACCGAGTCGGGATCGCGCCCGGTCTCCTGCGCGATGCCGAGCTGCCCCGTCTGCGCGAAGGTCAGGAACGTCTTCAGCGCCGCGATGCCGCGGCCCTTGGCGCGCGACAGGTCGATGTCGTCGCCGGTGATCGAGGAGAACACCTCGCATCGGAGCTTGGCGCGCGAGATCAGCACGTTCAGCCGGCGCTCGCCTCCGTCCGAGTTGAGCGGGCCGAAGCTCATCGAGACGAAACCTTCCTTCGTTCGCCCATAGCCGATGGAGATGAAGATGACGTCGCGTTCGTCGCCCTGGATGTTCTCGAGGTTCTTCACGAAGAACGGCTCGCTGGCCCCGCGGACGAAGAAGCTTTCCGTTGCCGGATTTTCCTTGCGCAGGATTTCGAGCTGATCCTGGATCGCCTGGCGCTGTGCCACCGAGAAGGTCGCAACGCCAAGGCTGCGGTCCGGCGTCTCACGCGCATGGCGCATGACGGCCTCGGCGACGAGCCGCGCTTCCCTGGGGTTGGTCCGGCTGCTGCCGCGCTCATAGTGCGCATCGGGGGTGTAGTTGAACTTCAACCCCATTCCCGCAACCGCATCGTACGGGCTCGGCACGATGAACAGCCGGTTGTCGTAGAACTGCTTGTTGGACACGGCGATCAGCGACTGATGCTTGCTGCGATAGTGCCAGTTCAGCATCCGATGCGACAGGCCCTTGGCAAGGCAGAGGTCGAGAATGCTCTCGGCGTCCTTGACCTGGAAGGTCGGCTGATCCTCGTCGTCATTGTCCTCGTCATCATTGCCTGTCAGCTTCGCGAAGAAGCGCGTCGGCGGCAGTTGCCGCTCGTCACCGACGACCACCATCTGCCGGCAGCGCGCGACCGCGCCGAGCGCATCGACCGGCTCGATCTGCGAGGCCTCGTCGACCACCAGCAGATCGAAGGCGATCGCGCCAGGCTTGAGGAACTGGGCCACCGACAGCGGGCTCATCAGGAAGATCGGCTTGATCTGCTGAATGACCGGACCGGCCCGTTCCAGGAGCTGGCGGATCGGCAGATGATTGCGCTTCTTGGCAAGCTCGCCGTTCAGCACGCCCAGCGGCCCGATGCCGCCGGCGTTGCGCGGCAGGGCCGCGGCATGCTCGTGGGCGATCTGGTCGCGGGCCAGCTGCATGCGCGCGACGTCGAGCTTGCGGAAACCGTCGACCAGCCGATCGTGCGATTCGCCGTCGAAACGTTTCAGCTCGGGATGGTCGGCGAAGATCACGCTGCGCATGGCGTCGTAATAGGACCGGTCGAAGGCGGCTTCGAGCGCGTCGCCCGGCAAGGAGCCGTCGAGCGTGCGGTCGGCCAGCGCGGCGAGGCCTTGCGCGCGCGCAAGGCGGACCCGGCCCATGAACGCGATCCAGCGGGTGAGGCGCTCGGTCGCGTTCTGCCACGCCGACAAGGTCTGCGACAGGCCGTCCAACCGGATCTGGTCGCCGGCGTCGAGCGGGATGCGGGCAGGCTCCAGCTGGAGAAAGTCGATCAGCCTGCCGAGGCCGGACCTCAGACTTGCGAGGCCGTCGTCGAGCTGTTCGATGGATCGCCGATCATCGGCCGACAGCGTGAGCTGCGCCAGCCGCTGGCGCGTGTCGTCGTTTGCGAACGGTTTGGGGAATGCGGTCCACCAGCTCGCCAATCGGGACAACGCGTCCCAGTCCGACCGTTCCTTCTGCCACGCCGTTCCGAATGCGGTGCTGCCGGCGGCCTCGACCTCCGCGAAGGACCGGCGGGCGGCTTGCGCCGCGACGAGGCCGTCGAGCAGCAGAAGCCGCTGCTCGAGCGTTTTCGGCATCGGCACCTTCAGGTACGAGGCCAGCAGCGCCACCTGCTCGCGATAGCGCGGGCTGAACAGACGCAGCCAGGAGCGGCCCTTCTCGGCGATGACCTTGCGGCACTCGGCGATCGGTGCATCCCAGGCGGCCTCGACGAAGGCGCTCTCGAAGGCCGTCCGCAGTTTCGCGTAGCGCAGTCCCCTGTCGATGATGTCCGTGACGAGTGCGGCCTGGCTCCAGATGGCATTGCGGAAGGCGGTCCGGTCGCACTCCGGCATCGCGGCCGCGGCCTGCGCAAAGGCCAGCACCGCCGTGGCGTCGGCCAAGCTGGCCGGCGGCGGGAGATCGAGCAGCGTGCCGAGGCGGGCCGCGCCCGTGGCGACGCTGCTGACAACGTTCGAGATGTCGTTCAGCGAGTTCCGCAGCTCGGTCATTTCGGCGGGATCGAGCGCGTCGCGGCCGACACCGCGCCAGGGATGCAGGTGAGGCGCGCCGTCCGCCGCAATCCGTTCGGCGAGTTCGGCGATCAGCTCGCGCCGTCGCTCCAGATCCAGGGGAGACCAGGACGGCGCCCCCTGCAACGGATAGGGAGGCTGCGCGGAGTTGTCTCCGCAGCGCACGAGATGACCGAGCAGCCTGAACGGTGTCAGCTCGCTCGGCTGATGCGGCTGGTGCATCATCTCCGCATGCCGGTTGAGGCCATCACGGCTGTCGGTCAGGCGCTGCACCAGCGTGGCTTCGCCGCGCGGGACCGCGACCTCGGCCGATTTGCAGCGCTTCAGCTCTTCGAGCAGAACGCGCTTGTTGGCCTTGTTGGAGTGCAGCTCCAGCGCGAGCGCGCCGAGACCGACATGCTTCAGCCGCCGGTGCACGACCTCGAGCGCCGCCATCTTCTCGGCGACGAACAGCACCGTTTTCCCCTCGGCGGCAGCCGACGCGATGATGTTGGTGATGGTCTGCGATTTGCCGGTGCCCGGCGGTCCCTTGACGACGAGGTCGCGTCCGCGGACCACTTCCTCGATCACCACGGCCTGCGATGAATCGGCGTCGACGACATGGTTCATCGCCACCGGCTGGATGACGGAATCGATCTTGCCGTTATCGGCCACGATCGGCTCCGCGCCCTCGAAGCCGTCCTGAAGCAGCGCTGCGATCAGGGGATGACGATCGAGGCTGCCATCTGCGGGCCAGTTGTCGGGGTCCAGATCGCGATACATCAGGAACTTGGAGAACGAGAAGAAGCCGAGGACGATCGCGTCCGTCCTGACCTCCCACCGCGGCTTGTTGGCGACCGTCTCTGCGACGCCGGCGAGATAGGCCGCGATGTCGACATCGTCCTCGTCGCCAAAATCCTCGATCTTGAGTCCGAACTCGGCGTCGAGCTTGGCCTGGAGCGAGAGGTTCGGCGACGGCGGCTCCGCGCGCGAGACCAGGTGAAACCGATCGGCGGCACTGCTGCGCTCGAGACGGACCGGCAGCAGGACGAGCGGCGCAAAGCGCTCGACGTCGGATTTGTCGTCCTCGAACCATTTCAGCAGCCCGAAGGCGAGATAGAGGATATTGACGCCCTGTTCTTCCTCAAGCGTTCGTGCGTCGTACCAGATGTCCAGCAGGCGCTTCTGCAACGCCTCCGATGACAGCCGGGTCCTGAGCCGGGTGTCGGGCTGCCGGGGCTCTAACTCCGAAGCAGCTGACTCCGAATCATCCTTGCGCTGGTCCACCTTGACGCTCGGCGCGTCGGACCGAGGGGCCGGCAGGCTCAAGGGCAGGGTGCCGTCCGCTTCCGCAGCCTCTGCCTTCGTCGGCAGGAACGTGAAGCGCTTGCCTTCACCGAGAAGCTCGAACAGCGCAGCGGAGCGCGCGCCGACGATGTCGATGGTGCGGATGGTCTTGGTCTTGAGCGGGATGTGCACGAGCCGGTTGCGCGTGCCCAGATCGAGCAGCGCGCGCCGGTCCGCCAGCAATCGGTCTCGTACGGATGTGGTTGCCACGTGCAATCCTCCTGCGATTCGAGGATTGCAACCCGGAGTGATCGCGGTCAAGCATCCGGCGCGGTGGCGAAGGGGTCGATGAGTGATGGTTCATCTTCCCCATGAAGAGGTCTCATCTCCCAATCGCGGGAGATGAGACGGGTATTTCCCGGGCCGACTGTTCCTAGGCCGCCGCCTTGTGCCGCGCCAGTTCCGCCTTGTAGAGCTCGAACTCCTCGGCGATGGCGCGCGCGACCGACGGCCGTGCGCGCAGGCGCTCGTAGTAGGCCTTCACGGCGGGCCATTTCGCGAGCTGGACCGGCGGCGTCGCCATGGTCCAGTTGATCACGGTGACGAGATACGCGTCGGCGACCGTGAAATGATCGAGCAGATAGTCGCGATCCCGCAGGTGGTTATCGAGATGATCGAGCCGCGACAGGTTCTTGTTCAGGACATGGGCCTTCATTTCCTCGGGCGCGGTCTTGTCGAGGATCGGAATGAACAGACCCTTGTGCAGCTCGGTGCCGATGAAGCACAGCCATTGATGCAGGCGGCTGCGGTCCATGCCGGGGCCGGTGCCGAGCTTCGCTTGCGGGAAGCGATCGGCGACATATTGCAGGATCGCGGCATTCTCGGTCAGCAGGTCGCCGTCATCGGTGCGGAGCGTCGGGACGAGCCCGAGCGGATTGACGGCGCGGAAATCGGAGCCGTCGTTGAGGACGATCTTGGTCTTGGGGTCGACCTCGAGATAGTTCGCCGCGGCGCCGGCTTCGTAGAGCGCGATGCGGGTGGCGAGCGAGCAGGCGAGCGGCGAGAAATACAGGTCCATGGACGTCTCCCTCGGGCTCCGGACCGGAGCATTGATTGATTTTTATACTGTCTCGCATAATATAAGGTCGGTCAAGGAATTTAGTGCGAAATGGTACAAAAAAAGAAGGGGCCGCCGCAGGGCGACCCGCCCCCCGATAAAGCGGTCGAGCCGAAGCGGCGCGGGAGGCCGCGGGCGTATGAGCCGGAGGTCGCGCTCGGCAAGGCGCTCGACCTGTTCCGGTCGACCGGTTTTGCGGCGACCTCGCTCGACGATCTCAGCGCCGCCACCGGCATGAACCGGCCGAGCCTCTATGGCGCGTTCGGCGACAAGCGCGAGCTCTACATCAAGAGCTATCAGCGCTATCGCGACAACGCGCGCGCCCTCATGGGCGACGTCTTCAGCAACGATTGGCCGGTGCGACGGCAGCTCGAGCAGATCTTCGCCACGGCGCTCGACATCTATCTCTCGGGCGAGGAGGGACCGCGCGGCTGCTTCACGGTGATGACGGCCGGCTCGGAGGCGGTTGCCGATCCCGACATCCGCGCCATGGTGCAGAACGCGTTGACCGAGCTCGACAAGGCCTTCGCGCACTGCTTCCGCCGCGCCAAGGAGAAGGGCGAGCTGCCGGCGGACGCCGACCCCGCCGTGCTGGCACGGCTGGCGTCGGCGACGATCCACTCGATCGCGGTCCGCGCGCGCGCGCGGGTGCCGCGTCAGGAGCTGGAGGCGATCGTCGCCGGCGCAATCGATATGATGATTGGCAAAAAATAGCGTTTCAATATCCCCTGACGCGATCGACCAGGTTGCGCAGCGCTCCGCCGGCCTCGAAGGTCGCGATCTGCTCGGCGACGTAGCGCGAGATTGCGTCGGCGTCGGTGTCGGCTGCGTTGTGCGGCGTCAGCACGACCTTCGGGTGGGTCCAGAACGGGCTGTCGGCCGGCAGCGGCTCCTGGCCGAACACATCGAGCGACACTGAACCGAGTGTATCGTCGTCGAGGCAGGCGAGGATGTCGGCCTCGTTCTGCAGGCCGCCGCGGCCGGCATTGATCAGGACGGGGGCGCCCAGCGGCGAGCTGCGGCGAAGCCGCGCGAACATCCTGCGATCCAGAATGCCGCGCGTATCCGGCGTCAGCGGCAGCAGCGACACCAGGATGTCGGTCCGCGCCAGGAACGCATCGAGCTGCGCCGCGCCGTGGAAGCATTCGATGCCGTCGGCCTGCTTGGCGCTGCGGCTCCAGCCGGCAACCTGGAAGCCCAGCCGCTTGAGCACCTCGGCCGCGTCGATCCCGAGCGTGCCCAGTCCGAGAACGCCGACGCCGATCGCGGCCGCCGGCCACTGGTACTTCGGCGCCCAGCGCTTCAACCGCTGCGACTCGCGCAGATACAGCTCCTGGCGATGATGCATCAGCACGTGCATCACGACATATTCGGTCATCCGCGCGGTGAGATCGTCGACCGCGACGCGCGCCAGCGGCACGCTCGGCAGCGTCTTGTCGGCCATCAGCGCGTCGACGCCGGCGCCGAGGTTGAAGATCGCGCGCAGGTTCGGGAAGCCGGCGAGCTCGCCGGGCACCGGTTTCCAGACCGCCGCGTAATGCACGTCGGCCGGATCGAGGCCGGCATCGGGCAGCAGCACCACCGGGCGGTCGCCGCAGACATCGTCGAAACGCGCCTTCCAGCGCTGCGGCGACCAGTTGTCGGTGCCGCCATGGATCAGGAGCGCCAGCGCGCCTTTGGTCATCGGAGGGTCCTCGAGCTTATGTGACGCGTTCCACATACCAGATCGTGCGGGCAGGCCAATCTCCGGCCATCAACACGGAGACATCGCCATGCGCAAATTGCTTCTCGCCACTGCTCTCGTCATCGCATCCGCCTCGGCCCAAGTCCCGGCTCAGGCCCAGACCATCGACGTCGGCTCGATCCTGTCGGCCAACGGCATTTCCATCGGCAAGGGCGGCGGTCAGCCGCAGGCCGGCAGTCAGCAGGGCGCCGCGGCCGGCATGGCGCAAGGTGCGGGTGGTCAAAGTGCCGCAGGGCAAGGGCAAGGTCAGGCCCAAGGTCAGTCGCAGCGCCAGGCCGGCCGGGCCAAGCAGCCCCGCGAGAGCGCACAGGAGACGCGGGCGCGCAACATCGCGGCCAAGTACGGCATCTCCTGGTAGGCCGGTCGTTCCGGCCTGCGGAACCGGCGAAAATTCTTCGCCGGTCTGTCGGCTCCGGGCATACTCCGCCGTCTTGAAGACGAATGGAGATGCCTTCCGATGTTGTATGCGCTGCTCTGCTATCATGACGAGGACGTCGTCTGCACCTGGAGCAAGGACCAGGACGCCGCCGTCATGGCCAAGCTTGCCGTTGTGCAGGAGAAGCTCGCCAAGCAGGGGCGGCTCGGGCCGGTGGCGCGGCTGCTGCCGACCACGGCCGCGACGACCTTCCGGAAGGAGGATCCGCCGCTCGTCATCGACGGTCCCTACGCCGAGACCAAGGAGCAATTGCTCGGCTTCTATCTCGTCGACTGCGCCAATCTCGACGAGGCGCTCGAGGTCGCGCGCGAGCTCGGCGAGGCCAATCCCGGCGGCTCCTACGAGATCCGTCCCGTCGGCACGTTCAGGCCGGGCGGAGCGCTGGCATGAGCGACGCGGCCTGGATCGATGCAGCCCTGACATCAGCACGTCCCCAGGCCGTCGGCGCGCTGCTGCGCTATTTCCGCGACCTCGACACGGCGGAGGAGGCGTTCCAGAACGCCTGCCTGCGCGCTCTGAAGAGCTGGCCGCAGAACGGGCCGCCGCGCGATCCCGCGGCCTGGCTGATCATGGTCGGACGTAACGCTGCCATCGACGATGTCCGCCGCGTCCGCCGCGAGCAGCCGCTGCCGGAGGACGAGGCGATCTCCGATCTCGACGATGCCGAGAGCGCGCTGGCCGACCGGCTCGACGGCTCGCATTATCGCGACGACATCCTCCGTCTGCTGTTCATCTGCTGCCACAAGGACCTGCCGGCGACCCAGCAGATCGCGCTGGCGCTGCGCGTGGTGTCTGGGCTGACGGTGAAGCAGATCGCCCGCGCCTTTCTGGTCGGCGAGACCGCGATGGAGCAGCGCATCACCCGGGCCAAGGCGCGCGTCGCCCAGGCGAACGTGCCGTTCGAGACGCCGGGCGCGGTGGAGCGCTCGGAGCGCCTGACCGCGGTCGCCGCCATGATCTACCTGATCTTCAACGAGGGCTATTCGGCCAGCGGCGAGACCGCTGCGCTGCGCCAGCCGCTGTCGGAGGAGGCCATCCGGCTGGCGCGGCTGCTACTGCGCCTTTTTCCGAGCGAGCCGGAGATCATGGGGCTGACGGCGTTGCTGCTGCTGCAACACGCGCGCAGCGCCGCCCGCTTCGATGCGGAGGGGATGCCGATCCTTCTCGACGACCAGGATCGTTCGCTGTGGAACCAGCCGATGATCGCGGAAGGCGTAGCCCTGATCGACAAGGCGATGCGCCATCGCCGCAGCGGACCGTATTTGATCCAGGCCGCGATCGCGGCGCTGCATTCGCGCGCCGCGCGCCCGGAGGACACCGACTGGACCCAGATCGACCTGCTCTATGGCGCGCTGGAAGTGGTGCAGCCCTCGCCGGTGGTGACGCTCAATCGCGCCGTTGCGGTGTCCAAGGTCCGCGGCGCTGAGGCGGCGCTCGACCTGATCGCGCCGCTCGAAGGGCGGCTCGCCAACTATTTCTATTTCTTCGGTGTGCGCGGCGCGCTGCTGATGCAGCTCGGGCGCACCGACGAGGCACGGACCGCCTTCGACCGCGCCATCGCGCTGGCGCACAGCTCGGCGGAGGCCGCGCATATCCGCATGCAGCTCGACCGGCTGATGCGCGACGGTGCGACGGCTCGGGCTCGGGTCGGCCAGTGAAATTCTGCCGAGATTCGATCTAAAATTCTGCACCGGGCTGTCGGTGGCACGCTCCTTCATTCGTCCTTGGAGCAGCATCACGGGGGAGGAGCTGCAGATGACGACGATCACCTTGGAAGAACCGGTCTCGCGCGCCGAATTGTGGAGCGGGCGCATCCTGAGCGGGCTGGTGACGCTGTTCCTGCTGTTCGACGGCGCGATCAAGCTCGTTCCTCTGCCGGTCGTCACAGAAACGCTGGACCAGATGGGCTATGGTGCAAGCGACGCCATGGCGCGTGCCCTCGGCCTCATCACGCTTCTCTGCACCGTGCTCTATATCCTGCCGCCGACATCGTTCGTTGGCGCGATCCTGCTGACAGGCTATCTCGGCGGCGCCATCGCCTCGCATGTCCGGATCGGCAGTCCGCTGTTCAGCCACGTCCTGTTCGGCCTCTATCTCGGGCTGATGCTGTGGGGCGGCTTGTGGCTTCGCGACCGCCGGCTGCGCGGACTGCTGCCGCTCTCGCGCTGACGAATGATCTTTCAACCAAGGAGGATGACGATGATCTGTCCCTATCTGACGTTCAACGGCGATTGCGAACAGGCGTTGAAACACTACGGCGAGGTGCTCGGCGCCAAGGTCGACATGATGATGCGCTATGGCGAGGGGCCGCCAGAGATGCCGTCCGCGCCGGAGCACAAGGACAGGATCATGCATGTCCGCTTCTCGATCGGCGACGGCGTCCTGATGGCCTCGGATTCGCCGCCCGAATATTATCAAGGCAAGCCGCACGGAATCTCGGTCTCGCTCCAGATCGCAGACCCGGCCGAGGCCGAGCGCAAGTTCAACGCGCTGCTCGCAGGCGGTGCCGTCACCATGCCGTTTGGCAAGACCTTCTGGTCCAAGGGCTTCGGCATGGGCGTCGACCGCTTCGGCATTCCGTGGATGATCAATTCCCCGGCGGACGGCTACGCGGCGTGACGCCGCTAGCGGCACGAGGCGTACATCGCCTTGAGCTCGCGCCCGCGCAACAGCAGAAGCCGCGACGTCAGGCCGCCGCGGCGCTCGATCCAGCCGCGCACCGGCCTGGGATAGGTCTGCAGCACCAGCTTGGAAGCCTCGGGTTCCGCATAGACGCGGCCGCGCCGGTCGACCGAGCGTGCGGCGTGGAAGCCGAGGGTGGCCCGCCGCGTCACGCAGATGCGGTCCTCGGGCACCACGCTGAGCACCAGCGTGCAGGCCGACAGGCAGGGCCCGTCGATGATGACCCGCTCGCCGGAGGCGCGCACCTTCTCGAACAGATCGAGGAACGGACCCACCTCGCCGCCGGGCGAGGAGATGATGCGGACGTCGGCGCGCGCCAGCATCGTCGCGATCCCCCACAGGACGGCCGCGAGCAGCAGGGTCAGGATGATGCGCATCCGGCTCGGCATCGTTTCATGTGTTCCTGCGTTGGCCGCGCAAGGTCGGCAATCCGATTCCCGCGGCATCGAAGCCGCCATCGACGGCCAGGATCTGTCCGGTGATATAGCTGGAGCGTTCGGAGCTGAGAAACAAGATGGCCTCGGCGAGCTCGTCCTCAAGGCCGTAACGATTGAGCGGAATGGCGTCGTGATAGTCGGCGCGGATCTCCGGCGTGTGCACGTCCTTGGCCATCGCGGTCTCCACCGGGCCCGGCGCCACCGCGTTGACGCGGATGCCGGCGGACGCGAGCTCGACCGCGAGCTGCTTGGTCAGATGCGCCAGCGCCGCCTTGCTGGTGCCGTAGGCGGAGCGCAGCGTGGAGGCGCGGACGGCCGAAATCGAGGTGATGTTGACGATGGTGCCGCCGTGCTCGCGCATCAGTGGCACCGCGGCGCGCGTGCACAGAAACGGCCCGGTCAGGTTGACGTCGAGGATGCGTTGCCAGTCGGCTTCGCTGGTTTCCATGATCGGGGCGAAGCGCGCCACGCCGGCATTGTTGACCAGCGCATCGAGACGACCGAACCGGCCGGCAATGCGCGCCAACGCATCGGCGACCATCGCCGCGTCCGCGACGTCGCAATGCAGCGCGAGCGTTCGATCGGGGGATTTGAGTGCCGATGTGGCGTCGTCGAGCAGCGTCTTCTCGATGTCGAGAAGCGCCACGCGCCAGCCCTCATGCAGAAATCTCTTTGCCGTCGCCAGCCCGATGCCGCGTGCCGCCCCGGTGATCAGGGCGACCTTGTCAGTCAACGTCGTCGTCGATGTTTCCGTCACAGGGGTCGACTCCTCGGGCCGGCAGTCCGGCTCTTCTCGTCGTTGAGTCCTAACATGCGCTGCGCGGATCGG
Organism: Bradyrhizobium sp. SZCCHNRI1009; assembly: GCF_032487575.1. Taxonomy (NCBI): domain Bacteria; kingdom Pseudomonadati; phylum Pseudomonadota; class Alphaproteobacteria; order Hyphomicrobiales; family Nitrobacteraceae; genus Bradyrhizobium; species Bradyrhizobium sp. SZCCHNRI1009. The sequence continues at coordinate 401,394 of NZ_JAUEUL010000005.1, read as the reverse complement.
CTGTGAAGGCCGTCACATCTGTCAGTGTACGTTCAATCCAGCTCCACGCGACGCGTATAGCCAGCGAAGTTCGTGGGCGTTGTCAAACAGCCAGGGGTAGCAGCGGGCACATCGGTTCGCGTTTTCGCGGTGTCAAAGCATCCGAGTCGTGCTCGCCTTGGTCTCCCTCCCGATCGGAGGGAGCAGGGAAGACCGGGAGCTCGCCGCCCCATGGCTCCCGGCGGGAAAAATGCACGGGGCAGGAACCACAAGGTTCTGCTGAGACATCACGGCCTCCCTGCGCGATGGTCTGACGGCTTCTACGCGCTCTCCCCGGGGACCGGCTGTCTTGCCCCCGTTTCCGCCACAATGCGTTCATGCATCGGACACGGCATCAGCATCGGGATGACAGGACCACACGATTTCGCCGTACGCGCCGCGTTGTTCGTCTGCGTGTCCTCATATGAGCATGATCTTGTCGGAAAGCTGTGGCGCAATGCGTGTCAACGGCCTCCGGTTCCGAATCATGCTCCACGCTGCAACATCGACGCGTCCACCGCATCCTGCTCCCCACGTTCGTGACGATCGCGAAACGTCCCTCTCGATCGGGAATAGGACGTGGCTAAAAGAGCGTGAATTCTGGAAAGGCGAAATAGAACTATCTTTACGGGTAGGACTGGACAAGGGTAATCGACTTGAAAGTCTTCACGAAAAGAGCTCCGTGGCACGGGCGGTGTCGCGGCCGCGCCGCAGCCTGCCAAGGCGCATTCCCCCGTGGAATTGGACAGTCCCGCCGTCGGCTGATTTGCCCGTCGTCGGGTCGCTCTCGGACGTGTCCGGGACGAATCTGAACCGGTAGCGTAGAGTTTTAGAGTCTCGGTAGAATCGACATGGGCGATCTATTCATCAGCCGGCGAATCACTCTCGTCAGAACCACGGAGCTGCACGCTTCGTCGCACGGGTCGAATGGTCTGAGGCGCGGGTGCGGCGCATTGCTGTTGTCGTGCATTGTCCTCGGGCTCGCGGCGTCCGGCGCCGCCGGAGCGGATGGCAGCGTTGCTGCGAAACCGGCAGAGACCGAGCAGGCCGCGCACGATGTCGCGCCGCCGCCGCAGCCGCAGACCGCGGAGCCCGAGACGGTGGGGCGGCCGTCGGACGTGCAGACGCCGGCTCCGAAGGTGGTCGTGCCATCGACCGAGCCTGCGAAGCCGGTCGCGGCCGAGCGCAAGGGCGACGCCAAGACCACGAAGAATCTGTCGGTGCCTCAGCGCGCGCTGCCGGCCGACGTCGCGCAGATGATCGGCCGCAAGATCTGGCTCAACGAGGCCGGGGGACGGCGCGACGCGATCACGTCGTGGAATGCGGGTGAAGAATTCGCCTCGCTGGGAATCGGGCATTTCATCTGGTATCCGGCCACCGCGAAGCCGCCGTATGAGGAGGGCTTTCCGGGGCTGATCGCATTTCTGCGCAAGGGCAAGACGCCGTTGCCTGCATGGCTCGACAAGACGCCGACTCCGGCATGCCCCTGGACCAGCCGGGCCGACTTCAAGCGGAATTTCAACTCGCCGCAAATGCGGCAATTGCGGCAGTTCCTGCTCGACACGATTGCGGAGCAGACGCAGTTCCTGGTGGCGCGTGCGCAAGGCGCAATGGACAAGATCCTCGCCAACACGCCCGACAGCGCCGAACGCGAGCACATCGTCGCGCAGTATTCGCGAGTCGTCCGCGCCTCGAACGATCTCTATCCGCTGATCGACTACATCAACTTCAAGGGCGAGGGCACCAACCCATCCGAGACCGCCGTGGACAAGGAGACGGGCCAGCGCCAGGGCTGGGGTCTCAAGCAGGTGCTGCTCAAGATGAACGGAACCACGACCGAGTCCAAGGCCGTGCTCGCCGAATATTCCGACGCGGTGCAGGTCGTGCTGCAGCAGCGGGTGCGCAATCTACCCTCGAACCGCGTGTGGGAGGCGGGCTGGCTGCGTCGCGCCGAGACCTATCGCCGTCCGATCGCGCAGCTCGAGCAGACCCCCGAGCGCGCGCCGCGCAGGTCGTCGCGTTACAGGGCCGACAACACGCGGTTCTGACGGGAGCATCGTTCCGGACGATCGAGGGGCGTGCGATCCGCGCGTCCCATGCGCGTGTCCGGCAAGCGAGCGTCTGATCACGACTTGCCCGAAGCGGCCTTCTTGTCGGCAACCACCTTCTCGTAAGCCGCCCTCAGCCGCTGACCGACGCTTGGCCCGGCCTTCCTGCGCCGTTTCGTGCCGAGATGAATCTCGCGCAGCTCATCCATGAACTCGGCCCACATCTTCGGCCCGCCTTCCATCAGCAGCCTGGCGCGGATGCCGAGCTCCTCTGAAACCGGCAGATATTTGTAACCCCAGCCCGCCATCTGCGCGAGGATCGGCAGCAGCTCGATGCCCTGCTCGGTCAGGGAATAGATGCCCTTCTGCTTGTGGCTCGGATCGTCCTCGCGGCTGATGATGCCGGCGGCGAGCAGCGTCTTCAGCCGGTCGGCGAGAATGTTCGAGGAGATGCCTTCCTCCGAGCCGCCGAGCAGCTCGCGATAATGCCGGCGATTTCCGAACATCATGTCACGGATGATCAAGAGGCTCCATTTGTCGCCCACCACTTCGAGCGAAAGGTTGATCGGGCAGCCGGAACGCTGAAGGTCGGACATCGACGTCTCATTGGGAGGGATCGCATATAAACCGCTTGCAATATTGCACCGGTCTGGGCATTCTCCAACTGCTTGCAAAATGAAAGCAGTCAGGGAGGAGCGTCGATGGCGAGACTGGTGATGTGGAACATGATGACGCTGGACGGCATGGTTGCGGGCCCGAACGGCGACATCTCCTGGCACGAGGATGTGTGGGGCCCGGAGCTAGAGCAGATCTCCGAGACGCAGCTGCAGGAGGCGGGCGGATTGCTGTTCGGCCGGGTGACCTACGATCTGATGGCCGGCTATTGGCCGACGGAGAAGGGCGTGACCGCCGACTTCATGAACAGCATCCCCAAATATGTTGCCTCCCGCACGCTGTCTCGCCTGCCATGGTCGAACGCGCATCTGCTGGGTCCGCAGCTCGCGGCTGAGGTCGACAAGCTCAAGCAGGAGAATGCCAAGGACCTGTTCCTGTTCGGCAGCGCGGACCTCGCCTCGACGCTTGTGGCGTCCGACCTGATCGATGAGTTTCGAATCGCGATCAATCCGCGCGTGCTCGGTGCCGGACGCCCGCTGTTCAAGCCGGGTCAGGCCTTGAAGCTCCGCCTGATCGACAGCCGGGCGCTGTCCAACGGCGTCGTCATCGCGCGCTACGCCCCCGTTCGGGACGTGTGAGCCCTATCTTGCGCCGCGTTCCGTGTCCCGGGCGAGCGCAGGTCTTTCAACTCACGCACCCGCCCGTCCAGCCCCTCACCTCAGCCCCCTCGAACAACGGGGCGCGGGAGCGCGCCGTCCTGCGGCCGCGCGTTCGGGACCAAACAACTTGTTCTCACCCCAACCTATCAGGAGCTTAAGATGTCCCTGACCCTTTACTATCATCCGCTGTCGTCGTTCTGCTGGAAGGTGTTGATCGCGCTGTATGAGAACGACGTTTCGTTCACGCCGAAGCTGATCAATCTCGGTGACGCGGATGAGCGCGCGGCGTTCTTGAAGCTGTGGCCGGTCGGCAAATTTCCCGTGCTGCGCGACGAGCAGCGCACGATTCCGGAATCGAGCATCATCATCGAATATCTCGACCAGCACTATGCGGGCGGGACGCGCTTCATTCCCGATGATCCCGATCTCGCCTTGCGGACACGTCTGCGCGATCGCTTTCTCGACCTTTATCTGCACATGCCGACGCAGACCGTCGTGTTCGACCGGCTGCGGCCGGCCGATGCCCGCGATCCGCTCGGCGTCGCCGACGCGCGAAGCCGGCTGCGCACGTCCTACGCGATGCTCGAGGCCGAGCTGCCGCCGCGTGGCTGGGCGATGGGCGACCCGTTCACCCTGGCGGATTGCGCGGCCCTGCCGGCGCTGTTCTACGCCGACAGAGTCGAGCCGCTGGGTGACGGGCTGCCTGGGGTCACAGCCTATCTCGACCGGCTCAAGGCGCGGCCATCCGTGGCGCGGGTGCTCGCAGAGGCCCAGCCTTATTTCCACATGTTCCCGCAAGAGGCGGGCTGAACCGGGAACCCGGTCAAAATAATCGCGAGGGCGTGTCGGCGGCGCCGGGACCGGATCGTCTTACTGATGCGGGCAGGGCAGTCCTGCCGCACAGCATCAGGAGAGAAGCCATGCGGTTCATGGTGATCGTGAAGGCGACCCGGGACACGGAAGCCGGAATCCTGCCGACCACCGAGGAGTTCGCGGCGATGGGCCGATTCAATGAGGAATTGGTCAAGGCCGGCATGATGGAGGCGGGCGAGGGCCTGCATCCGACCGCGAAGGGCGCGCGGATCGACTTCTCGAACGGGACGCCGAGCGTCGCGCGCGGTCCATTCGACCTCTCCGGCGATCTGGCCGCCGGCTTCTGGATGATCAAGGCCGGCTCGCTCGACCAGGTGATCGCGCACATGACGCGCGCGCCGCTCCCGGGCGGCCAGATCGAGATCCGGCAGGTCTATGCACCGGAGGATTTCGGCGAGACGTTCACATCCGAATTGCGCGAGCGGGTCGAACGGCTGCGTGCGCAGGTCGCCAAGGGCTGAACCGCGAGCCTGATCAGGAGAGGAGAGGCGCAATGCGATTCATGATGCTGATGATCCCGCTCGGCTATGAGAGCGCGCCGCCCGACGTGCAGCTCGATCCCGAGCGGGTCGCGGCGATGATGCGCTACAACGAGGCGCTGAAGGAGGCCGGCGTGCTGATCACGCTGGAGGGCCTGCATCCGCCGTCGATGGGTGCGCGGGTCTCGTTCGCGGGCGGCAAGCCCGCGGTGACCGACGGCCCGTTCGCGGAGGCCAAGGAGGTGCTCGGCGGCTATTGGATGATCGAGGTCGCGTCGCGCGACGAGGCGATCGCCTGGGCCAGGCAGTGCCCGGCCTCGGACAACGAGATCATCGAGATTCGCCAGGTCCAGGAGATGGCGGACTTTTCCGAGGAGGTGCAGCAGGCCGCGGCCGGCTTCGCCGAGCTGCCGCATGCCGGCCGTGTCTGATCGATCCGTTTCACAGCAGGAGAGGGAAGTGCAATGAGCGACAACAGCAACACCTATCTCGCCGTCTTTCTCGGCAGCAAGACCAGTCCGGCCTCGAAAGCCTGGGAGGCGCTGTCCGAGACGGAGCGCAATGCCAGGGGACAGCAGGGCATGGCGGCCTGGCATGCCTGGGTCGACCAGTACAAGGACGCGATCCTCGCGATGGGCGGGCCGCTCGGCAAGACCAAGCGGGTCGACAAGGGCGGCGTCAACGACATCGCCAACGAAATGGGCGCGTTCACCGTGGTCCGCGCCGCCTCGCATGAGGATGCGGCGAAGATGTTCGTGAACCATCCGCATTTTGCGATCTTCCCGGGCGAGCGGGTCGAGATCATGCCGGTGCTGCCGATCCCGGGCGGCGGATAGTTTCCAGTGGCGAGGACGCGCGGCCTTTGCCGCGCGTACGTTCTCAAGCGGGAAAATGCTCGACATGCGTCTCGGCGGTGCGGCCGAAATAGACCACGCGGCGGCCGGCAAACGACACCAGGTAGCCGGCGCAGCCGGCGGCTTTCGCCTTCTCGCAGAAGGCCACGTAGTTGTAGTCGGCGGGATTTGCCTGCGCCCATCGCACCAGATGCGCGATCTTCCGGGCATCGAAGGCGGGCGCGACGCGTCCGGCTGACGGCTGCATCGCGAGCGTCGCATGGTCGCCGTCGGGCAAATAGCAGGTCTGGGTGTTGCAGCGATAGTCGACGGTGTAGCTCTCGAATCCGGCAGCCATCAGCCGGCCGACGATTTCCGGAAAGCTCAGGCTGCCATCGTGGGCAGCATCGAGGCATGTCTTGGCAATGGAAATCCGGTCCGTGTCCATATCGGCGTCCTTCGATGAATCGAGTGCGTTCAGTCCAACGGGATCGTCTTGAGGCCGCGTCGTTCGGCGAGCGCCTTCAGCAGGCGGTTGAGCGTGTGGTGCTCGCTTTTGCTGAGCACGCCGAAATAGGCTGCGTCGTTCGCATCGGCCAGCGCGGCAAGCACGGGCACCTTGAACCGTCCCTCGGCCGTCAAAGCGAGGCGGTGCCCGCGCTTGTCTTCCGGGTTCTCCGTTCGCGCGATCAGGCCTTTGCTCAGAAGCCGATCCGCAAGCTTGCTGACCGCCCCCCGGGTCAGGCCCATCCGCTGCGCCAGAACGGAGGGGGGCATCGGGCCTTGGTCGTAGAGCGCCCGCATGAACGACCATTCCGCAACCGTGACTCCCTCGGCCGCGACCTTCCGCGCGAATTCCTGCGACACCGCGTTCGACACCATCCGCATCCAGAAGCCGGTATGGTCAGTCAGGTCCGAGACAGGGGTCACGCGATCACCATGTGGTTGACAAGGAAACTAGATGGATTTGGTTTCCTAGTCAACCAAATTCGCGCGGGCGCGCTGCCGGGACGCCGGGGCGGCTGCGGGACTGCGGACAGCCGCAGGCGCCTGAGCAAGTTCATCGACGCCGGGCGGTGGACCGCCGTCACTCTCGGCGGTGGTTGGTGACCGTTGGCACGTTGGAAAAGTCTCTGGCTTGTTTTCACCCGGCTCATGTAAAAGCCCTTTACATGAGCTGGCGCAAGGAAGAGCGCCGCGCCGAGCGCGGCTATCATCACGGCAACCTCAAGGAGGCGCTGCTGCAGGCGGCGCTCGACCTGATCGCGCAGAAGGGGGCCGCCGGCTTCACCTTTGCCGATGCGGCCCGCATGGCCGGCGTCAGCCCGGCCGCGCCGTACCGGCATTTCCGTGACCGCGACGAGTTGCTGTCGAGCATCGCCCAGCGCGGCTTCGAGCAGTTCGAATCCCAGCTCTCTGCGGCGTGGGACGATGGCCGCCCCGATACCGTTACGGCGTTCGAGCGCGTCGGCAAGGCCTATCTCGCTTTCGCCCGCGCGGAGCCAGCGTTCTATTCGGCGATGTTCGAATCCGGTGTGCCGGCCGACTCCACGGCGGGCCTGCTGGCGGCCGGCGAGCGGGCGTTCGGCGTGATCCGCGCCGCGGCCGAGCGGCTGGCGGCGCTGGCGCCGCCTGGCGTGCCGCGGCCACCGGCGATGATGATGGCGCTGCACATCTGGTCGATGGCGCACGGCATCGCCTCGCTGTTCGCCCGTGGCGACGCCGCCCGGCGCAAGCTGCCGATGTCGCCCGAGGAGCTGCTGGAAGCCGAGGTGCTGATCTATCTGCGTGGGCTCGGCTTCCCCACCGATCGCCGGCCTGCCGGGTCCTCCGCCGCCGAGCCGCCGCCGCTGCCGGACGACGACAAGCCGGCCGGGCCCTGGGGCCGCCCGAAATAAGGTTCAAAGACGAGCGAGAAATAATTCGGGCGGCGCGTCAGGCGGTCGCCTTGACAAAATCCCGGGTTGGTCTAGCTATGTAAATGTTATTTACATTCACACGGCATGGCGCCGCGAATGGAGAGGGAGATGGCCTACACCGCAGATGTCAATCGTTGGCGCGGTTCGGAGGAGGAGCAGAGGTACCGGCCCCATATGATGGAGTCGCCCTGGCATCCCGGCTGGATCGCCGTGACCGTGCTCGGCTTCATCATCTGGTGGCCGATCGGACTTGCCCTTCTCTTTTTCACACTCGGGAGCAGAAAGATGGCGTGCTGGAACGGCGGTGATCGCTGGTCGAACAAGATGGAGCGGATGCAGTGGAAGATGGACCGCATGCGCGACAAGATGGAGCGCCGCGGCTTCGGCTTCGGGTTCTCGGCGCCGTCGTCGAGCGGCAACCGCGCCTTCGATGAATACCGCATGGAGACCCTGCGCCGGCTCGAGGAGGAGCAGCAGGAGTTCCGCGACTTCCTGACCCGGTTGCGCCACGCCAAGGACAAGGAAGAGTTCGACGCGTTCATGGCCCAGCACAAGCCGCGTCCGGCGACCCCGCCGAACGACCAGCCCTCGAGCTGATCGCCCCTCACCCTGACGCCGCAGGGCTTTCAGCCCCCGCCCTGACGGCACAAGACGCCCGCCTGCGGTTCCCCGCCGGCGGGCGTTTTGCGTTTCCCGTTACCGTCCGGCTGCGGCGGCTGGCCGCTGCCGACGCCGGCCAAAATGGTCAAGCGGCTGATCACAAAGGCTCTATCTGGCTGGTCCGGCTGGACCTTTGACCTCCGCAATACTCCGCGGTAACCCCGCCTTAACCCCGGACGGGGTTTGGTTAAGGGGCGCTTACGCGCGCCAAGAGCCCTTGTTTTGACACGTTGGCAGAGGAAGCAGGCCGCTTATGGCTTCGGCGGGCCTCTTAAAGCGATCAGTTCAGGGTTTTCTCGCGCAGGCGCTTTCCGCCGCGACAGCATCCGGCATGGAACGGCGGCTGCATGGTCCCGGGCGTCCCGGGATGATTGGTTGAGAGGATACTTGCAGATGTCTGTCGATAGCGGCGGCCTGTCCCTGATCGATCTGTTCGGCAATGCCGGCTGGGTGGTCCGGATCATCATGCTCGGCCTGATCTCCTGCTCGATCTGGGTCTGGGCGATCGCGATCGACAAGATGTTCCTGTTTTCACGCACCCGCCGCTCGATGGACCGGTTCGAGCAAGCCTTCTGGTCCGGGGAATCGATCGAGGAACTGTACCGGGTGCTGTCGGCGAAGCCGACGCAATCCATGGCGGCGTGCTTCGTGGCGGCGATGCGGGAGTGGAAGCGCTCGTTCGAGGGCCATGCGCGCTCCTTCGCCGGCCTGCAGATGCGCATCGAGAAGGTGATGAACGTCTCGATCGCGCGCGAGGTCGAGCGGCTGGAACGCCGTCTCCTGGTGCTCGCCACGGTCGGCTCCGCCGGCCCGTTCGTCGGCCTGTTCGGTACGGTCTGGGGCATCATGACCAGCTTCCAGGCGATCGCGGCCTCCAAGAACACCTCGCTGGCGGTGGTCGCCCCGGGCATCGCGGAGGCGCTGTTCGCTACCGCCATCGGCCTGATCGCGGCCATCCCGGCGACGATTTTCTACAACAAGTTCTCTTCGGAGGTGAACCGGCAGGCGCAGCGGCTGGAAGGCTTCGCAGATGAATTTTCCGCCATCTTGTCCCGTCAGATCGACGAGCGGGGATGAGGGCAGGTATAGTGGCATCCGGATCGTGAGTACCACAGCATGGGCATGAGCATGGGCAGCGCGTCCGGCGGCAGTGGTCGCCGCGGTCGGCGCAAGGCGGCCGTGATGGCGGAGATCAACGTCACGCCGATGGTCGACGTCATGCTGGTGCTGCTGATCATCTTCATGGTCGCAGCGCCGCTGCTCACCGTCAACATCCAGGTCGACCTGCCCCAGGCGCAAGGCGGCTCGGCCTCGACGGCCGACGCCAAGCCGCCGCTCGAGGTGACCGTGAAGAAGACCGGCGGCGGCTGCGCGTCGAAGGTCGACGTGTATCTCGGCGACTCGCCGATCGCGATCAACGAGCTCGGGCCGAAGATCAAGGCGATGAAGGATGCGGGCGCCGGCGGCGCCGACAACGTCGTCAAGATCCGCGGCGACCGTGACGCCTGCTACTCCGACATGATGAAGGTGCTGGGACTGGCGCGCGACGCCGGCTATCGCGCCAGCATCGTCGTGCTGCCGGATCAGGGCTCATGACGTCGAAAGACCTCATCCGGTTCGTGCGCACGCGCAAGGGGACGGTGCTGTCCGTCGCCCTGCACGTGCTCGTGCTGTGCTGGGGTCTGTTCAGCTTCTCCGCGCGCTCGATGGTGGCGCCGCCGGAGGACCTGGTGCCGGTCGACGTGATCTCGGAGGACAACAGCTCGAAGGCCAAGGCCGGCGCCCTGACCGGCAAGAAGGAAGCCCAGAAGCTGCTGGCCGACAAGCTCGGCGAGAAGAAGCCGACCGAGGACATCGTCGGCAAGGTCGATACCAAGCAGGTCGCCGAGACCGATGCTGCGCCCGAGCCGCTGCCGAAGCCGGAGAAGCCGGTCGAGAAGAAGCCCGAGCCGCCGAAGCCGGTCGAGAAGCAGCCGGACACGCCGAAGCCCGTCGCCGAGAAGAAGCCGGAGCCGCCGAAGCCCGCGCCGGCCGAGAAGCCGAAGCCGGAAGAGAAGAAGCCGGATCCGTTCAATCCGGACCAGATCGCCAGCATGCTCAACAAGGACAAGGCGAAGCATCCGCCGAAGCCGCAGCAGGCCGCCGCCGCGCCGCCGGAGCCGCCCAAGCACAAGAGCGAGCGCAAGTTCGACGCCGAGAAGATGGCGAGCCTGATCAATCAGAAGGACCCGACGCGCCAGGCCGTGACGGGTTCGGAGCTGAATGCCAACGCCGCGCTCGGCGCTGTTCATGGCACGGCGGAGAGCAATGTCGCGAGCTGGCAGGCCGCCTTCCAGGAGGCGGTCACGCGCTGCTTCACGACGCCTTATAACGGCGTCGATGAAGACAAGATCGAAGTCGATATCGACATCCAACTCCGTCCCGACGGCTCGCTGGCCGCCGTCCCCTCGGTCGCGGGAACGCGAGGGCCGCCGCGGGTGAGCGCGGCGATGGCGGATAGCGCGAAGCGTGCGGTCGAGAACTGCGCGCCCTACGCGTTTCTGCCGAAGAACCGGTACAATGAGTGGAAGTTGATCCCGACGACATTCAATCTCAAAATGATGAATTCGATGCGAGGCCGAACTTGACGACACCTCCAACGCGCAAGACTGGATTCACCACGCGGCGCCAGGTTCTGCTGGCCGGAGGAGCCGCGATGGCGGCGTGGGGCGCGGGACCCGCCTTCGCTCAGCAGCGTCTGCAGATCAATCCCGGCGAGTTCAAGCCGATCCCGATCGCGATTCCGCCGTTCGTTCCCGGCGGTGCGGGCGATGCCGATGTCGGCAACGGCATCGCGCAGGTGATCACGAACAATCTGAAGCGCAGCGGCCTGTTCGCGCCGGTCGACCCGGCTGCGTTTCCCGAGCGCATCAGCAATTTCGAGGCGCCGCCGCAGTTCGCCAGCTGGAAGCCGCTCAACCTCACCGGGCTCGTGACCGGCCGCGCGACGCGGCAGCCGGACGGGCGCCTGAAGGCCGAGTTTCGGCTGTGGGACCCGAACTCAGGCCAGCAGCTCACCGGGCAGCAATATGTGACGGCGCCGGAGTATTGGCGGCGCATCGCCCATATCATCTCCGATCAGATCTACACGCAGATGACCGGCGAGAAGGGCTATTTCGACAGCCGCGTGGTGTTCGTCGACGAGAGCGGGCCGTCGGAGCGGCGCGTCAAGCGGCTGGCGCTGATGGATCAGGACGGCGCCAACGTCCGCTATCTGACCCGCGGCGCCGACCTCGTGCTGACGCCGCGATTCTCGCCGTCGAGCCAGGAAATCACCTACATGGAGTTCGGGCAGGGCGACCCGCGGGTCTATCTGTTCAACATCGAGACCGGCCAGCGCGAGATCGTCGGCAACTTCCCGGGCATGTCGTTCTCGCCGCGGTTCTCGCCGGACGGCCAGCGCATCATCCTCAGCCTGCAGCAGGGCGGCAACTCCAACCTGTTCGTGATGGACCTGCGCTCGCGCACGACGACGCGTCTCACCGACACGCCGGCGATCGACACCTCGCCGTGCTACTCGCCGGACGGCAGCCAGATCTGCTTCGAGAGCGATCGCGGCGGCAAGCCGCAGATCTATGTGATGGCCTCCAGTGGCGGTGCTGCGCAGCGCATCTCGTTCGGCGAGGGCAGCTACTCGACGCCGGTGTGGTCGCCGCGCGGCGACTACATCGCCTTCACCAAGCAGGGTGGCGGCCAGTTCGCGATCGGCATCATGAAGACGGACGGCTCGGGCGAGCGCATCCTCACCGCCGGCTTCCACAACGAAGGGCCGACCTTCTCGCCCAACGGCCGCGTGCTGATGTTCTTCCGTGACCCCGGCGGCACCGCCGGCCCGTCGCTGTATTCGATCGACGTCTCCGGCCGCTTCGAGCAGAAGGTGCCGACGCCGGGCTTCGCCTCGGATCCGGCCTGGTCGCCGCTGCTGTCGTGACGGCGAGCGAGCCTCTGGGCCCGCTCACGTCGTGGTGGACGCGATTTTTCGAGTCGCGCGATGCGTGTTCCCGTAAAATATGGAACCATTCGTTGCAGCAACCGGGTAGTGTTTGCCTAGTTGGCTGAATTTTCGAGCGAATCCGATCACTTCGCGAGTGCGGAAACGCTCTGCTAACGATGTTCCCTCAGAAAGACTTCACCTGCGAACGGTAATGTTGCGCACCGAACAGGACGCGTGCGCACGAATGCAGCTTGCCACTCAGAACGGAGAAGACGATCGAAAGTTGTCGCCTGCGATCCAGGCGGCTCTCGTCGACTCCCTCTTCCAGGATCCCGGCCCGATGTTCGCCGGCGCACTCTGCGCTGCCGTCGCCGCCGTCATGACCGCGATCAAGAGCGGCGACGTCAATCTGTGGCCGTGTGCCGCGATGCTGATCATCGCAGGAGCGTTCCGCTCGCTCGACATGCGCTACTATCGGAGCCTGTGCGACGCCGGCCGCCTCACGCAGACGGCGGTCGAGCGCTGGGAGGTTCGCTATCAGATCGGCGCCATGATCTATGCACTGGTGCTCGGCATTTGGTGCGTGGTCGCCCTGGTCGACAACAGCGACCCGGTGGTGCACCTGATCGCGATCACGGTGACGCTCTGCTACATGTCGGCGGGCGCAGGCCGGACCTACGGGCGGCCCTGGATCTTCCACGTCCAGATCCTGCTCGCCTGCGGACCGCTCGCAGTGGCTCTCGCGATCCACGGCAGCCCTTATTACCTGGGCATGGCGGCGTTCTGCGTCCTGTTCTTCGTATCGCTGAAGCACATCTCGACCAACCTGCAACGGATCTTCGTCCAGGCCTTTGTGGCGCGCGAAAGCGAGGCTGCACTGGCCAAGCAGTTCGATACGGCCCTGAACAACATGCCGCACGGCCTGTGCATGTTCCGCTCCGACGGGCGTCTGGCCGTAATGAACCATCGCTTCGGCCAGATGATGAACCTGCCGGATGACATCCTGCAGCGTGGCGGCAAGGCGGCCGACATCATCAACGCCTGCGTGATCGCAGGCTCGATCTCCGCTTCGAGCGGCCGGCTGATCCTGGCCGAGATCGAGCACACCAAGACCCATAATGTCATCACGAGCGATCCCGACGTCGCGCGCGACCGGTCGCTGTCCTGGACCTTCCAGCCGATGGCCGACGGCGGCGCCGTGGTCCTGCTCGAGGACATCACCGAGCGGCGGCATGCCGAGGCGCGCATCTCGCATCTGGCGCGCTACGACGAGCTCACGACCTTGCCGAACCGCGTCAGCTTCCGCGACGAGATCGAACGGCTGCTCAGGATTCCGCAGCGGCACGGCGAACTGTCCGCGCTGCTGTTCGTCGATCTCGACCGCTTCAAGCAGGTCAACGACACGCTCGGCCACCCCTGCGGCGATCAACTGCTCTGCGCGGTCTCCGAGCGGCTGCGCGACATGCTGCGTCCGGAAGATTTCGTTGCGCGCTTCGGCGGCGACGAGTTCGTGGTGTTCCAGCGCAACATCCGCTCCAACGACGACGCCGCGATGCTGGCGCGCCGGATCGTCGACCAGCTCAGCGAGCGCTACAAGATCGACAATCACCTGGTCGAGATCGGCGCCAGCGTCGGCATCGCGATGACCGCGCCGGGGATCAGCGCCGACACCCTGCTGAAGAATGCCGACATGGCGCTGTACCGCGCCAAGGCGGAGGGACGTGGCACCTTCTGCTTCTTCCGCGACGAGCTCGCCCAGACGGTGGAAGCACGCCGCATCCTCGAGCTCGACCTGCGCAAGGCGCTGGCGAACGAGGAGTTCGAGCTGTTCTACCAACCGCTGGTCAACCTGAAGTCCGGCAAGATCTCCACCTGCGAGGCGCTGCTGCGCTGGAACCACCCGGTGCGCGGCACGGTCTCGCCGGTCGACATCATTCCCGTCGCCGAGGACATGGGCCTGATCGTCGATCTCGGCCGCTGGATCCTGCGCAAGGCCTGCCTGGAATGCATGAAATGGCCGGATGCGGTCAGCGTCGCCGTCAACTTCTCGCCGCAGCAGTTCCATCAGCGCGATGTGCTCAGTGAGGTCCGCTACGCGCTGGAAGTGTCCGGGCTGCCGCCGCATCGGCTCGAGATCGAGATCACCGAATCCTCGCTGTTGCGCAACACCCAGCTCACCCACGATGTGCTGTCGCAGCTGCACATGCTCGGGGTCCGCATTTCGCTCGACGATTTCGGCACCGGCTATTCCAGCCTCAGCTATTTGCACAACTTCCCGTTGGAGAAGGTCAAGATCGATCGCTCTTTCCTCGAAGGCATCGACAGCGATCGGCCGCTGACTCTGTTGCGCGGTGTCGCAAGATTGTCCGCCGATCTCGGCATGTCGGTGGTGGTGGAGGGCATCGAGACCAACGAGCAGCTCGAATTGGTCAGCGCCGACGGCACGGTCACCGAAGCGCAGGGCTATCTGTTCAGCCGGCCCGTCCCCGCAATCCGCATCCGGCAGCTCCTGAATGCATCGCATGGGCGCCGTTCGAGCGACGGGGCGATCGCGGCCGCCGGCGGGACACGTTCGATCGCTTGATCGCTCGACCTCCGCCTTGATGCGGAGGTGCCGCGAAGATCGACCAGTGGAGGCGAGCCCTGTGCGCTGCATCCCGCCGGTCCGAGCATGGCTCGTATGTGAATGGCGATGTGACAACCCCACGTCGCATCATTCGGAAACATTGCACGTGTATGCCAAGCGAATCCGTTTCGATTTGACACGCAAGTGATCCGAAGCAATCCGTCCAGCACTGCATCCAATCCCGTAAGTCACGGTTAAGTCTCCGGGATTCTACGTGCCGTTAACTTTGTACCGCCGAAAGCTTTGCGTCGGCATTAACCCGCTGTTAAGCTCATACTGCTCGTAGGAGTTGTGTGAAAAGGGGTTGCGGATGAAGTCGGCGGCTAGAGTGAGTGCCGTTGCTGAACAGAAGTCGGATGTGCTGGAGAACGTGGATTATCGACTGGCGCTGACTGCTGAGGACAAGGACGAGATCTATCGGCTGCGCTACCGCGCCTATCTGCGTGAAGGCGCCATCCTGCCGTCGCCCAGCGAACGCGTCAGCGACGAATATGATGATCTTCCCAACAGCTTCATCTTCGGCGTCTACGTCAATGGCGAGCTCTACAGCTCGATCCGCATCAGCGTGCTGAACTCGCAATGGCGCCGATCGCTGTCCTCGGACATGTTCGCCGACCTGCTGCATCCCGAGCTCGATCGCGGCAAGGTCATCATCGACCCGACACGGTTCGTCGCCGACCATGAGAAGGCGCGGCTGTTTCCGGCGCTTCCCTATGTGACCGTCCGGCTCGGCTACGTCGCCTGTGCCCATTTCAACGCGGATATCGGTCTCGCCAACGTGCGCCCGGAACATCGCGCCTTCTACAAGAAAGTGTTCCTGCAGGAACCATGGGGCGAGCCGCGGCTCTACTCCGGCCTCACCAAGCCGGTCGGCCTGGTGGCGGCGCACTATCCGTCGATCCGCGATCGCGTGTTCCAGCGCTTTCCGTTCATGCGATCCAGCGCGTTCGAACGGCGGATGCTGTTCGATCGTCCCGCGCCGGACGCCTTCACTGATTCGTTCAGGATTCAGGCGGTCGCGAAGGCCGGCTGATCATCGGCCGATATCGGGGCCGGTTCGGCCGTCCGGCCGGTTCACACCGTGGCGCTGATGCAAAAATCAGCGAAAAAGCGCCCTGCTGCAGGCGCTGAGCGGCTTGCCTTCACCCTGGCGCCACATTTACAACCCATTAACCATCGCGGTCGCTTTTCGGGTTTCGTTAGCATTTGACGGGGTTCGGCAAGACCCCATCAAGGTTGACGGAACGTTCGCTTAACCATCGCCCTGTAGACCGGATGGCAGTCTAAGAACGTGAGCGTGGAGGCTCCGGGAATGAAATATCAGATGCGTATCCTCCAGGGATTGAAGTTGGCCGCCGTGCTGGCCGTGGCGCTGTCGATGGGCGCCTGCGCCAACAAGAATCTCACCGGGGCCGACGGGGCGATGGCCAGCGCTGCGACTCCAGGCAGCCAGCAGGACTTCGTCGTGAATGTCGGCGATCGCGTCTTCTTCGAGAGCGATCAGACCGATCTCACGCCGCAGGCGATCGCGACCCTGGAGAAGCAGGCTCAGTGGCTGCAGAGCTATCCGCGCTACTCCTTCACGATCGAGGGCCATGCCGACGAGCGCGGCACCCGCGAGTACAACATCGCGCTGGGCGCGCGGCGCGCGCAGTCGGTCCGCAACTTCCTGGCGTCGCGCGGCATCGACCAGGGCCGCATGCGCACCATCTCCTACGGCAAGGAGCGGCCGGTGGCGGTCTGTAACGACATCTCGTGCTGGTCGCAGAACCGCCGTGCGGTGACGGTCCTGAACGCCAGTTCATAAAGCTGAACGAATCCGTTGCTGATGAAGCCGGCGTCGCCCATCGACGCCGGCTTCGTCGTTTCTGGTCGGCGGGTCTCGTCCGGACTTGGTCTTGTCTTCGCTTGAACGTCATTTGTATCTATCGCATTTCTGCTTTACAGCCTCGCTCACAGGCCTGTTTTCAATGTCTCGCCGATCCGGTCGTCAGGGCAGCATGTCATTCATGTTTCTTCCACGGAGCGCCGCCGCGATCCTCGCCGCGCTCGTCATTTTCTCGTGCCAGGCAGTTTCGTCGCGGGCGCTCGCCCAGACCGATGACGATGATCCCGAGATCCGGATTCAGCGGCTCGAAAATCAGCTCCGGCAACTGACCGGTCAGAACGAGGAGCTGCAATATCGCAATCGCCAGCTCGAGGAGCGGCTGCGGCAGTTGCAGAGCGCTGCACCCGGCGGTGCGCCCGCGGCGCAGACCAACGCGGCTGCTCCCGCGCCGGCCAATCCCGCTTACGGCCAGCCCCCTCAGGCGGCCAACGGCCAGCAGCCCTATGGCCAGCAGCCGTACGGCCAGCCGCAACAGGCCTATCCGCAGCAGCAGCCGATCTACGCGCAGCCGCCCGCCGTCGGTGCGCCGGTGCAAATCGTCCAGGAGCCCGCGGCCCCCGGTCGGGGCCGCCGCGGCGATGCGTTCGACCCGAGCCAGAATCCGACCGCTCCAGGCGCCCCGCAGGCGCTCGGCGGCGGCCAGTTGCCGATCCAGCCGGGTGGCGGCCAGCCCGCTGGCCGTCCCGTCGGCGATCCCGCGGCTCTCGCCAACACCGCGGGCGGGCGCTATCCCCAGGGCGCGCCGCCGGCCGCCGCGCCGGGGGCGGGCGGACTGGAGACCGCGCCGCCGCGGCAGACGCCGCGCGACGAATACGACCTCGGCATCGGCTACATGCAGCGCCGCGACTACGCGCTGGCCGAGCAGACGATGCGCAACTTCACCCAGAAATATCCGAACGATCCGATGGTCGGCGACGCGCAATACTGGCTCGGCGAGAGCTTCTACCAGCGTCAGCAATATCGCGATGCGGCCGAGGTCTTCCTCGCCGTGACGACGAAATACGAGAAGTCGGGCAAGGCGGCGGATGCGCTGCTCCGGCTCGGCCAGTCGCTGGCCGCGCTGAAGGAGAAGGAGGCGGCCTGCGCCGCGTTCGGCGAAGTGACGCGCAAATATCCGCGCGCCTCGGCGGGCGTGAAGGCGACCGTCGATCGCGAGCAGAAGCGGGTGAAGTGCTGAGCGCCTGCGGGCGAGGGGAGGCCTCTCGCCTATAACCGGCGGGGCGGATAGGCTGCGGCGCCATGTCGAAGGCCCGTTCCGAAGCCGATCTTGCGATCTCCGCCGCCGAAGCCGAGCGCCTGTTCGCGCCGCTTTCGGCCGCGCCCGCACTGGTGCTCGCCGTATCGGGCGGTCCCGATTCGATGGCTCTGATGTGGCTCGCGGCGCGGTGGCGTGCGGGGCTCGCACAGGGACCGCACCTTGTGGCCGTGACGGTCGACCATGCGCTGCGGCGCGACTCCGCCCGTGAAGCCCGCATGGTGAAGGAGATCGCGCGCCGGCTCGCAATCCCGCACCGGACCCTTCGCTGGACCGACGCGAAGCCGGACACCGGGATTCCCGAAGCGGCGCGGCTGGCAAGATACCGCCTGCTGGCGCGCGCGGCGCGGCAGGCGCGTGCCGGACACGTCGTCACCGCCCACACCCGTGACGACCAGGCTGAGACGGTGCTGATGCGGCTGTTGCGCGGCAGCGGCATTGCGGGGCTCGCGGCGATGGCACCGCTCAGCGAGCGTGAAGGGGTGTTGCTGGCGCGGCCCCTGCTGAACGTTGCCAAAGTCCGGCTGGTAGCGACGCTGCGCTCGGCCGGAATCCCGTTCGCAGATGACCCGACCAATCAAGATCCCGCCTTCACCCGGCCGCGGCTGCGCGCCCTGATGCCGGCCCTGGCCGCGGAGGGCGGCGATGCCCGGACGCTGGCGACGCTGGCCGACCGGCTCGGACGGGCCAACGCCGCGATCGAATTGATGGTGGATGGCGCCGAACGCTATCTCGCACTGCGCGCGGCCGGGAGCAGGCGGGTCGGCGGGGGTCACGGCGAGACCTTCGAGGCGCGCGCCTTTGTCGCACTTCCAGCCGAAATCAGGCTGAGGCTGCTGATCCGCGCGATCAATCGCATTGGAACCGAAGGTCCCGTGGAACTCGGCAAGGCAGAGTCGCTGCTGGCGAGGCTGGACCGGACTCTTGCGGGGATCGCAGATGGTGGTACGTCTGCTCCGGGCAGGCTAAAACAGACCCTGGCTGGTGCACTGGTAAGCATGACGAGAGAGACGATCCGCATCACGCCCGCGCCGCCGCGGCGCTCGCGCGGGATTTGAAGCGGTTCACCGCCTTCGCGGACGCTTAACCACCTGCCTTGGCGACGCTTTCCCGCGCCATTTTTTGAGCGGGAATCGGGCTAGGATGCGATAAATAGTCCTTTCTAGTTCCCTTGGCATTGCCGTGAGTGGTACCTAGATTACGAGACGGTCGACCGGGGGATTCCCTCGTGGCTACCCAGGGATGAGTCCGAGGACTAACGGCCGCGATCCGCGCGACCACGAAGGAAAATCGATGAACGCCAATCTGCGCAATTTCGCCCTTTGGGTCATTATTGTCCTGTTGCTGTTGGCGCTGTTCACACTCTTCCAGAACCCGGGGCAACGCGCGTCGTCGACCGACATCAACTTCTCGCAGTTGTTGACCGAGGTCGATCAGGGCAATGTGCGCGATGTCGTGATCCAGGGGCCGGAGATTCACGGCACCTTCAAGAACGGCTCGTCGTTCCAGACCTACGCGCCG
This sequence comes from Bradyrhizobium sp. SZCCHNRI1009, assembly GCF_032487575.1. Lineage (NCBI taxonomy): Bacteria > Pseudomonadati > Pseudomonadota > Alphaproteobacteria > Hyphomicrobiales > Nitrobacteraceae > Bradyrhizobium > Bradyrhizobium sp. SZCCHNRI1009. The sequence goes on along the minus strand of NZ_JAUEUL010000005.1, from coordinate 382,027 downwards.
AGCGATCCGAACCTCGTGAAGCGGCTGTACGACGCCAAGGTCAACATCCAGGCCAAGCCGCCCGGCGACAACGTGCCGTGGTTCGTGTCGCTGCTGGTCTCCTGGCTGCCCTTCATCGCGCTGATCGGCGTCTGGATCTTCCTCTCCAGGCAGATGCAGGGCGGCGCCGGCAAGGCGATGGGCTTCGGCAAGTCGCGCGCCAAGATGCTGACCGAGGCGCATGGCCGGGTGACGTTCGAGGACGTCGCCGGCGTCGACGAGGCCAAGCAGGACCTGCAGGAGATCGTCGAATTCCTGCGCGATCCCGGCAAATTCCAGCGGCTCGGCGGCCGCATCCCGCGCGGCGTGCTGCTGGTCGGCCCTCCGGGCACCGGCAAGACGCTGATCGCGCGCGCCGTGGCCGGCGAAGCCAACGTGCCGTTCTTCACCATTTCGGGTTCTGACTTCGTCGAGATGTTCGTCGGCGTCGGCGCCAGCCGCGTCCGCGACATGTTCGAGCAGGCGAAGAAGAACGCGCCCTGCATCATCTTCATCGACGAGATCGACGCCGTCGGCCGCCATCGTGGCGCCGGTCTCGGCGGCGGCAATGACGAGCGCGAGCAGACCCTCAACCAGCTGCTGGTCGAGATGGACGGCTTCGAGGCCAATGAGGGCGTGATCCTGATCGCCGCCACCAACCGTCCCGACGTGCTCGATCCGGCCCTGATGCGTCCCGGCCGCTTCGACCGCCAGGTCGTGGTCTCGAACCCCGACATCATCGGCCGCGAGCAGATCCTGAAGGTTCATGTCCGCAAGGTGCCGCTGGCGCCGGACGTCAACCTCAAGACCATCGCCCGCGGCACGCCCGGCTTCTCCGGCGCCGACCTGATGAACCTCGTCAACGAGGCCGCCCTGACCGCCGCCCGCCGCAACAAGCGGATGGTCACGCAGTCCGAGTTCGAGGAAGCCAAGGACAAGGTGCTGATGGGCGCCGAGCGCCGCTCGATGGTCATGACCGAGGAAGAGAAGATGCTGACCGCCTATCACGAGGCGGGCCATGCGATCGTTGGCCTCAACGTCCCGAGCCACGACCCGATCCACAAGGCGACCATCATTCCGCGCGGCCGCGCGCTCGGCATGGTGCAGTCGCTGCCCGAGGCCGACCGTCACTCGCATACCCGTGAATGGTGCGTCTCCAAGCTCGCGATGATGTTCGGCGGCCGCGAGGCCGAGGTGCAGAAGTTCGGGCCGGAGAAGGTGACCAACGGCGCCACCGGCGATATCCAGCAGGCCACCAACCTCGCGCGAGCGATGGTGATGGAATGGGGCATGTCCGACAAGCTCGGCCGCGTCCGCTACCAGAGCAATGAGCAGGAGGTGTTCCTGGGCCATTCGGTGGCGCGCTCGACCAACATCTCCGACGATACCGCCCGCCTGATCGACTCGGAAATTCGCGGCCTGATCGAGGCCGGCGAGCAGGAGGCGCGCCGCATCATCACCGAGAAGCGCGACGATTGGGAAGCGATCGCCCAGGCCCTGCTGGAATACGAGACGCTGACCGGCGAGGAGATTCTCGACCTGCTCAAGGGCAAGAAGCCGAACCGCGAATCGGCGATCGAGCCGTCGACGCCGCGCGCGTCGGCCGTGCCGCCGGCCGGCAAGCCGCGGCCGCGACCCGATCCCGGCCTGGAGCCGCAGCCCCAGGCGTGAGCCAGGGCGGGATACGCAACAGGCTTCCGACGGTCTGGCTGCGCCTGATCCGGAAGATCGAGAGAGACGACGAGCCCGGCTTGCAGCCGGGCTTTTCGTTTGTTGGAGCTCTGTGCCGATGCTGATCCGACTTGCGCCGCAGGCGCGCGCTGCTGTCGGTCCACGCGCTTAAGTCTTCTTCAAGCGTCCCCGCCTATGTCTCGATGAGGAGGCGCCCATGCAGGCGCGGGGCGAGGTCCAGATGGCTGACAATCCTGATGCCGCCGCGATCCCATCGCAGGGTCGTGACGTTCCGCTCGGCCTGTTCACGGCCTGCTTTGCGCTCGCCTGCATCAACGCCTCGTTCTTCCCGGCCGGACTGTGGTCGGGCACCTGGATCTGGGACCAGGCGGGTCTCGGCATTCCCACCGACTTCGTCAACGTGTGGGCGGCCGGCAAGCTCGCGCTGCAGGGACATCCGGCGCTGGCCTGGGACTGGAACGTGCAGCGCCAGGTCGAGCTCGATCTGCTCCGGCAGGATTTCCCGGGCTACTTTGCCTGGCACTATCCGCCGCCGTTCCTGTTCGTCGCGGCGTTCCTGGCGCAGTTTCCCTACACGCTCGCCTTCGTCGGCTGGGTCTATGCCAGCTTCGTTCCCTATGCGCTCGCGATGCGCGCGATCGTCGGCCGCGGCTTCGGCCTGCTGCTGGCAGCCGGCTTTCCGGCCCTGTTCTCCAACGCGCTGGTCGGGCAGAACGGATGCCTCACCGCCGCGCTGGTCGGCGGCACGCTCTATCTGCTGCCGGTGCGGCCGGTGCTGGCGGGGATCTGTCTCGGGCTGCTGACCTACAAGCCGCAATACGGTCTGCTCTTCCCGATCGTACTGATCGCCACCCAGCGCTGGACCGCGTTCATGTCGGCGAGCGTCACCGCCGTCGTGCTGGCACTGCTGTCATGGCTCGCCTTCGGGCTGGAGAGCTGGCAGGCCTTCTTCCATTGGCTGCCGATGTTCTCGCAGGCGTTCCTGACCGAGGGCAAGGCGACCTGGTGGAAGCTGCAGAGCCTGTTTTCGCTGGTCCGCTATTTCGGCGGCTCGGAAGCGCTCGGCTGGACCTTCCAATGGGTCCTGACCGCAACCGTCGCAGTCGTGCTGGTGACGCTGTGGCGCAGCCCGGTACGTTACGCGCTGAAGGCGGCGGCGCTTGCCGTCGGGCTGCTGCTGACGACGCCGTATCTGTTCATGTACGACATGATGGTTCAGGCCGTCGCCGTGGCCTGGCTGGTGCGGATCGGCCTCGCCGAGGGCTTTCGCCGCTACGAGCTGCCCGCGCTCGGCGGCATCGCGGCGCTTCAGATCACGTTCATGCTGTCCGGGATTCCGCTCGGGCTCGCCGCCAACCTGATCATGGCCGGCCTGGTGCTGGCGCGCGCCGGCTCGTGGTGGCGTCGGCAGCCGGCGCCCGCCGACATGGCGCTCGCGAGCGCCTGACGCTCCGGGCGGGGTCGGGCAGGGTCATGATTTCCCTTGTCTTCCTTCGTGAACAAGTGTTCAGTTCTTCCCACCTTTTGTGAGATCGATCCTCCAAAAACACTGAACCAGCGTTCGCCGGGTGCCCTGGACGAGCGCGTCCGGGACGAGAAACGCCATGGTCTATCGGCGAACCCATCAGGTCGTGAAGCGGCTGGCGGCCCGCCGCAGCGCGATTTTGGCTGCCGCACGTGAGACCGCCGCCGAAGGCGGCATGTCGGCCGTCCAGATCGCCCCGGTGGCGGTCCGGGCCAATGTCGCAGCCGGCACCGTCTATCGCTACTTTCCCTCGAAGGCCGATCTGATCTCGGAGCTGATCGCGGAGGTCTCGCGCGACGAGCTCGCCGCCGTCCGGCGCGCCGCCGATGCCGCGCCCGGTCCATCCTCGGCGCTGGCTGCCGCGGTATCCACGGTCGCAGTGCACGTCCTGTCGCAGCGCAAGCTCGCTTGGGGCATCCTGGCCGAGCCCGTCGACGTCGACGTGACGGCGTCACGGATCGCGAGCCGCCGCGAGATCGTCGGCGAGATCGCCTCGCGGATCGACGCGGCCGTCCGTGCCGGCCACCTTCCGGCGCAGGACACCCAGTTGGCCGCGACCGCGCTGCTCGGCGCGCTGCACGAGGCGCTGGTGGGGCCGCTGGCGACGGAGAATCCCGACGACCCTGCCAAACTCCGCGACACCGTTCAGGCGGTCACCCTGCTGGCGCTGCGCGCGGTCGGCGTCATGGACGCGCGTGCGCGCGGTCTCGTCGTGCAGGCCGTGCTGCCGGTCAGGAGCCTGGTCGGCGCGTAGTCCGCGCTTAAGCAAGGATTCACCCGGCGCGGCGATGGTGAGGCTGGCGTGCCGCGAGAGCACCGCCTTGCCCCACTCCAGGTGCCTCCTCGGACGATGTCGATTGCACGCAACCCTCTGGCGACGCGCCTCGTCATCGCCGGATCGGCCGCCGCCGGCGCCGTCTATGCGTATCTGGCCGGCGAGGACATCAACTGGGACTGGCAGAACTATCACGACTATGCCGGCTTCGCGCTGCTGCATGGCTGCTTCGATGTCGATGTGGCGCCCGGCGGCTTTCAGAGCTTCCTCAATCCGCTGATCTATGTGTTGCCCTATGCCGTCCGCCACGGGCTCGATGCGCCGTGGTGGGGCGTCGCGCTGGGCGCGCTGCACGGCCTCAATCTCGCGCTGGTCTACTGGGTCGCGCGCGTGTTGCTCGGGCGCCTGGCGGACGCGTTCACGCTCAGCGCGGCGATCCTCATCGCGGCCCTCAGTCCGATGGCGCTGTCCGAGGTCGGTACCAGCTTCGCCGACATTCTCACGACCCTTCCGATCCTTGCCGGCATCGCGCTGATCTTCGGGGAGCACGATGAGCGCGGCCGCCGTTTCGTCGCCGCTGGCCTGCTGATCGGCGCGGCCACGGGATTGAAGCTCACCAATGCGACGTTTCTGGTCGGAGCCGGCGTGTCACTGCTGCTGGTGGCGCGGCCGTGGCGCGCGATCGCCGCGTTCGGAGCGGGCAGTGCGGCCGGCGTGTTCGTGACTGCGGGGCCGTGGGCGCTGAAGATGACGCGCGACTACGGCAGCCCGCTGTTTCCGTTCTACAACACGATCTTCCGGTCGCCCGAAGCGCCGCTCGCCTCGATCGTCGATACGCGCTTCATGCCGCAGGGCCTGCTCGATGCGCTCGCCTATCCGTTCTACTGGGTGATCGGCAAGCATCCCTCGTCGGAATGGCCGTTTCGCGATCCGCGCTTCGCCGTCGTCATCGTGCTGCTCGTCGCGCTGATCGTCACCGGCCTGTGGCAGCGGCGCGAGGTGCTGCCGCTGCGCGAGCGGCGGCTCCTGATCTTCTTCTGGCTCAGCTACGTCCCGTGGATGCTGGCCTTCTCGATCCAGCGCTATCTGATGCCGCTCGAGCTGTTGTCGGCGCCGCTGATCGTCCTGCTGCTCATCCGCCTGATTGAGTCCTGGCAGGCGGGCTCTGGCTTGGACGTGTCACCGCCGCGGCGGATGACGCAGGCCGTCGCGGTGATGGCCGCGCTCGGCATCGCGCTGGCATCGCAGCCGACCGACTGGATGCGGCGGCCGTGGTCGGATCCCTACCGGCCGCAGCTCGCGGCCAGCCTGCAACGTCCGGCGACGTTCCTGCTGCTGCAGAAGCCGCTCGGCTACGTCACGTCGTTCCTGCCCCAGGGCTCGCGCGTCTATCAGTTGTCGGAGCTCGTCGTGCCGATCGTGCCCGGCGGCGTGCTCGATCGCCGCGTTCGCAACGGCCTGGCCGATCCGTTGCCGGGCGGCGTCTGGGCGCTGTATTTCTCCAACAGCCCGGAGGACAACCCGCCGCGGCTCGCGGCGCTCGCGGACTACAACCTTGAGATCGATTCATCGCGCGGCTGTGAGCGCATTCCCGGCGCCGCCGGCATTGCGATCGAGGCGTGTCCGGTGATCGCGCGGGTCAAGGCGCCGTCAACGGCCGGACTGGGGTCGACGACGCGTTAGCGTTCGTCTCAGATATGGGCGTCGCTCGACGGCCCGACATAGGCGATCCGCACCATGTTCGTGGTGCCGGGTGTGCCGAGCGGCACGCCGGCGACGATGATGACGCGCTGCCCGGCGCGGACGAAGCCGTCGCGGAAGGCGATCGAGCCGGCGCGCTCGACCATGTCGTCCTGGTCGCGCGCGTCCTCGGCCACCACGCAGTGCACGCCCCACACGACCGACAAGCGGCGCCCGGTCGCCAGGTTGGGCGTGATCGCGACCACCGGCGGCTTCGGCCGCTCGCGCGCGACGCGGATGGCGGTGGAGCCCGACGAGGTCCAGCAGATGATGGTGGGCAGATCGAGATTCTCCGCAATCTGCCGCGCGGCTTCGGCGATGGCGTCGCCCGCGGTCGATTCGGGCTCGGGGCGCTGGGCCGCGATCACGGAGCGGTAGACCACGTCGCGCTCGACCTCCTCGCCGATGCGGTTCATGGTCGAGACCGCCTCGACCGGATATTTGCCGGCGGCCGACTCGGCCGACAACATGATGGCGTCGGCGCCTTCATAGACCGCGGTGGCGACGTCGGAGACCTCGGCGCGGGTCGGCACCGGCGACTGGATCATCGATTCCAGCATCTGCGTCGCCACCACCACCGGCTTGCCGGCGCGGCGCGCCAGCCGCGTCATCTGCTTCTGCAGTCCGGGCACACGCTCCAGCGGCAGCTCGACGCCGAGATCGCCGCGCGCCACCATCAAGGCATCGGAGACGTCGACAATGTCGTTGAGCCGGTCGATCGCCTGCGGCTTCTCGATCTTGGACATCACGGCGGCGCGGCCGCGGATGATCTTCTTGGCTTCCAGCACGTCGTCGGCGCGCTGCACGAAGGACAGCGCGATCCAGTCGATGCCGATGTTCAAGGCGGCATCGAGGTCGGCGCGGTCCTTCGGCGTCATCGCCGAGACCGGCAGGTCGGTGTCCGGCAGGCTCACGCCCTTGCGGTCGGACATCCTGCCGCCGATCACGACCCGGGTGACGGCGCGGGTCGGCGAGGTCTCCTCGGCGATCAGCCGCACCTTGCCGTCATCCAGCAGCAGCGCATGCCCGGGCTGCAGGGCGGCCAGGATTTCCGGATGCGGCAGGTGGACCCGCGTCGCATCGCCCGGCGTCTTGTCCGAATCGAGCACGAAGCTCTGGCCATTGTTGAGCTGAACCGGGCCCTCGGCGAAGGTGCCGAGCCTGAGCTTCGGGCCCTGGAGATCGACCAGAATGCCGATCGGGCGGCCGTAGCTCGCCTCGACGCTGCGGATCGTGGCCACCAGCTCCCGCAGCTTGTCGTGCGGGGTGTGGCTCATGTTGATCCGGAAAATGTCCGCCCCGGCCTCGAACAGCTTGCGAATCATCGCGCTGTCCGAGGAGGCGGGACCGAGCGTGGCGAGGATCTTGATGCGTCGCAGCCGCCTCATGGCTTGGGTGCTTGTCCTGGCGGCAGGGCCGGCGCGGCCGCCGGCGGCGTGCCCTGCGGCCCATTCGGCAGACCGGGGACGTTGCCTCCGGGTCCAAGCGTGCCGGGAATTCCAGGCACGCGCTGCTGCGCCGGCTGCTCGTTGGCCTCGGTGAGCTGTACCGTCCAGGCGCGCTGGTCGCCGGTGTCGACTTCGAAGAAGCCGGTGCGGTCGAAGCCGCGGGCCAGGCAATTGTCGGTGCCCTTGATCGTGAATTCCTTGTCACGCGAGCACATGAAGGCCTGTCCCGACCATTCGCCGCCGCGGTCATAGTCCAGCGCATAGATGTAATAATAGCGCGCCACCAGCGTGCCCTTGAGCAGCGTCTCGCAGCTGCGTGACGACACGTTCCACCAGCCTTCGGTGGTCCAGCCTTCGGAGTCCTTGTAGCCGAGGGCGATCCCGACCCGGCTTGAGGTGTTGTTGCAGAGCCGAAAATCGGCGGCCGCAGGGGAGGACCACAGACAGAGCGCGGCCAGCCCAAGCAGCGAAAGCAGTCCGTAACCGGGGCGGAAGGGATTGCGATGCAGGAGAGAGGAGATTTTCGGGATCATTGCGCGACGCTATATCAACCGTTGAACGATGTCGCTGGGCTTGGCTGCGGCTGTCAACGCCATGACGATCTCGTGCGAAGCCGCTGCGATCGAGCGCCTCGCTCCTCCTGACGGTGCTGCGATATGGCCAAATCCGCGACGAAGCCTCATTATATAGCAGACATCCGTCACGGCGCGGAACAGGGAACAAAGAGATGACGATGGACAGCACCACCCGGACCGAGCTCGAAGCCGCCGCCTTTCGCCGGCTTGTCGAGCATCTGCGGACGAGAACCGACGTTCAGAACATCGATCTGATGAATCTGGCAGGCTTCTGCCGCAACTGTCTCTCCAACTGGCTGAAGGACGCCGCCGACGCCCAGGGAGCGCCAATGACCAGGGACGAGAGCCGCGAGGCGGTCTATGGCATGCCCTACGAGGAATGGAAGGCGAAACACCAGCGTGAGGCCAGCGCCGAGCAGCGCGAAGCCTTCAAGAAGTCGCATCCGGGCCACTGATCAGACGCGCAGGAGCCGCGCTGTCCGGCGCGGCAATGTGCGAATCGGGTGCTGCGCGGGATGGCGACGAAACACAAGTGGCGCGAGCTGCTTGCGCAGGCTTGACGCTGCGCAGGCCAACAAGGTGTGGGCGCTCTGTGGATGAGGTCGATGCCGCCTTGACGCAGGGCACGCCAGATTTGAGGGTCGCGGCGAACACGTAGCGCCCTTTGGCGCCTTCCTTGGACACAGAGTTCCACTCAGGAGTATCAGATGGCCACCTCCGCCGCCGCGAAGGACGACGACTCGCCCGCGACCCGCTTTGCCGTAGACCAGCTCAAGTCGATCATCGAGCGGATCGAGCGTCTCGAGGAGGAGAAGAAGGCGATCTCCGAAGACATCAAGGACGTCTACGCCGAGAGCAAGGGCAATGGCTTCGACGTCAAGGCGCTGCGCACGATCATCCGGCTGCGCAAGCAGGACCCGAACGAGCGCCAGGAAGAGGAAAGCATCCTCGAGACCTATATGCAGGCGCTCGGAATGATCTGAGCAGCAGGCCTCGCTCACCTGCAGGAGATCTCCGCTGCCCCTGACGGGGCATTCGCTTTCTCCCGATCCGGCTCGGCTTGCCGGCGGCATGCGCATGTTGCGGCGATCGACGCCGCACTCCAAACCCGCCGATGCTGAGGAGAACGACTAGCAGGCCGCCGCGGCGTCAGCGCAAGGCTGCCGCGCGCATGGCGAAGGATTTGGTTTCGAGCTTGATGATCGCCGGCCCCGTGAACTGGTCGTAGCTCAGTCCCGGCGTCGGCTCGGCGGCGAAGCTCATCGCCAGCGCGACCTGCGGCTTGACGAAATAGCTGCGCATCACGGTGAGGTCCACGTCGCCCATTTTCGTCACGGACATCGAGGATGAAGCGCTCGGCGTCAGCATGATGGCCCGCATCCAGGTCGAATCGGGACCCTTGGCCGCCGAGATCCGCGTCGCCATCGTGATGGCGCCGTCCTGACCTTGCCCGTTCTTCGCGGCCTCCGGCACCGGCGCGACGCTGCGGGTCGCCGGGCGGCCATTTCGCACCGGGATGACGGTCGTGGAGGCGGCATTGGCGCGATCGAGCGGAGAGGAGGCCGGGGGCGCGAAGGCCATGGCCTGCATCAGGCTCGCGGTCTGCTGCTGATCGATCGACGACAGCGCACGGCGCGCCGTGATCGCGGCAACCTGCTCGGGGGTGGCCTGCTTCGGCGTGCCGGGATTGTCACCCCAGAAGCCGCGCGAATTGATGATGTCGGCGACGCTCTGCGGCGCGCCGTCCCTGGATCTGCTGCCGACGGCGCCCGTCGTTTCGGACTTCGTCTCCGGCTTGGTCGCCACGGGCTGAGCTGCAGATTGCGCATCCGCGGAGGCCAACTGCAGGGCGTTGACGATCTTGCCACGCGCGGTGGCGGCTTTGCTGTCCACCGATCGCTCGGCGGTCCGGCTGTCCTTGTCGGAGTTCTTGTCAGCCGGCTTGGCGGCGAGTGCCGCGGTTTGAACCGGCTTGGCGTCGGCCTTGCTCTCGCTCTCGCCCGACTCCTCGTCATCCTCGCTCGGACGACCGCGGAACAGCCGTGCAAACAGGTTGGGGCTGGACGACGTGTCATCGCCATTGCCGCGCTTCTCGATCTCGGCCTTGGCCAGCTCATAGCCCTTGAGCGGAACGCCGTTGCTCGGCACGTGAACGGTCTTGCCGTCGGGGAACACGCGGGCGAGCTGCTCGGCGGTCATGCGCGGCCAGTGGCGGATGTTGCCGGTGTCGAGATGGACGAAGGGCGAGCCGGAGGTCGGGTAGAAGCCGACGCCGCCGCGCTGCAGGCGCAGGCCGGCAAAGCGGATCTGCTCCAGCGGCACGCCAGGGATGTAGAAGTCCATCGCATGGCCGAGCATGTGCTGACTGTGGCGGGCCACCCCGGAATGCGCCGAGCGCCGGCGCAGCATCGAGTTGGTGGCGGGCGACCGGTACGACGAGATGATCTGGATCGGCTGCTTGGCGTCGACGTCGCGATAGACTTCCCAGAGGATGTCGAACAGGCGGCGGTCCATGACCGTCTCGTCCTGGGTACGCCAGTCGCGCAGGAAATGGTTGAGCTTCTTCAGCGCGTCTTCGTCGTAGCGGCCTTCGCGCTTGAAGGTGACCGTGAGATCTTCGCCGGAATGGGTATGGTGGAAGGAGAGAGTCTTGGTCTCGTTCAGTGCAGCGGCGTCATGCACCGAGCCGGCGCCCAGCACCAGGAGCAGTGCCGCCAGTCCGTATTGGCATCCAGCCTTCCAGCCCGCTCTCGTGAGCGAAACAGATTGGCGCGCGAAAACAGACAGCAAGATGCAGCCCACCCCGTCGACGAGCGTTTACTCGAATACCCTCTTGCGGCCCGTCCGGCGGAAGAGAGAGGAAACGCTTACCTAAGGCGGGATGGTTAAGGGATACTCACCGACCCGCCCCCCAATTACCCTTAACATATACTCTTGAGTGTGGCGAAAAAGAGCCATCGAATCTTGGTTGATCATTGTGGTTAACCTAAAGCAAAGGCCCCGCCGATCGGCGAGGCCTTTGATCTCAAAATGGAATTTGACCGTGATCGGCGGCCTGATCAGCGGGTGAAGACCCGCCGGGCAGGGCGGCCGACCGGCGCCGGCGGCGTCGGCGCGCCGCCGCCGCCAAACAGCCGCTCGAAGAAGTTCGGGCCGGAGGAGAAGCTGTTGTCGCTGAGGCTGACCGAGTTCGGCAGCGGCCCCTTCGGACGCGCGTAGCTCGGCTGGGCATGGGCGACGACGTTCTCGAGATCCTTGCCGCGGCTGTTCTTCAGGATCGCGATCATGGTGGCGTCGCGGCCATAGATGTCCTTGCGGAATTGCAGCTTGCCGGCATCGTCGACGAAGGCGGTCTGGTAGGTGATGTTGACCGGAATCGGCGTCGGGAATTTCAGGTCGATCTCGCTCCGGCCGTACATGCTGCGGATGCGCTCGGGCGTGTAGCGCTCGCCGGGCATGGTGATGTTGAGCAGGACCGACGCGTACTGATCCGGATACTGTACGCGCATGCAGCCATGGCTGAAGGCGCGCTCGTCACGGGCGAACAGGTTCTTGTCCGGCGTGTCGTGCTGATAGACCAGGAACTTGTTCGGGAAGTTGAAGCGAATGCGGCCGAGCGCGTTGGCCTCGCCCGGCGGCTGCGAGATGTGGATCGAGCCGTCGCGCGCGCGCTCCAGCCGGAGCCCCATGCGGTCGAGCACCGTCGGATCCTGCTGCAGGGCCGGCAGATACTCGTTGTAGATGATCGACGGCGGCACGTTCCAGGTCGGATTGACCGTGATGAACTTCATCGTCTCGCTGAGCAGCGGCGTCGCATGCTGCCCGGGCTTGCCGGTCACCACGCGGGTGCTCCACACCTGCGCGCCGTGCTGCATCACCTTCAGCGTGTAGTCGGGGATGTTGAGGATCACATAGGCGTCGCCGATGCCGGGGGCGCCGAGGTCGCGCGGCAGCCAGCGCCAGCGCTCCATGTTGACGAGGACCGTATCGATCTGCTTGTCGCGCTTGGGCGTGTTCAGCGCCTTCACGGTGCGGTCGTCGAGCACCCCGGTCGGCTTGAGGTCGACGCTCTCCTGGAACTTGCGGACGGCGGCGGCGACCTTGGCGTCGTAGCGGATGTCGTCGGCATTCTCGGTGAGACCGAGCTTGGCGCGCAGCTTCGGCACGCGCGGGTCGGACATCTGCGCCTCGGCCTCCGGCGCATTCTTGCCGCGGGCAGGCGTGTATTTCAGCGGCTGGCCTTCGTCGATGATCACGGGCGCGCCGTCGGTGACGCCGCGCAGCTCGGCGAGCTTGGCCTTCAAGAGCTTGTAGAGCTTGTGCGGAGGGTTGTAGCTCTCGAGCGCCGCCGAGGCGTCCTTGGCGCCGGTGACGTTGGCCAGCACCTCGTTGGGGTCGACCGGATGCTCGGGATACTGGATGTCCGCCGAGACCTGCGACCAGTGCATGCGGCCGCTCTGCGCCTGGCGCGCGTAGTCCATCATGCTCTCGGTGAGCCTGAGGTCGGCCTCCGCGAGTGCATCCGGTGCGGAGGCTGCGGCTGCGAAGTCCGGCACCGGATAGTCGCCGGGATTGAGGCCGTCGGCTGCTGCATCCTTGAGACGGGCGATGACGCCCTTCGCGGCGGCGGTCAGGCTGCCGCCCTGGGTCCAGACCGGCGCATAGTCGCGGCCGGTGTAGAACTTCTCGACGGCGGCGCGCTCGGCCTTGCGGTCGAAATACTTCGTCGCCTTGGTCGCCATCAGGTCGCGCAGACGGTCGGCAACGGGCTGGTCGGCGGCGGGAACGGTGCTGGCGGCCTTGACCGGCTCCGGGGCTGTCGCGGTGGCAGGAGCCGCTGCGGGCGGCGTGGCGACGGTCTTGGTGGGATCGGCCGCAGGCGCCGCCGCAGAGTCGACCGGCTTGACCGTGGTCTCGGGCGCCTTGACCTGCTCGGGCGACACGGTTGCGGTGGTGTCGGATTTGGTTGTGTCGAGTTTGAAGTCACTGGCGGTCGGCGGCGGCACGTTGGCCGGCTCGGGGAACGGGATCGCCGCATCGATGGCCAGCTCGGCCGCGCTGTTGCGGGGCGGATCGCTCTGGGCGAAAGCAGAGGTCGAGGACACCGCGAGGAAGGTCGCCGCGACAGCCATGAGCACGCGGTCATATCCGCCACGGGTGGTCACACAATCTCGCATCGTCAATCCCTCGGATGATCTGTCCCGGCTGGAACAGGTGTAACAAGGTCGATCCGCCAGCTTCGGCGTGGGTACCGCCGGTGAGGATGGCTCACGTCTGCACGCAATGATTCACGCCCAAACGATACTCAAGCCCCACTTCTGCGGCCAGCGCCACACGGGACAACTCACGACAAACTGACTCTTGGGAAACCCCGGCCAAACCGATCGTGCGTTTGTGCCACGCGTTATTTCCTTTGTCTGTCACCGCAAGGCAACGGTTCAGATGTTCCATTGTTGCCAAGACTTGCGGCCTTTTTCGGACGACAGCCGAGCGCGACCATGGTGAGCATCCGCGCGGCTCAGCCGAGCGGCGGGCTTTCCGTTGCGGGCGTCTCGCCATTGGCTTCGTCGAGTTTGCGGTAGAGCGTTGAGCGTCCGATTTTGAGGCGGCGCGCCACCTCCGACATCTGGCCGCGGTAATGGGCGATGGCGAAGCGGATGATCTCATGCTCCATCTCCTCGAGCGGCCGCACCTCGCCGCTCGCGGTGAGCAGCGGCAGGAACCCATGCGAGGGCAGAGGGGCAATGGGTACTTCACTACCCGGCACCATCGCAGGCAGGGGAGGAACAGGCCGCTCCACGGTGAGGGCCGGCGCAGGCTCCACCGGCGGCGCGTGGGTGGGAATCAGCGGAAAATCGGCGACGCCGAGCTGGTCGCTCTCGCCCATGACGACGGCGCGGTAGACCGCGTTTTCCAACTGGCGGATGTTACCGGGCCAGTCGAGCTTGGTCAGATAGGCGACGGCCTCGCCGGTGATGCCCGAAATGGCGCGGTTCTCCTCGGCCGCAAACCGCGCGAGGAAATGCCGCAACAGATGCGGGATGTCCTCGCGGCGGGTGCGCAGCGGCGGAATGGTCAGCGGCAGCACATGCAGCCGGTAGAACAGATCCTCGCGAAAATGTCCTTCCTTGACGCGGTCGAGCAGCCTGCGATTGGTCGCCGAGATGATGCGCACGTCGACCTTGACCGGCTTGCGGCCGCCGACGGCCTCGACGGCGCCCTCCTGCAGGGCGCGCAGCAGCTTGACCTGGGCGGTGAGCGGCAGCTCCGAGACCTCGTCGAGGAACAGCGTGCCGCCATGGGCTTCGACGAACTTGCCCATGTGACGCTCGGTCGCGCCGGTGAATGCGCCCTTCTCGTGACCGAACAGGATCGATTCCACCAGATTGTCCGGAATCGCGCCGCAATTGACGGCGACGAACGGCTTCGTCTTGCGCTCGCTGGTGCCGTGGATGGCGCGGGCGAACAGCTCCTTGCCGACGCCCGATTCGCCTTCGATCAGCACGGGAATCGACGAGGCCGCGGCCTTCTCCGCGATGCGCAGGATCGGCGCCATCGCCTCGGCGCGGGTGATGATGTCGGCGAAGGTCAGGCGGCCTTCGCGGCTGTGCCGGATGCGCTGCAATTCGCCCTTCAGGGCCGAGGTATTGAGCGCATTGCGCAAGGAGACCTGGAGCCGCTCGATGCCGACCGGCTTGACGACGAAATCCTGCGCGCCGGCGCGCATCGCGGAGACCACGTTGTCGATGCCGCCATGCGCGGTCTGCACGATGACAGGTATCGAAATCCCGATCTCGCGCATCTTCGAGAGCACGCCCATGCCGTCGAGGCCGGGCATCACGAGGTCGAGCACGATGGCGTCGATGGGGCCGGCGTCAGGATTGGTCAGCTTCTCGATGACGGCGTCGCCGGTCTCGACGACGACCGCCTCGTAGCCGCATTTCTGCACCATGTTCTCCACCAGCCGGCGCTGGACCGGATCATCATCGGCAATCAAAATGCTGGCAGCCATGGCTTTCCTTGCACGCTACGACTATCTGTCTCGAATCGGGGCACTCTCGCCGACGCCGATTAACGCAACCTTAAACCTCGCTGATCGGGATAAACGTTCGAACAACAGGTTACCCATCCGATGACCTCGCGCGCCTCTTCTGCCCTTCGCAAGCCGACCAAAGCTGCTCCTCCGCCCAAAGCCGCGTCAAAGACTGCCAAGGCCAAACCGGCCAAGACGTCCGTCGTCAAGACGCCGTCGAAGCCGGCGGCCGCCAAGGCCAAGCGTGGCGCGACGGCCAAATCATCTGCAAAGCCGGCGAAGAAGGTGGTCGCGGCCAAGACCGGAATCGGAACGCTGCCCGAATGGAATCTCGGCGATCTCTATATGGGCATCGACGCGCCTGAGATCGCTCACGATCTCGCGAAGATGGATGCCGAATGCGTCGCGTTTGAGACAGACTACAAGGGCAAGCTCGCCGAGCATGTGGCGCGCGAGGATGGCGGCGAATGGCTCGCAGAAGCCGTGCGGCGCTACGAGGCGATTGACGATCTTGCCGGACGGCTCGGCTCGTTCGCCGGTCTCGCGCATGCCGGCGACAGCGTCGATCCGGCGATCTCCAAATTCTACGGCGACATCTCGGAGCGGCTGACGGCCGCGTCGACGCATCTGCTGTTCTTTCCGCTCGAGCTCAACCGCATCGACGACGCCGTTATCACGCGTGCGATGGAGACGCCCGCGCTCGGTCACTACCGGCCATGGATCGAGGACCTGCGCAAGGACAAGCCGTATCAGCTCGAGGATCGCGTCGAGCAGCTATTCCACGAGAAGTCGCAGACCGGCTATTCGGCCTGGAACCGGCTGTTCGACCAGACCATCGCCGGTCTGCGGTTTCAAGTCGGGGCCAAGGAGCTCGCGATCGAGCCGACCTTGAACTTCCTGCAGGACCGTGACGGCGCCAAGCGCAAGGCCGCCGCCGAGGCGCTGGCCAAGACCTTCAAGGCCAATGAGCGAACCTTCGCGCTGATCACCAACACGCTCGCCAAGGACAAGGACATCTCCGACCGCTGGCGCGGTTTCCAGGACGTCGCGGATTCGCGCCATCTCAACAACCGCGTCGAGCGCGAGGTGGTCGATGCGCTGGTGGCGTCGGTGCGCGCGGCCTATCCGAAGCTGTCGCATCGCTACTACCAGCTCAAGGCGCGCTGGTTCAAAAAGAAGAAGCTCGCGCATTGGGACCGCAACGCGCCGCTGCCGTTCGCCGCCAATGCCACCATCGCGTGGCCGGAGGCGAAGAGCATGGTGCTGACGGCCTATCGCGGCTTCTCGCCGGAGATGGCCGACATCGCCCAGCGCTTCTTCGATCACAGCTGGATCGATGCGCCGGTGCGCCCGGGCAAGGCGCCGGGCGCGTTCTCGCATCCGACCACGCCCTCGGCGCATCCCTATGTGCTGATGAACTACCAGGGCAAGCCGCGCGACGTGATGACGCTCGCGCATGAGCTCGGCCATGGCGTGCACCAGGTGCTGGCGGCCAAGAACGGCGCGCTGATGGCGCCGACGCCGCTGACGCTCGCCGAGACAGCGAGCGTGTTCGGCGAGATGCTGACCTTCAAGCGGCTATTGTCGGAGACCAAGGATGCCAAGCAGCGCCAGGCGCTGCTCGCCGGCAAGGTCGAGGACATGATCAACACGGTGGTGCGGCAGATCGCGTTCTATTCGTTCGAGCGCGCGGTTCATACCGAGCGCAAGAATGGCGAACTGACCGCGGAGCGGCTCGGCCAGATCTGGCTCTCGGTGCAGACCGAGAGCCTCGGCGAGGCGATCGAGATCAAGCCGGGCTACGAGAACTTCTGGATGTATATCCCGCACTTCATCCATTCGCCGTTCTACGTCTACGCCTATGCGTTCGGCGACTGCCTCGTGAACTCGCTCTATGCCGTCTATGAGCACGCCGCCGACGGCTTCGCCGAGCGTTATCTGGCGATGCTGTCCGCCGGCGGAACGAAGCACTATTCGGAGCTGCTCGCCCCATTCGGACTGGACGCCAAGGATCCCAAGTTCTGGGACGGCGGCCTGTCGGTCATCGCCGGCATGATCGACGAGCTGGAGGCGATGGGGTAGGGCTGTTAAACATTTGTTGAACGGCAGAAAGGGGTGCGTTATACGTCTGTATAACACGCCCCTTTCTCGCTAGCGGACCTCACCATGAAGATCGAGATCAAGAAGATCGGCAATTCCGATGGCCTGTTGCTGCCGCGCGAGTTGATGCAGCGGCTCGATCTCAAGCGCGGCCAGCAGTTGCATATCGTGGAACTGCCCGGGGGCGGATTCCAGGCGCTCCCCTACGATCCGGATTTCGAGCGGACGATGGAGATCGCCGACGACATTATGGATGAGTACCGCGACACCCTCGCCGCGCTCGCCAAATGAGCGACCAGCAAGAGCCGCTTTGGATCACCTACGAGCAGGCGATCGCGATTCACGCCCGTCAGTTGCGCCGCTTCGGCGGCGCGCCAGGACTGCGCGAAGAAGGAATGCTGCGGTCGGCGTTGGAGCGTCCGGTCAACAAATGGAGCTATGAGCAGGCGACGCTGCCGGAGCTTGCCGCGGCCTACGCATTCGGGCTCGCCAAGAACCACGCCTTCGTCGACGGCAACAAGCGCATCGCGTTCATGGCGATGATGACGTTTCTGCGCAGAAACGAAATCGCGTTCGCGCCCGACCCTGCGCAGGCAACTGCCATGATCCTCGCCCTCGCCGCCGGCGAGGTCAGCGAGGCCAGCCTGACGCGCTGGATCCGTGACAATTGGCCTGGCCAATAGCCCGATCGGAAAAACCGATAAAATCGCCTTGCATGCCAGCCGTTGCCCTTGCATCGGCTTTGAGGTATGCGACCTTAACAAAGCAATTTTTCTCTGGGGGACCCCGATGGCAAACCATGGCGAGATCGCCTACTCGACGGCTGACGGCAACGACTACGTGGCACATGAGGCCACCTATGAGGGCTTCATCAAGCTGGTGAAGTACGGCACGATCAGCGTCGCTCTCATCGTCATCTTGATGGCTATTTTCCTCGCTTAATGTCGCTATGGGCCCGCCGGCATCTCCGCCGGCGGGCCTTCAGCTGACTGGCCGGGCCGATCCGCCGTCATGCTGAAGCCATGGACGTCCCGCCCTTTTAAGCTCGCGCGCGCATTCGCGCCGGAGGCCTCATGAAGATTGCCGTCGCCAAGGAAATCGACCCGTTGGAGCCGCGGGTCGCCGCCTCTCCCGACACGGTGAAGAAGTTCAAGGCGTTGGGTGCCGAGATCGCGGTCGAGCCCGGCGCCGGCATCAAGTCCGGCCTGCCGGATTCGGAATTCACGGCGGCAGGCGCAACCGTCAGCGCCGACGCGCTGAAGGACGCCGACATCATCATCAAGGTGAAGCGGCCGGAAGCCTCCGAACTCGCCAACTATCGGCGCGGCGCCTTGGTGTTCGCGATCATGGATCCCTACGGCAACGATGCCGCGCTCAAGGCGATGGCCGATGCCGGCATTGCCTCGTTCGCGATGGAACTGATGCCGCGCATCACCCGCGCCCAGGTGATGGACGTGCTGTCGAGCCAGGCGAACCTCGCCGGCTACCGCGCCGTGATCGAGGGCGCAGAGGCGTTCGGTCGCGCCTTCCCGATGATGATGACCGCGGCCGGCACCGTGCCGGCGACCAAGGTCTTCGTGATGGGCGTCGGCGTCGCCGGCCTGCAGGCCATCGCAACCGCGCGCCGGCTCGGCGCCATGGTCTCCGCCACCGACGTGCGCCCCGCCACCAAGGAGCAGGTGGAGAGCCTCGGCGCCAAATTCCTGGCGGTTGAGGACGAGGAGTTCAAGAACGCGCAGACGGCCGGTGGCTATGCCAAGGAGATGTCCAAGGAGTACCAGGCCAAGCAGGCGGCGCTGACGGCGGAACACATCAAGAAGCAGGACGTCATCATCACCACTGCGCTGATTCCCGGCCGTCCGGCGCCGCGCCTCGTCACCATGGAGATGGTGAAGTCGATGCGCCCTGGCTCGGTCCTGGTCGACCTTGCGGTCGAGCGTGGCGGCAATGTCGAGGGCGTCAAGCTCGGCGAGACCGTCGAGATCGACGGCGTCAAGATCATCGGCTACCCCAATCTCGCCGGCCGGGTCGCAGCGTCCGCCTCCGGCCTCTACGCCCGCAACCTGTTCTCCTTCATCGAGACGATGATCGACAAGAAGGAAAAGACACTGGCGGTGAACTGGGACGACGAGTTGGTCAAGGCCACGGCTTTGACAAAGGATGGCGCCATCGTCCACCCGAACTTCCAGCCGAAGGCCTAAGGAGCAGAGCCATGGAACATGTCGTCCAAGCCGTCGACCCCTTCGTCTTCCGGCTGTCGATCTTCGTGCTGGCGGTGTTCGTCGGCTACTTCGTGGTGTGGTCGGTGACGCCGGCCCTGCACACGCCGCTGATGTCGGTGACCAATGCGATCTCCTCGGTGATCGTTGTCGGCGCGCTGCTGGCGGTCGGCGTTCCCATGCTGTCGAGCGGCAGTGGTCTGGCGCGAGCGTTCGGCTTCATCGCGCTGATCTTCGCCTGCGTGAACATCTTCGGCGGCTTCCTCGTCACCCAGCGCATGCTGGCGATGTACAAGAAGAAGTCCAAGTAACAACGCCGCACGACGCGGGATGACAGGCACAACGGGGCATCTGCAATGAACGCCAATCTGTCGGCACTCCTTTATCTCGTGGCAGGTGTGCTGTTCATCCTGTCTCTTCGCGGGCTGTCGAGCCCGGCCTCCAGCCGGCAAGGCAACTTCTTCGGCATGGCCGGCATGGCGATTGCGGTCGCCACCACGCTGGCTGGGCATCCACCGGCGGATGCGATCGCCTGGATCCTCGTGATCCTCGGCGTTGCGATCGGCGGCGGCATCGGTGCGGTGATTGCGCGCCGGGTGCCGATGACGTCGATGCCCGAGCTCGTCGCCGCCTTCCACTCGCTGGTCGGCATGGCCGCGGTGCTGGTCGCCGCCGGCGCGTTCTTCGCGCCGGAAGCGTTCGACATCGGCACGCCCGGCAACATCCATCCGCAGAGCCTGGTCGAGATGTCGCTCGGCGTCGCCATCGGCGCGCTGACCTTCACCGGCTCGGTCATTGCCTTCCTCAAGCTGTCCGCGCGGATGAGCGGCGCGCCGATCATCCTGCCGGCGCGTCACATCATCAACATCGCGCTCGCCGTGGCGCTGGTCTTCTTCGTGGTCCGCCTGGTGATGACGGGCGGCGGCTTCGACTTCCTGATGGTGACGCTGCTGGCGCTGGCGCTCGGCGTGCTCATGATCATCCCGATCGGTGGCGCCGACATGCCGGTCGTTATCTCGATGCTGAACTCCTACTCCGGCTGGGCGGCCGCGGGCATCGGCTTCACGCTCGGTAATTCGGCGCTGATCATCACCGGCGCATTGGTCGGCTCGTCCGGTGCGATCCTGTCCTACATCATGTGCCATGCGATGAACCGGTCCTTCATCTCGGTCATCCTCGGCGGCTTCGGCGGTGAGACCGCAGCGGCCGGCGGTGGCACCGGCGAGCAGAAGCCGGCCAAGCTCGGCTCGGCCGACGATGCCGCCTTCATCATGAAGAACGCCTCGAAGGTGATCATCGTGCCCGGCTACGGCATGGCGGTCGCCCAGGCGCAGCACGCGCTGCGCGAGATGGCCGACACGCTGAAGAAGGAAGGCGTCGAGGTGAAATACGCGATTCATCCGGTCGCGGGCCGCATGCCCGGCCACATGAACGTGCTGCTCGCCGAAGCCAACGTTCCCTATGACGAGGTGTTCGAGCTCGAGGACATCAACTCGGAATTCGCCCAGGCCGACGTCGCCTTCGTGATCGGCGCCAACGACGTCACCAATCCGGCAGCCGAGGAGGACAAGTCCTCGCCGATCTACGGCATGCCGGTGCTGCAGGTGTGGAAGGCCGGCACCGTGATGTTCATCAAGCGCTCGCTGGCGTCGGGCTATGCCGGCATCGACAATCCGCTGTTCTACCGCGACAACACGATGATGCTGCTCGGCGACGCCAAGAAGATGACCGAGAACATCGTCAAGGGCATGTAGCCGGCGGCATCGGGAGCCATGACGTTTCTGAAATGGCTCCTGATCGTCGTGGCGGCGGTCTACGGCATCGTGCTTGCGGCCCTATTCGTCCGCCAGCGTGCAGTGCTGTTCCCCATTCCGCCGGTGGGCCGCACGGCACCGGCTGCAGCCGGGTTTCCTCAGGCTGAGGAGCATGTGCTGACCTCGGTCGATGGCGAGAGGGTCATCGTCTGGCATGTGCCGGCGAAGCCTGGCCACAAGGTCGTTCTGTACTTCCCGGGCAATGGCGATTTTCTCGCGGGCGTGGTGTCGCGCTTCAAGGCGCTCACGGCCGACGGCACCGGTCTCGTTGCGCTGTCCTATCGCGGCTATGCGGGGTCCAGCGGCAGTCCCAGTGAGCACGGGCTGCTGCAAGATGCCGCAGTCGCCTATGCGTTCACGACACAGCGCTACGAGTCGGGACGGATCGTGGCCTGGGGTTTTTCCCTCGGCAGCGGCGTGGCCACCGCGATCGCCGCGGAGCATCCGGTCGCCAAGCTGATCCTCGAAGCGCCCTATACATCCACGGTCGATGTCGCGTCGGAGATGCTGAAGGTGGTTCCGGTCAGTCTGCTGATGCTCGACAGCTTCCATTCCGATCGGCGCATCGCCGATGTGCGTGTGCCGCTCCTGATCATGCATGGCGAAAGGGATCCGGCGATTTCGATCCGCTTCGGGGAACGATTGTTCGCACTTGCGCATGACCCCAAGCGCTTCGTACGGTTTCCCAACGGCGGACATAATGACCTGGATCTTTTCGGTGCGACTGAGACGGCCAAGAGCTTCATCGACGGCTTGTAACGTTCATCGATCGCGGTGGCCGGCTCTCCTCGGGATCGTCCTGCTCTTTGGGAGCCTGCCGGTGCAGGCGCATGCCGCCGGGCTGAACGGCGCGGCGATGACCTGGCCGTTCGCACTGCCATTCGCGGGACTGCTGTTGTCGATCGCGCTCGGGCCGTTGCTGTTTGCCAGGTTCTGGCATCATCACTACGGAAAGATCGCCGCGGCATGGGCCTTGGTGGCGTTGGCGGCGTTGACCTGGAATGCAGGGCTTGGCACGGCGCTCGCTGCCTTCGTCCACGCGCTGCTCGCCGAATATCTCAGCTTCATCGTGCTGCTGTTCGCCCTCTATACGGTCGCCGGCGGCATCCTGGTGACCGGCGACATCAAGGGCACGCCCGCGACCAACACCGCCATCCTGGCGCTCGGCACGATCATCGCGAGCGTCGTCGGCACGACGGGCGCCGCGATGATCCTGGTGCGTCCCCTGATCCGCGCCAATCTGAGCCGGCCGCATAATGTGCACGTGCTGATCTTCTTCATCATTCTGGCCGCCAATGTCGGTGGTGCACTGAGCCCGCTCGGCGATCCGCCACTGTTCGTCGGCTTTCTGCGTGGCGTCGACTTCTTCTGGACGACGCAACACCTCTGGCTGCAGACGGCGATCGTCGCCGGATTGCTGCTCATCGTCTTTGCCGCTATCGACTGGTGGCGCTTCCGCGCCGAGAAGCTTGCGTCGCATGCGTTCGCAACAAAGGAGCCGGTGCGCATCCGCGGCCTCATCAATGTCGTTTTGATCGCCGCGATCGTTGCCAATATGCTGCTATCGGCGACCTGGAAGCCGGGCATCTCCTTCGACGTCTTCGGTACGCATGTCGCGCTTCAGAACCTCCTGCGCGATGCCGTTCTCGTGGCGATCGCCGGACTGTCGCTCTGGCTTACGCCGGACGAGCACCGCGAGGCGAACGGGTTCAACTGGGAGCCGATCCGAGAGGTCGCCAAGCTGTTCGCGGCGATCTTCACCGCGATCGTTCCGGTCATCGCCATGCTGAATGCTGGGCGCAGTGGCTCTTTCGGCTGGCTGTTGGATGCCGTGACAACGCCCGCCGGCGCACCGCGGGAGGTCGCCTATTTCTGGTTCACTGGTCTGATGTCGGCCTTCCTCGACAATGCCCCGACCTATCTCTTGTTCTTCGAATTGGCGGGCGGCGATCCCAAGGTGCTGATGGGCGAGCTCTCGGGAACGCTGGCGGCGATCTCGATGGGCGCAGTGTACATGGGCGCGCTGACCTATATCGGAAACGCGCCGAACTTCATGGTCGCAGCGATCGCCAAAGAGCGCGGCATCCAGATGCCGAGCTTCTTCGGCTACATGCTGCGGGCAGGTGCCGTCCTCGTTCCGCTGTTCGTGCTGCTGACGGCGCTTCCGATCCATCCGCTGCTCAGTCCGCATTGATCTGATCGACGGCGCGTTCAGAGGGCGTCCCGGTCGAGACCCTGCCCCGGCCGGACCGCGTGACGATCGCCTCGCTGTCGCGCATAGTCGGACAGAACGGATCGAAGGGACGCGAATCATGAGCGTGAAGGGCGCAACGCCCGCATCATCGGTGATCTTTCCCGGCCTCGCGGTCGCGCTCGTCGCGATCGTCACGGCGACGCATTACGACTTCACGCCTTCGGCTGCCGGCTTGGTCTTCGCCGCGGTGCTGCTGGTGATCCTGTTCGGCACGGTGTTCGCGGCCGTGCACCATGCCGAGGTGATCGCGCATGAGATCGGCGAGCCGTTCGGCACGCTGCTCCTGACCCTGGCGGTGACGGTGATCGAGGTGGCGCTGATCGCCACCATCATGCTCGGCGACAAGGCTGCGCCGGCGCTCGCCCGCGACACCGTGTTTGCGGTGGTCATGATCGTGTGCAACGGCCTGGCCGGCATCTGCATCTTCATCGGCGGCCTGCGCTATCGCGAGCAGGACGTGCTGGTCTCCGGTGCCAATCTGTATCTCAGCGTACTGTTCACGATGGCAACCATCACGCTGGTGCTGCCGAATTATACCTTGACGTCGCCAGGTCCGGTGTATTCTGCCGTGCAGATCGCCTTCGTCAGCGTCGTGACGATCCTTCTCTACGCGGTGTTCCTGTATACGCAGACCACCCGCCATCGGGATTATTTCGTCGGGAACTCGGTGGGGTTCGCCGATGACGATGTCAGGCTGCCGCGCGCGAAGCTGTTGCTCAGTGTCGGGCTGCTGCTGGTCGCGCTGCTCGCTGTGGTCCTGCTTGCCAAGAAGTTCTCGCTGGTGGTCGACGCCGGCGTTGCCGCAACGGGTGCGCCGCAGGCGGTCGCAGGCGTGCTCGTGGCGCTGTTGATCCTGCTGCCGGAGAGTGTCGCCGCCCTCTCGGCCGCCCGCGCCAACGACCTGCAGAAGAGCATCAATCTCGCGCTTGGCTCCTCGCTCGCCACCATAGGGCTGACCATCCCGGCAGTGGCGGTCGCCGCCCATGTGCTCGACAAGCAGCTCGTCCTCGGGCTGGACCCGCAGGGAATAGTGCTGCTGGTCCTGACCTTCGTCCTGAGCATGCTGACCTTCGGCACCGGACGGACGAACATCCTGTTCGGGCTGGTGCACATGGTGGTGTTCGCGATATTCCTGTTTCTGCTCTTCGTCCCCTGATTCAAGAGATCCAGCATGCTCAGCGCCCAGTCCGACGTCCAGGTCGATACGCCCGAAGTCCGCGTCACGGAGTGGCGGCTATTGCCCGGCAGTGCCACGGGGCGCCATGTTCATGAGATGGATTACGTGATCGTGCCGGTCACCGCGGGTGAGATGACGATCGTGGCGCCGTCCGGCGAGCGCTCGAAGGCGCAGCTCGCGGTCGGCAAATCCTATTTCCGAAAGGCCGGGGTCGAACACGATGTGCTGAACGAGACCGGTTCCGAGATCGTTTTCCTCGAAGTTGAATTGAAGCCGTAACCAATTGTTTACCGGGATGCCGCTGATTGTGGTATCTTGAGCCGGCGATCCGGAAGCTGTGGCAACACCCTCGGATTGCTGCACGGCTCCGGTTCGAAGGGTTTCAGGAAACGACTTTTCGGCGGTCGCGGCTGCACGGAGTGCAGTCCGCGAGCTCCGGAAGGTGTGGGATGGTCCCTTAATTGTGCCTCAAAGTTCCCGCAAATACCGCGCGGGAGTGGTCAGCATGCTGAAATATCTCACAAAGTTCGCCATGGAGATCATCCCGTCGGTGGTTGCCACCATCATCGGGGCCTACATCGTCAATCACTACATCAACACCAAGCCCGACTCGCCGCCATCGACCATGGCGGCGGTGGCCTCGGCTGCTTATGCCAAGCTCACAGGCGGTAAGAGCGAGGCTCCGAAATCCACAGGCAAGGGGACCGACCCTGCCAAGCTGGACGCGAAGGCCGATCCCAAGTCTGACGCCAAGCCGGCGGAAACGTCGAACGAGGTCTCCAGCATTCCCGCTCCCGGCATCAAGGCCAAGGGCGTGTCGGAGAAGTCGCTGGCCGACAAGGCCGCCGAGAAGGCCGTCGAAGTGAAGCCGACCGAAACGGCGAGCCTCCCGGCCGATCCGCAGACCTCGCGCCATCCTGCATCGTCGAAGGAAAAGCTGATCGTGCGTGGCACTCCGGCCGAGGCCCCAGCGACCCAGCAGGAAGATCGCCGGGATGCTGCCGACCTTGCCCGCGCCGCGATCGAGCGGTTGCGCGCGAGCGAAGGTGCCGGCAAGGCGGCTGCCGAGAAGCCATCGACCGATGCAGCCCGCGGGGCTGGCGAGGCGCCGCGCGTCGCAACCGTGTCACCTCAGGTGTCGCCGGTTCGTCCGCTGCCGCCTCCGGTGACGGTCTCCGCGCCTCCGGCCGAGCAGGGTTTCATCATGCCGTCGGCCTCGAGCCCGACCTACACGGGATCATTGCAGCCGGACGGGCGCCCGACGCCGCCCGCGGAGATCCCCGTCCAGCAGTTGCGTCCGCTCGACCTGCGTGCCGACAAGTCCGATCCTTCGATCAAGGACCAGATGTCCAACGTGGCGCAGGACATGATGTCGGCGGCGAAATCGGTGTTCCACTCGGTGCTGCCGAAATAATTGATCGGCATTGCTCTCGAACGAGATCGAGCGGCGGGCCTGCTGGTCCGCCGCTTTTTCTTTGGGGCGTGCCGTGCTCTGCATCGTAGCGACGGGCGGGCACACCGCGGCCGGCTCCGGACGCCGGATGGCAGGGAGGCGCGAAATCAAAATGAGGTGCCCAAAACAAAAACGCGAGCCAGAGGCCCGCGCTTCAGACGACGTCAGATCTAGCGGGCCAGATCAGCGCGGCGCGCCGGGACGGGCACCTGCGCCCGGACCACGACCAGCACCACGGTCACCGCCGGGGCCAGCGCCAAACACCGGCTTCGGCTTCATCGGCAGCAGGCCTTCACGCTGCAGCTTCTTGCGGGCCAGCTTGCGCGCACGGCGCACGGCTTCGGCCTTCTCGCGGGCTTTCTTCTCGGACGGCTTCTCGTAATGGCCGCGAAGCTTCATCTCGCGGAAAATGCCCTCACGCTGCATCTTCTTCTTGAGCGCCTTGAGGGCTTGATCGACATTGTTATCGCGAACGAGAACCTGCACGCGGCATCCTCTTTCTCAGTCTATCGGTTTGAAATCTGGTGAAGTCAGGGCTGGCAAATGGCCGCGCCCTTAACCTTGAGGGCGCCCGTGTATCAGAGGACACCGTCGCTGTCCACCCGCTGACGTGCTCTTGACCGCAAGTTTAACCCGCCCGAGCGGTTTATTTCAGCCCTGCCTCGGCGGCAGGGGCGAGACCTGGGTCACATGCCCCATCTTGCGACCCGGGCGGGCGGCGCCCTTGCCGTAAAGGTGCACGGTGGCGCCGGGAACCGTGAGCCACTGCTCGTAGGTGTCGATCTCGTCCCCGATCAGGTTCGTCATCGTGACGTGGCCGTGGCGCAGCGGCTTGCCGAGCGGCCAGCCTGCGATCGCGCGGATGTGCTGTTCGAACTGGGAAATCGAGGCACCGTCAAGGGTCCAGTGGCCGGAATTGTGCACCCGGGGGGCAATTTCATTGACCAGGACGCCGGGCGCAGGTCCATCGGATACCACGAACATCTCCACGGCGAGCACCCCGACGTAATCGAGGGCGGTGGCGATCCGGCTGGCAATGTCCCGGGCCTCGTCGGCGAGCGGATCGGGGATGCGGGCTGGCGCCCGCGACACCTTCAGGATGTGATCGCGATGCTCGTTCTCGGTGACGTCGAAGCACTCGACCTGGCCATCGGCCGCGCGGGCCGCTACGACCGAGATCTCGCGCTCGAACGGAACGAACGCCTCGAGGATCGCCGATTTGGTGCCGAGCTCGGCCCAGATCCGATCGAGATCGTCACCCTGGCGGATCTTGATCTGGCCCTTGCCGTCATAGCCGAACCGCCGTGTCTTCAGCACGGCCGGCAGGCCGATCCGAAAGGCTGCTTCGCGCAACGTGGCGAGTGAGGACACGTCGGCATAGTTCGCCGTGCGGATACCGAGCGAGGTGACGAAATCCTTCTCGATCAGCCGATCCTGCGTCGTCTCCAGCGCAGAGCGGCTCGGCAGCACCGGGCGCCTTGCCGCCAGCACCATCGCGGCCGCCGACGGGACGTTCTCGAACTCGTAGGTGACGACGTCGACGTCATTGGCGAACAGCTCGAGCGCCTCGACGTCGGCATATTCGGCGCAGGTGGCGTTCAGCACGACGTCGAAGGCGGGCGAGTCCGGGTCCGGCGAGAACACCTGGCAGCGCAGCCCGAGCCGCGCCGCAGCCAGCGCCAGCATGCGGCCGAGCTGGCCGCCGCCGAGAATACCGATGGTGTCGCCGGGCTTGAGCTTCACCCGATTGGAGCCGGTCACGCCGTGCCCTCCGGACGTTCGGCGATCGCATTGGTCTGCGCCTGCCGCCAGGCCGACAGGCGGCCGGCGAGCGCGGAATCCGAGAGAGCGAGCACGCTGGCCGCCAGCAGCGCTGCGTTAATGGCGCCGGATTTGCCGATGGCGAGCGTTCCGACCGGAATTCCGGCCGGCATCTGGACGATGGAATACAGCGAATCGACCCCCGACAGCGCCTTCGACTCGACGGGGACGCCGAACACGGGCAGTTCCGTGAGCGAGGCCGTCATGCCCGGCAGATGGGCGGCGCCGCCGGCACCGGCGATCACGACCTTGTAGCCCGCCGCCTTGGCACCCTTGGCGAAAGCATACAGCCGGTCCGGGGTGCGGTGCGCCGAGACGATCCGGGCGTCGTAGCTCACGCCCAGGGCTTCGAGCGTCTCGGCGGCATGGCGCATGGTATCCCAGTCCGACTGGCTTCCCATGATGATGGCGATCGGGGCGGTCATGACCTCAATTCTTCTCGGGAATCCATCAGCATGGGCCGGAGTATAGGATCGGTCCTGACAGCGGCAAGCCATGGCATGAAGGTCCGAATGGACTATCCTGTCTTGGTCAAGCCCGGCAAGCCCAAACGGTGGCGCGGCAGGTGTCCGATGAAAAAGAAGCGCATGGCGGCCGCGTGGCGAGCCGGGAAGCGAAGAACCCGGTACCGTCATCGGCCTTCGCGGCGCGCGCGGGCTCCTGAACCCGGTTCCGTACCGGCAGGCGCGCGGCAGACGATCCGACGCCTTAATGCCGAGTTGGCGACAGCACAGGCCCGGATCGCCGAGCTGACGGCCTCCGCTGAGCGCGACTTCCTGCTCGACATCTTCAATCGTCGCGGCTTCGCCCGCGAGCTCCATCGTTCGATCGCCTTCATCAAGCGCTATGACGCGACCGGTGCCCTGGTCGTGCTCGACGTCGATCGGCTGAAACCGATCAATGATACGTTCGGCCATGCCGCCGGTGACGAGGTCCTGAAGGCGGTTGCGCGTGTCCTCAGCGAGCATGTCCGATCCTCCGACGTGATCGGCCGGCTCGGCGGCGACGAGTTCGGCGTGCTGCTCTGGCATCTCAGCGCGGCGGACGCCCATGCCAAGGCGGCGGAACTGGAGCAGGCCATCGACAGCCTGACCTTCACCTTCGGCGATCAGACCGTGCGTGCCGGCGCGTCGGCCGGGATTGCTCTGCTCGACAAGCGCGTCAACCCGGTGCGTGCGCTGGAGGAAGCCGACCGCGCGATGTACATGCGCAAGGCCCAACGAAGGTACGAGAGCCCAGCGCACGCAACGGCCCGGTCGGGCGACCAGCGGTGACGCTCCCGGGCCATCCGCGCCGATGACAGAGCTTGTGGTGCACGGCGCTCACAACTCGCCGAGATCGTCGGGCAACTCGCCGAACTTGTGCAGCAGCCGGGCGTCGCTGAATTCCCCCATCAAGGGATCGCCGCTGCGGCTGAAGGCAATGGCGCCGATGTTGTCCGGCAGGCGCGACATCGCTTCGGCACGACGCAGCGCTGCGGACGAACTCTGGCATTCCTCGGCCGCGCCTGCGACCAGCATCCCTGCCTCGTCCCGTCTGAACGGCATGGCGACGTAATAGGTGATATCAGGCATTGCACGCACCTCCCGGCCTTCGTCGAAGCTGCGAGCGAGCGCGGTGGCAATCGTCCGGAGAGTCTCGACGGCCCGAGGACTCAGGTAAGACTCAGGCAGGGCTCAGGCCGCATTGCTCTCCGGACCGTCCGAAGCGGTGTTGGGCACGCAGCCGCAGGAGATCGCGGCCCGCAGCTCCTGCAGCTCCAGCTCGAGATACTCGTTCGCCATGATCAGCGCCTTGATCGTGGAGCGCAGATTGCCGTCGCACATCGCGATGGCCTGGTCACAGGCCTGTTCGTAGAGCCGATCCTGTGGGGAGAAGGAGGCGGGCATCACAACCATCCTTGTTGTCGTCAGGGGACGAGGGATGACCTGATTGTTCTCTTTTTGTTCTGTTTGTCAAGGCGCCTCGGCATATCCTGCACCGCTGATGCATATTGCCTGTGTGCATACGGTCAGGCGTGCTGACGCTTCGCCTCAGGCGATAATGTCGGGCGTGATCTGGTCTTCGATGAAGGCGATCCGATCGCGTAGCAGAAGCTTCCGCTTCTTCAGTCGTTGCAGCCGCAACAAATCGGGGGCGGGCGATTGATGCAAAGCGTCGATCGCCGCGTCGAGATCGCGGTGCTCCTGCTGCAGGCGCGCGAGTTCGGCCTGCAGTTCGCGCTCGTCTTGGTCAGCCATGATCTATGATAGCAAAAAAGCGGAAGGAAGTGGAAAGCCTTGCGAAGGCGGGCGCAAATATTGCGCCTGCGAAGCTGATAAGCAAGCCGCGCCCCTCAAGATCCGTGCAGCTGTCCCGTGAATTTCAGGTTGGCACCGGCGTTAGATTCGTCCGGATCTGCTCACGGTTCGTTACACACGGCGCTCAAATTTGCATGTGCGGTCTTTTGGCCCCATCGACAGGTCAAGCGACTTGTGTACACTCATTAGCCCTGGTCGAATCTCAGGTTCACCTACCGAGGAGGTTTCGAATGGCCATTCAGGCGCATCTCGTTGAACTGGAGCGTAAGCATAAAGTTCTTGAAAGCGAATTGCATGAAGCTCTCCTGCATCCATCGACGGACGACCTGCGAATTGCCGAACTGAAGCGACGCAAACTGATGGTGAAGGACGAGATCGAGCGCTTGAGACAGGTAACCAGCGAAACACTTCACTGACATGTGACCATCACCCGCCGTACCATCCGATCGTAAGACCGTGCGCCTGGGATGGTGACTGTCCATCCCAGACGCAACTTCAATCAAATTAGTTGCGATAGACTTAGTTGCGATAGACGATGACGCGAACGCATCTGCCTGCGTTGTCTCCCGCTATCGCCACACGCCGTTCATCCCGATATCGGGGTCTTCAGCTCAAGGCGAGATCGCGGACGTGAGCCGCAATCGCCAGCGATGACGTCAATCCAGGCGATTCAATTCCGAACAGATTGATGAGTCCGGGCACCCCGTGATCGCGGGGGCCCTGAATGACGAAATCCTGCGACGCCACGGCCGGCGGTACGATCTTCGGCCTGATGCCCGAATAGCTCGGCATCAGCGCCCCATCCGGCAGCGACGGCCAGTACTTGCGGATCGCCGGGTAGAAGCGCTCGGCGCGCGCCGGATCGACCGTATAGTCGATCCGGTCGATCCACTCGACGTCGGGGCCGAATCTGGCTTGGCCTGCCATGTCGAGCGTGAGGTGCACGCCGAGGCCGCCTGGTTCCGGCACCGGGTAGATGAGTCGGCTGAACGGTGCCCGGGCGCTGCAGCTGAAATAGTTGCCCTTGGCGAGATAGGTCATCGGCACCAGCGGCGACGGCATGCCGTCGATCAGCCGCGCCAGCTCGGGCGCGTCGAGGCCGGCGGCGTTCACCAGCAGCCGGCAGCTCAGCGTCATCGGTTGCGCGCCGCCCGCATCGACCTCGATCGATCCCCCCGTCGCCTTGGCCCGCAGCAACGGCGTGTGGAAGGCGAAGGCGCCGCCGGCGTCCTCGATCTCGCCGCGCAGCGACAGCATGAAGGCATGGCTGTCGAGGATGCCGGTGGATGGCGACAGCAGCGCGGCCTGGCAGGCCAGGGCCGGCTCCAGCGCCAGGGCTTCGGACCCGGGCAGCAGCCGCATCCCTTCGACACCATTGGCTTCGGCGTGCGCGCGGATGCCCTGCAGCTTCTCGGTCTCGGCTGGATTGGTTGCAACGATCAGCTTCCCGCAATTGCGGTAGGGCACGCCATGCTCGTCGCAATAGCGGTAAAGCATGCGCTTGCCGGCCACGCAGAAGCGGGCCATCAGGCTCCCGGCCTTGTAATAGATGCCGGCGTGGATCACTTCGCTGTTGCGAGACGACGTGACGGTTCCGATGCCCTCGGCCGCCTCGAGAACGATGACCTCGCGTCCGGCCCGCGCCAATTGACGGGCGACGGCAAGTCCGACGACGCCGGCGCCAACGACCACGCAATCCACTTTATCCATGCATAGTCCTGAGACGATTGGGAGAAGTCATGTCTCTCTGCAATCCCTGGTAGGTGGAGCCTCGGTCCGGAGTTCGTCTGCCCTTAGCAAACCATTCATCATAGGGCGGCCATTGACCAAATTTGCTTCGTCTTTTTCGAAGTTTGCGGAACCCGTTTACCCGATCCCAATAGGTGAAGCCAGATACTGTCGCCGAATACCGCGGGTGATTGATGGCTGGCAAGAATTGGCAGGCGAGCGACCGAAACGCGTTTTCTGCGCGTGTCGTTGCGGCCTCGGTGGCCGCCATGGCAGCGTGGGCGGCTGCGCCGACGCGCGCCTGGGCCGCTTCCTCCGATTTCTCGCCCTCCGGCTACCTGGGCACCATCGAGCCGGACGTGCTCTGGAAGGTGTTGATCGCCGGCGTTGTCGTCTGCGCCTTCCTCGCGTCGGTCGTGATCTGGATCCATTCGGCCTTGCGGCGCGCCAAGCGGGCACAACTTCGGCGTAACGTTTTCATCAGCTCCGCGCTCAACAATTTGAGCCAGGGGCTGATGCTGACGGACGCCGCCAACCGCGTCGTCTTCTACAACCACCGCTTTCTCGAGATCTACGGCATGAGCCGGGCCGACATTCCGCCCGGCTGCACCGGCCGGGATCTGGTCGAGTTGCGGCGGCAGCGTGGCCTGCTCAATCTGACGGTCGAGGACTATGCGCGCCAGGCGCGGCAGCCGGACGGGTGCCTGACCGAGCTGCCCGGCGGACGTGTGGTGCGCGCCCAGATGTTCCGTCTTCCGACCGGCGGATCAATCGGCATCCATGAAGACTGTACGGTGCAGCACCGGCTGGAGCGCGAGCTCGCCTCGACCAAGCAGTTCCTGGAATCGGTGGTCGATCAGGTTCCCGTCTGCGTCGCCGCCAAGAACATCGAGGACGGCCGCTACATCTTCGCCAACCGGGCGTTTGAGCAGTTCGCGCAGGTGCCGCGGGATCAGATCATCGGACGGCGCCCGAGCGACCTGTTCGGCGAAGAGACCGCGGCCGACATCGCGGCTGCCGACCGCGAAGCGATGCTGGCGCCCGGCACCACCTATTGCAGCGAACTCGTGGTTCAACGCGGTGACGAGAAGCGCATCCTGGACGCCCACCGGGTCGTTGCACGCAACGACAAGAACGAACCGCAATTCCTCATCGCGCTGTTCGACGATGCCACGGAGCGGCGATCGCTGAGCCGCGAGCTGGAGAACAGCAAGAAGTTCCTGGAACTGGTCGTCGACAACATTCCGGTTTCGCTCATCGTCGAGAGCGTCAGCGACGGCCGCTATCTGCTCGCCAACCGCAGCGCCGAGATCATCCTCAACCGCAAGCGCGAGGACGCCACCGGCCTGACCACCGCCGACATCTTCAATCCGCGCGAAGCCAGACTGATCACGGCGCGCGACGAAGCCGCCATCAAGAAGCGCGGCCTTCTGACTGAGGAACATCCGATCTCGACCAAGGACGGCCTGCGGCTGTTCCTGACGCGGCGGGCAACCGTGCTGGGCGAGACCGGCCAGCCGCAATATCTGATCAAGACCTATGAGGACGTCACCGATCGGCGCCAGACCGAATCGCGGATGGCGCACATGGCCTATCACGACGGCCTGACCGATCTGCCTAACCGCGCCGCGTTCCTGCAGGCCCTGAGCCAGATGATCGAGGCCTGCGCGGATACGGACGAGGAGTTCGCGGTCCTGAACGTCGATCTCAAGGGCCTGAAGGACGTCAACGACGTGTTCGGCCACGCCATCGGCGACAAGCTGTTGATCGAGGTCGCCCGCCGCGTCCACGCCGTTGCCCGGGGCGGGGTGGTCGCGCGCCTCTCCGGCGACGAGTTCGGGCTGATCATCGACGGCAAGCAACCGGAAACGGGCAGGGCTCTGGCCGAGCAATTGGCGGCGGCGATCGCGGTGGACTTCCAGATCGAGGGCAAGTCGATCCGCACTGCGCTGACGACGGGCATCTCGGTGTTCCCGCACAATGGTTCGGATCCGGCGTCGCTGCTCGCCAATGCGGGTGCTGCTCTGTTCCGCGCCAAGGCCAAATCGCGCGGCAGCATCACCTTCTACGAGCCTGAAATGGATCAGCAGATTCGCGACCGCCGCGTTCTGCATCAGGAGCTGTCTGTCGCGATCAAGCATGGCGAACTGTCGCTGTACTTCCAGCCGCAGGCCGTCTCCGGCCGCACGGTCGACGCCAGCGAGATCATCGGCTTCGAGGCGCTGGCGCGCTGGCAGCACCCGGTCCGGGGGTTCGTGCCGCCGAGCGACTTCATTCCGCTCGCGGAAGAGAGCGGCCTCATCGTCGAGATGGGCGAGTGGATCCTGCGCGAGGCCTGCCGCGAGGCGGCGTCGTGGCCGAAGCCGCTGCAGGTCGCGGTCAACCTGTCTCCGGCGCAGTTCGTCCATGGCGACCTCGTTGCGCTGGTCCACTCGATCCTGATCGAGACGGGGCTCGCGCCCGGCAGGCTCGAGCTGGAGATCACCGAGGGTGTGCTGATCGAGGATTTCGATCGCGGTGTCGCGCTGCTGCGCCGGCTGAAGGCGCTCGGCGTTCGCGTCTCGATGGACGATTTCGGTAGCGGCTACTCGTCGCTGAGCTACCTTCAGGCGTTCCCGTTCGACAAGATCAAGATCGACCGCGCCTTCGTCATGAATATCGGCCGCAACCCGCAATCGGCGGCGATCATTCGTGCGGTCATCGGTCTGGGTCACGGCATGAACATGTCGATCGTGGCGGAAGGCGTCGAGACGCCGGAGCAGCTCGGCTTCCTCGCCGAGCAGGGCTGCGACTCGGTTCAGGGCTATCTGCTCGGCAAGCCCCTGCCGATCGCCAAATACGACGGCATTGTCGGTCGCGCTCACGACGACATCGCCTCCGTTCGCAAGACGGGCTGACCTGGCACTCGTGCTCAGAGGCGGTTGCGCAACAGCGCGGATTTATCCGTGCGCATGACGGCTGGGCCGCTACGAGAATCATCTCCGCCGCTCTACGATCGCTCGTCCTGGGACGCTCGAAGATCTTGCGCATGGCGGACTACGATCTGGCGATCATCGGCGGAGGTCTGAACGGCGTCAGCCTGGCGCGTGATGCGGCTGGCCGCGGTCTGCGCGTGATCCTCGTCGAGCAGGGCGATCTCGGCGGCGCCGCCTCGTCGGCGACGTCGCGGCTGGTGCATGGCGATCTCGCAGCGCTGGAGCGCCGCGGCTTTCTGCGCGTGCGCCGTGCGCTCGCGGAGCGCAATGTCTGGCTCACGGTCGCGCCGCATCTGGTGCGGCCGATCCGCTTTGCGATTCCAGCTCACGCCAATGAGCGGCCGCCATGGCAGCTGCGCGCAGGGCTCTGGCTCTATGACCGCCTCGCTACGCGCAACCGGCTGCCGGCCGCTTCGGCGCTCGATGTCACGCATCATCCGATCGGCGATGCCCTGAAGCGTCCGATCGGGACGGCGTTCGACTATTCCGATTGCGTGGTCGACGATTCCCGCCTGGCGGTCCTGACCGCGATGGATGCCGCCGAGCGCGGTGCGGAGATTCGCACCGGTGCCCGCTGCGTGCGGGCCGATCGTCATCACATATGGCAGCTCGCCATCATCGACCGCGGCCATCGCCGCATCGTCACGGCGCGCGCGCTCGCCAATGCTACCGGCGCGTGGAGCGTCTCGACGGCGGAAACCGTGCTGCGTCAGCCGCCGCCGCGGGTCACCGCGCGGCAGGTCAGCCAGATCATCGTGCCGCGGTTGTTCGACGTCGAAGCGGTCTACGTGTTCCAGAATTCGGATGGACGGCTGATCTTTGCCCAGCCCTACGAGCAGGATTTCACCCTGATCGGCACGGTCTCCCACGGCTTCAAGGGCGACCCAGCCGTGGTGGCGGTGCCGGCGGCAGACGTGGCCTATCTCTGTAAGGCGGCGAACCGCTATTTCCGCTCGGACATTCAGCCTGCGGACGTGGTCCGGAGCGTGGCTGGCGCCAACATGATGGTGCTGCGCGCCGCCGACAGCGGACGGTTGGAAACGGTCGTGTGCCTCGATGCTGGACGCGCCAGGGAGCCGGCCAAGGCGCCGCTGCTGACCATGTGCGGCGGCGACGTCACGACGGTCCGGCACCGGGCCGAGCAGGCGGTCTCCCGCCTCGCGCGCTTCTATCCAATGTCGCCACGCTGGACTGCGAGCGCGCCGCTTCCTGGGGGCGACTTCGCCTGGGACCGGTTCGAGGATCTCGTCGATGACGCACGGGACCGCTGGCGCTTTCTCGGCGAAGCCGAGGCCCGGCGGCTGGTCGGCGCCTATGGCACCCGGCTGGCGGAGATGCTGGGCGAGGCGAGATGCCGGGCCGATCTCGGACAGGCGTTCGGGCCGCAGCTGACCGAGGCGGAGGTCCGCTACCTCATGACGCGCGAATGCGCACGCTTTGCCGACGACGTGCTGTGGCGGCGAACCAAGCTGGGCCTGACGCTTCCCGCTGCCGACCGCGACGCGCTCGCTGCGTTCATGGCCGCTGCGACCTGTGGCCGGAGCACGCCGCAGGCGGCTGACGCGAGCGGGGATAGTCCGGCCCGTGCGGTTGAGCTGCAATCCGCGGGCGGCTAGCTTGCCGACTGGCCCGGCGTTGTGGCCGGGCAGGGTGACTAGATCAGGACATGGCTGACGAGACCGCAAATCCAGCACCCGCCGAGGAGCCGGTAGCATCGCCACCGCCGGATCCGCGCCCCGATCCTCAGCCGCCGCTCCTGCGCATCGAGAACGTCGTCAAGACCTTCGGCAGCTTCCGCGCCGTCGATGGCGTCTCGCTCGACATCCGCGCCGGCGAGTTCTTCGCGCTGCTCGGCCCCAGCGGCTGCGGCAAGACGACCTTGCTGCGCATGCTGGCCGGCTTCGAGACGCCGGATGAAGGACGCATCCTGCTGTCGGGCGAGGACATCGCGCAGGTGCTGCCGCATCAGCGGCCCGTCAACATGATGTTCCAGAACTACGCGCTGTTCCCGCATCTGAACGTGCGCGACAACATCGCCTTCGGCCTGAAGCGTGCCGGCATGCTGCGCGCCGAGATCGCCACCCGTGTCGCCGAGATGGTGGCGCTGGTCCGGCTCGAAGGCCTGGAGAAGCGCAAGCCCGATCAACTGTCCGGGGGCCAGAAGCAGCGCGTCGCCTTGGCGCGCTCGCTGGCGCGCCGGCCGCAGGTGCTGCTGCTGGATGAGCCGATGGCGGCGCTCGACAAGAAGCTCCGCGAGAGCACGCAGTTCGAGCTGATGGAGCTGCAGCGCAAGCTCGGCATGACCTTCATCATCGTCACCCACGATCAGGAAGAGGCGATGACAGTGGCGAGCCGCATCGGGGTGATGAACGCGGGACGGCTCGAACAGGTCGCTGCACCGCGCCGGCTGTATGAAGAGCCCGTGTCGCGGTGGGTCGCGGAGTTCGTCGGCGACATCAACCTGTTCGAGGGCGAGGTGATCGCGCGGGAGCCGCACCGGCTGCGGATCACGACTGCCTCGGCCGGCGAGCTCGCTGCGGCACAGCCCGTCACTCCCGTCAGCGAGAGCAGGGTTGCGGTCGCGATCCGTCCCGAGAAGATCCGTCTCGCGCTTCGCCGGCCGGCCGGCGATGCCGCCGCGATCAACTGTGTCGAGGGGACCATTTCCGATGCGAGCTATCTCGGCGGCAAGACCGCGTACAAGATCCAGCTCGACGGCGGCGCTGTCCTGCACGCCTCTCAGGCCAACACGGCCCGGCTCGACGTCGACGGCTATGGGCTGAACCAGCGCGTCGTGGCCTGGTTCACGCCCGATGATTGTGTGGTGCTGGAGCGATGAGCGCGCGCCGCATCTTCTCGCGTCCGGCCCGCTTCGCGGCGATCGCGCCCTACGTCTGGATGGTGCTGTTCTTCCTGGTGCCGTTCGCCTTCGTCGCCAAGATCAGCCTGTCGCAGACTGCGATCGCGCAGCCGCCCTATACGCCGGTGTTCTCGCTGGCTGATGGTTTGTCGTCGCTCCGGGATGCATTTGCGGCGCTGTCGCTCGACAATTTCCGTCTGCTGCTGTCGGACGACCTGTATCTCGCGTCCTATCTGCGCAGCGTCGTCGTCGCGGCGACGTCGACGGCCATCCTGCTGCTGATCGGCTATCCCGTCGCCTATGGCATGGCGCGGCTGCCGAGGCGCTGGCAGGGCGTCGCGATGATGCTTGTGATCGTGCCGTTCTGGACCTCGTTCCTGATCCGCATCTATGCCTGGGTCAACATCCTCCAGCATGACGGGCTGTTGAACCAGGTGCTGCTCGCGCTGCATCTGGTCTCGGCGCCGGTGGTGTGGTTGTCGACCGACAGCGCCATGTATGTCGGTATCGTCTATTCCTATCTGCCGTTCATGATCCTGCCGCTGTTTGCGACGCTGACGAAGCTGGAGCCGGCGCTGGAGGAGGCCGCTGCCGATCTCGGCGCCTCGCCGCGCGAGACCTTCTGGCTGGTGACGTTTCCACTGTCGCTGCCGGGAGTCGGCGCCGGCGCGCTGCTGTGCTTCATCCCGATCGTCGGCGAGTTTGTCATTCCCGACCTTCTCGCCGGTTCGAAATCGTTGATGATCGGCCAGACGCTCTGGCTCGAGTTCTTTACCAACAAGGATTGGCCGGTGGCCTCCAGCATCGCCGTGGTGCTGCTCGCCGTCCTGTTGCTCCCGCTCCTGCTCTACGACCGGCTGCAACGCCGGCAGCTGGAGGAGAGCCGGTGATGGCTGGAGTGCAGCGAGGCACGCTCTCTCGCTCCCCTCCCCCTTGCGGGGAGGGGTTGGGGGTAGGGGTCCGCATCGGCAGTCTTTGCTGGGGACCCCCCTCCCTGACCCTCCCCCACAAGGGGGGAGGGAACGGAGAAAGCTTCGCCCGGATCGACGGAGGAGGCGCTCATGCCTAAAGCCTCCCGCCTTTCTCGCTTCAATGTCGCCTCGCTGACGCTCGGGCTGGCGTTCCTGTATCTGCCCATTCTGATCCTGGTGATCTACTCGTTCAACGCCTCGCGGCTGGTGACGGTGTGGGGCGGCTGGTCGCTGCGCTGGTATCACGAGTTCTTCAACGACCGTGCCATGATCGATGCGGCCTGGATGAGCCTGCGTGTCGGCGCCACCGCGGCGACGGCGGCGACGGTGCTGGGGACGCTGGCCGCGGTGGCGCTGTCGCGCGGCCAGGGCTTTCGCGGCCGCATGCTGTTCTCCGGCATGCTGTATGCGCCGCTGGTGATGCCCGAGGTGATCACCGGCCTGTCGCTGCTGCTGCTGTTCGTGGCGCTGGAGGCCGAGCGCGGCTTCTGGACGGTGACGATCGCCCACACGACCCTCACGATGTGCTTCGTCGCTGTCGTCGTGCAGTCGCGTCTGGTGTCGCTCGACCGCAGCCTGGAGGAGGCCGCGATGGATCTCGGCTGCGATCCGCTGCGCGCGTTCGTGATGGTCACCTTGCCGCTGATCGCCCCTGCGGTGATCGCTGGCTGGATGCTCGCCTTCACGCTGTCGCTCGACGATCTCGTGATCGCGAGCTTCACCACCGGACCGGGCTCGGCGACGTTGCCGATCCGGATCTATTCGGAAGTACGGCTCGGGGTGAAGCCGGAGATCAACGCGATCTGTACCCTGGTGATCGGGCTGATTGCCGTGGTGATCGTCGTGGCGTCGTTAGCTTCAAAGCTGTCGAGTGACCGCGGCGAGAGCGCTGCGCCATTATAGACGGAGAATGCTGTGACAGCGTCGCTCAGGCGCCGAACAGCTCCAACCCGGCGGCCACAACCGCGCGGTGGATCGCTGCGCGATCGATCGACGGCGCATCGACACAGCAGGCCGGATCGGCATTTCGTCCAAGCTCGGTACTCTCAGGCAGGAACACATAGTGACCGGCGTCGTCGGCGACGATATCCAGCGCGCTGCCACTGAGCCGCTCATGCAGCCAGCGCGCGGCCGGCAGCAGGGCATCGGCACCGCCGACCATGATGCGCGTCGGCAGGCAGATCGCGGCCACGCTCGCCTCTGAAAAGCCCTGCACCGAGCGCCCCGGCGCCAGCAGCAGCGCCGCCTTGATGCGGGGATCGCGATAGGAGGCCGACATCCGCGCCCAGGAATCGCGGAAGATCTGGCTCTTCTCCATCAGCCGCGGCAGATGATCGACGAGATCGGGAAACTCGCGCGGTCCGCGGCCGAGATTGGC
Organism: Bradyrhizobium sp. SZCCHNRI1009; assembly: GCF_032487575.1. NCBI lineage: Bacteria > Pseudomonadati > Pseudomonadota > Alphaproteobacteria > Hyphomicrobiales > Nitrobacteraceae > Bradyrhizobium > Bradyrhizobium sp. SZCCHNRI1009. The sequence continues at coordinate 342,171 of NZ_JAUEUL010000005.1, read as the reverse complement.
GCCGGGCTCGAACGGCGAGCGGAGCATGATGGCGCCGAGCAGGGCCGTCGCCGTGACGCCACCGAGCGAATAGCCGACGGCGTAGTTGCGGGCGAGGTTGATGCGGCCTTCGAAATCGGGATGAGCGACGATGTGGTCGATCAGCAAGGACACGTCGCGCGGGCGTTCCCATGAGCAGAGGAATCCCTCTGCGCGGTAGGGCTCGGCGTTGCTGTTGCCATGATGATTGACGGCGACCGCGACAAAGCCGCGGGCCGCCAGCTCGCGCGCCAGCCATTCGAACTGCAGGCCGTTGCAGCCGGTGCCATGCGAGTACACGACGAGAGGACAGGCGTCTACGCTTGCAGCGAGCGGCGAATTCAAGGCCGCTGGTCCCGCATTGAACCAGCCCTGCGGCCACGGTGCGAGCGGGAGCGCCGTCTCCTTGGCGTCGTCGGCGACCGGGTACCAGGCGAACCAGTCGATCGGTCGCGGCCCGTCGCCATCCCAGTTCGCCCGCGATGCGTCGGCGAACCGTCCCTGACGAAATCCGACCCTCATCGCTCCGTCACGACTTCACGGCGCCCGCGGTCAGCCCGCCCACCATATAGCGCTTGAAGGCATAGTAGACTGCGGCGGGCGGCAACGCGTAGATGAAGCCGGTGGTCATCAGCAGCTCCCACGGCGAATCGTCGGCGGCCAGGAAGTTGCCGAGCGCCACGGGCAGCGTGATATCCTTGTCGTTCGATAGCAGCAGGAACGCGTAGAGGTACTCGTTCCAGGCCAGCAGCACGGCGTAGGTGCCGATCGCGACCAGCGAGGGCATCATCAACGGCACATAGACGAGGCGGAAGATCTGCAGCGGGCTGGCGCCATCCATCACGGCGGCCTCGTCCAGCTCGACCGGCAGCTTGTCGGAGGCCTGTTTCAGCACCCAGATCGCATAGGGCGAGGCGATCGTCACCATCGCCAGGATCAGCGACCAGTCGTTGTTGAGGAGGCCGTATTTGCCCATGGTGCGATACATCGGCACCGCGAGGAACGCGGCCGGGATGAAATAGGTGAACAGCGCAAGGTTCATCACCACGCGGCTGCCGGGCACGCGCAGGCGCGAAATGGCGTAAGCCGCGCAGGTCGCGATCACCAGGGTCAGCGCGCCGACGGCGGCGGCAATGAGGACGGAGTTGCCGAACTGGATCCAGAAGTCGCGCAGGAAATAATGCTGCTGGTGGAACACGATCGAGAAGTTGTGCAGCGTCGGATGATCCGGCCACAGCTTGCCCGAGAACGCGTCCTCCTTCGGCGAGATCGCGAACAGGAACATGTGGTAGATCGGAATCATCGTCCAGATGAAGACGGGAATGCCGATCAGCAGCAGCCGGGCCTCGGTGCCAACCTCGCGCAGGGTGGGGAGCTTCATCGCGACAACCGCTTCATCATGAAATAGACCAGGGGGAGCACTAGCGGCATCGCGCAGACGATCGAGGCCATGGCAAGGCTGAGCTGATCGAGCCGGAGATAGCGGATGCCGAGTGTCGACAACACGTGGGTGAGATCGGCGGGACCGCCGCCGGTCAGGAGATAGACGCTGTTGAAGTCGCCGAGCGTCCAGATCATCGAGAGCAGCGTGCAGGTGATGTAGAGCGTCTGCATCGACGGCCAAGTGATGAAGCGGAACTTCTGCCACCAGGTGGCGCCATCGACCTCGGCCGCCTCGAACAGGTCCTGCGAGATCGCGAGCCGACCCGTCATCAGGATCAGCGTCCAGAACGGCAGCGACTTCCAGATGTGCATGCCGATCGCCATCGACAGCGCAACGGTCGGATCGTTCAGCCAGTTCGGGCCGTCATCGCCGGTGAACTTGAAGATCAGCTGGTTCACCACGCCCCATTCGGGATTGAGCATGAAGCGCACCGACAGGATGGTCGGGATCGAAGGCACCGCCCAGGGCAGGATGAAGATGACCGACAGCCATTTGATCCAGCCGCGCTGCTGAATGAAGAAGCCGGACAGGAACAGCGCGACCACCATCTTCAGATTGATGCCGACCAGAAGGAAGATCAGCGTGTTGACGGCGGCGCGCGCGAAGATGGGATCGTTATACAGCGCGACATAGCTGGCCGGCTCCCGGGCGAGCCACAGGCCGTAGCCGACGGGATAGACGACGAAGGCGAGGAAGACGAGCAGATAGGGGGTAAGCATGACGATGCCCCACACCTGTGACGGTGTCAGCAGCACCGGGCGCGGTGCCTCCGCGATCGCGGAATCGGAAGCTGAGAGCGTGATCGCCATGGTCGTTTTTCCCGGGTCGTCTCTTCCCGCCTATAAGCCATCCCGGCCGCATGCGCTGCGGCCGGGATTTGGTGTCTTGTCAGGATCTCGCCAGTGCCTCGCGAGGCGAGAGACTAGCCGGCGACCTCCTTGAGCCGCGCGATCAGCTCGTCGACGGCCTTCTCGACCGGCACCTTCTCGCTGACAACGCGGTTCATCGCCTTCGCCCAGACGTTCTCATTGTTGAGGATCGTGAACTTGTAGTTCTTGGTGAAGTCGAACGGCGTGGTGCCGCCGGTGAACTGGGTGTACACGGCCTTGCGATGGCGGTCGGCCTGCCAGAACGGGCTCTTCTGGCCGGCGGTCGTCACCGGGAACCAGCGGCCCAGCGCGCCCTCGACGTAGGGACCGAGGTTCTCCTCCTGCATCAGGAACTTGATGAACTCCTTGGCCTGCGCCTTGTGCGGCGCATTGGCGAAGATCAGGCCGGTCTTGACGTCGGAGCGGTACTTGATCGGCGTGCCGTCGGGCTTGTTGGGGAAGGACGCGGTGATGATGTCCTCCTCATAGGCCTTCTTGCCGGCCGCGCGCTGCTCGGGTGTCAGCGCCGGGTTGGTGGAGTCCTCGAACCACTTGGCCGCGATCGAGATCGTGAAATTGTGGGTCATCACGATCGTCTTGTTGTGGAAGGCGACGTTGTTGTCCGGATCCTTCCACGTCGTGGACGAGGGCGGCGTGCAGCCCTTGATGTAGGTGTCGGTATAATCCTTCATCGCCTTGACGAGGCCGTCGCGCACCTTGGGGTCGTCGACCAAGAGCTTGCCATCGTCATCGACCAGCTTGACGTTGTAGGCGTCCATGAAGGTGTAGAACGACTGGAACGAGTCGGTGGATTCCACGCCCATCGGCTGGCCGACGCCGTAGATGCGCTGGCCGGTCGCCTTGCGGATCGCCGGCTGCACCTTGTCGCACCAGAACGTCCAATAGTCTTCCCACTTGGTCGGGATGTCGCTCTGCTTGAAGCCGGCCTTGCCCAGCATGTCGCCCCAGATCTGGACGTGCATGCTCTGCTGCTTCAGCGGGAAGCCGTAATAGGCCTTCTTCTTGGCGACGTTGTTGTAGAGGTAGGCGGTCTCGAGCGTGTTCGGAGCGAACGCCGACTTCATCGGCTCCAGGATGTCGGTGAGATCCTCGAGCTTGCCTTCGTAGGCCCACTTACCCTGCGCCTGAACGTCGTAGGTGTCCGCATAGGCTACGTCGGGCACGGTGCCGGAATCGAGCGCGGCGACCGTCTTCGGAATCATGTCCTGGATTGCGTATTGCGACAGCTCGACCTTGATGCCGGTCTTGGCCTCGAACTTCTTGACGACGTTGAGCAGCGCATCGTCCTCGGACTTGTAGAAGCCCTTGCTCCACCAGATCGTGATGGTGTCCTGAGCGATAGCTGGTGCTGCAGCGCAAAAAAGCCCGGCGGCTACTGCGATTGAAAGCGCACCCATTCCCCTGGATTTCACATGTCTCTCCCTGATCCGCCGATCTTGCTCGATCGGTTGTGGCGGGACACTAGCCCAGGGACCCGACGTGATCCAGAAGTAATATATCAGACATAGGTCGTGGCGGCGGCCGCGTCTCGGCACGCGAAGCAAGCCGAGTTGGTCAGTTCTGCTTGGTGGGAGTGCCGCCCGTCGGCGCGTCAGCCTGCGGCGCATTGTCCGGCTGGGCCGGGCGCAATCCGCCGCCAGTGAATCGTTCCAGCACCGAGCGCACCGCATCCCTCGTCTTGCGGTCCTTGACTGCATCGAGCAGAGGGGCGGCGGCCGGGGCGCGGCGGATCAGGCTTTCCGGATCGGGAAAGATCAGTGGATCTTCCCAGGGGCCCTGGACGACGAAAGGCAGTTCGAAGCCGTTGCTGCCATTGCCTGACGACAGCAGGCTCGCGACGCCCTTGAAATCGTATTCCCGTGTCGGCACCGAGGCCGTACCGGTCATCGTGATGCGCGCGGTCGGGCTCTCGACGCGGATGTCCTCCGCGGTCGCGATGCCCTCGGAGAATTTGACCGCGATCGTCAGCGAATCGTAAGGCGTCGAACCGGAACGGAAATTGCCGCCCCGCGACAGCGGGCTGCGCTCGAGGCGCTTCAGGAGCTGCTCGACGTTGAAGCCGGAGATCGCGCCATCGCGGCCCTGCAAATTGGCGCTGCCGTCGAGCGACTGGGCGAGCCCGAACGGGCTCGAGCCCGAAGCCGTCAGCGAGACGTTGAGATTGCCGCGTCCCGACAGCGACGACACGCCGAACATCTCGTTGGCGCAGGCCTGCAGATCGACATCGTTGAATTGCAGCTCAGCCTTCACGTCGGCCACGGTGTCGGCCCGGGCGATTCCGAACGAGCCGCGCACGATGCCGCCATACATCTGAGCCTCGCCGACCGAGAGGGCGAGCACGCCGTTGCGCAGGTTGGCGCCGAAGGCCGTGCGTCCGATTTTCGAGGAGCCGACCGTGACTTTTGCGGCCGATAGCCGCATGTCGAGGTCGGTGGTGGACAAGGCCTTGAGGTCGAACAGTTGCCGGTTCCAGTCGCGCGCACCATTGGCCAGCAGCCGGACTGTCGAGATGTAGGGGGTGAAGTCGAGCGCGTCGGCCGCCAGCGTCGCCTGCAGCGTCTGCCGGCCGTTATTGGCGTAGGTCATCACGCCTTCGGCGGTGTTGCCGTCGAGCTCGACGTTGACATTGGTGAGGGCGACCGAGGCGCCGACCACGTTGGCGCGGGCACGCAAGGCGAAGCGCCCGAAGCCGCCGCCGCCGAGCGGCGTCTGCCCCGTCCAGCGCAGCGCATCGCGGAGCGACGGGCTGTCCACGGTCAACGTGCCTTCCATCAGCGCGCTGGTGCGGTTCGCGACCGTGCCATCGAAGGCGACCTTCAGTGGCGGGCTGGCGAGACGCATCTTCAAGCCCGACCGGTCCCCCGACAGCGCAGCCAGGAAGTCGCTGACGCTGATGGAGCCCTCGATGCGCTGGCCGCGCCAATCGAACTGCCCGGTCGCCGCGAACGAGCGCGAGATCGACGGCCAGGCGAGCGACAGATCAATATCGTCGAGCCGCTCGGAAGCATGGTGGTCGGTGTCCTCGTAGACCAGGATGCCGTCCTGGATGCGGATCTCGGAGAACGACATCTGGCTGTCGGGCCCCGGACGCATCGTGCGCGCGATGGTCTCGATGAAGGGAGTCCAGTTGCTGTTGCCGTCGGCCTCGCGGGTGACGTTGATCTGCGGCCGCAGCATCATGACATCGGCGATTTCGAACCGCTGCAACAGCAGCGGCAGCAATTGCAGATTGGCGGTCAGCACGTCGACGCGCAGGGCCGGATCCTCGGTGCCGCTGCCCTTCAGGCCGACATCGTGGAACGAGACGTAGCTGCCCGGAAACAAGGAGACGTCGATATGTCCGTTGACGACGAGCTCGAGCCCGGTCACGGCGCGGATCTGGTGCTCCACCGCCTGCCGCAGTGCCTCGCGATTGACCAGCCAGGAGCTCGCCAGCAGGGCCACGAACGCGATGCCCAGCAGCACCGCGATCGGTGTGCCGAGGCGCCTCATTCCTTGGGCCATGGTCACGGACATGTCCTGGGATCGTCGGATCGCTGGTTGCGCGGGATGGGCAGGGTGCGCCGAAAACCCCTGCCAACATCAACAACTTGATGCGCTTTCTTGACGCTTTCAAGGCCACGCCGCCGGTGTGGCCGGATTGCGGCGGATCCCTGATATTCCTGACTCCGGATCGCCCCGGAGGCGCAGGCTGGCGCCACAGCTAAAGCAGGATGTGCGCGTTGGGAAGGCATCATTGACGCATTGCGAAGATTTCGCCTAATAATCCGGTCGATATCCGCGCGGTCGCCGCTCTGCATCAGGTCATTTCCGTATGAACAAGGTCTATCCGGACGCCAAATCCGCCCTTGCTGGCCTCCTCAAGGACGGCATGACCATCATGTCGGGTGGGTTCGGTCTTTGTGGCATCGCAGAAACCCTGTCCGACGCCATTCGCGAGTCCGGGGTGAAGGACCTCACCGTCATCTCCAACAATGCCGGGGTGGACGGCATCGGCCTCAGCCGGCTGCTGGAGACACGGCAGATCAAGAAGATGATCTCGTCCTATGTCGGCGAGAATAAGCTGTTTGCCCAGCAATATCTGGCCGGCGAGCTGGAGCTCGAATTCTGCCCGCAGGGCACCCTGGCCGAGCGCATCCGCGCCGGTGGCGCCGGCATCCCGGCCTTCTTCACCAAGACCGGCGTCGGCACGCTGGTCGCGGAGGGCAAGGAGGTGCGGGAGTTCGACGGCGAGAAATATCTGATGGAGCGCGGCCTGTTCGCCGATCTGGCGATCGTGCACGCCTGGAAGGGCGACACCGCCGGCAACCTCGTCTACCGCAAGACCGCGCGCAACTTCAATCCGATGATGGCCACTGCGGCCAGGGTGACAGTCGCGGAGGTCGAGCATCTGCTGCCGGCCGGCCAGATAGATCCCGACCACATTCATACGCCCGGCATCTTCGTCAAGCGCATTATCCAGGTCGGAACCGAACTGAAGCGCATCGAGCAACGCACCGTGCGCAAACGTGAAGCCGCCGCTGCAGCCGGGGAGGAAGTCTGATGGCCTGGACGCGAGAGCAGATGGCGGCGCGCGCCGCCAAGGAGCTGCGGGACGGCTACTACGTCAATCTCGGCATCGGCATTCCGACGCTGGTCTCCAACTTCATTCCGCCGGGCGTCGACGTCGCGCTGCAGAGCGAGAACGGCATGCTCGGCATGGGTCCGTTCCCCTATGAGGGCGAGGAGGATCCCGACCTCATCAATGCCGGCAAGCAGACCGTCACCGAGCTGCCGATCACCAGCTATTTCTCGTCAGCTGAATCCTTCGCCATGGTCCGCGGCGGACACATCGACCTGTCGATCCTCGGCGCCATGCAGGTCGCCCAGAACGGAGATCTCGCCAACTGGATGATCCCCGGCAAGATGGTGAAGGGCATGGGCGGCGCGATGGATCTCGTCGCCGGCGTCAAGCGCGTGGTCGTGGTCATGGAGCACAGCGCCAAGGACGGCCCGAAGCTGCTCAAGCAGTGCACCTTGCCGCTGACCGGCGAGCGCGTGGTCGACATGGTGGTGACCGATCTGGCGGTGTTCACGATCGACAAGCACGGCAATGACGGCATGGCCCTGATCGAGCTCGCCGATGGCGTGACGCTCGACGAGGTCAAGGCCAAGACCGAAGCCGAGTTCCGGGTCGCGCTCAAGAATGCCTGAGGGCGCGACTACCAGCGCCGACACAGCATCTCCGCGACCTTGACGGCGAGCCGGCACGCAGCATGCCGTGGCGGGCTCGCAGCAGCGGGCGGCGCGGTCTCCGCCAGCCCCTGGATGATGAGGCACGGCACACTGCGGCTGAGGCAGATCAGCCCCATCGCATAGGCCACGTTGTCCGTCGCAAGCGCACCTGGAAACGCTGCTGATATCTCGGCATCCGTGCCGTCGCCATCGCACGTCACTGTCATTCCTTCGAAGAACACGCCGATGTCATCCAGCATGCCATCCGTGGCCTCGTGCGCGAGGCGGCAAAGCTCGGGGTCGGCCGGAATGATCATTCCGCTGTCATCGACCGAGGGCGGCTCGGCAATGCTGAGCGCGTCGCGCAGCTTGATCTGAATCCGGAATGGCGCGACCGAGGTGGCAATGACGAGGTCACCGGGGCCGGCCCCGACGAATCGCGGGCCGCGGGAGACGTGCGGGAGATTCGGTCCCAGTGCCTCGGCCCGTCCCGGCATGATCAGCCACTGCGCCCCATGCTCTTCGATCGCCACTGCGGCCGCGCTCGCCACCTCGGCCATCGATCGCCCGAGGCATACGACCGCATGGAAGCAGGAATGCCTGATGATGGCGCGCGCCGCGTTGCGCTGTTCAATCAGTGTGCCCGGGCCCATGGCCTGGACCAGGGCTTCGATATCCTCCGGCGTTTCGACCACGAAACCGATCGTGTTGGCTTTGGCATGGAGAAATCGCAGCGCGTCGAGCATCGCGTTGATGCTGGCCTTCTCCCGACCATCGAGCTGCTGCCACAGCGCTTCGAGCACATCCAGGGAGGCCTCGATGCCGGCGCCGATCACGCCCTGGCCGAGCGGGCGGCCGGGTGTCTCGCAACGGTAGAGCTCCTCCAAGGCCTGCTGGACGGTTCTGCGGTCTTTGACGGCGTAGGCTCCTTGCAGGATGCGCGCGAGAACCTGGGCGCGCTTGCCAAGTTCGAGCGGAACGGCAAGCCAGGCAAAGTCAGCCAGCTCGGCGGCCTGCTCGCTGGCGGCACGCTGAAATTCGCCGACGACCTGACCGTAGTGCCAGCTCAATTGCCACGGGGTCACCTGCCTCCCGCGATACCTGCCGCGCTCGATGCGTTCGAGCGATTGTGCCTGCAACTCGTTGCGCAGGTCGGGATCCATTCCCGATGCGCGGGAATCCAGCAGCCGATAGGCGCGTGTTGCGATCGCCGGTCCGAACCATTCGTGCTCGGGGTCGCCGACCGAGAGACCGCTGGGCATGCGGATGTGGACCGTCCTGCGAAACTGGTCGAGCTCGCGTTTTGCCACCTGGGCCGCGGTCACCGAAACCTGCTGTACCTCGAACAAGCCGTCGACGACACTGGCCCAGTCCCAGAAGTCGTCGCCATAGAACGGAATGCGATATTGGCGGCTCGCGACGATCCGTGCGCAAACCTGTTCGATGGCGGGAGCCACACGATCCAGAATATCCTTGCGCGCCAGCGCGCCGTCCGTGAGACATTGGTGCACGAGACGCGCCGCGCCCGCATTCACCACATGCCAGTCCTTGGCGGCGAACTTAGGCGATGTCCGCAGATATTCGAGCGCGTCGATGAGGCAGCGTCCAGCCAGTGCGCGAGGCGAATCGTCGTCGAACCAGCTGGTGTTGCCAATTCCGTAACCATGCAGGTCGGACGTGAAGAAGACCGGCGGATGTCGAGAATTCACACTCGCCTCCTGGTCCGCTCATCGCGTCTCTCAACGGAAATTGTCTAACGTTTGTAGCTTACATCTCGCAACCGAAAGTTGATTTTGTATGACTGTCATTTGTGCCAGTGTCAGGGCACCGCCGATCCGGCACCGGCGTCGGCTGCTGTCGAGCGTGCTTGAGGCTGAGCATGCCGCGTCATGCGCGAATGGCGCCGAGGAGCCGGCTGAGGCGCTGCGTCAGGCTGCGGCTCCATGAAGGCTGTTCGCGGACCAGGCGGAAGCCGAGATTGGCAGGTGGCGTGCCGGAGGCGCACCCGCCGGCGCGCGCGTCGCGGATGAAGTCGGTCACGTAGGCTCGATGCGCGCCTTCGGCCAGCCGCACGCCGCAATTGCTAACGGTCTTGGTGACGCGACCTGCACTATCCTGCATCTTGCGTGTGAAGCAGGTCGAGGTCCATTCCCAGACATTGCCCGCCAAGTCAGCAACGCCGTGCTCATTGATGCCGAAGCCGCCGAAGCCGCGCGTCTCGGAGTCCTCTTGCAGGGCGGCTTCCCGTTCGTAGCGGGCAATCCAGCGCCGCGAGGGATCGGCGTCGTCGATCGAGACGCCATCGTCCTTGAAGCGGCTGCCCGCCGCATAGGCCCACTCGGTATCGGTCGGCAGACGATAGCTGTGGCCGGTCCGGCGTGAGAGCCATTCAGCGTAGGCCACCGCGTCATGCCAACTCACCTGCACGGCCGGGCGATCGATGGCGATGGGAACGTTGCGATCGAGCGCGCGGCACGCATGCGCTTGGACGCAGGCGTGGTAGTCTGCGGCACTGACCTGGTTCGTCATGATCGTCAGCGGATGATCAAAGCGGACCGTCGTGATGGGAGCTTCGGCCTGCCGCCCGCTGCGGAGATGGTCACCGGAGTCGCGGTAGGCGATCGCACCGGGTGCGATCTCGGTGAGGGCAGGGCCGTCGAGGCCGGCAGCGCGGTTTGGCAGATCTGCAAGGATCGGTGCCATTGCGGTCGGGCCAGCCAATCCGACGACGCAGGCGATGGTGAGCTTGATCTTGAAAGCGAGCAGCATGGCAGCACACTCAGGAGAGTGGGGGCCGGATACGCCGGCCCCCCTGGGCCGATCAGTTCGTCGTGCCGGTCGGAATGTCCGCCGGGGCTTTGACCTGCGTCATCAGGTCGTCATTCCACTTGCCTTCGACCTTGAAATGGGCGGTCGCGCCGAGATTGGCCGCCTCGATCAGGTTGTGGGTGACGTAGGCGTAGATGCCGGGCTGCAGGAATTTGTAGAGCGCGGCGCCCGCCGAGCCGCCGCGGATGAACCAGGTCTCGAGCCCGGTCTCCGGCGCGTTCGAAAATTTTCCGGTCTCCCAGACATAGTCGCCGTGGCCGCCGATCAGATGCGGACGACTATCGCGATTCGCCTGCGAGTGCACGATCAGAACGTTCTCGCCGACATTGGCCGTGAGCGCATTCTTTCCGGTGAGCGCGCCGGCCTTGCCGTTGAACACCACATGGGTCGGCGTGAGCTTGCGCATGACCTCCTCGGTGTCGCTATAGGCTTCGCCGGGCGAGTCGTAGGACTTGAAGTTTCCCTTGTCGTCGCGCGGGACGTAGAGGTCCTGCTCGCCGATGTAGTAGATGCGATCATAGCGCAGCGCGTGTCCGCGGCCGTCATTGAGACCGTCGCGCGGCAGCACCATCACGGCGCCGTTCATGCCGGAGACGACATGCCAGGGGATCATCGGTCCGCCCGGGGCGCAGTGGTAGACGAACACGCCGGTCCGCGTCGCCTTCCAGCGTAGCACGACCTGCTCGCCCGGATTGACCAGGGTCAGCGCGCCGCCGCCCAGCGCTCCGGTCGCGGAGTGGAAGTCGATATTATGCGGCATGCTGTTGGTCGCGGGATTGACCAGGGTCACCTCGACATAGTCGCCCTCATGGACCACCATCAGCGGGCCTGGCATCGAGCCGTTGAACGTCATGGCCTGGAAGGTGGTGCCCTTCTCGTCGATCACCATCTTCTTCTCCTGGACCACGAGCTTGAACTCCATGATCTTGGGTCCCTGCTTGGTCGCCTGCTCGTGCGCATGCACGAACGGCGGAGCCACCAGATCGACCTTCTGGCGCGGCAGCTTGAGGTCCTCGGCAACAGCGGGAGCCGCAATCATCATCGCGGCGATGGCTGCACTGAACATGGCGGTGCGGCGGGTCAACATGGATCGCTCCTTCATTGGATCTGTTGTAGTGCCGCAATCAGCATGCTCCCGTTGGAACTCGGCTTGTTTGTGCTGCAACAAGCAACTTCGCAATTGCGGAATCAGACGGCGGATTTCGAGCGAGATTGGCGCGACTGTACCCGCGCAGAGCGCTAATGAGTTGCATCGGCGCGCAGTTTCTTGGGAGGCCGGATAGGGTGCGGAGCAAAGCGGGCAGGCTTTCTCGCGCGACTACGCGATAAGACGCGATCTATCCGTTTGTCCACACGGCACGAGAATCGCCGGCGCCATGATGCGCTGCTTCAGAGCAGGACTCTGGACCGACGATGTGCTTCCGAACTCATCAGCTCAGCCAGCGCACCGCCAACAACACGACGAAGGCGACTGCCGCCGCGATACAAAACACCGTGGTCATGAACATGGCGATGTTGCCGAGCAGGCCCGTTGGCCCCGACTCGTCACGGAACGATTCGAAGCCGTCGGACTGGGGGATATGGCCGCGGATGCCGGCGAGGAGAGCAAATGAACGGATCAGCAGTTGCAGAGCTTCCATTGCGGCTTCCTCGAATCGTCAACAAATCAATGATGACGTGAAATGAGCCGGCCACTTTGAGGAAGCGCAAAGTCCGCGGTGATCACCGGCGTTCTACTGCGTCAACAGGTATCTGCCGGCCGCGCCTTGAGAAAGCTCAAGGCCGTCCCTCTTGCCTTGTGTCAAGAATCTTCGAACCCCAGGTCGATACGCTCAGGTGACAGGCAGGACATGAGACCAGATCTTGCAGCATGCTACGGACAGGAGCGCCTCCCGCGCTATACCAGCTATCCTACGGCGCCTCATTTCTCCGCCGCGGTCGGCCCGTCCACCTACGCAGAATGGCTGCGCGCGATACCAGCGAGCGCGACGGCATCGTTATACCTGCATGTGCCCTTCTGTCGCTCGATGTGCTGGTATTGCGGCTGCAACACCATGGTCGCCAAACGCGACGAGCCGATTGCGGTCTACGAATCGGCCCTGCGTTGCGAGGTCGACATGGTGGCGCGCCAGATCGGCCGGCGGCTGCAGGTCGGGCACATTCATTTCGGCGGCGGCACGCCCACCATCATGGCGCCGGAGTCCTTTGTTGATCTCGTCGGATCGCTGCGCCATTCCTTTTTCGTGCTGCCGTCGGCGGAGATCGCCATCGAGATAGATCCGCGCACGCTGACGCCGGAGATGATCGCGGCGCTGGGGGTGAGCGGGGTCAATCGGGCCAGCCTGGGCGTGCAGAGCTTCGATCCGCGGGTGCAGCAGGCCATCAACCGGGTGCAGAGCTTCGAGCAGACCGCGGCGGCGACGAACGGATTGCGTCAGGCCGGCGTTGCCGGCATCAACTTCGACCTGATCTACGGACTGCCGCATCAGAGCGTTGAGTCGTGTCTCGACACCGTCCGGCGCGCCATCGACCTGCGCCCCGACCGGCTCTCCGTGTTCGGCTACGCTCATGTGCCATCGTTCAAGACGCACCAGCGCAAGATTCAGGACTCGGCGTTGCCGGACAGCCTGGAACGCTACGATCAGGCCTGCGCGATCGCTGACGCGCTGAAGGACGCAGGCTACGTGCAGATCGGGCTCGATCATTTCGCCTTGCCCACGGATCCCATGACCATCGCGTTCCGCGAAGGCCGCCTGCATCGCAATTTCCAGGGCTATACGACCGATGCAAATGATCTGCTGCTCGGCTTCGGGGCCTCGGCGATCGGGCAGCTGCCGCAAGGTTATGTCCAGAACGCGCCGCAGGTCCGGGCCTATGAGCAGAAGATCGCCTCCGGCAGCCTCGCGACCGTGAAAGGCTATGGACTGACCGATGACGACCGCCTGCGGGCCGACATCATCGAGCGCATCATGTGCGACTACGGCGTGGACCTCGATGTCATCTGCACCCGCCATGGCACGGACACCGACGACATGCTGAGATCGGCGCCGCGGCTGCAATCGTTGATCTCCGACGGTGTGGTCGAGCTCAACGGCGGTGCGCTCGCGGTGACCGAGCATTCCCGGTTCCTGGTGCGCAGTGTCGCCGCGGCGTTCGATGCGCATCTCGACGCGTCGAAGCAGCTGCACAGCCGGGCGGTCTGACCGTCGAGGTGCCGCGGTGCTTGTGCCGCGACAAAGACCGCCAACGGCATGCCCGCTACCATTCGCGCTGGACTTGGAATGGAGGCGCGCATGCCAATCTCCTTCGATGAACTGGTCGACGATGTCATGCGGCGAAGCCCGGAGACCATCGGCGTCTTTCTTGCTTTCCAGATGCGTTGCGTCGGTTGCCCGATCGCCTGCTTTCACAACGTCGCGGATGCCTGCCACGAGCATGGCGTCGATCCCGACGCGTTCCTCTCGGCGCTGTGTGCCTGCGCGTGATCAGCTACGCGATGCGGCCGCATCGCCGGCGCCCTGCTGCGCCAGCAGGACGATCTTGTGCGGCTCGCGCAGGACGATCTTCTGACGCCCGCTTTCGACCAGGCCGAGCTGCTCCCAGCCGGAGAGGATGCGGCTCACCGTGTGCAGCGTCGTCCCGGTCATCTGCGCAATGTCCTGCCGGCTGATCGGGAAATCGATCTGCACGCCATGATCGAGCTTGCGGCCGGCCTGGTTGGCGAGCCGGAGCAGCGCATGCGCGATGCGCTGCTCCACCTGCTGGGTCGACATCTCGATCACGCGCGCATGGGTTTCCTGCAGCCGCTGGCCGACCGTCTGCAGCGTGTTCGCCGCCAGCGACGGAAACCTCGCGACCAGTCTCGGCCATGCGGCGGACGGCCAGGCCAGCACGATGCTGTCGTCGACGGCGGTCGCAGTCGCCGGATAGTGCTGCAGGCCGATGGCCGGGGCGACGCCGAACGTATCCCCGGGCACGACGTAGCGCACCACGATCTGGTCGCCGGTCGGCGTCGTCTTGCTGGCGCGGACATGGCCGTGCAGCAGCAGGAAGAACGAGATCGCATCGGCGCCCTGCTCGAACACCGCGCCGTTGCGTGGAACGCGAATCGAACGGGCTTCGCGCAGCACATCCGTCAGATCCTCCGCGGACAGCCCCGCAAACAGCGGCAGATGCGCGACCAGCGAGCGGTCGATGGAAGCCATGATATTCTCCGGGCCGACGGCGGATTTTGCCCGCTCAATAGCACGTTTTTGCGATCCGTCGGAAGTTTGTGCTGGCGCAAGCCATATCGGACGACGCGCAACTACATGTTAAGCACACAGCGCCATATCGGCGCGGTTCCCGTCGCCCATCGAGCGAGCATGCACATGGCCATTCCACGCAACTATCAGGGCTGGACCGTCCTCGCCAACGGGTTCAGGCCGTTCTTTCTGCTCGGCGCGCTCCAGGCTGTGCTGGCGATCCTGATCTGGCTCCCGGCCTTTTACGGCGAGCTGAAGCTGAGCTCGGGCTTTGCCCCCCGAGACTGGCACGTGCACGAGATGCTCTACGGCTACCTGCCGGCCATCGTCACCGGCTTCCTGTTCACGGCGATCCCGAACTGGACCGGACGGCTGCCGATCCGGGGCGTGCCGCTGCTCACCCTCGTGCTGGTCTGGATGGCCGGACGACTGGCGGTGACGATGTCTGCGCTCGGTCCGTGGTGGGCCGCGATGCTGATCGATGCGAGCTTCCTGGTGCTCGTCGTGCTGGCCGCCGCCCGCGAGATCGTCGCCGGGCGGAATTGGCGGAATCTGCCGGTGGTCGCGATCGTCACGGTGCTGTGCGCCGGCAACATCGCGTTCCATGTCGAGGCTCATCTGCGCGGTTCGGCCGACTGCGCGATCCGCATCGGCGTTGCCGTGATCGTGCTGCTGCTCGCACTGATCGGCGGCCGCATCACGCCGAGCTTCACCCGCAACTGGCTGGTCAAGCACAATCCCGGCCGGCTGCCGGTGCCGTTCGGCCGCTTCGACCTTGCCGTCGTCCTGTTCAGCGCGCTGAGCCTGCTCGGCTGGATCCTGGCTCCCGAAAGTGCGGCAACGGCGCTCGCGCTCGCTGCGGCCGGCGCGCTGCACGGGGCGAGGCTCGCGCGCTGGGCCGGTGATCGCACCTTGCGCGAGCGTTTGCTGGTGATCCTGCATGTCGGCTATTTGTTCGTGCCGCTCGGCTTCCTGCTCACGGCCGCCGCCAGCCTCGGATGGATTCTGCCGAGCGCGGGGCTGCACGCCTGGATGGTCGGGGCCGCCGGCATCACGACGCTCGCCGTCATGACGCGGGCCACGCTCGGCCACACCGGCGAGGCGCTGACGGCCGCGCCCGCGACCCAGGCGATCTATCTGGCGATCATCGTCGCAGCGGTCACGCGGGTCTGCGCCGTGTTGGCGCCGACGCATGCCGAGGCGCTGCTGCACGTCGCGGCGTTGGCCTGGATCATTGCCTTCGCCGGCTTCGTGGTGGCGTTCGGTCCGCTCCTGCTCGGCCTCAAGCGTCGTTCACTGGCGGTGCGACGGGCGGGATCGGCTCAGCCGGTGCTCTGATTGCGCGCCACGGCGCGCGAGAACACCACCTCGATCAGCGTGCCGGATTTCGGCGCCGCCTTGATGTGAAACTGCGCCCGGTTGGCCTCGACCAGCGCCTTGGTGAGCGACAGGCTGAGACCGGCGCCGTCGGAGCCTTGCTCGGCCGCCGAGGGCGCACGGAACGGTTCGAGCGCGGCGGCCACCTCCTGATCGTTCAGGCCATGACCGGTGTCGCGCACGCGCAGCGCGACCTCGCCGAAATCGGTCAGCGCGGTCGAGACGATGACCTGGCCGCCGGGATTGGCCAGCGAGATCGAGGCCGAGATCAGGTTCATCGCGATCTGGCGCAGCGCCCTGACGTCGGCGATCACCGGCGGCAGCAGTTGCGACAGCGAGGTGCGGATGATGATGCGTGCGCGGTTGGCCTGCGGCTGCATCGCTGCGACGCAGCCCTCCACCAGCTCGTTCAAATTTTGGCTGGTGAAAGCGAGCTCGAGCTTACCGGTCTCGATGCGCGACAGCTCCAGGAGATCGTCGATCAGGGACACGACGCGCTCGCCCGAGGCGCGGATGTCCTTCATGTATTCGGCGTAGCGGGTGTTGCCGATCGTGCCGAAACGTTCGCCGATCATGACCTCGGCAAAGCCGATGATCGCGTTCAGCGGCGCGCGCACCTCGTGGCTGATCCGGGCGAGCATGTCGGCCTTGGCGTTGGCGGCCCGATCGGCGACGCGACGGGCCTGCAGCAATTCGCTTTCGCCGCGGCGGAGCTGCGACAGATCGCGAAACACGGCGAAGAAATTCGGACCGTCGGTCCTGGTCCGGCCAATTGCCATCGACAACGGAATGACGCCGCCCTGAGCGATCTTCCCGAGCACCTCGTGGCCCTTGTCGAGCCCGCTCGACGCGCCGGACTGCTGCGCGCTGTCGAGATAATCGAGCACGAGGCGTGCGCTCTCCGGTGCGAACAGCTCGATCAGGTTGCGGCGGACCAGCGCCGCGCCATCGTAACCGAACAGCGCCTCGGCGCTGCGGTTGCAGGCGTGGATGTTGCCGCCGGCGTCGAACATCAGGATGCCCTCGGCGGTGACGTCGAGGATCGCCGCCAGATCTTCGGCTTCGGCGTGGCCCGCAGCCGGAGGCGGGGCGACGACCAGCGCGGCGGGGGCCGGGGCCGGCATCGGTGCCACGTCGGTCGTCGGAATCGCAGCCGCAGGGCCGGGCAACGGAGCGAAGATCAGGGCATGCGCGCTATCGCCGTCCCAGGTGATCGTGAACAGGCGGGCTTCCGCCTTCACCTCCTCGCTGGAGGAGCCGTCGGCGGCCGAGATCGTGACGGGAGTGCCGGCCTCGGACTTGTTGGGTGCAGATGACACGCCCGGCTCGACATAGAGCGCATCGAGCCCGCCGGCCTGCTCCAAGGCCGCAAGGTCGGCGTAGCCCATCTGCTTGAAGAAGGCCGGGTTACCGTAGAGCAGGCGGTCGAGCCGGTAGATCAGCATGCCCGTGGGCAGCAGGTCGAGCAGGATGCGGTCGCGCTGGCTGTCGCCCTGGGCCGGCGGCTCCTCGGGTGTGAGCCATTCGGTGTGCAGCTCCGCGCCTTGATCGGGCGCCGTCTCCGTCGCCGACGGAGCCTGCTGCGGCGGCGGGACGAGCGGATCGCTCATTCGCGATCCCGGCTCGGGTACCACGCCCTGGACGTCCGCGGGCGCGTTGCGGATCTCACCTTCGAGGCGGGCCGACAGCTGGCGCGCGAGCTCATGAAACGCACTGTTCTCCACCGGCGTGAGCACAGGATGCTTGGACTCGCCCGGAGCGCGGAACGGGACCACGTTCCCGGTCGTTTCGAGCCCGATGCCCTCGATGTGGTGTACGTCCGGCGCAATGGAAGCCTCACGCGATGACGCAGTGACGTTGTCCTGCTGCGGCGGCACATCTGCGGCCCGCACATGGTCGGATTGGGCAAGCTCGGTTTCGTCGGCGTCCGGAACATCGGTCGCGGCTGCATCGGTCGATGCGGGGCGACGCAGTGCGGCCAGCCGGTCCAGGGCGTCGAGGTCGCGACAGACACCGAAGCCGCGATAGCCGGCATGGGTCCTGTCCTCCGCCAGGACGGGCAGTCCCGACAATTCGACCGCAAGCCGCTCGCCCTCGGCGGGCCAGCTGACGACGAGCCCGCTCCAGGTCTCTTTCGTTTCGATCGCGGCACCGACCCGCCCGTCGGGATCGAGGCCTAGCGATGCAGCGAGCTCATGCCAGGGACGGCCGAGCTCGGCGGCGCCGTGCCGCCCGATCAGGTGGGTGAATTCATCGGAGCCGATCGAGAACCGTCCCTCGGCATCCATCTGCCAGGAAAATCGGAGCGGATGGCGACGGCCGACTGAAGGCTCCGCCGCGCCGGATTCGGCAGGATGCGCGTGATCTTCCGTTTGCGGCGCCGGCGCCTTGAACAGATCAGCTTCGGCCGGATCGTCGATCAGCAGGAACTCGGCCGGCGCGTCGTTCGACAGCGCGGGGGATTCGTCGTCGGTTTGGCGTTCAGTCATTGCATCCATCGGAAGAGGAGGCGAAGTCACGACCGCGGGCCCAGCGGCAACATCCACGGGGGCTGATGATGCCGGGGCGGCATCTGCGGTTGGCTCAGGTATTGGCGCCGAGCCCGGCGCCTCGATCTCGTCGGCAGGGGCCGGCATCGGGACGGCCACCAGCCCGACCTGATTGCCGCTGCCGATGCGGTAGAGCGCTGCGCGCTCCGTGCCGAACGTCACCTCGGCCATGCCATCGGCCAGCGCCGCCCTGCGTATCTCGACGAAATCCGGCTCGGTCAGGTCGCGCATGCCGAACAGGCGCCGTCCGGCTGAACTAATGCCGGCGAACTGGCCGTCCTGGGTGAATGCGATCAGCGCACGCTCGCTCGTCTCCGCCAGCCGCTTCAGGCGATCCGCCAGTGGGAAGCTACGTCCACCCCCGTCAGTGCTGGTGATCAGCACCGCGCGCGTGCCATCGGGCAGGTCGATCCTGGCGCAGCCGCAGGTCGCGAGCGTGCCGAGCGGCGCGCCGAAACCACGTAGACGTTCCAGCCGCAAAGCGCCGGTCTCGGGCAGCCGCCGTCCCAATTGAGCGACCTGGCGGCGATGCGCGTCGGCGGGGCCGAACGTTTTCGCGATCAGCGCCGCTGCGCTTGTCGCACCGAGGGCGCGCGCACCGGCCGCATTGGCCCACAGCACACGGCCGCCATCGGCCGACCATAGCCAGGCCGGCAGACTGCCGGCGGCGTGGACGGCCAGCCGGGGGTCGCTGAGGGCCTGCAATTCGAGATCGGCGTGGGTCATGGGCGACGACGGCGAACGGCTCTTGTGATTGTTGATCGGCCGTGGACGACCGGCGGCCGGAACTGGAAGCGTTAAGAATTCGTTACTATCGCGCGTTTTGAGGGCCGAGGTCCACGGCGGGGCCGCACTCCTGTCCTGCTAAAGCTTGGATAACCTTAATGTGTTCCTCGTGAGCCCCCCGGGCTCGGAATCGCGGCGAAACCGGCATGGACCGTTGCAATCTCGGCTCTCGATAGCACGATGATACCCTGGACTGGTTCGGGGCCGCTCGGCAGCGGGAAAGCTGCTGAGAGACGAGGGCGCAGCCAATCGGGACTTCAGAAGGAGGAAAGCATGACCGACGATGGACGACGATTCGAGATTCCGAAAGACGTGCGGGCAATGGCGGAGGCGGGCTTCGACCAGGCACGTCAGACGTTTGAGAAGTTTCTGGCCGGAGCGGAGGCGACGGCCGGCTCGCTCGAACAGCGCGGTGCGACAGTGCGGGCCGGGGCCAAGGACATCGGCTCCAAGGTCTTGTCCTACGCGGAAAAGAACGTCCAGTCGTCGCTCGACTACGCCCAATCGCTGGTCCACGCCAAGGACCTGCCCGAGGTGCTGCGGCTGCACAGCGAATTCGTTCAGGGCCAGATGCGATCGCTCGCCGAACAGGCAAGCGAAGTCGGTCAGGCCATCGGCAAGGCAGCGATCGACGCAACCAAGCCCAAGGCCTGATCAGACATGCCTCGATCCCCCTTTTTCTGGAAGCGGGCGCGGCAACAGTTCC
This sequence comes from Bradyrhizobium sp. SZCCHNRI1009, assembly GCF_032487575.1. Lineage (NCBI taxonomy): Bacteria > Pseudomonadati > Pseudomonadota > Alphaproteobacteria > Hyphomicrobiales > Nitrobacteraceae > Bradyrhizobium > Bradyrhizobium sp. SZCCHNRI1009. The sequence continues at coordinate 322,114 of NZ_JAUEUL010000005.1, read as the reverse complement.
TGATAGTGGAATTTCCGTTGCGTTGCACAAAAGCGCCACGATATAGCTCTACGCGAGGTTGTTACCTCCCAGGGGCGGTTCCTCTGCGTGATCCGAAGTGACTTCCCGATTGCCGGGCCGGTCCAGTCTCAATGTTTCGAAGGATGCATGCCATGACCAATGCCACCGATCCTTTCTCCGCGTCGATCATTCCGTTCGAGGTTCCCGAACAGGTACGCGCGCTCGCCGAAAAAGGCGTGTCGCAGGCCCGCGAGAACTACGCCAAGTTCAAGGACGCTGCGGAAACCCACAATTCGGCCATCGAGGCCTTCTTCGCCAACGCCAGCAAGGGCGCCGGCGTCTACTCGTCGAAGGTCATGGAATTCACGAAGGCCAATACCACCGCGTCGCTCGACTTCGCCCAGGAGCTGTTCGGTGTGAAGTCGCCGTCGGAGGCGATGGAGCTGTGGACCGGTTTCGCGCGCAAGCAGTTCGAGACCTTCACCGCCCAGGCCAAGGAGCTCGGCGAGCTCGGCCAGAAGGTTGCGGCCGAGACGGTCGAGCCGATCAAGGAAAGCGCCACCAAGCTGTTCAAGACGGCGGCCTGAGGCAGCCTCAAGTCTCGCCAGGTGCGCGATGCGGCCGCGCGCCGGCATGGACGGCGGTAGATCCAGAACCCGGGCGCGTTGCGGCCGGGTTCGATACTTTCTGGGCTCCCCGCTTGAACGGGGGCTCGCTCGGGCCGAAACGGCGTCAAAAAACGCAGTCATGGCAGGGGACTTTATCCGTTCTCGGCCTTGCCAAATTCGCCCGTTGCACCTAGTTTCCGGCCCGTTCGGACGCCCCTCGCGGGCAGTCCCATGGCGGATGCAGTTGTAGCTCAGTTGGTTAGAGCGCCTGTCTGTGGAACAGGAGGTCGGTGGTTCGAGCCCACCCAACTGTACCATGGCCGGGACCATCGCTGGGCCGTTCGCAAGCTCACCTCTATCCGTGCTCCGCGTCCCATTGATCGTGCGCCGTGATTGGTCGCCCGTCGCGACCTCTCGCGCATGGCTGTGGCCGGGGCGTGGCCGCAGAGCTTTGCCCGCGGAAGCCTGAGCCCGGTCTCCGTATTTCGACGGATATATCGCCGGGCGTGCGCTCGCTTGCGGTTTGCCGCGCCGGATCGGTAGCACGGCGTGGCACTGTTGCTTGCGAATCCGGTCTCCTTCAATCACACTTTGCGGCAACGAGGGGGAGGGGACGATGAGAGGGATTGATCTCGATCCACGCATCTCTGCCGTACTGATCGTAATGGCCGCGCTGTTAGTCCCCGTAACCGCACGGGCCTATACCGCCGAGCAGGAGCAGGCATGCACAGGCGATGCGTTCCGGCTTTGTAGTTCCGACATTCCCGACGTCGATCGTGTCACCGCCTGCATGATTCGCCGCAAGGCCGAGCTGTCGCCGTCATGCCGCGCCCAATTCGGGCCGCCAGAGCGCCAGGCAGCGTCATCTGGCCGCGCGGAACGGCCGATGAGCATTCGTCCTGTCACCAGGAAGCCGGTCACTGCGCGCGCTGGCAAATCGAAGAAGTCGACGCGACCAGACGCGACCTGAGCGATGCCGATTGCCGCCTTTGGCGGCACTGCGGCATGACCGCAGTCTTCGGACGCACACCTCGATGCGCAGCCTCAACATGTAAATGCGATGGGGCATGACCGGATGTTGTCGAACATCGCCGCCTGATCTGCTGTTTTGCCTGCTTTGGTGTGACTCAAAAACCAATGGGTTTCGGCAATCAGGAGTTACGTCTTATCAATCGCTAAATTTATCTTCCGCGAATCAGTCCGCTGATTCATTTTCGCTGCCGGGGTCAATCTGGAGGCCAAGGTATGAACGTTATTGTTTTCGCATCGCGTAAGGGCGGTTCAGGCAAGAGCACCCTGGCCGCCCATCTCGCTGCGCAGATCAAGTCGAGCAAGTCTTGTCTGCTCATCGATGCCGACCCTCAGGGGTCGCTCACGCTTTGGCACAAGCTGCGCGGCACCAACGAGCCGCCGATCAAGACGGCCGTGAACTCGGTGAGCGCGATCGTGTCCGCCGCCCGCCGCGACGGCGTCGAGTGGGTGCTGATCGATACGCCGCCGACCATCTCGGCCGTCGTCGAGGATGCGATCAAGAATGCGACCATGGTGATCATCCCGGCCCGCCCCGGCGTGTTCGACGTCAACGCGGTGCAGGAGACGATCCAGACCTGCCGCGCCGCGCGCAAGCCCTATGCGGTCGTTCTCAATGGCGCGCCAGCGCGCCGCGACGATGCCGAAAGTCCGATCGTCACCATCGCCCGCGAGGCGCTGGCGAAGTTCAAGGCCCCGGTGTGGGGCGGCCAGATCACCAACCGCGCCGATCTGCTGATGGCGCTGGGCCAGGGTGAAGGCGTGCGCGAATATTATGCGGAGGGCCGTGCTGCGGCCGAGATCGCACGCCTCTGGGCTGCGATCGAGCGTTCGGTGCGGGCTATTCGCGGTACTGTGTCGGCCAACGGCGCCATGCACAAGCAGGCGGCCTGATCGCGGCATCAGATGGGGCATCGACGCGCGGTCCTCCGCGCGTTTTTTGCGTCGGGTCACAAGCTCTCGCGTGAGTGCCGAATTCGCGCCGCGCGAGAGGGCGCGGCGAGGTCAGGCAACCATCAGGAAATAGAAGGCGATTGCCGGCGTCAGGGTCAGGATCACGGACCAGATCCCGACCGCCCAGAGAATGTCTTCGACGCTGAAACCCTGATGCTCAGGGTATGGATGATCCTGCAAAGCCACGACGTCCTCGCGCTCTTTGACGTTTTCAACATCCATAGCGGAACATCTTTAAACACGAGGTTGCGGACTGCGCCGCTTTTGATCGCGTTTGTTAGCTCGGATTAACCACGGAGATTCTGCTCCGGCTCCGCAGCGGTGGCGCGGCTCTGCCTGGCCTTTCCGATCGGGAAGGCCAGGCAGAGCCGGCGAACAGGTCGGGGCGTGCTCAGGCAACGCGGTTCTGCGTGGTCGTCGGCTGGCGCCGCTCGATCTGCTGATCCAGCCGTGCGGCCAGCTCAGCGCCAACCTCCACCATTGGCAGCCGTACTTCGGGGCTCGCAATGACGCCGGTGCGCGCCAGCCAGTACTTGGCCGGTACGGGGCTCGGCTCGGTGAACAGCAGTCGCGTGAGATGCTCGACCAGCGCCCAGCACGCTGCTGCCGCGTCGTGACGGCCGGCCTTCACGTGCTGCAGGATTGCGGCAAACGTCTCGGTCTCCAGATGTGCCGAGAGCAGGATGGCGCCGTCGGCACCGGCCTGCAGCGCATCGAAGCTCTGGGCGTCTTCGCCCGTCAGGATATGAAACCCTGCGCGCCGACGCGTGATCAGGTCGCGCGTCTGCGTGCGGTTGGCGCAGCAATCCTTGAGGCCAGCGATAGCGGGATGCTCGGCGAGCTGCAGCAATGTCTCGTTGTCGAGGCCAACCGCCGAGCGATAGGGAATGTTGTAGAGCACGATCGGATGGGCGGTGCGGTCGGCCAACGCGGTGAAATGCGCCAGCAGGCCGCGCTGCGACGGACGCACGTAAGGCGGACTCGAGATCAGATAGAAGTCGATCGGCCATGACGCGGTTCGGTCGAGCGCTTCGATCACCTCGGCCGTCGCCACGCCGCCGACACCGAGACAGATCGGCAGCGGCCGGCCGATGGTGTCGAGCTCGTCCCGGACCACGCTGATCAGACGGGCGCGCTCGTCCCATGACAGCGCCAGTCCTTCGCCTGACGTGGCACCGAGCACTAGTCCATCGATCGGCTTGGCGGCGTAGTGCCGAACCAGATTGCGTAAGGATGGTTCGTCGAGCGCGCCATCGCGGAACGGCGTGATCAGGGGCAGCCAGAGGCCTCGCAGTCGGGTCGTAACGTTGGTCATGGTCCATCTCCTTGGGTGGCAGGAGCCGGAGACGGGACACGCAAAAAAGCCCCGTCCTCGCGGCGGGGCTGGTGATGCGGCGGTGAATTCGAGAGATTCTAGCGCGCGCGTCCACATGTCCCCGGGAGGGGAGCTTTTTTCGACAACAACTTGGCGTGCGAAGACGTGGACATGCGATCTAGATGCGCGGTGCAGGCGATGCTGTCAACGCCGCATCGGGCACGACACGGAAACATTCGGCAAAAAAATAGCCGGGCCCAAATGAGCCCGGCTGGAGGTATTGGCCAAAGAGGCCGACACAATCACCTTCCAAGAGGGATTTCTGAGCGCTCGCGCCACTGGAGGAGGGGGACAATGCGCAACGCCAACGCTCAGCACATGCTCACTATGGGCTCTCGCATGGCGTCGCAGCAACCATGCAAGCCGCATGTCAGACATGCACAATGTCACGCCGGCCAGCGCTGCGCTTTGCTCACGACGAAGTCACGGAACACTTGAACGCGTGCGACCGTCTTCAATTCCTCGGGATAGACGAAGTAGGTGTCGAGCTGGATCGAATCCGACTCTCCGAACAATTGCACGAGACGGCTGTTTTCCTCGACGAGGTAGTCCGGCAGCGCGGCGATGCCGAGCCCTTGCTGGCAGGCGCGGACCAGGCCGAGAATGTTGTTGACCCTGAAATAGGCCTCGCGCGGACCGGATCCGTTGCGGCCGGCATCGACCAGCCAGCTGCGGTTCTGCAGATGCGGGGCGACCTGGCCGTCGGCCAGCATGATAATGCGGTGATCATCGAGCTCGTCGAGGGTGCGCGGCGTACCGAAGCGCTTGACGTATTCCGGCGAGCAATAGGCGTGGAAGCTGATCGCGAACAGCTTGCGCTGGATCAGATCGGGCTGTGTCGGCTTGCGGGTGCGGATCGCCACGTCGGCCTCGCGCATCGACAGATCGAGCTCCTCGTCAGTGACGATCAGCGAGATCCGGATCTCCGGATAGAGCGCGGTGAATTCGCCGAGTCGCGGGATCAGCCAGTTGATGCCGACGCCCGGCGTGGTCGTGATCTTCAGGTCGCCACTCGGGCGCTCGCGGCTGTCGGTCAGCTTGGCGCGCGCCGCCTGCAGCTGCATGAAGACGTCATGCGCGGTTCGGAACAGGAGATCGCCTTGCTCCGTGAGGATCAGCCCGCGGGCGTGACGGTGAAACAGCGAGACTGCGAGTTCCTGCTCGAGCGCGCTGACCTGGCGCGACACCGCCGATTGCGACAGCCCGAGCTGCTCCCCGGCATGCGTGAAGCTGCCTGCTTCCGCCGCTGCGTGAAACACCTTCAGCTTGTCCCAATCCATATCCGTAAATCCATCCCTTGATCGTGGCATCGTCAGTTCATTCCGCCGCGGCGCGTTCGCTCGCGGTGTGGGCGAGGAAGCGTTCGGCTTCGAGGGCAGCCATGCAGCCCATGCCGGCGGCGGTGATCGCCTGCCGATAGGTTTCGTCGGCGACGTCGCCGGCGGCAAACACGCCGGGAACGGAGGTCGCGGTCGAGCCCGGCACCACCTCGACGTAACCGGACGGTTTCAATTTGAGCTGACCGGCGACCAGCTCCGTGGCCGGCGCATGGCCGATCGCGACGAACACGCCGTCGGCGGGCAGCTCGGTGAGCGCGCCGGTCTTGACGTTCTTCAGCCTGACATGCGTGACCTTGGATGGCGAGCTCGCGCCGCAGATCTCATCCAGGGCGCTGTCCCAGACGACCTTGATCTTGGGATGCTTGAACAGCCGCTCCTGCAGGATGCGCTCGGCGCGGAAATGGTCGCGCCGGTGCACGACGGTGACGGCCGACGCGAAATTGGTCAGGAACAGCGCTTCCTCGACCGCGGTGTTGCCGCCGCCGACGACGATGACCTCCTTGCCGCGATAGAAGAAGCCGTCGCAGGTCGCGCAGGCCGAGACGCCGAAGCCCTTGAACGTCTCCTCCGACGGCAGCCCGAGCCAGCGCGCCTGGGCGCCGGTCGCCAGAATGACGGTCTCGGCGAGGTAGACGTCACCGGAGTCGCAGGTCAGGCGGAACGGACGCTGACCCAGCTCGAGCTTGGTCACGAGGTCGGTCTTGATCTGGGCGCCGACATGCGTCGCCTGCTTCTCCATCTGCTCCATCAGCCAGGGACCCTGGATGACGTCGGCAAAGCCCGGATAGTTCTCGACGTCCGTGGTGATGGTGAGCTGCCCGCCGGGCTGGATGCCCTGGATCAGCACCGGCTCCAGCATAGCTCGTGCCGCGTAGATCGCCGCCGTATAGCCGGCAGGGCCGGAACCGATGATGACGACTTTGGCATGGATCGGAGCTTGCATGTGACCGAAGACTCGCTGGAAGAGGGAGAATTGACGACGCAGCGAGCGGAATGCGCAAAAGAAACGCCCCGAAGCCCCATCGAAAATGTCAAATCCAAGTCTAAGCCATCTGGCAAGCTATGCAAGAATTGCAACGCATCTCGGCGAATTTTCCCTTCACGACCCGGTCAACGGGGGAAATCTAAAGTAATAAAATTGCGCAAATTGACCAGCCTGCGCTAAGAGAGTTGCCCATCGTCCCCCGGCGCCCCTGCGCCTCCTCCTATCCCGCCAGAGCCCACAATCCCCGTGTCCAAGAATCTTGATGAGATCGATCTCAAAATCCTGAGCGAAATCCAGGCCGATGGCAGGATCACCAATGTCGAGCTCGCCAAGCGGGTCGGCATCTCGCCGCCGCCTTGCCTGCGCCGGGTCAGGACCCTGGAGGAGGAAGGCTACATCACCGGCTACCGGGGCCTGCTCGACCCGCGCAAGCTCGGCTTCGATGTGACCGTGTTCGCCTCGGTCCACCTATCCAGCCAGGCGGACGCCGACCTGAAGGCGTTCGAAGAGTTCGTGCGGTCCGAGCCGCTGGTGCGGGAATGCTGGATGCTGTCCGGTGAGGTGGACTTCATCCTGAAATGCGTGGCACCGGACATGGCAACGTTCCAGGAGTTCGTGACGCATCTGACGGCGGCGCCCCATGTGCGCAACGTCAGGACCTCGCTGGTGCTGCATAACTCCAAATACGAGGCGGCCGTGCCGCTCGAGGTCAAGGGACGGAGCTAGGCCTCGAGGGTCATTCCGGGCCAGCCCCGCAGGGGCTGAACCCGGAATCTCGAGATGGCGTCGATAAGCTCTGGATTTCGGGTTCGATGCTGTCGCATCGCCCCGGAATGACAGTGGAGCGAGTGATCAGCTCTTCTTCCGCAGCAGCGCGTCCAGGCTGATCGGGCCGCCGCCGGCCGTCGCCAGATACAGGCAGGAGAAGCAGAACGCGATCGCCGCGGTGCCGTTGTTCAGGAGCGGCAGCCATACCGGCTCACCTGTCTTGAACATGTGGCCCATGAAGTAGGCGAAGGCCATCTCGCCAGCCAGGATGAATGCGACGGGCCGCGTGAGCAGACCGACCATCAGCAACGCGCCGAGCACCAGCTCGATCATGCCGGCCGTGTAGATCAGCGGCGGAATGTTGGCGAAGTACGGGATGACAGGAAACTTGAAGATCTTGGCCACGCCGTATTGAAACAACAGCAGGCCGGTGATGAAGCGAAACAGGCTGAGTGCAGCCGGTTGCCATTTCGAGAGCATCTGCTCCATGTGTGATCGTCCCCCAACAGAAAACCATGATGCGACGATGGCCGGTTCGGTCGTTGCCGCCCCGGCTCGTCGGCCGCAGATTTAGCTGATTACCGCAACTGCGTCACCGGCATGCGTCGTGACATGCGATGAATTGGGCGTGTACTGCCGAAGTGGCGGCCTTCCGCTGCCCTGCAACCACCGGAAACGACGAAGGGCCGCGCCTTGGCGCAGCCCTTCGATTCGCTCCGGCGGGACGTTGCCCTGTCTCAGCGCCACTCGACCTTGGCGATCTCGTAGGACTTGGCGCCGCCGGGCGCCATGACCTCGACGGTGGTGCCCATCTTCTTGCCGATCAGTGCGCGCGCCAGCGGCGAGGTGATCGAGATCTTGCCCTTCTTGGCGTCCGCCTCGACCTCGCCGACGATCTGCCAGACCGTCTTCTTCTCGGTGTCCTCGTCGATCAGGGTCACCGTCGCGCCGAACTTGATCGTGTCGCCGGAGAGCTTGGTCACATCGATGATGTCGGCGCGCGCGAGCTTGTCCTCGAGCTCGGCGATGCGGCCCTCGTTGTGAGACTGCTCTTCCTTTGCGGCGTGATATTCCGCGTTCTCGGACAGGTCGCCATGCGAACGCGCTTCCGCGATATGTTCGATGATGCGCGGACGGTCCACCGATTGGCGCTGCTTGAGCTCGTTCTCCAACGCGGCGTAGCCCATCGAAGTCATGGGAACCTTTTCCACCATCTCTTCTCGTCCTTCAGTCGTGCGGGCGGGGGCGCGCACGATCAGCATCTTCAGAATAGGCCTTTGCGGCTCAAAGCAAAGCCTGAAGGCCCGGCAAGACCGTCCCGTCAAAGGCCGGTACAACATCGAACGGGGCGGCGAGTTCCTGCTGAAAGCTTCTATTGCCGATTATTGCCAACCGCTTAGCGGGCGTTCGCCCGCGCGCTGCGATTAGTTTTCGGAAAAGTAACTCTGCAGGGTGCGGACCTCAAGGTCTCCCCCGAGATAGGCACGGATGCCTTGCGCGGCCGCCACGGCACCCGAAAGAGTGGTGTAATACGGCACTTTATGCAAGAGGGCAGCGCGCCGCAGCGAGCGGCTGTCAGCCAGCGCTTGCGGGCCTTCGGTGGTGTTGAAGACCAGCTGGATGTCGCCATTGGTGATGGCGTCCACGATGTGCGGCCGTCCCTCCAGCACCTTGTTGATCTTCTCGGTCGGCACGCCCTGGTCGGTCAGGAAACGCTGGGTGCCGGACGTCGCCACCACCTTGAAGCCGAGTTCGTGGAGCATCCGCACCACCTCCGTGATGCGCGCCTTGTCGCTCTCGCGCACCGACACGAACACCGTGCCTTTGCGCGGCACGCGTGTACCGCCCCCGAGCTGGCTCTTGGCGAACGCCACGGCGAACGAGCGGTCGATGCCCATCACCTCGCCGGTGGAGCGCATCTCCGGGCCCAGCACGGTGTCGACGCCGGGGAAGCGGGCGAAAGGGAAGACCGATTCCTTGACGCCGACATGCTTCAGCGCGCGCTTTGTCAGCCCGAAATCGGCGAGCTTCTCGCCCGCCATGATCCGGGCCGCGATCTTGGCGACCGGCGTGCCGACCACCTTGGCGACGAAGGGCACCGTGCGCGAGGCGCGCGGGTTGACCTCGAGCACGTAGATCGTGCCGTCCTTGATCGCATATTGCACGTTCATCAGGCCGACGACGTCGAGCCCGAGCGCCAGCTCGCGGGTCTGCCGCTCCAGCTCGGCGATGGTCGCCTCGTCGAGCGAATGCGGCGGCAGCGAGCAGGCGGAGTCGCCGGAATGGATACCGGCCTCCTCGATGTGCTCCATGATGCCGACGATGAAGGTGTCCTTGCCGTCGGACAGGCAGTCCACATCGATCTCGGTGGCGTCGGACAGGTAGCGGTCGAACAGCAGCGGGTTCTTGCCCAGCACCGTGTTGATCTGGCCGGTCTTGTCGTTGGGATAGCGCGCCTTGACGTCGGCCGGCACCAGCTCCGGCAGGGTGCCGAGCAGGTAGTCGCTGAGCTGGTTGTCCTCGCGGATGATCTGCATCGCGCGGCCGCCGAGCACATAGGACGGACGCACCACCAGCGGCAGGCCGAGATCGGCCGCCACCAGGCGCGCCTGCTCGACCGAGTAGGCGATGCCGTTCTTCGGCTGCTTCAGATGCAGCTTGTCGAGGATGCGCTTGAAGCGGTCGCGGTCCTCGGCCAGGTCGATGGCCTCAGGCGAGGTGCCGAGGATCGGTACCTCGGCGGCTTCGAGCGCGCGCGCGAGCTTCAGCGGCGTCTGGCCGCCGAACTGCACGATGACGCCATGCACGGTGCCGTTCTTGCGCTCGGTGGCGATGATCTCGAGCACGTCCTCGGCCGTCAGCGGCTCGAAATAGAGACGGTCGGCGGTGTCGTAGTCGGTCGAGACCGTCTCCGGATTGCAGTTGACCATGATGGTCTCGTAGCCGGCATCGGCCAGCGCGAAACAGGCATGGCAGCAGCAATAGTCGAACTCGATGCCCTGGCCGATCCGGTTCGGGCCGCCGCCGAGAATGATGACCTTCTTCTTGTCCGACGGCGCGCTCTCGTCGCCGAGTCGGCCTGCAAACGGCGTCTCATAGCTCGAATACATGTAGGCGGTCGGCGAAGCGAACTCCGCCGCGCAAGTGTCGATTCGCTTGAACGCTGGACGGACGCCGAGCGCCTGCCGCTTGGCGGCGACCTCGGCTTCGGTGGTGTTGGCGAGCACCGCGAGCCGCGCGTCGGAGAAGCCCATCGCCTTCAGCGTGCGCATGCCGCTCGCGTTCGGCGGCAGGCCGTGGCGGCGGACCTTGTCCTCCATCTCGACGATTCCACGCATCTGCGCCAGGAACCAGGGATCGATCTTGCAGGAGTTGAAGATGTCCTCGTCCGACCAGCCGAGGCGCATCGCCTGGGCGACCTGGAGCAGGCGGTTCGGGGTCGGCGTGCCCAGGGCGGCGCGGATCGCATTCTTGTCGTCGCCGCGGCCGAGCCCCTCGATGTCGATCTCGTCGAGGCCGGTGAGACCGGTCTCGAGACCGCGCAGCGCCTTCTGCAGGCTCTCCTGGAAGGTGCGGCCGATCGCCATGACTTCGCCGACCGACTTCATCGAGGTGGTCAGCGTGGTCGACGCGCCCGGGAATTTCTCGAAGGCGAACCGCGGAATCTTGGTGACGACGTAGTCGATGGTCGGCTCGAACGAGGCCGGCGTCGCGCCGCCGGTGATGTCGTTGGCGATCTCGTCGAGCGTGTAGCCAACGGCGAGCTTGGCCGCGACCTTGGCGATCGGGAAGCCGGTGGCCTTCGAGGCCAAGGCCGAGGAGCGCGACACGCGCGGGTTCATCTCGATCACGACCATGCGGCCGTCGGCCGGGTTGACGCCGAACTGCACATTGGAGCCGCCGGTCTCGACGCCGATCTCGCGCAGCACCGCCAGCGAGGCGTCGCGCATGATCTGATATTCCTTGTCGGTCAAGGTCAGCGCCGGCGCGACCGTGATGGAGTCGCCGGTGTGCACGCCCATCGGATCGAGATTCTCGATCGAGCAGACGATGATGCAGTTGTCCTTCTTGTCGCGGACGACCTCCATCTCGTACTCCTTCCACCCGAGCACCGATTCCTCGATCAGCACTTCGTTGGTGGGGGAGGCATCGAGACCACGCTCGATGATGTCGAGATACTCTTCCTTGTTGTAGGCGATGCCGCCACCGGTGCCGCCCATGGTGAAGGAGGGACGGATGATCGCGGGCAGGCCGATCTCGGACAGCGCCATCAGCGCCTGTCCCAGCGCATGCTCCTGATAGCGCTTGCGGCGCTCGTTCTCGCCGAGCGTCCATTGCCGGTCGAGCTCGTCACGCGCGGCGCCCGACAGCGTCTCGCGCTCGGCCAGATATTTGTCGCGATATTGTTTCTTCAGCGCCGACGCATTGGCGAGCCGCGACTTCGGCGTCTGCAGCCCGATCTTCTCCATCGCGTTGCGGAAGAGCTGGCGGTCCTCGGCCTTGTCGATCGCGTCAGCCGTGGCGCCGATCATCTCGACGTCGAACTTCTCCAGCGTCCCCTGCCGGCGCAGCGACAGCGCGCAGTTCAGCGCGGTCTGCCCGCCCATGGTCGGCAGCAGCGCGAAACCGCCGGGGATGATGTGGCGTTCCTTCTCGATGATCTTGGCGACGATCTCCGGCGTGATCGGCTCGATATAGGTCGCATCGGCCAATTCCGGATCGGTCATGATCGTGGCCGGATTGGAATTGACGAGGACGACGCGATAGCCCTCCTCCTTCAGCGCCTTCACCGCCTGCGTACCGGAATAGTCGAATTCGCAGGCCTGGCCGATCACGATCGGACCGGCGCCAATGATCAGGATGGTCGAGATGTCGGTTCGTTTCGGCATTCAAGCTCACGGGCAAGAAACGGCAGAGAATTGGGCACAAAAAAAGGGCGCGCGTGCTGCGCGTCCCCGAAGGCCAAGGGCCAAGGCGCGACCAGTGCTCGCGCGCGAGCGGTCTTTAGACCAGTTTCCTCTGAGCGAAAAGGGTTTTGGCCCGAAATCAACGGTCAAATTGGCCGGAGCTGGCGGAAGGGCGGCGGATGGCTCGCAGAGCCGAAGCCGCGCAGCGGCGAAGGCTGGAGGCCCGGCCTGGACTTGAACCAGGTTCAAGAGCGTTGCACCGCTCTTCGCGTCGTAGCTTCCGCCACCGGGCCGGGAATGATCTTACCTCTCACGGCCGCGTGAGCCAGCCCGTGTTTCAGTTAACCCTAATCCGGTTGCTCGATGTTGGGCCAGCGCGCGGGCTGGTCGGCTCGGCCGGTCACGCGGTTCCCGTCACCGGCTGCGCCACGAAGGTCATGCGCCAGGGATTGTGGCCGATATTCTTCGGCGCCCGCACCGCGCTGAGGCCGGCCTTCTTCAGTCTCGCCAGGATCTCGGCCTCGCTGTAGCGCTGCAGGCCGACCTTCGTCCGCAGCTGCCGGTAATCGGACAGGGCAGTGGCGACCAGCCCGACCATGGCATCCTTGAGGAAGCCGTCCCGTGCGGCGAACATCAGCAGCGCGAGCACGTCGCGGCCCATGCCAACGTCCGGGCGCAGGACGTCGCCGAGGACGAACTTTCCGGACGGCTTCAGCAGCCGCCTGATCACGGCCAGGGCTGCGTCGAATTCCGCCTCGCTCATGTACTGTGCCACGGAGTTCATGACGACGAGGTCGATCGAGCCTTCCTGCATGTTGCGCAGCTCGTCCAGCGAGCGCACGCGGATCTTGGTGTTGGGGGCGAAACGCGCGATCAGCCGGCCGCGCACGCCCGGCGCCGGCTCGGCCAGGATCAGCGTCATGCAGGCGTCGGCGACCTTGGCGGCCGATAAGGCTTCTCCGCAGGAATAGTCGAGAACGACCGCGTCGGGCGAGGGGATATAGCCGACGATGTCGCGCGCAATCGCCTGGAAGTGCAGGTCGCGATGCAGCTTGCTCGCATAGATCGTGTGCGTGGAATCGTAATAGTCGATCCAGTCGTCCATGGCGGGTTCCGGCAAACACAGTTCCTTGATGGGAACTTGGGGGGTCAGCGAGCGTTAACGGGTCCGATCACCCGTGTCCATCGCTGCTTCTAACAGGAAGGCTGACCCGTGAGTAAAGCAAAGACCGACAAGACCGCCCCCGAGCTCGATACCCCGACCGATCTGTCGCCGGACGCCGTGAACAAGATTTCGACGGCGTTGAACACGCTGCTTGCCGATGCGTTCGCGCTTTACCTTAAGACCAAGAATTTCCACTGGCACGTCAGCGGCCGGCACTTCCATGACTATCACCTGATGCTCGACGAGCAGTCGGACGCGATCTTCGCCACAACGGACCAGCTCGCCGAGCGAGTTCGCAAGCTCGGCGGTACCACGGTCAAGTCGATTGGCCAGATCAGCAAGCTGCAGACCATCAAGGACAACAACGAGGAGTATGTGCCGCCGCGCGAGATGTTGCGGGAGTTGATGGAGGACAACAAGCACATGGCGGCCGCGATGCGCAAGGCGCACGAGCTGTGCGACGACAATGACGATCCGGCCACCGCGGGATTGCTGGAGACCTTCATCGACGAGACAGAGCGCCGCACCTGGTTCTTGTTCGAAGCCAGCCGCCAGGAAGGCAGCAACGCGGCATAAGCGGGCCCGCGTCGAGTTGAGGTCCGGGCGCGCTGCGAGCACGTGGTGCGCCCGTCCAGTCTCGATGCCGCGCTATGTGGAGTGGCCGAGTGCCGACCAGCTCCGGTAGATCATGTAAGCCGCCACCACAAACACCACACTGGCAAACACCTTGTTCAGGGTGCCGCGCGTGCCGGACAGGCGAGCGGCCAGCTTGGCACCGACCAGGCCACCGGCGATGCCGGCGACAAGAAAGGTCGCCGCCAGTGCCCAGTCGACCAGCCCCGACAGCGCGTAGTTCGCCGCGGTCGTCAGTCCGAACGCCGTGACGGACACGAGCGAGGAGCCGATCGCGTAGAGGATCGGCATGCCTGTCGCAAACATCAGAGCCGGAACGATCAGGAAGCCGCCGCCGATGCCGAAGAAGCCGGACAGCGTTCCCGTGCCGAAGCCGAATGCCACTAGCGGCAAAAGATTGTCGCGCGAAAGCTTGACGTCCAGCTGGCTGTTCGTGCCGCGCTTGCGCAGCATCAAGAGTCCGATCACGATCATGACCAGGGCGAACAGCAGCAGCAGCTTCTGACCGTCGACCATCTTGCCGAGCGTCGAGCCAGCGAAGGCGCCGACCACGCCCGTTGCAGCAAACACCAGCGCACAAGGCCATTTGACGTTGCCGGAGCGGGCATGATTGGCGAGATTGGCCGCCGCGTTGATCGCCACGGCGACCGCGCTCGTGCCGATCGCGACGTGGGGATTGCCGACGCCTACCAGATACACCATGAGCGGCACGGCCAGCACCGATCCGCCCCCGCCGATCAGGCCGAGCGTGAATCCGACGAAAGAGCCGGACAGCGAGCCGAGCGCGAGCTCGGCAGCGGACAAGATCATCCTGCGATGCTCCAGAGTGGCGTGCCGCGCCGGTGCCCGGCCGCTGCCAAATGGGAAAGCCGAGCCGCGACGTCTGCCGCGTGCTCGGTGGGGCGAGGGGTGTCTTAGAGTGCGTTGAGCGGCACTTTCAGGAAGCGCCGGCCGTCCTGATCGGGCGTCGGCAGCCGTCCCGCCTTCATGTTCACCTGCAGGGAGGGGATGATCAGTCTGGGCATGTCCAAGGTGCGGTCGCGCGCCTCGCGGGCGGCAACGAACTGATCCTCGGTGATGCCGTCGCGGACGTGGATGTTGTTCGCGCGCTGCTCGGCCACCGTCGTTTCCCAGCGGATGTCGCGGCCGTTTGGACCGTAGTCGTGGCACATGAACAGCCGCGTCGCGTCAGGCAGGTCCAGCACGCGGCGGATCGAGCGATACAGCGTGCGCGCATCGCCGCCAGGAAAGTCGGCCCGTGCCGAGCCGCCATCCGGCATGAACAGCGTGTCGCCGACGAAGGCGGCGTCTCCGATCACATGGGTCATGCAGGCCGGCGTGTGACCCGGCGTATGCATGGCGAAGGCGGTCATTGCGCCGATCCGGTAGCTGTCGCCATCATGGAACAGGCGGTCGAACTGGCTGCCGTCGCGCTGAAACTCGGTGCCTTCGTTGAAGATCTTGCCGAAGGTCTCCTGCACCATCCTGATGTTGGCGCCGATGCCGATCCTGCCGCCCAGCCGGGACTGGATGTAGGGCGCAGCCGACAGATGGTCGGCATGGACATGAGTCTCGATCAGCCAGTCCAGTTGCCAGCCGCGATCCTCGATCCGGCGGATGATCTTGTCGGCCGAATGCGGCGCGATGCGCCCCGAGGCATAGTCGATGTCCATGACTGAATCGATCACGGCGCAGGCCCGCGAGCCTGGGTCCTTGACCACGTAGCTGACGGTGTTGGTGGCGGGGTCGAAGAACGGTGTGACCTCGGGTTTCACCGACAGGTCGACCGGATGTGGCATGCCGGGCATTCAATCCTTCCTCATTCTGAAGTGACCGCGGCGAGCGAGGGCCGGCGGCGCGAGAGCATGCGGGCTGCGGCCATTCCGATCATCATGGCCGTGACGAACAGGACGACGGCAGGCGAGCCGTAGCCGAGCGCCACGAAGGCCGGGCCCGGGCAGATGCCGGCGAGGCCCCAGCCGATGCCGAAGATCGCAGGGCCGGTTGCGATCCGCCAATCCAGCATCTGCGAGGATGGCAGGTGAAATTGGTCACCGAGGACGGGACGCCGGCGCCGGAAAACCAATCGGAAGCCGGCGAAGGTGACCCCGACCGCTCCAGCCATCACCAGGATCAGGCTCGGATCCCAGCCGCCGGAGCGGATCGCGGCGAAATCGAGGAAGTCGAGCACCTTCTCCGGATTGGACATGCCCGAGAGCAGCAGCCCGAGGCCGAAGACGAGGCCGACGATGAACTGGATGAAGATGAACTGGATGAAGATGATCATGGCGCCTCACAGCACGTGGCGAACGAGGAAGGTGGTCGCGACCGCGGTGGCCATGAACACCAGCGTGGCGACGATCGAGCGCGGCGACAGGCTGGCGATGCCGCAGACGCCATGACCCGAGGTGCAGCCGTTGCCCCAGACCGCCCCGAAGCCGACCAGCAGCCCGGCTGCAACCATATCGATCGGACCGACCTCCAGCTTCAGCGGCGGCAGGCTCCCGCTGACGATGCGGACTGCAAGGGCGGCCGCGACCAGGCCGCCTATGAAGGCGAGCCGGCCAGCGAGGGCGCTGTCCCAGGGCGGCAACAGCCGCGCGGCAATGCCGCTGACGCCGGCGATGCGGCCGGTCAGGCCCATCAGCATGACGGCTGCAGCGCCGATGAGGGCGCCGCCTGCGAGCGCCGTAACCGCTGTATACTCCGTGATCATATCGTCCTTGATTCCCTCGTCAGGGGCATGTTGCAATCGGCTATCATGTGCATTATTGCATATATACGAAAATGAAGAAGTAACAATGATGACAACACAGGCCAGGCGCAAAACCCGTGAGGCCATGGTGGCGGCGCTCGACGTCAAGGCGGAGGAGGCGGCGGGCCTGCTCGCTGCCATGGCGAATTCGAAGCGCCTCATGGTGCTCTGCAACCTCATCGACGGCGAGCGCGCGGTCGGCGATCTCGCCGAGCAGGTCGGGTTGCGACAGGCGGCGCTGTCGCAGCATCTCGCCAAGATGCGCGCGCTGGATCTCGTCGCCACCCGGCGCGATGGCCAGACGATCTACTATCGGCTGGCGAGCCGCGAGGTCCGCGAGATCCTGCAGACACTGTATCGGCTGTATTGCGCCTGATCAGCGCGCCTGGTGCCACAGGCGCGTGAGTGGGCCATCCGCACCGAGGACGGGATCGGTCGCGGGCAGCGGCACCGCCGGAATCGTTTTCGATGCGCGGGCGTAGTTCTCCGGCGTCGGCCGCGTGATCTGCATCTTTGGTCCGGGCGGATAGGCGCCGACGATGCAGAAATCGCTGCTGGCGGAGATGCATTGATGTCCGGTGCCCGCCGGCAGGATGGCGACGTCGCCTGGCCGAAGCTCCAGTTCCCGACCGCGGTCGCCGCCGAAGCGGACCCGCGCCGTTCCGCTGGCGACGCCCAGCGCCTCATGCACGGTCGCATGATAGTGCAGATAGTCGTAGACTCCGTTGCGCCACATGTCGCCCCAGCCATTGGCGGCGAACATGCGCTCGATGTCGGCCGCCGGATCGGTGCTATCCAGATCGATGACGGCCTCGTAGACCAGGAACGGCAGCGGATTGTTGGGCACGAGGCCGTCGTCCGTGAATACGATGCCGAGCGGTTCGCTTGTCTTGACGCGTGGCGAGGGGGCGGCAGGCATGGCGACCTCGGAAAAAGATGAACCTCACCCCCATCAACCGGCCTGCGTGGCCGCCGTTCCAGTTCACGCCTTGGGCAGTTCGAACACCAGGCAAGTCGTAGTGGCGTGCGCCAGCAGGCGCCCTTGCGAATCGGCGATGCGTGCCTCGGCCGTCGCGGCGCGGCGTCCGAACGACAGCGTCCTGCCCTCCGTTCTCACGATGCCGGTGGCCTCGGTCATGGCCTTGATGAAAGAGACCTTGAATTCAAGCGTGGTGTAACCGCTGCCCTGCGGGCACATCGTGTGGACGGCGAGCCCCATCGCGGAATCCAGCAGGATCGCGGCGTAGCCGCCGTGCACCGAGCCGATCGGATTGTAGTGCCGCAAGGCCGGAACGCTGTGCATGACGACCTGGCCGGGCTCGGCGCTGCAGTCAAACGGCGCGACGGTCTGCATGATCGGCGGCTGCGGCAAAGTCCCGGCAAAGATGCCGCGCACGAAATCGAGCCCGGGCATCGACGCCAGCACCGCCAGCGGCACCACGCCGAATTCACCGCGCAAATCCGTCTCGCTCATGTTGTCGACCTCCAAGGTATGACATCTATCATATAAATGCTGTGCGAAAAGATCGAGGGCAATACCGACGCAGGCGATCACATGATTGCGGACAGAAAAATGCCCGGGACCAGCCCGGGCATTTCGAATTGTCTGGAGTCACCGGCCTCAGGCTGCGCTGCGCTTCTTCTCGCGCATCAGCTCGGCAAAGCGTTGAAACAGATAGTGCGAGTCGCGCGGGCCGGGCGAAGCTTCCGGGTGATACTGCACCGAGAACACCGGCTTGCCCTCGAGCTGGATGCCGCAATTCGAGCCGTCGAACAGCGAGATGTGGGTCTGCGTCGCGCCCGATGGGAGCGTATCCTGGTCGACAGCGAAGCCATGGTTCATCGAGGTGATCTCGACCTTGCCGGTGGTCTCGTCCTTGACCGGATGATTGGCGCCGTGATGGCCCTGATGCATCTTCTTGGTCTTGGCGCCGACCGCAAGTCCGAGCATTTGATGGCCGAGGCAGATGCCGAAGGTTGGCGTGCCCGACGAAATCACCTGCTGAATGACCGGCACGGCATATTTGCCGGTCGCCGCGGGATCGCCCGGTCCGTTCGACAGGAACACGCCGTCCGGCTTCATCGCCAGGATGTCCTCGGCCGGCGTCGTCGCCGGCACCACCGTCACCTTGCAGCCGACGCCGGCGAGCAGGCGCAGGATGTTGCGCTTGATGCCGTAGTCGATCGCGACGACGTTGAACTCCGGCTTGGTCTGCTGGCCGAAGCCCTCGTTCCACACCCAGGGGGTCTCGTCCCAGGTGAAGCGCTGGGCGGAAGTCACCATCGGCACGAGGTCCATGCCCTCCAGGCCCGGCCACTCCCGCGCTTCCTTCTTCAGGGCGTCGAGGTCGAAATGGCCGTCCCTGGCATGCGCGATCACGGCGTTCGGCATGCCCTTGGAGCGGATCAGCGCGGTCAGCGCCCTTGTGTCGATGCCGGACAGCCCGATGATCCCGCGCGCGCGCAGCCACTGGTCGAGATGGCGCGTGGCGCGGTAGTTCGATGGGTCGGTGATCGCCGTGCGCAGGATCACCCCGCGCGCGCCCGGCGTCGCCGCCATGTTCACCGTCTCGATATCCTCGTCGTTGGTGCCGACATTGCCGATATGCGGGAAGGTGAAGGTGATGAGCTGGCCGGCATAGGACGGATCGGTCAGGATCTCCTCGTAGCCGGTCATTGCGGTGTTGAAGCAGACCTCGCCCACCGCGTGGCCCTCGGCGCCGAGGCCGTAGCCTTCCAGCACCGTTCCATCGGCGAGCACGAGGAGCGCGGTCGGTTTATGGTCCGGCCAGGCGGCGTCAGTATCGATGTGTGTCATGAGGCCTCTACATAGTGCCCCTGGCGAGCGGCGTCAAAGCGGGAAGCGAGCGATTCACACGCGATTTCGGTCAATTTGCACGGAGAATGGCCTGGTTTACGAGTGAACGGCCGGAACGTATGCGGAACCGAGTTGTCTCGCCGGGACGAACCGCCTAGACCAGCCGCAACGGAATTCGAGAGGGCAAGATCATGCTGCGCGAC
This sequence comes from Bradyrhizobium sp. SZCCHNRI1009, assembly GCF_032487575.1. Taxonomy (NCBI): domain Bacteria; kingdom Pseudomonadati; phylum Pseudomonadota; class Alphaproteobacteria; order Hyphomicrobiales; family Nitrobacteraceae; genus Bradyrhizobium; species Bradyrhizobium sp. SZCCHNRI1009. The sequence goes on along the minus strand of NZ_JAUEUL010000005.1, from coordinate 302,574 downwards.
GACATCAACAATGCGGTCAAGGAGGCGATGAAGGCCAAGGACGAGCGCAAGCTGTCCACCCTGCGCATGGTCAACTCGACCTTGAAGAACGCCGACATCGCCGCGCGCGGCGAAGGCAAGCCGCCCTTGACCGACGCCGACGTGCTCGCGGTGCTGCAGAAGATGATCAAGCAGCGTCAGGAATCGGTCGAGCTGTATGAGAAGGGCGGCCGCGCCGAGCTCGCCGCCGGCGAGCGCGAGGAGATCGCGGTCATCTCGGCCTATCTGCCGAAGCAGATGAGCGACGACGAGGTGAAGACCGCCATCTCCGCTGCGGTCGCCGAGACTGGCGCCGCCGGCATGAAGGACATGGGCAAGGTGATCGCCGTGCTGAAGGCGAAGTATACCGGCCAGATGGATTTCGCCAAGGCGAGCGCGCTGGTGAAGGCGGCGCTGTCGGGCTAGCCACCGCCTATTTTTGCGCACGGCGCGAGCCGCACGGGCAGTGCGCTCCCTCTCCCCGTTCTTCACGGGGAGAGGGTTGGGGTGAGGGGCAGACGCACGGGAAGTGCTGGTGGTGAGACCTGTACCCCCCTGTACCCCCTCACCCGGATTGCATCTTGGATGCAATCCGACCTCTCCCCCGCATCCGCCTTCGCTCTTCGAGCTACGGCGGACAAGAGCGGGGTGACGTAAGGAGACCGTGCAAGCGCCCATGCAATCGCCAGCTCATGGGCGAAGCGCTTGAACTAACAACCGAGAGGGAAACGCCTCCTCCATGCTCAAGGAAACGTCCGACTACGAACAGCTCACGCGCGACTTCCGCTGGGACATTCCGGCGCAGTTCAACATCGCGGTCGCGACCTGCGATCGCCACGCCGACGGCTCCAGGCGACTGGCGCTGATCGTCGTCGAGGAGGACGGCGCCGCACGACGCGTCTCATTCGATGAGCTGCGGGAGCACTCCTGCCGCTTCGCCAACGTATTGAAGGCCGATGGTCTCGCGCAGGGCGACCGCGTCGCGGTGTTCCTGTCGCAGTCGCTGGAGCTGCCGATCGTCCATTTGGCGGCGTTTCGCGCCGGTCTCGTCTCGGTGCCGCTGTTCACGCTGTTCGGCGAGGACGCGCTGCAATTCCGGCTGCAGAACTCCGGCGCCAAGGTCGTCGTCACCGACACCACGGGCTTTGCGAAGCTTGCGCGCATTCGCGACCATCTGCCGGAGCTCAAGACGATCTATGTCACTGACGGCGACGGCCCCGGCGCCCGGCCATTCTGGCCGGCGCTGGAGCGCGCCTCGGATCAATTCCCGACCGTCGCCACGTCAAGCGACGACCCTGCCATCATCATCTACACCTCGGGAACGACCGGTAATCCCAAGGGCGCGCTGCACGCCCATCGCGTGCTGCTCGGACATCTGCCCAATGTCGAGATGGTGCACGGCTTCCTGCCGAAGCCGGGCGACGTCATGTGGACGCCGGCGGATTGGGCCTGGATCGGCGGCCTGTTCGACGCGCTGTTTCCGGCCTGGTATCACGCGGTGCCGGTGATCGGTTATCGCGCCAAGAAATTCGAGCCGCAGGCCGCAATGCAACTGATGGCGGACTACGCCGTCCGCAACGTGTTCCTGCCGCCGACGGCGCTGAAGCTGATGCGCCAGGCCAACGTCAAGCACGAGGGGGTCCGGCTGCGCAGCATCCTCACCGGCGGCGAGTCGCTCGGCGCCGAGCTGCTCGACTGGGTGCGCGCGACTTTCGGCATCGATGCGCACGAGATCTACGGCCAGACCGAGTGCAATCTCGTGGTCGGCAACAATGCAAAGCTGTTTCCGATCCGGCCGGGCTCGATGGGCAAGGCGACGCCCGGCTTCCAGGTTCTGATCGTCAACGACAAGGGCGAGGAGCTGCCGCGCGGCGAGAGGGGCATCATCGGCGTGCGCCAGCCCAATCCCTGCACCATGATAGAATATTGGCGCAATCCGGAGGCGACGCGGAAGAAGTTCGCGGGCGACGTGCTGCTGACCGGCGATCTCGGCACCCAGGATGACGACGGCTATTTCTGGTATGCGAGCCGCGAGGACGACGTCATCACGTCGGCCGGGTATCGCATCGGCCCGGCGGAAATCGAGGACACGCTGCTCAAGCATCCGGCGGTCGCGCTGGCGGCCGTCGTGGGCATTCCCGACCCGGTGCGCACCGAGGCCATCAAGGCGTGGATCGTGCTGCGGCCCGGCTTCGTTGCAAATGACACGCTATCGCGAGAGATCCAGGACTTCGTCAAGGTGAAGCTCGCCGCGCATGAATACCCCCGCCACGTTGAATTCACCGACACCCTGCCGATGACGGCGACCGGCAAGGTGCTGCGGCGGGAGTTGAGGGCGCGGGGGTAGGGGCGGCGGTCCGACCGCCTTTTCGTCGGTAGTCGCTGAGATGTAAAGCAAGGTGGCGCGGCACGCTCGGTGCACCTCGCCCCGCTTGCGGGGAAGGTCGGATTGCATCGTCAGATGCAATCCGGGTGAGGGGGGACAGGTCTCGCCACGGACACTTCCCGTGCGTTTGCCCCTTACCCCAACCCTCACCCCGTAAGAACGGGAGAGGGAGCATACCGTCCGTGCTGTGAGAGCTTCATCGTCGGACGAGATGTGAAGGTCACGCCCTTATCCTCTGCCTACAAGTTGAAATTGAAATCCCCGCCCTCCCGCTGTTAGCATCGGTGCAAAGAACAACAGTCTGGAGGGTACGCCGATGACCGCATCCGTCTCGGGACGATCCGATCCCGTGGTGCGCCGCATCACCACGGCCGATATTGCCGAGGCCTTGACGCAAGGCCTCCGCGATTTTCAGGCTCAGCCCATGTTCGGCCTTGCTTTCGGGCTGATCTACGTGCTCGGCGGCATCAGCATCGTGCTGTGCGTCACCGCCTTCGGCATGGTCTACTTGGCCTATCCGCTGGCCGCGGGGTTTGCGCTGATAGGCCCGTTCGTCGCGATCGGTCTCTATGAGGTCAGCCGCCGCCGTGAACTCGGCCAGCCGATGTCCTATGGCGGGATCTGGCGCACGATCACTTCGCGCGGCGAGATCGGCTGGATGGCGTTCGTGACGCTATTCTTCTTCATCATCTGGATGTACCAGGTGCGCCTCCTGATCGCGCTGCTGCTCGGGCTCAATGCTTCTTTCTCCAGCATCAGGGAGTTCATGACCGTGGTGCTGACGACCAACGAAGGTCTGCTCTTCCTCGCGATCGGCAATCTCGACGGCGCCGCCCTGTCGCTGGTGCTGTTCTCGCTCACGGTCGTGTCGTTTCCGCTGCTGCTGGAGCGCGACGTCGATTTCGTGACGGCGATGATCACCAGCGTGCGCGCGGTCGTGACCAGTCCCGGCCCGATGATCGGCTGGGCCGCCGTCATCACCGTGCTGCTGATCATCTCGGCATTGCCGTACTTCCTGGGACTGCTGGTCACCGTGCCGGTGCTGGGCCATGCGACCTGGCATCTGTACCGCCGGATCGTAGCTCCGGCGTAAGGCAAGGGCGAGCCGCGACGAAGGTTCGATGGAGCATGGACGCCCTCGAACGGGCTCGTTTCGAAACGCGGCTCGCCGGTGGTCCTTCCGGCGCCAATATCGGAGGAGAATGATGCCGGACAACATCGCGTTGTTTGCCACGATCGTCTTGTTGCTGCCAATGTTCTATCTGCTGCTGGCCGCGCCGGCCTTTCTGCTGGTGCGGCTCGACATCGTGCCGGTCACCCGGCTCCTGCGCGGCATGTTCGACTCCTACTTCGTGGCGCTTTCGATCGCTGGTGGCATCGGCGCGCTGGTCGTTCTGGCCGACGGTCGCCCCGTTCTGGGGCTGGGCATTGGCCTGATCGCGGCGTTCGCGCTGCTCTCGCGCCGCTGGTTTCTGCGGCAGATGGACGCGCGCATCCGCGACAGGGATTCCGGCGATGCGACGGCCGTGCGTCGGCTGCGCCGGTTACATTGGGGTGGCATGCTGAGCAATGCGGTCCAGGTCGGCGTTGTTCTCGCCAGCATCCCACAGATCGCTGCGGTATCGTAGCAGGCCTTGTCGTTCAAGGCACTGCAATCCCCATCGCCTTCAGGGCCGCCAGCATGCGCGTCGGCGGCGTCATCTTCACCGCGAGCGGCTTGCCGGTCTCGAGCACGCTCTTGAGGCTCGACAGGATGGCCGGCCAGCCCTGGCGCCCGCCGGACAGGATGTCGTCGGAGAGCGGCCGCTCATGCGCTTCGGTCATCGTGAGACGGACGGCGTCGCCAGCCGGTTCGATCTCGTAGGTCACGAGCGTGCGGCCCAGTGCGTCGACGAGGCCCGGCCAGTTGACATCCCACGTGACCGTCAGCCGGTACGGCGGCTCGCAGACGATCACCTGGCCGCTGATGTGCTCGGAGCCGTCGGGCGCGCGCACGATGAAGGCGCCGCCCGCCTTCAGCTCGGCTTCAATCGCGAAGCCGAAGAAATATTGCCGGCTGAACTCGGCCGAGGTCAGCGCCTGCCACACCTTCTCCGGCGTCGCCGCGATGTAGATCGTGTACACCGTCTCCGGCTTGAAGTGCGCAAGATCGACGGCGTGGGTCTCCTTCGGCTCAGTCATCCCGTTCCTCCAATCGCTTCTTCAATTCACCGAGCGCGACGAGCTTGGCGCGCTCGAATTTCCTGATCCAGCGGTCGCCGATCTGGTGGATCGGCACCGGATTGAGGAAGTGCAGCTTCTCGCGGCCGTGCCGGAGCGTCGTGACCAGATTGGCCGCTTCCAGAATCGCCAGGTGCTTGGTCACCGCCTGCCGCGTCATGGCGAGGCCGTCGCAGAGCTCGGTCAAGGTCTGGCCGTTCCGCGCATGAAGCCTGTCGAGCAGCGCCCGCCGCGACGCATCCGCCAGCGCCTTGAAGACGTCGTCCATTTGATGAAGAATAGGCAACCAAAAGGTTGCGTGTCAAGCGGAGCGCTGCAAGTTGTTCGACTTGGAATACGTCGAGATGTTGCAGCTTCCCTCTGCCGACATGCCGTGCATTAGTGACATCTCATCCACATCGAGGCGCCTCATGTCCCTGCAAGTCTATATCGCCTTCGTTGCCGCCTGCATCGGGCTTGCGCTGCTGCCCGGTCCCGTCGTGACGCTGCTGATCGCCAACGGTCTGCGTCACGGAACCCGTGCCGCGTTGATCAGTATCGCCGGCGTGCAGACCGGGCTTGCGATCGCGATCGGCATCGTCGCTGTCGGCCTGACATCGCTGATGGCGACCATGGGCTATTGGTTCGAATGGGTGCGGCTGATCGGCGCGGCCTATCTGGTGTGGCTCGGCATTCAGCTCATCCGCTCGCCGATCGAGGGGATCTCGGCGGGCGAGGAGCCGCCTCCGCCGCCGCGCGGCGGCTTCTTCCTGCAGGGCTTGCTGGTGCTGCTGTCGAACCCGAAGGTGATGGTGTTCTTCGGGGCGTTCCTGCCGCAGTTCATGGACATGGGCCGGGATCACGTGCCGCAGGTCGGATTGCTCGGCGTCACCTTCATGGTGATCGCGGGTCTCACCGACGCGATCTATGCGCTGCTCGCGGGCCGTGCGCGAAAACTGTTCTCGGCCAGGCGGACCCGGCTGGTGTCGCGCATCTCCGGCGGCTTCATGATCGGGGGCGGGGTCTGGCTGGCGCTGACGCGGGCGCGGTGAGCCCGCATTGAGTTTAGGGCCTGCTCTCACCCCGGAGGGCCCGGGGGGGGGGGGGAGGGAGGAGGGGCCGTCGGCGTTACAGGCTGATCGTCCCCTTCACCACCGGCGCGACGTCGCCGCCGATCCAGATCGTGTCGCCGTCCTGCGCGACATGGACGCGGCCGGCGCGGCCGAGCACGGTGCCCTGGGACGCAACATATTGCTTCGGAGCAATTCCGGCTCCGATCAGCCATTGCGCCAGGCTTGCATTGAGGCTGCCCGTCACCGGGTCCTCGCCGCCGCCCCACATGAAGCCGCGGACCTCGTAGTCGGCATCCGTGCCATCCTGCGCTCGATCCCATGGTGCGACCACGCCGATCGGCTGTTGCGGCAGCGCCGCCGGATTGAAGCGGATGTCGAGCAGCGCGCGGCGCGAGTCGAGGAGCACGCCGATCCAGCCCGGGCCGTTGTCGACCCACTGCACGGCGCGCATCGCGCTCGATTGGATGCCGAGCGCTGCTGCGATCCTGCTGGTCAGTTCGGCATCGACTTGGCCGGAGCGCCTGAGCGGCGGGGCTGCGAAGGCGAGCCGCTCTCCGTCGCGCCTGATGCGCACGAGGCCCGCGCCGCATTCCTGCACCACGTGTTCGCCCTTCGGCCGGCCGCCGAGCGCGAGCCATACGTGGCACGAGCCGAGCGTCGGATGGCCTGCAAAAGGCAGCTCGCGCTGCGGGGTGAAGATGCGCACGCGATAATCAGCGCCCGGATCCTGGGCACGCGACAGGAAGGTGGTCTCGGACAGGTTGGTCCAGTTGGCGATCGCCCGCATCGCCGCATCGTCGAGGCCGTCGGCCTCGGCGATCACGGCAAGCGGGTTGCCCTTGAAGGCCACCTTGGAGAACACGTCGACTTGATGGAACGGAAGCGTCGGCATTTCGGTGTCCTCCTCGACGTCGTTGTCAGTCGCGCCAGAACGGCTTGTTGGCCTCTTCCTGGACGATTGCCGGATCAAGGCCGCAGTCGCGCATCTGGTCGCGATCCAGCATTGCCAGTTCGGACCGCCAGAACAGGCGCTGCAGCCAGAGTTGCGGCACCCCGAGCAAATTGCTCTTTCCGTGGGCAACTTGCGGAGTTGCCCAACGCTGCGCCAGGGAATATGCCATGAGTCACCTATTGCTCTTCAATTGCGTTGTTCGAAGAGCAATCGCGCCATACATATCTCGGTGCAATCGAAACATTGCTCTCGGTACAATATAGCATGAATGCTTCGTATACGGCCCTGGTCGACGACATCGCCGAGGACATCGCCAACGGCAGGCTGAAGGCCGGTGACCGGCTGCCGCCGCAGCGCCAGTTCGCCTATGAGCGGGGAATTGCCGCATCCACGGCAGCCCGCGTCTATGCCGAATTATTGCGCAGGGGCCTGGTCGTGGGCGAGGTCGGGCGCGGCACCTTCGTCGCGGGTGAGGCGGTGCCGGTGCCACCCTCGCTGCGGCTGGAGCCGTTCGACGGCCGCATCGATCTCGAATTCAATTTTCCGACCCTGCCGGATCAGGCGGCCCTGATCGCGAAGTCGCTGGCCGCGTGGCAGCGGCCGGAGAAGCTGGCGCCGGTGCTGGCGCCGATCACGCAGCGTCGGCTGGCCGAGGCCGGGCGCACCGCCGCGGCCTTCTTCGCCAGCGAGCGCTGGCGCCCGCGTGCGGAAAATTTCGTCTTCGCCGGCAGCGGGCGGCAGTCGCTGGCTGCGGCGATCTCGGCGCTGGTGCCGGTCGGCGGCCGGCTCGGCGTCGAGGCCGTGACCTATCCGATGATCAAGGGCATCGCGGCGCGGCTCGGCGTGACCCTGGTGCCGCTCGCGATGGACGGCGAGGGCATCCGTCCGGAGGCGCTGACCAAGGCGCATCGCAGCAGCGCGCTCAACGCGATCTACATCCAGCCGGTGATGCAGAATCCGCTCGGCCTGACGATGAGCGAGGCGAGGCGCGAGGAGATCGTGCGTCTGGTGCGCAAGCACGAGCTGATGATCATCGAGGATCTGGTCTACGGCTTCCTCAGCGATCAGGTCTCGCTGGCGACGCAGGCCGAGGAGCGCGTCGTCGTGGTCGACAGCCTTGCCAAGCGGCTGGCGCCGGGCATCGCCGTTGGCTTCCTGTACGTCCCCTCGACCATGCGCGAAAAATTCGCCGCCACGGTGCGCACCGGGGCCTGGTCGGTGACGTCGCTGGCGCTGGCCGCCGGCATGGGGCTGCTCGCCGACGGCACGGCGGCCGAGATCACCAGGCGCAAGCGCGCCGATGCGCTGGTGCGCCAGGCGATCGTCGCCGAGTGCCTCGCCGGCCATCACATCGAGGCCGATCCGCGCTCCTACCATGTCTGGCTGCACCTGCCGGAGGGCTGGCGCGCCGAAGCCTTGACGGCCGCAGCAGCCCGTGCCGGCATCGCGATCACCCCGGCGAGCGCCTTTGCAGTGGCGCACGGTCATTCACCGAACGCGGTAAGGCTCGCGCTCGGCCTGCCAAGCCACGAGGATCTGCGCACAGCTCTGTGGCGGCTTGCCGGATTGCTGTCGCATCACGACGCCTCCGACATGACGGAGTAGCAGGCTACGCGAGGCCCTTGCTGCGCAGCTCGACCTCGATCTCGCCGAGAATGCGGATCAGCCGCTCGGCCCAGCGCTGCTGGCCCTCGGGCTCGGCGATTTCGTTCTGACGAATCTCGATGCCGGAATTGATCAGCCCGCGCGCCTCGCCATGCACGGGGATGGTGTAGTCGGTGCCGTCGCCGACCGCATAGGGCTGATTGTCGCCCACCACGAGATCGGGCTCGGCCCGCAGCGCCTTCAACAGCAGCGGCGGCAGCACACGGTCGTGCTGATACAGCGTGCCGATGTGCCAGGGCCGCCCGATGCCGGCATAGACGGGCGTGAAGCTGTGCAGCGAGACGAGAATGGTCGGCCGCCCCGCGGCCTTGCGCGCATCGAGCACCGCGGTGATGCGGTCGTGATAGGGATCGAAGATGGCGCGCCGCCGCAGCTCTGCGTCCTCATGCGTCAGGCCCTCATTGCCGGGGATCGTGGTGCGCTCGCTGATCATCGGAATCGCGTTCGGCGCCTTCGGCGAGCGGTTGCAGTCGATCACCAGCCGCGAATAGCGCTGCGCGATCAGATGCGCATCGAGCGCGCGCGACACGGCCTCCGCCACGCCGGCGATGCCGATGTCCCAGGCGATGTGCCGCTCCAGTTCGCTCTCGTCGAGGCCGAGATTACCGAGCGCCCGCGGCAGCAGGCGGCCGTAATGATCGCAGGTGAAGACCAGCGCGGAGGCGCCATCCTGGTTCTGCTCGTAGACCGGCGGAACTTCGTCGCCCTGAAGGAGTCTTTTCGTATCGGTCGCGCGCGGCTGATTCATGATCACGTTCGTTGCTCATTCAGGCGGCATGACGATCTGCAATTGAGCAGGGGCCAATCTGGATCGGATCGCCGAAAACCGCGATGATGATTCGATGACGATGCCGATCCCGCGAGGCGATCACAAGGCCTGATATGGCCGGACCCGATCGGTTCTGTGGGTGGCGTTCGCGTCAGGCCGTCAGCGCCGCCGAGCCGCGTGCTGAGACCATCGAACACGCCGAGAGCCGCGCGTGCGGAAGAGGGGACTGATGGAGATCAAGGTCGGGTTCGAGATCGCCTACGCCGCGCCCGCGGCGACGCCGATGGTGATCATGCTGTCGATCCATCCCTCGCGCCGCCAGGACATCGTTGGCGCCGAGACCATCGTCGCCGAGCCGGGCGTGCCGATCAGCTTCTACCGCGACAGCTTCGACAACATCTGCGGCCGCCTGGTGGCGCCGAGCGGCGGTGTCACCTTCCACGGCAGCGCCATCGTGCGTGATACGGGCTTGCCCGATCTCGTCGAGCCCGCCGCGCAGCAACTGCCGATCGACCAGCTGCCGGACGATCTGCTGCTGTATCTGATGCCGAGTCGCTATTGCGAGACCGACAAGCTGACCGACGTCGTCTGGTCGCTGTTCGGCAGCGTGCCGGCGGGCTGGGCGCGCGTGCAGGCGATCTGCGACTTCGTCCACGATCATGTCAGCTTCGGCTATGAGCATGCGCATCACATGAAGTCGGCACACGACGTCTATCAGCAGCGCACCGGCGTCTGCCGCGACTTCGCGCATCTGGCGCTGACCCTGTGCCGCTGCATGGGCATCCCGGCGCGCTATTGCACCGGCTACATGGGCGACATCGGCATTCCGCCGGAGCCCTATCCGATGGATTTCTCAGGCTGGTTTCAGGCCTATCTCTCGGGCGAATGGTACACGTTCGACGCCCGCCACAACGTGCCGCGCATCGGCCGCATCCTGATGGCCACGGGGCGCGATGCCGCCGACGTCGCACTGTCGACCTCGTTCGGCCGGATGACGCTAACCAAATTCCACGTCGTCAGCGACGAGATCGTGGCGGCCCGCGGCGTGGCGTGAAGCTGGCCTCGCCGCGCGAGGCCGGCTATGCAGGGCGATGACCTCCGACACGACATCCGATCTCCTGTTCGTCTACGGCACCTTGATGCGTGGCTTCGACCATCCGATGGCGCGGTTGCTGTCGGCCAACGCCGATTTCGTCGCCGAGGCCAGTTGCCGCGGCCGGCTGTACCGGATCCAGCATTATCCCGGCCTCGTGCTCTCGGATGACGCCGTGGATGCCGTCCATGGCGAGCTGTTCCGGCTGCGCCAGCCCGAGCCCATGCTGCGCGAGTTCGACATGTACGAGGCCTGTGGCGAGGGCTTCGCGCAGCCGACCGAGTACCTGCGTCAGCGCCTCAGCGTCACGCTGGCCGACGGCTCGGCCCGCGAGGCCTGGACCTATGTCTACAACTGGCCGGTCGACGAGGCCGCCCGCATCGCCTCGGGGCGCTTTCTGGCGCCTTGATCCCCTCTCTCCTCCCGTCATTCCGCGGCGCGCCCTGCGGTCGCCCCGGAATGACTTAAGAAGAGAGCAGGGCCTGTGAATAGCCCGGACAAGGGCGAGGAAGTTCACATTTCGTACACGGGTGCCTATATGCGTAAGTCCATCAACACAGGACCACCGCCTCACCCATGGCTCGCTTCACGCCGGAATTTCTCGATGAGCTGCGCGCCCGGCTTCCGGTCTCGGACGTCGTCGGCAAGCGCGTGAAGCTCAAGAAGGCGGGGCGGGAGTGGAAGGGGCTGTCGCCGTTCCAGCAGGAGAAGACGCCGTCCTTCTACGTCAACGACCAGAAGGGTTTTTATCACGACTTCTCCTCCGGCAAGCATGGCAACATCTTCGACTTCGTGATGGAGACTGAGGGCTGCTCGTTCCCTGAGGCGGTCGAGCGGCTGGCGGGGATCGCCGGCCTGGCCTTGCCCGCGGTGACGCCCGACGCGGCGCGCCAGGAGCGGCAGCGCAAGACGCTGTATGACGTGATGGAGCTGGCGGCGAAGTTCTTTTCTGACACGCTGGCGTCCCGTCATGGCGCGCGCGCCCGTGGCTATCTTGCCGATCGCGCGATCCTGCCGCAGACGCAGCTCCAATTCCGGCTTGGCTACGCGCCGCCGGATCGGTTCGGCTTGAAGGAATATCTTGGCGCCCAGGGCGTGCCGGTGGCCGACATGGTCGAGGCGGGATTGCTGGTCGGCGGCGACGACATTCCTGTGCCGTACGACCGCTTCCGCGACCGCGTGATGTTTCCGATCACCGATCTCCGTGGACGCGTCATCGCCTTCGGCGGCCGCGCGCTGCAGAAGGACGTGCCGGCGAAATACCTGAACTCGCCGGAGACGCCGCTCTTCCACAAGGGCGACAACCTCTACAACCTGCCGAGCGCTCGTCAGGCCGCGCATAACGGCGCGCCGATGATCGTGGTCGAGGGCTATGTCGACGTCATCGCGCTGGTGGCGGCCGGCTTTGCCGGCGCCGTGGCGCCGCTCGGCACCGCACTGACCGAGAGCCAGCTTTCGTTGATCTGGAAGATGGTGGACGAACCGATCCTCTGCTTCGACGGCGACCGCGCCGGCCAAAAGGCAGCCTATCGTGCCGCGGACCTTGCTTTGCCGCATCTCAAGCCCGGCAAGAGTCTCCGCTTCGCGCTGCTGCCGGAGGGACAGGATCCCGACGATCTCGTCCGCTCCGGCGGCCGCGGCGCGGTCGAGGAGGTGCTCAAGGTCGCAAAACCTCTCGCCGAGGTGATCTGGTCGCGCGAGATCGAGGGCGGCAGCTTCAACACCCCGGAGCGCCGCGCCGCGCTGGAGGCGCGGATCGGTCAGCTCACCGGCGGCATCGCCGACGAGGTGGTACGGCGCTACTACAAGCAGGATCTCAGCGACCGGCTGTACCGGGCGTTCGCGCCGGACGGTGGCCGGGGCTTTGGCCGCGGCTACGGTGCCGAATCAGGACGGCGGTTTGGCCCCCGCAGTCCCGGTTCCGGACAGCCGGGGCGGTTATCCACAGGGGGCGGCCGCCGCGGCGGCGCGCCATCCACAGGACCCGCGATGGCCCGCGGACCCTACCAGGCGGCGAGCCCCCAGCTCGCCATGAGCCCGATCATGCGCGGCCAGCGCTCGGCGATCTCGCGCCGGGAGGCGCTGATCCTGCAGTGCCTGATCAACCACCCCTGGATCCTGCACGACCACCTCGAGGAGGTCGCAGCCCTCGAACTGGCCCATCCCGAGGCGCACAAGCTCCGCGCCGCGATCATCGCGGCCTTCGCCCACGACCACCACCATTCGCCGGACCCGGACGAGCAGGCCGAGAAGATGCGGGCCGACTTGGAGAAGTCAGGCTTTTCCGAGCTTCTTCAACGGGTTGAGCGGGCAATCACGACCGCTGCGGTGTGGGCGGCGAAGCCCGGCGCGGCGCGCGATGACGTTCTTGCGACCTGGCACCAGCTCGTTGCCTTGCATCGGCAATGGCACTCCTTACTTAGGGAATTGAAGGATGCCGAGCTTGCCTTGGGCGAGGAGCCGAGCGAGCCGAACATGGGCTGGTTGAGGGACGTGAAGGCCAGGATGGCCGAGATGGACGGCACCGAAGCGCTGATCGAAGGCTTCGGGGAACTGTCCGGTCGCACCAACCGCAACGTGTAGACCGGATGCCCGGCGCCCTGTCGCGAACTGAGCACATTTCGACCCGGTCCGCTTGCGCGGTCTCGGGTCCGCGCGAAAAGACTCGCCAAATCCATGGTTTGGCTGCAAAAACAGGGTTAATCGAAGTTTAAGAGGTCCGGGGCATTTTCTGCAGCAGATGGGTTGGTTTCGCTGTCGGACACCGCGCCTGCATGTCGGGCGCCGGATTCGATTGCAAAACCGGTATCGCTTTTGCAAGAAACGCGCGCCGGTCCGAAAACGGGACGACACCAGCGTAGGGCGACACGAGCGAAAGACTTCATGGGGTGGCGACGTTGAATGTGCGCCGCCCTTTCCGCGTCGAGAACAGTTTGAGTAGAGCAGGCGGGCGCCGCGATGCCAAGGGCGAAGATGCCACGGGCGGAGCGGGCGCGTTTCGGGAGCAATGAATGGCCACGAAGGCAAAGACGCTGCAGGTGAAGGACAAGGAAAAGGACGACAAGGCCGCGGACGCTCCTGAGAAGGACGCCGCCGATGCGCCTTCGCCGTTGCTCGACCTGTCGGACGCCGCCGTCAAGAAGATGATCAAGCAGGCCAAGAAGCGCGGCTTCGTGACCTTTGATCAGCTCAACGAGGTCCTGCCTTCCGACACCACCTCGCCGGAACAGATCGAAGACATCATGTCGATGCTATCAGACATGGGCATCAACGTGACCGAGGCCGAGGAGGCCGACGAGTCCGACGAGAAGGACGACGGCGAGGACGAGACCGACAACGAGCTCGTCGAGATCACCCAGAAGGCCGTCACCGAGGTCAAGAAGTCGGAGCCCGGCGAGCGCACCGATGATCCCGTGCGCATGTATCTGCGCGAGATGGGCACCGTCGAGCTCTTGTCGCGCGAGGGCGAGATCGCGATCGCCAAGCGCATCGAGGCCGGCCGCGAGGCGATGATCGCAGGGCTCTGCGAGAGCCCGCTGACCTTCCAGGCCATCATCATCTGGCGCGACGAGCTCAACGAAGGCAAGATCTTCCTTCGCGACATCATCGATCTCGAAGCCACTTATGCCGGCCCGGAAGCCAAGGGCGGCATGAATCCGCAGATCGCCGCGCCCGTGAATGGCGAGGGCGCTCCGGCCGAGGGCGGCGACGTCCAGGCCGCGGTCGCGCCGCCGGCCGCCCCGCAGCAGCCGACCCCGTTCCGTGCCGCGCCGAACGGCGCGCCCGCCGAGGAGAAGGATCCCGGCGAGGCGGCAGCCGAAGCCGACATGGACGACGACGAGTTCGAGAACCAGATGTCGCTCGCCGCCATCGAGGCCGAGCTGAAGCCGAAGGTCGTGGAGACCTTCGACAAGATCGCGTCCGAGTACAAGAAGCTGCGCCGCCTGCAGGAGCAGGACATCGCCAACCAGCTCCAGAGCGAGTCGCTGTCGCCGTCGCAGGAGCGCAAGTACAAGAAGCTCAAGGACGAGATCATCGTCGAGGTGAAGTCGCTGCGCCTCAACCAGGCCCGCATCGACAGCCTCGTCGAGCAGCTCTACGACATCAACAAGAAGCTGGTCTCGTTCGAGAGCCGGCTGATGCGGCTTGCCGATTCCCACGGCGTCGCGCGCGAAGACTTCCTGCGCAACTACCAGGGCTCCGAGCTCGATCCGCGCTGGCTCAACCGCGTCTCCAAGCTCTCCGCAAAAGGCTGGAAGAACTTCGTCCATTACGAGAAGGACCGCATCAAGGACCTGCGCCAGGAGGTGCAGGCGATGGCCGCGCTCACCGGTCTCGAGATCGGCGAATTCCGCAAGATCGTGCATTCGGTGCAGAAGGGCGAGCGCGAGGCCCGTCAGGCCAAGAAGGAGATGGTGGAAGCCAACCTCCGTCTCGTGATTTCGATCGCCAAGAAGTACACCAACCGCGGCCTGCAGTTCCTCGACCTGATCCAGGAAGGCAACATCGGCCTGATGAAGGCCGTCGACAAGTTCGAGTACCGCCGCGGCTACAAGTTCTCGACCTACGCCACCTGGTGGATCCGTCAGGCGATCACCCGATCGATCGCCGACCAGGCCCGCACCATCCGCATCCCCGTGCACATGATCGAGACGATCAACAAGATCGTCCGCACCTCGCGCCAGATGCTGAACGAGATCGGCCGCGAGCCGACGCCGGAGGAGCTTGCCGAGAAGCTCGGCATGCCGCTGGAGAAGGTGCGCAAGGTCCTCAAGATCGCCAAGGAGCCGCTCTCGCTCGAAACCCCCGTCGGCGACGAGGAGGATAGCCACCTCGGCGACTTCATCGAGGACAAGAACGCCATCCTGCCGATCGACGCCGCCATCCAGTCGAACCTGCGCGAAACCACCACCCGCGTGCTCGCCTCGCTCACCCCCCGCGAAGAACGCGTGCTGCGCATGCGCTTCGGCATCGGCATGAACACCGACCACACGCTGGAAGAGGTCGGCCAGCAGTTCTCGGTGACGAGAGAGCGTATCCGCCAGATCGAAGCCAAGGCGCTGCGTAAGTTGAAGCATCCGTCGAGGTCAAGGAAGCTGCGGTCGTTCCTGGACAACTAATCACTGCATCAGTCGTCATTGCCGGGCTTGACCCGGCAATCCATCAAGGGACAACGGCGGACCGAGAGGTTCGCCGTTTTAGTTTGTGATCCATGTAAGCCAGGCAATTTGTCGACGTGACCTAACGCGCACGCCTGGCGCTCCAACGGCGCTCGAACTCTTCCTTCGAAATCTCTTCCGCCACGAATTGAGGATCCTGCCCGATCTCGTCGATGGGAGGAACAGCTATCTGTCCGAGCCGCGTCCGATCTGTCGCCTCGGTCGCGGTTGCGAAGCCGATGCTGCCGTCCCGAAAGATCTCCAGCTTTCGCGTCTCGAAGCGCTCGCCGTCGAGTTCGCTCCAGCGTTTTGCAAACCCAGGCGGCGACAGTGATGCGTAGGGTGGGCAAAGGCACGTGCACGGTGTCGAGATTGGCGACGGTGTCGTGCGCCGTGCCTACCGCGGCAGGCGGCCAATTGTGGGCACGCGCCGCCTTCGGCGGCGCTTCGCCCACCGTACGCATTAAGTTGGTACTCTGACGGCGATGGACGTGACGCGCTGCGGAAGGACCAATGACGGCATTCACCCAGCAAATTCCCGCAGAAAACATGGTTAATGAATTGTTTACGCTTGTCATCGAAGGTTCGGCGGGCGACCGAATGACGCCTGCATTCCGGCACTCTGCCCCGTCGTGACAGAACTTGGCGATGGCGGCTGATCCCTGGACGTTTTCAGCATGCAGCCAGCCTTGCGGAAAGGCGATGAGATCGCCGACCTGTTCGCCCGGGCGAGTGCGTTTCACCGCTCCGGCGATCTGGCCAAGGCTCAGGCCGGCTACAAGAAAATCCTCAAGAAGCGGCCGAACCATTTCGGCGCGCTCTATATGTTTGGACTGTCCGAGCACCAGAGCAACAATTCAGAGGCGGCGGAGCGCCTTCTGAAGCGGGCGGTGCTGGCAGACCCGCAAAACGTTGCGGCGAGATATGCGCGGGCCGTCGTCCTGTCCGCGCTCCAGCGCGACGACGAAGCGCTGACCTGCTTCGACGATCTCCTGGCCTTGAAACCGGATTTCTTCGAGGCGCAGCTGGAACGCGGCAAGCTGTTGTCGCGCCTCCAGCGCTTCGCGGAGGCGGTCGTCAGTTTCGACAACGCCCTCCGGATCAATCCGCAGCACCTCGACGTGTTGATGAACAAGGGCGAAGCGCTGCACTATCTCGGCCGGTTCGCCGATGCGATCGCATGCTACGACCAGCTTCTCGCGGCGAAACCCACGCATCTGGCCGCCATCATCAATCGAGGCTGCGCGTTCAAGGATCTGCGTCGATCCGATGAGGCGATCGCCGAATTCAACCGGGCGCTGGCCCTTGCGCCCGACGACACCACGGCGCTGATCAATCGCGGCGAGACGTTCCTCCAGCTCAAGCGTAACGACGACGCGCTCGCTGATTTCGACCGGGTGATCGCGCTCGATCCGCAATTCACCCTGGGCTGGCTCGGCCGCGCCAACGTCCTGATGCTCAACAAGCGGGTGAGCGAGGCGCTGGAGGCCTGCCAGCGCGCCGTTACGATCGAGCCGAACTCCGCGAAAGCGCTGAGCCAGATCGGTCAATGTCATGCGCTGATGGGCGATGCAGAGGCGGCTGTCGCACTTTTCGATCGGGCGCTCGCGATCGACCCGGCCGACGAAGTCGCACTGGCGAACCGCATCTTCTCGTTGGACTTCTGCGATGTGGGCTATGCGGAGCACCAGGCGGCCCGAGCGGAGTGGTGGCGCCGGATCGGATCCAAGATTGCCGAGAGGCATCCGCCTGATCACAGCAATGATCTCGACCCCGACAGACGGATCGTCGTGGGATATGTGTCGGGCGACTTCAAGGAGCATTCCGCCGCCCGCACGATCCGGCCGGTGCTGCAGAACCACGACAAATCGCAGGTCGAGGTGATCTGCTATTCGAACTCGCCGGTCCAGGACGAGATCACCGAGACGTTCCGGGCGGCTGCTGATCGATGGCACGACGTGATGCAATGGTCCGACGATCAGCTCACGGATTGCATCCGGTCCGACCGGGTCGACATTCTCGTCGACCTGTCCGGACACTCCCGCGGCAATCGGCTGGCCACCTTCGCGCGCAAGCCGGCCCCCATCCAGGTCACCGCCTGGGGCCACGCGACCGGCACCGGTCTGGCGACGATGGACTACCTGTTCGGCGATCCCGTCATGGCGCCGCTGGAGGTACGTCACCTGTTCACCGAGCAGATCTATGATCTGCCATGCCTGATCATCATCGAGCCGCCGCCGGCGGGGCTGCGCAGCCTCGAGGCGCCCGTGACGTCCAATGGCCATGTGACTTACGGCGCGTTCACCCGGGCGAACCGCTTATCGAGCGCCGTCCTCGACGTCTGGGCTCGCATCCTGCGCGCCGATGTAAGCGCCCGGTTGCTGGTCAAGGACTATCTGCTTGGCGATGCTGCGATCCAGGCTCGGCTGCTGGCTGACTTCGACGCGCGCGGCATCGCGCCGGATCGCATCGACCTGATGGGGCCGACCTCTCGCGACGAGCATCTGGCCGCCCACCGGCTCATCGACATCTGGCTCGATCCATTTCCCAATGGCGGCGGCGTCTCGGCCTGGGAAGCCCTGCACATGGGCTTGCCGGTCGTGTCGAAGCTCGGCAACGGGATGTGCAGCCGCGCCGGCGGCGCGATCCTGACGGCGATCGGCATGGCCGACTGGGTCGCCACGACCGATGATGAGTATGTGGACATCGCTTTGCGGTCGACGCCGGACCGGCTCAGGATGATCCGTCACCAGCTTCCCGACCTCATCGCCGCACGTTGTGGTCCGGCCATCTACACCAGGGCCGTCGAAGCGGCCTATCGCGAGATGTGGCAGACCTATTGCCGCGGTCGACAGACCTAACAAGAAACAGTCATCGAGAAGCGGGAAGCCAAACGATCGTGCCGCAGGCGCAGCGGCGGTGACTGCGCCCTCGCCCCTTGTGGGAGAGGGCATGTAGGACAGTGCAACGACCTCGGTCGGGTGAGGGGTCTATCTCCCCGAGTTGCGCTCGCGGACAGAACCCCTCACCCAACCGAGCCCGCGGCTCCGCCAGCGCTGCCCTCTCCCACACGGGGCGAGGGCACTGCATCGCGCGGCGGTGGGGAGGTTGCAGGAAGGTTTGGAAGGTGGCGTCGAGGTGACGGGGGCCGACAAGGCCTCTTGTCCGCAGATGTCCGTGCCCTTGCCGCAAGAGGCTGAACTTTGCGCAGACGGCGTTGGGCGATCGACTGCTAGGGATTGGCGTCTCACCGGACGCGGACTCCCATGCACGACAACGAGGTTTCATCGGCCGCAGCGCAGTCCAGTGCCGCCGCCATCTGGCCGCCCCTGCGCCGCTTCATCGCCGCGGAGGCCCGCCTCGCGGCGCGTGCGGCCGAAACGCCGTGGACTGCCTTCCTCTATGAATTCAGTCGCTTCGGCGTGAAGCAGGGCTGGGCCTGCCTGTTCGGCGGCATCGCGCTGGCATTGATGCTTGTGACATGGCGGTTCTATCCGGCCGATGCGCCGCTGGCCCGGTACGACTTTCTCTTCCTCTGCATGCTCGCCGTCCAGGCCGCGCTACTCGCGGCAAAACTCGAGACCTTTGAGGAGGCCAAGGTCATCCTGGTCTATCACCTTGTCGGGACAGCGATGGAGCTGTTCAAGACCGCGACCGGCTCGTGGATCTATCCCGAGCCGAGCCTGATCCGCCTGGGTGGCGTGCCGCTGTTCTCCGGCTTCATGTATTCCTGCATCGGCAGCTATCTCTGCCGCGTCTGGCGGCTGTTCGATTTCCGCTTTACCGGCCATCCGTCGCGGCGCTGGCTGGTCGGGCTGAGCGCTGCGATCTATTTCAACTTCTTCACCGACCATTACAGGCTCGATCTGAGGCTCGTGCTGTTCGGCTGGGCCGCGCTGCTGTTTGCGCCGGCGACCGTCCACTTCAAGGTCTGGCGCGTGCACCGCTCGATGCCGCTGCTGCTCGGGCTGATCCTGGTGTCGCTGTTCATCTGGCTGTCGGAGAATATCGGCACGCTGTCGCGCACCTGGATCTATCCGGCGCAGGCCCAAGGCTGGGCCATGGTGTCGGTCACCAAGCTCGGCTCGTGGTTCTTGCTGCTGATCATCAGCTACACGCTGGTCAGCCTGATCAATCGGCCGCAGGAGATGGACACCCGGGAAAGCGTGCTGTTGCCGGAGCGACAGAAGCAAGCCGCATAGCGCCCTGCCGTAGGGTGGGCAAAGGCGCCTGCACGGTGTTGGGGCTGGCGCAGGTATCGCGTGCCGTGCCCACCGCGTTTCGCGGCAGGCACCTGATGGTGGGCACGCGCTGCGCGCTTTGCCCACCCTACGGCAGCGGGGCTTTCGCTACTTCTTCTTCGCGCCGACCCTCTCCAGCGACTTGATCGCCAGCGGCGGGCGGCCGGACTTTTCGGCGATCTCGCGGTCCTGCTCCATGATGAAGCCGCGGGCCGGCTCGTCGCCGTCGAGGCCGCCGAGCAGCTCGGCCGGCACCCGCCGGTTGGAGCGCTGCGAGCCGTCCTCATAGGTGACGTTGAAGAAGGCGAATTCGCCTTTGGGGTTGGTGCCGGGTTTCTTTGCCATGGTCGGCGGTCTACGGCGGCGGGGCCGGTCCGGTCAATGCAGGAAAATGCTTATCCGCTGCCCGAATTTGACTTTTCCGTCATATGATTTTCGTGGAATCGGAGGAGTGGCCGGGCACGGCCGCGTCCTCTCGAAAACTCCTCGAATTTGCCGGATGACAATGCGTTCATCGCGGCCCCGAACCCGCGGCGAATTCCCGACATGTCGATGCCCCAACTCACCGTCTGGTACAACACGCGCTGCCCGGTCTGCGACGCCGGCATCGACTGGCAGCGCAACAAGCTGCTGGCGCTGGTCAGGTCGGGGCGGGTCGCGTTCAGGGACATCAATGAAGAGCCGGAGGCGCTCGCCGCCTTCGGCGCCGATGTCGACGACGTCCGCCGCCGCCTGCACGCGACCGACGAGGAGGGGCAGTTGATCACCGGCGCCGACGTCGCGCTCTTGTTGTGGGCGCTGACGCCCGGCGAGGGCTGGCTCGCCAAGCTGTTCGGCAACCGTCTGGTGCGGCCACTGACGCGGTTCAGCTACGACCGGTTCGCCGATGTGCTGTTCGCCTGGAACAGGCGGAAGGGGCACTGGTGAGGGCGGCGATTGGACGCAGCGTGTCGCGCCGGCTTCAGTTTAACCTCTCCCCGCAAGCGGGGCGAGGGAGCACACTGCCGATGCGGCGCCCGTTCGCGTCCTAACCGCGCCGCGCCTTCACCCGCGCATGCACCCTTGTGCCGCCGCGCGGCTCGTCGTCATCGTCGCCGCGGCCGAGCGCCATAATCGCGGTGCCCATCGCGGTCGAGCCGAAGGTGACGAAGAACGAGCCGAGCAGCAGGCCGATGGCGACGCCGGGCGAGCGATCGGAGAAGATCAGGTGGCGCAGGCCGAAAGGGTCGAGCGCCAGCAGGCCGCCGACCAGCACCACGGCCATGCCGAGGCCGAGCGCGAGGTTGATCGCGAGCAGGCGGAACAGTGGGATCTGAAGCAGTCTGCGTCGTCGCTGGCCTGGCGGCATCGGCGATCTCCCGCGGATCGTGAACGACTTCGACATGGTAGCACCGGCCGCAATGGGCTCAAGGCCGGAGCCGTCCGGCAGGGACATGGCTGACGCGCCATCGCGGCGCGCCGCTTCGGGACGATGGCGCGCCGGGCAGGCCGCGCGCCGATGACCTCACGCCGCCTCGCCCTCGGCCACGCCATGCTGCTTGGCGATCACGCTCTGCCAGACGCTGGCGATCGCGCGCTGGGTCTCCGGCGCGATCAGGCAATGGCCCTCGGGATCGAAGCCGCAGAACCGCACGGACGGATCGTGCCTCGTCTCGATCAGCGCCTTGTTGATCATGTCCAGCGAGGCCATCACCTGGCCGATGTTCTGCAGCCGCGTATGATGCAGGATGTCGATCAGGCGGAACATCATCACCGGCGGCTGGCCGAGTGCGATGCCCGGGCGGCCGAACTCGAAGAACACGTTCACGGCCGGCAGCACGCCCTGGATCTGCGCCAGGATCTTGGCCGCATCGTCGGCCGAGCACGCCACGAGGTGCGCGCCCGGCTCCGGCAGGGCGGGCGGTGCCGAGGGGGCCTCCGGCCCGAGCCCGAGCCCCGACAGCACCTGGTGCTCGATCCAGCGCCGCACCTCCGGTGGCGCCGAGCGGATCTGGTCGGCGGTCAACGTAATTCCGATCATGGCATCGTCTCCAGTTTGGCCGCGGAGCTTAGGGAGCCACGATGGCGCTGCCTTGACGAGGATCAAGCGGGCCGCGCACCGCCTCAGGGCGCCACCAACTCGACGCGGCGGTTGAGCGCGCGGCCCGCATCGGTGGCATTGCTGCCGACCGGCGCGAGCAGGCCGACGCCCGCGGTGCGCAGCCGCGCCGGCGCGATGCGATAGCTCCGCGCCAGCTCGGCGGCGACCGCCTCGGCGCGCCGCCGCGACAGATCGAGATTGTAGTCGTAGCTGCCCTGGTTGTCGGTATGGCCGACGATGAAGACGCTGAGCTGCGGCTGGCCGGCGAGCAACTGCGCGATCTGCTCCAGCGTCGGCCGGCTCTCCGGCTTCATCGTCGCCTTGTCGGTATCGAAATAGATGCCGTAGAGCGCGATGTGGCCCTTGTCGCCGAGGCCCTTCGCCATCTCGGCGGCGCTCACCATCTTGTTCTCCATCGCGCCGAGCTCGGCGATGGTGAGCTGGGCGTAGATCTGCTGGTTGTTCTGGCTGACCAGCACGCTGGCATAGGTCTCGCGTCCGCCTGCCGCCTTGTGGCCGGCGACATAGCGATAATCGAAGCCGTCGACCCACATCTGCGGCACCGGCAGCGCGTCGATCGCTTCGGTGAACGGGATGGCGCCGCAGCCATCGGTATCGCAGGCGAGGAGCGGCTCGAAGCCGGCCTTGGCGAGCTGGTTCTCGAAATTGCGCGACACTTCAAGGATCGAGGGACCGGGCGCGGTGCGATAGGCGATTCTGACGATGCGGCCTTCCGGGCGCCGCTCGTCGGTCGCCTTGCCATCCTTGAACGGCGCCGCCTGCATGCGCGCCGCATCGAAATCCTTGGCGACGTAGCCGGTGATCACGCTGCCGGCGAAACGGCCGATGCCTGGATAATCCTTGGCTCCCGCGATGTCGCCGGGCTGGGCGGCTGCAGGCGCCAGCGTGTGACAGAGCAGAGCCGCGAACAGCGCGAGCTGCGTCAGTGCGCCGAGTCGGAACGTCATTCTCATGGGGAACCTCTCCAGGCAAAGGGCAGGCAAAGCGGGCTAACGCGTGTGGCGTGCAGAGGGCGCTCGATCAGCGCGCGCAAGGAATGCGACCGCGACGAAGACGCGCCTTGCATATGTGGCGGGGAGGCCGCGTTGCGTTCAAAGGAGCCGAAGACGCAATGCAGATCGGGGGCGATCCCTGCCGGCTGGCCTGCCGTCGCCAAATCGGGCATGGTGACCGCGCTTGGCGCCGCCTGTCCTCATCACGCTCTCATGCAGGGACCTTTCTTCTCATGCTCGTTGTCCGATCCCTCGTAGTTGTTGCGATCCTCTCATTTGCCTCTCCTGCCCTGGCCGCGCGCTGCGGCGGCGACTTCAATACCTTCATCACGAGCTTCTCGGCGGAGGCGCAGGGCGCTGGCGTCTCGGGCGGCACGATCAGCCAGGCGCTGTCGGGCGTGACGCTCGATCCGGCCGTGCTCGCCTTCGACCGCCGCCAGCGCTACACCTTCAACAAGAGCTTCGAGCAGTACGTCTCGACCCGGGTCGGCGCCGGCCGCATCAATGGCGGCCGCGCGATGCTGCAGCGACACGCGGCACTGCTGTCGCGCATCGAGCAGCAATATGGCGTGCCCCGCCAGATCCTGGTCGCGATCTGGGGGCTGGAGACCGATTTCGGCAAGGGCGACATGGGCAAGCTGCCGGTGATCCGCACCTTGGCGACGCTCGCGCATGACTGCCGCCGCAGCGAGCTGTTCCAGGGCGAGCTGCTGGCCGCGCTGAAGATCGTCCAGCGCGGCGATCTCACTCTTCGCGACCTCGTCGGCGCCTTCGCCGGCGAGATCGGCCAGACCCAGTTCCTGCCGTCGTCCTACATCAAATACGGCGTCGACTTCGACGGCGACGGCCGCGTCGACCTGCGCCACTCCACCGCCGACGTGCTGGCCTCGACCGCCAACCTGCTGCACAGCAACGGCTTCAAGATGGGCGCGCCCTACGACGAGGGCTCGGCGAATTTCGAAGCCATGCGCGAGTGGAACAGGGCGGTGATCTACCGCAAGACCATCGGCTACTACGCCGATCAGCTGATCGGGCGGTAGCGCGATCCGTCGCTCGCGGCCTGCGCTCAGGCCGGAGGCATGGCGAGTGACGGGGACCGATTGAGGAGACAGGTCATGTCGCAGCCGCCGCCACGACCGTTCGCGGCGTTCGATGCCCAGGTCCAGCGCCAGAGCGGGCTGCGCGCTGCGATCACCTCGGCCTATCGCCGCGCCGAGCCGGACTGCATCGCGCCGCTGCTCGATCTCGCCGCGCTCCCGGAGTCGTCGTCGGCGCGGGCCGCCGAGCTGGCGCGCGATCTCGTGCTGCGTCTGCGCGGCAAGGCGCAATCCGGCGGCGTCGAGGGACTGATCCACGAATATTCGCTGTCGAGCCAGGAGGGCGTGGCGCTGATGTGCCTGGCCGAGGCGCTGCTGCGGATTCCGGACACCGCGACGCGCGATGCGCTGATCCGCGACAAGATCGCGACCGGCGACTGGCGCGCCCATATCGGGCACAGCCCGTCACTGCTGGTGAACGCCGCGACCTGGGGCCTCATCGTCACCGGCACGCTGACGGCCGCTGCCAGCGAGGACAGCCTGGCCTCGGCGCTGACGCGGCTCATCGCCCGCGGCGGCGAGCCGATCATCCGCAAGGCCGTGACGCTCGCCATGCGCCTGATGGGCGAACAGTTCGTGGCAGGGCAGACCATCGACGAGGCGCTGTCGAACGGCCGGCCGTGGGAAGCGCAGGGCTTCCGCTACTCCTACGACATGCTGGGCGAGGCCGCGACGACGGCGGACGATGCTGCGCGCTACTTCGCGGCCTATGAGACGGCGATCCATGCGATCGGGCGGCATGCGGCCGGTGCCGGCATCTACGACGGACCGGGCATCTCGATCAAGCTGTCGGCGCTGCATCCGCGCTATGTCAGCATCAAGCGCGACCGCGTCATGAACGAGCTGCTGCCGCGGCTGAAGCAGCTGGTGCTGCTCGCGCGGGGATACGACGTCGGCCTCAACATCGACGCCGAGGAAGCCGATCGTCTGGATTTGTCGCTCGATCTGCTCGAGGCGCTCTGCATCGATCCGGACCTCGCCAGCTGGAACGGCATCGGCTTCGTCATCCAGGCCTATCAGAAGCGCTGCGCCTTTGTGGTTGATTGGCTCATCGACCTCGCGCGGCGCACGCAGCGCCGGCTGATGGTGCGCCTCGTCAAGGGCGCCTATTGGGACAGCGAGATCAAGCGCGCGCAGGTCGATGGTCTCCAGGACTTTCCGGTCTTCACGCGCAAGCCCCATACCGATGTGTCGTACCTCGCCTGCGCCCGCAAACTGCTGGCCGCGCCCGACGCCGTGTTCCCGCAGTTCGCGACGCATAATGCGCGCACGCTGGCATCGATCGTGGAGATGGCCGGCCCCAATTACGAGCGCGGCCAGTACGAATTCCAATGCCTGCACGGCATGGGCGAGCCGCTCTACGAGGAGGTTGTCGGACCCGCACGGCTCGGCCGCCCCTGCCGCATCTACGCGCCGGTCGGCTCGCATGAGACGCTGCTGGCCTACCTCGTGCGGCGGCTGCTGGAGAACGGCGCCAACACCTCCTTCGTCAATCGCATCGCCGATCCCGCCGTGTCCGTCGACGATCTGATCGCGGACCCCGTCGCCATCGTTCGCGGGTCGGAACGCCCGGGCGCGCCGCACGACAAGATCAGGCGTCCGCCTGAGCTGTTCGGCCCGGGCCGCGTGAACTCGGCCGGATTCGATCTCTCCGATCAGCGCGCGCTGGCGCGTCTCGGCGAAGGTCTGGTCACAAGTGCGAGCCTCGATTGGACGGCTGCGGCGCCCGGAGCGACGACCAGCGAAGGCGCGCGCCGCATTCGCAATCCCGCCGATCGCCGTGACGTCGTTGGCGCGGTCAGGGATGCCGCGCCTGCCGAGATCGAGGCGGCGCTGTCGCGTGCGGCGAACGCCGCGCCTAGCTGGGCCGCGACCAGCCCCCGCGCGCGCGCCGCATGCCTGCGCGCCGCGGCCGAGGCGATGGAGGCGCGTCGTCTCGTCCTCATCGGCTTGATCGTCCGCGAGGCCGGCAAGACCTTTGCGAATGCCGTCGGCGAGGTGCGCGAAGCCGTCGATTTCCTGCGCTATTATGCGGGCGAGATCGAAGCTCTCGCCGAGGGCGACAGCCCCAAGCCGCTCGGTCCCGTGGTCTGCATCAGCCCGTGGAATTTTCCGCTCGCGATCTTCACCGGCCAGGTCGCGGCCGCACTCGCGGCCGGCAACCCCGTGCTGGCGAAACCTGCCGAGGAGACGCCGCTGATCGCCGCCCAAGCGGTTCGCATCATCCATGAGGCGGGCGTGCCCGCGGATGTCCTGCAATTGCTGCCCGGCGACGGCCGCGTCGGCGCCGCGCTGGTCGGCGATCACAGCGTGCAGGGCGTGATGTTCACGGGATCGACCGACGTCGCGCGGCTGATCCAGAAACAGCTTGCCGAGCGCCTCACCGTCCATGGACAGCCCGTGCCGCTGATTGCCGAGACCGGCGGCCAGAACGCGCTGATCGTGGATTCCTCGGCGCTCGCCGAGCAGGTTGTCGGCGATATCATCGCTTCCGCCTTCGACTCCGCTGGCCAGCGCTGTTCGGCGCTGCGCATCCTCTGCCTGCAGGCGGACGTCGCCGACCGCATCCTGTCGATGCTGCGCGGCGCGCTGCGCGAGCTTGAACTCGGCAATCCCGCGTCGTTGTCGGTCGATGTCGGCCCGGTCATCAGCGGCGAGGCCCGCGACACGCTCGATGCGCATGTCGCCACGATGCAGGCGCGCGGCCATGCCGTGGAGCGGCTGCCGCTGCCACCGCAGGCGGCGCACGGCACGTTCGTCGCGCCGACCATCATCGAAATCAGCAACATCTTCGATGTCGAGCGCGAGGTGTTCGGCCCCGTCCTCCACGTCCTGCGCTACCGCCGCGAGCAGCTCGTTGACCTCGTCGACGCGATCAACCTCACCGGTTATGGCCTGACCTTCGGTATCCATTCGCGGATCACGGAGACGATTGCCCGTGCCTCGAGCCGCAGCGCCGCCGGCAACATCTATGTCAACCGCAATGTCATCGGCGCGGTCGTCGGCGTGCAGCCGTTCGGCGGCTCCGGCCTGTCGGGAACGGGGCCGAAGGCCGGCGGTCCGCTGTATCTGCGCCGGTTGTTCGCGATGCCGCCGCGCCAGCGGCTCATGGCGTCGCAGTCTGACGCGGTCTTGCGCTCTTATCTCGACGGGTTGCGCGCCAGCGGACACGCCGAGGCGGCGCTGGCGTGCGAGGCGCATGGGCCCCAGGTGCTGGCCGGGCTCGAGATCGAGTTGCCAGGACCCGTCGGCGAACAGAACGTCTATCGCATCACCGCGCGCGGCGTCGTCGCTGCACTGGCGAGAAGCGAGCAGGCGTTGCTGGTCCAGATCGGCGTCATTCTGATGACCGGAAACGACGCGTTCGTCGAACGCGCCAGCCCTGCTGGTGCCGTGTTGGGACCGCTCACCAGCCGGCTGCGCGGCCGCCTGCGGATCGTCGACAGCTGGCGGGCTCTCCGCGATCTGCAGGCCGTGCTTTCCGACGGCGAGGCGGATGAATTGATCGCGCTCGGCCGCGACCTCGCCACGCGCCCCGGACCGATCGTCCCGCTCGTCACGCCGCGCGCCAGCGACGGCTGCTACGATCTCGACCGGCTGGTCAACGAGGTCAGTCTCTCCACCAACACCGCGGCCGCCGGCGGCAATGCCAGCCTGATGTCGATCGGCTGAGAAGACAGGTATTCCGTCCCGGGCTGGCTCGAGGCCGCAGGACAGGATAGGGGAGAACACCGTCATCGTCGGCCCGCTCCGCCCGCTGACGCACGCTTCGCTCCGATCGAGGACATCTGATGTCGACCATCCTGTTCAAGAATGCCGCTCTGCTCGACCCGCTGCAGCCGGAGCTGCGCGAAGACCATCACGTGCTGGTCGAGGACGATCTGATCAAGGAGGTCTCGGACAAGCCGCTGCGGACCAGCGTCGACCAGACCATCGATCTCCAAGGCAAGACGCTGATGCCGGGGCTGATCGACCTGCACGTCCATGCGATCGCGGTCGAACTCAATCTTGCCCAGCAAGTGCAGATGCCGAACGTGCTGGTGACCCTGCGCTCGGCGCTGCTGCTCAAGGGCATGCTGCGGCGCGGCTTTACGACGGTGCGCGACGCCGGCGGCGCCGGCTATCCGCTGAAGCAGGCCGTCGACACCGGGCTCACCGAGGGCCCGCGGCTGTTCGTCTCCGGCCGGGCGCTCAGCCAGACCGGCGGCCACGGCGACATGCGGGCGCGGACCGATTTCCTCTCCGACAACGCGCCTTGTCCGTGCTGCGTGCGCGTCGGCGCGCTGGCCCGCGTGGCGGACGGCGTCGATGCCGTGCGCAAGGCGGTGCGCGAGGAGCTGCAGATGGGCGCCGACCAGATCAAGATCATGGCGTCCGGCGGCGTGGCCTCGCCGACCGATCCCGTCGGTGCGTTCGGCTATTCGGAGGACGAGATCCGCGCCATCGTCGCCGAGGCCCGCGCGCGGCAGACCTACGTCCTGGCGCATGCCTACACGGCGGAGGCCATCGCCCGCGCGGTCCACTGCGGTGTGCGCACCATCGAGCATGGCAATCTGGTCGACCTTCCGACCGCGCGGCTGATGGCCGAGAAGGGCGTCTATGTCATACCGACGCTCGTCACCTATGAGGCGCTCGCCAATGAAGGCGCGCAGTATGGCCTGCCGCCGGAGAGCGTCGCCAAGATCGCCGATGTGCGCGATGCCGGCCTGCGCTCGCTCGGCATCTATCGCGACGCCGGCGTCAAGATGGGCTTCGGCAGCGATCTCCTGGGGCCGTCCCAGCGGCTGCAGAGCGATGAATTCCGGATCCGCGCCGAGATCCTCGGTGCCCGCGAGGTCATCGCCAGCGCGACCCTGATCGGCGCCGAGGTGCTGGGAATGCAAGGCAAGCTCGGCTGCATCGCGCCCGGGGCCTTTGCCGACCTGCTCGTGGTCGAGGGCAATCCGCTGCGCGACGTCTCGTGCCTGCTCGGCCAGGGCGATCACATTCCGCTGGTGATGAAGGCCGGCAAGGTGCACATCGACCGGCTGAACGCCTGAGGCGCCTCGGCGCCGAAATCCACCGGGCCAATGGTCGACAGTCCCAGCGTTTGTACGCGCTGTCATGCGGGACGTCCATCGTCTCTCCACCGCCTCGACGCTGCGGGCGCCGACATCTGCGATGAGTGCTTCTTGGAACGCAGTCATTCGGCCTCGCGGCGCTCCGTGCGTCCGAGTTGTGCGGGTCGTTTCGCCCTCATCGACGAAGAGGGCGCAGGGAATGCCGGGAGCTGGCCGCCCCCATGGCCCGCCTGCGAAAAAAATGCAGGCGGCAGGTACCACAGGTTCAGCCGAGACATCCCGGCATTCCCCGCGCGATGGTTGGGCGGCTTATACGTCCTCTCCCCGGGGACCGGCTGTCTTGCCCCCGTCACGAACGGATCATCGTCACCGTCCGCTTGGCCTCAGCACCGGGAGGCCAGGACCCTACGATTTCGCCGGCGCATCGGGCTCGTTCGTCCGCACGATTGCTCGCGCTGCGATCCAATGCACCCACCGCATCCCGCACCCACGTCTCGTGACGATCGCGAAGCGCCCCTCATGGCGGGACGGGATGCGCATAGTCAATCATGTTTTTCTGAAAAACGAAAGTAGAATATTTTCCGTGGGAGGACTGGACAAGGGTGATGTGCTTGAGGCGGTGAGTAAAATCAGATTCTGGGCGCATCGCATCGGAGGTTGTTTTGTCGGTCGTGCGCGCCTGGCTCCGGGCCCGCACGAGTCTCGACAAGCAGATCCGCTCAAGCCCAGCAGGCCGACGTCTTTGGCGGCGGTCGGAAGGTCCGAGAAGGGCGATCATCGGACTCCATTAGCCTCAGCAGACGTGCTTAAATGGTGGCGGCGCTTCGCGCGCGAATGGGGGGAGGAATGAGCACGATTGCCGAAGGCGCTGCCGCCTTAACTGCAGCAATTGGTTTCTCTAAGGAGCTCTTAAACCTGAACAAGGCTCTCACCGAGGCCGAGTTTAAGTTGAAGATAGCCGATCTAACAAGCGCACTTGCGACAGCAAAGATCGCTGTCGCAGATTTCCAGGACGAACTACGCCAAAAGGACGCAGAAATCTCCGCTCTGAAAAAAGCCTTCGAATTCAAGCAGGATCTGATTGAACAGCGAGGATTCAAATACAGAAAGAACGCTGAAGGCAACCCAACCGGCTCAGCTTTCTGTCCGCGTTGTGAACAAAACAAAGGAAGGTTCTATCAGCTGACTGTCGTGCACAAGCCGGGAATGCCCTATGCTTGCCCCGAGTGCAAGGCGGAGTACTCGGGCGACGTGACGTCGTACAGCTAAAGAAAGCTCTCACCGAGATTAACTTCGAACCCGTTGTCACGTCGGTCGTAGCCCTTGAGCGCGTCGACCTTCACGTGGTGGTTCTGCTTCATCACCTTGAGGGAGGCCAATGGCATGGAAGTCGCGGACGCGATTGAGCGCTTCGATTCGCGCGGTAAACGCCTCGCCAATCAAGCTTTGCTATTCTTAGCCTTGGTTTTCCTATTGCTGGTGGGCGGGGTAGCAGCCGTCATCTTAGCTCCGAACTTAACCGCTGGAGACATTGGAAGTCCGACCTACGACGAAAAAATCGTTACCATAAATCGTGAGCAAGCCAAAATCCGTGCGCGCCGGTCGGATCTCGCGGAGCCAGAACGAAAGTGCGGACGAACAGTCATAGAGGCAATTCGCAGGTGGCAACAAGCAGTGCAGCAGCCATCTTCTCAAGAAAGATTCGCTCCAAAGTCGGGATTGGAGGTTGTTTCGAAAGTTGAATCCGCTTTTTCTGACAAACCAGACGTGAACTCAGTGCAGGTTGGCATGTTTATTTGCCACGGTGAGTACGGGTTCTCGATATCTAAACAACAGCTTGACGAGTTTAGGTCCACGTTTCCAATCAAGCTGATTACAGACCAAATCGAGCGTGAAACGGAAATAGCCTCGCTGGAAGCACGATCGAAGTCACTCGATGCAATTACAGATCAGACAAACTTGGAGAAACTAGAAGCTGAGGTTGGACTCATCAAGAGCACTGAAACGTTGCCCAAGAACGGAAGCGACCTGTTTCTGCGTTTGCTGCAGACGAGCGTAACGCGCTTTGGATTATTGGCGGTCATTGGATTTTTCGTCAGCATCCTCGTTTCGCTTTACAGATACAACATTCGATTAGCAGCGTTCTATACAGCCAGAGCCGATCTCTTGCGTCTTCTAGGATCTGGCGCAACAGTCTCCGAGTATAGTCTTCTAGCGGCGGCCTTAACCCCCACTCTCGAATTTGGCAAAGTGCCCCAGCCACCGCTCGGTCAGCTGGCCGAGCTTATAAAGGCTGCAAAAGAAGCGGTAAGATAGGCCGTAGGGCGGATTAGCGGAGCATATCTGCCGTTCGGGAAAATCGGCAGCAGGCATGATGTCATGGCTACGACGGCGGACTACGCCTTCGGCTAATCCGCCCTACTCGCTACGGCTGATGGGCATCGCTTCGTTCCACCGATCTTACGGCCCGGCACTGCTGGAGATTGTTTGCGCGCCAAAATACCAGTGGGTTTACAAGATTGCGCGATGGAGAAATGGTACCTTGCGGAGAGGAAGCAAGGGAAGCTGTCATGGGGATTTTCGGCAAATACCGGCTTTGGGCGGGCGCCATCGGCAATGGCTGCGTTCAATGGATAGGCGAAGCGGTCGTAGGATTGTTGCCGCTTTTCGCATATCTCCTAAATCACGGCTTCGGAAACGACTCATTTTTCACGGCACTGTGCGACGATTCTGCCCACCAACCTTACGCGCTTTATGCAAAGGCTTGTGGTGACTACCCCGATAGCCCGCTCGCAGAGGTATGCGTGTTAGCCGTCGTCATCTCCGGGCTATCTCTCCTCTCAATAGCGCAATTTGCGAGAGGACGACGCCAAACACCCAAGAATGCATTGACATATTTGATGATGCTTTTGGCGATTCTGTCTCTGGTCGCCGGAACGCTTTTTTATGCGCGAATTACCTCACATTCCAACGGCGGGCACGAGGAGTGGACTTACGTCACGCTCGGGGTCGCGCTGGTCAGCTCGTTCGCGCTTGCCATTCAGGAATCGATCGCGGAGTTTCGAACAAGCGACCAGTATCGCCGCGGCGTTGACCTCGAACCTAGCGCGCCTAGCCAACAATCCGAATAATCTTCCACTCTTTGCATGCAAGCTTGTGTGCGTTGTGCGTAGCCTGTCGCACGAAGCCGCCGATCGGGAATGTTCTCGCCACGTCCGCATCGAGCTGAACGCGGACGCCGGTCATTCGGTCGCGAAGGTCTGCAGTTGACCAGGGACAAGCTCGTCAACACGGGGCGGAATTTAATCTCCTTCATCCGGCCCGCACGGTGAAGCGTCGAGCAGTGCGGCGAACGTCGCGGACATCTCACGCCAAGATCAGCTCGCCGCGACATCTCCGCGGGCGTGCACGCCGCGCGCGAACCGTCCGAAGCGCAGCGCCAAGGTCGGCAGCACCAGCAGGTTCAGCGCCATCGAGGTCAGGAGACCGCCCAGGATGACCACGGCCATCGGTCCCTCGATCTCGCGGCCCGGCTCGCCGGCGCCGAGCGCGAGCGGCAGCAGGCCGAGGCCGGTCACCAGCGAGGTCATCAGGATCGGCACCAGGCGGTCGGCGGCACCGGCGATCGCGGTCTCCAGGGTCCAGGCGCGGCCTTCGGCGACGACCAGATGCTCGTAATGCGAGATCATCAGGATCGAGTTGCGCAGCGCGATCCCGAACAGCGTCACGAAGCCCACCATCGAGCCCAGCGACAGCACGCCGCCGGTCAAGGCGACCGCGATGACGCCGCCGACGAAGGCGAACGGCAGGTTGATCAGCACCAGCACCAGGTTGCGCCAGTGCCCGGTGACGAACGACAGCAGCAGCACGATGCCGATCGTCGCCAGCAGCGAGTTCACCAAGAGGTCGCGCCGCGACTTGGCCTGGGCCTCGGCCGCGCCGGTGAACTCGACATGCGCGCCCGGCGGCAGCTTGACCTCCTTGGCGATCTTCCGCTTGGCCGCGGCCACGAAGGATTCGAGATCGCGCCCCGCGACGTTGGCGGTCACGGTCTGGACGCGCTGCCCATTGCGATGAAGCACGACGTAGCGCCCCGCGGTGCCATAGACGTCCGCGACCTGCTTCAGGAGGATGTAGGCGCCGCTCGGCGTCCGGATCGGCATGTTGCCGATCTCGGTCGGGCGTGCGGTCGCATCGGGATCGAGCTTGACGATGACGTTGAAGACCACGTTGCCTTCATAGGCCTGGCCGACCACGTCGCCCTGATAGGCGGTGCGGATCAGCTCCAGCACCTCGACCGCGTCCAGGCCCCAGGATTGCAGGTCGGTGGGGCGCAGCGTCACGTTGACCTGCGGCATGCCCGGCGGCGACTGCTGCTGGATGTCGATCGCGCCCCAGACCTCGCCGAGCTCGCGCGCGATGTCGCGCGCCGCGCGCTCGAGATCGTCGAGATCGGGGCCGAACACGTTGATGACCACGGCGGCGTTGAACCCGGACAGCGTCTCCTCGATGCGCTCGGTCAGGTAGGTCTTGATCGACAGGTTGATGCCGGCGAAGTTGGCGAGCGCGGCGCGGATGCGCTGCTGCGCCAGTTCCTGCTGGTCGCCTGACAGCCCCGGCTTCAGATCGACCTCGATCTCGCTCGAATGCGTGCCCGCGGTATCGACGCCGGCTTCGGCGCGGCCGGCATGCTGCGCCACGCTGCGGACCTCGGGGACACCCTTCAGGGCCTCGGCGATCAGCGTGCCCAGCCGCAGCGATTCGTCGAGCGAGGTCCCCGGCAGTGTCGAGACGTGGAGGATCAGGTGGCCCTCCTTCAGGTCGGGCAGGAAGGTGCCGCCGAAGAACGGCACCAGGCTTGCGCCGCCGGCGGTCACCAGCACGGCCGTCAGCATGACCGACTTGGGAAACCGGCCGAGCCGCCGCAACAGCGTCTCGTAGTGGCGGCGCGACCAGCGCACCAGTGGCGGCTCGCGTTCCTCGCGCGGCTTTTGGCCGGCCAGCAGCAGCATCGACAGCGCCGGTGTGACCGTCAGCGCGACGATCAGCGAGGCGACCACCGCGAGGATATAGGCGATGCCGAGCGGCCCGAACAGCCGGCCGGCGAGGCCCGGCAGCGCAAGGATCGGCACGAACACCAGCAGCACGGCGAAGGTCGCATAGGCGACCGCGCCGCGCACCTCGAGCATGGCATCGTAGACGACGCGCGCTTCGCTGCGCGGCGACGGCAGGCCGCGGTTCTCACGCAGCCGGCGCACCACGTTCTCGACGCCGATCACGGCGTCGTCGACAACCTCGCCGATCGCGATGGCGAGGCCGCCGAGGGTCATCGTGTCCAGGCTCTGTCCCATCCACTGCAGGGCCAGCACGGCCGAGAGCAGCGACAGCGGGATCGCGGTGCAACTGATGACGGAGGTGCGCCAGTCGTAGAGGAACAGGAACAGCACGATGATGACCAGGGCGCCGCCGATCAGCAGGGCGAACAGCACGTTCTCCGTCGCCGCATCGATGAAGGTCGCCGGACGAAACAGATCGGCGTGCAGCCTGACCTTCTCGCTGTCGAGCGCCGGGCGCAGCTCCCGCAGCGCGGCCTCGACGCGCGCCGCGACGTTGCGCGTGTTGGCGCCGAATTGCTGGCTGATCATCATCATGATGCCGGGCTGGCCGTTGATCAGCGCGCCGCCGATCGGCGGCTCCGGCGCGTTCGTGACCGTCGCGACGTCGCCGAGCACCACGCTGGCGCCGCCCTGGTGCAGCAGGACCGTGCGCGCCAACTGCTCGGGTGTGAGCGACTGGCCCTGCGTCTGCAGGATGACCCGTTGATTGGCGGTGTCGACGAAGCCGGCACCGCGCACGCCGGTGGCCTTGCGCGCGGCCGCGACGACGTCGTTCATGCCGACGCCGAAGCGGACCAGGTCGTCGGATCGCACCTGCACCTGCAGCGACCGGATGTCCCGGCCATAGGTCGTGACCTGCGCGACGCCCGCGACGGCCAGCAGCCGCCGGCTCACGGTCCAGTCGGCGATGGTGCGCAGATCCATCAGCGAGCGCTGCTCGGAGGTCAGCCCGATCGCCAGCACGGTGCCGGCCGCGGGCACCAGCGGCGTCATCGATGGCGCCCGCACGCCCTGCGGCAGGCTGCCGGCGACGACCGCGAGTCGCTCGGTCACCAATTGCCGCGCCCGGTAGACCTCGGTGCCGGGCTGGAAAATGACCGAGATGACGGACAGGCCCTGGATCGACGACGACCTCATGCTCTCGACGCCGGCGAGACCGTTGATCGCGGTCTCGATCGGCTGTGTTACCAGCACCTCGACCTGTTCCGGACTGAGCCCGGGGGCCTCGGTCTGGATCGAGACCTGCGGCGGGGCGAATTCGGGAAAGACCGCGTAATTGGCGCTGCCCAGCGAGAAGATGCCGTAGCCGAGAATGGTGCAGGCCAAGGCCAGCACGATGCCGCGAAAGCGGATGGCAAACGAGATCAGCGCCGCCTGGGGGCCGGCCGCGGCGCCGCGAGCGCCGTCAATCATCGTCGCCGCCGCCGCGCAACTCGCTCCTGGCCTCCTCCGACAACAGCACCTGCGCGCCGCGCAGGACGATCTCGGAGCCCGACGGAATGTCCTGCACGACATAGTCGTCGTCGGACACCGGCTGATCGGTGCGGATCGGATGGCGCTTGAAGATCTCCGGACCGGCGCGCAAATAGACCCACGAGCGGCCCTGCCATTGCACGATCGCCGTGTCCTCGATGAACACGCCGTCGAACGACTTGCCCGAGGGCACATAGGCGGTGGTGTTCATTCCCGGCAGCAATCCGCTGTCGCCGGCGGCGACGAAGTAATAGCTCACGCCCTGGATGCGCGGATCGGTTCGCGGCGCAGCCGACAGATAGCGCAGATCGATGTTGGCGCTGCGGGTCGGCGCCTGCGCCAGCGCGGCGCGCGGCGGCTCGGCCAGAGTGACGCCGGGCGGCAGCGTGACCTGCACCAGCAACTGCTCGCGTTCGATCAGTTGCACGACCTGCGGCGAGCGCTCGATGATGCCCTTTCCGATGACCGCGCCCCATTCCTGCCGCGCCGTCGCCATCAAGGTCTTCACTTGCGATTCCGCCGCGGCCAGGGAGGCTTGATCGGTCCGGAACGTGCCCTCCGCCGCCTCGGCGTCCTTGCGCGGCATGGCCGCCGACTGCACGAGGTCGCGGGCGCGCTCGAATGCGAGCCTTGCGACGTCGAGCTTCGCTTGCGCCGTCTGCAGCTGCGCCTGCGCATTGGCGTAGTTGTTGGTCAAATCGGTCAGCCTGGCGACGTCCAGCACCGTGCCGTAGGCGCGAAATTGCTCGGGATGGGATTCCGCCGTCAGGACGGCGGTCTGGAGCCCGATCTGCTTTTGTTGCGTCGCGGAAAGCTTGACCGACGCAGGTT
Organism: Bradyrhizobium sp. SZCCHNRI1009; assembly: GCF_032487575.1. Lineage (NCBI taxonomy): Bacteria > Pseudomonadati > Pseudomonadota > Alphaproteobacteria > Hyphomicrobiales > Nitrobacteraceae > Bradyrhizobium > Bradyrhizobium sp. SZCCHNRI1009. The sequence goes on along the minus strand of NZ_JAUEUL010000005.1, from coordinate 266,348 downwards.
CGCGCTCGGCCGGACCGGCAGTCTGCGCCTGCGCGCGCGACGGCAGCGAAACCAGCGTGAACAGCACGGCACCGCATGCGGCCGCAGCCCTCGTCCGTTGCCTCACCATGCAGTCCCGGCCCCATCGATCGGGAAACGTCTGGACGACGTCGATGTCATTGCAACAACAGCTACTTCAGCTTCGAGGGTGTTTCAAGCAGCGTCGGCTGCAGAGCCATCGCATGGGATCCGGCGACATCCCCGGGCTTCTTTGGCGGGCCATCGTGTGGGGCACGGCGACGCCGTTTCGGTCGGATGCAATCACCGTATTCGGGGAGGGAACGACGCGGTGCCATGCACGCTGGCGCCAATGCTTGTGGCGCCGCCCCCTGCATGCGAGCCGCATACGCGGCGGGCTCGTGGCCGAACGGGGCCCTCAGCCGTGCTGCGGCGTGGACATCGGACGTTCGGCATGCGTCTCGATATTTCTTCTTGAGCGTTAGAAGTATTCTTAGACACATTCCAGCGTATTCGTCCGCAACCCAAGCTTGTTGTCGGCCACGCGCGCGACGCTACACAAAAAGCCAAGACTAACAAACTTCTTAGCTAAGATTTTCCTCATCGAATGACCCGGGATTTTTTCCCGATTCTCCGACGGGAGCGAGAATCGTCACATTCATCTACCTGTCGGGTCATTGATGTGACCTCACTTCGCCATACCCCTCCGCAACGAGTCGGGAGTTCCGTCGACGTTGCAGCGAGGCAAGCTTGTCCACTCTGAACCCACTCTCCGATCGCCCGGCGCACCGTGATCATGCGCAGGGCCATCCTTGTCGGTCAGCCTCTCGCCGAGCTTCCGCCGACGTTGCGGCCGACTTCAGAGAAGGATCTGTGCGATGAGCCAGCTGGTGAATGTGCGGCCCAACGAGGCCGGCGCGGGCGATCGCAAGGCGCAGGGCAGTGCAGCCGATCACGGCATGCGGCTGCTTGGTGCTATCGGCGCGGCAGCCCTGGAGCCGCAGTCGCCGACCGACGCCTGGGCGTCCTCGACGAGCGAAGCACTCGGCATGGGATCGGTCGTCGAGCCGTTGCAGGATGTGCTCGGCAGTCTGACCGAGATCATTCGTGCCGAGGGCTCCCCGGCGGAGCGTCAGCCGGATCATCCATTCGCCGACGATCATGGCTTCGCGCTCGACCAGGAGGAGCTGGCGGGCCTGCCGGGCGTGGTGATCAATACCTTCGATGTCGACGGTCCGGTCTGGCTCGCCGTCGAGGCGCTTGCCGCGACGGAGCCGCCTGCCATCGACTACGATCTCAAGACCTGGGTCGAGCCGTCGTCCGACCCCGACCGCCGTCCATCGCCGCACGAGAGCATCGTGGTCACGGTCGATGAGATCGAGAAGAACCGCCTCACCTTTGCCCGCCACGCGCGGCCCGAGGATTTTTCGCCGGCCCCGGAGCTGGGCGCCTGGACTGGACGGCTGCGCCTGGAGCAGCGTCCTGACCTCGTGCAGCGGATCGAGCGCTATATCAGCGGGCCATGGACCGCCTGGGCCGACACCGAGCGCATGCGCCGCCGGACCATGTCGATCCACCAGCGGCTGCGCGACATGGCGGCCACGGCCGGCGCCGATCAGGTCATGGAGGTCATGTGGGGCGTCGCGCTGTCGTCTTGGCGGCAGGGCGGGCGGGAATTCGAGTTGCCGCTGTTCGAGCGCGCGGTCGAGATCGAGATCATCGCGCGCCCGGATGCCGAGGTCAGGGTCCGGCCGCGTTTCGTCGGCGCAACCGTCAATTTGAGGGCGCTCGATGCCGTGGCGCCGGACGCCGCGCTTGCCGTGCGCGACAAGCCGGATCGCCTGGTCGAGGCGCTGGAGCAGCGCGCAGAGCTGTCGCCGTTCACGCCGATCGGGACCGATCAGATCCTGAGCGCCGCAGGCGTGCAATCCGGTAACAGGACGTCGCGCGATCCCGTGTCGTCGGACGGCACGCCGGCCATGGAGGCCGCCATCGCGGCGGGACGCTGGGTCATATCCGCGCGGCGGCGGCCGGAGAGCCTCGCCCTGCGCGACATCGACAGTCTCAAGACCGCGATCGAGCATGCGCCGCAGAGTGAGTGCTGCCTGTCGGGAGCCGTGAACGCGCTGCTCTCGCAGCCGGATGGACGTGGCCACGCCAATGCGCGCCGGCACCTGTCCGGCATCGTCGGGGGCCCCATCGACATTGCGCCTGCGCCAAAGCCTGCCGCGGTCGAGCAGGGTGATCTGTTCTTCCCGCTGCCGGCTGTCGCGGAGGATGTCGAGGTCGTGCGCGAGCTGTCGCGGTCGGATGGCCTGATGGTCCAGTCTGTCGCACGCGACGATCGGATCGCGGCGCTCGTCAACGTCGTCTGCCATCACCTCGCGCTCGGCTCGCGCGTCCTCGTCGTGTCCAGGGACGAGGCTGCACTTTCCCTGCTGCATCAGAAGCTGCCGCCGGCCATTCGCGAGCTGACCGTCAGCTCGACCGGCTCCGACAAGGACGTGCTCAGGAAGGCCGAAGCCCTGGCCGGCCGGCTGCAATCGATCCTGGACACGCCGAATCTGCGCGATCAGGTCGGTCAGATCGGCCGGCTCGAACGCGACATCATCTCGAAGCGCACGCAGATCGCATCGCTCGACGACGAGATCGCCGAGATCGTCCAGCGCAACCTGCGAGTCGCCGGCGGCTTGCCGGAGCTGCCGTTCGATCTGTTCAAGGCGCTGATCGGCGAACAGGCCGCCCATGCCTGGTTCACCGACCGGCCGCAGCGCCTGCTCGCGGCCACCGACCCGCTCGTTGTGGCGGTCGACAAGGCACGCGAGGCGCGGCTGCGGCTGGCCTCCGATCTCAAGCACATCGACGACGAGCTGCCGGACCCCGCAGTGCTGCCCGACACCGCCGCGATCCTGCGGCTGCACGCGGAGCTGCAGCACCAGGCAGGGCTGACGTCGGACGCGGGCCGCGACGAGGATCTCGCGCTCGACGCCATCGCGACCTTCGGGCTCGACGCAACCAACCGCCTGGCGGCCGATCTCGATGCGCTGGTGACTGGCCATCGCGCCATCGCGGAGGCGCCCTGGCTCGCGCGTCTGTCGCCGCTCGGCACCGCCAAGGCCGACGAGCCCGTGGCTCTCGACAAGGTCGTGGGCTGGGCGCGTGATGCGTCGTTCCAGCTGTCCCGAAGCGCCGAATTCACGAGGCGTCAGGTGCAGGCGCCGGTCGAGGCGTTCACCAGGAGGGATGCGATTCGCGTGGTCGAACGGCTTGCGGCCGGCGAGAAGCCGTTCGCGCGGTTCTCGGCCTCGCGCCGCGCGCTGAAGGCCGCCGTCGAGGCCATCACGGTGGACGGGGCTGCGCCGTCGAAGCCGGCGGACTGGCAATATGTCGGGCGCTTCCTGCTGTGGCGTCACGACCTGCATGCGTTGCGCGCGCGCTGGACGTCGATCGCAACGCAGATCGATGCACCCGCGCTTCAACTGGAATCGGCGCGCGCGTTCGATGACCTCGGGCACATCGTCAAGAGCGTCGAGGCCGCCGTCGTGACGGCCGCGCTCGCCGTCCGCAACGTGGCCGATGCCTGCTCCAAGCTGTCGATGCCGGACGGCGACGTCAGGGCGATGCTGGCCGATGCACAGCGGCTGGCCGCGTTCGGCGCGGCGATCCGGACCGTCATGACGCGCGTATCGGGACCGCTGGTCGAGCTCGCTCGCCTGGGCGAGTTGTTCGCCCGGGCGGGAGAACTCGCCGTCTCTGTTCAGGATGACGTGCTGTCGCGGGTCGGTGACGCCGAGACGGAGCCCCAGGAGCTCGAAACGCGGTGGACAGGCATTCTCGCAACCATGGAGAAGATCCGCGAGGCCGGCCCGGACTACGAACTCGTCAGGACCGCCTGCCGGATGGCGACTGCAGCGGGCGCGCCGAGTCTGGCGCAGCGGCTGCGGTCCGCGCCGGCCGTTGGCGAGGCGAAGGATATGGCGACGCTCGCGGAATGGGGGTCGGCCTGGAATTGGGCCGTGCTGATGCGGATCGAAAGTCCGGAGGAGCGTCAGCTGCTGCATGATCTCGCGGCTCAGCGCGCGCGGCTGGAGACGCGCTCGCTCGCGCTGTTCGAAGCGGTGATCGGCACCCGCATGTCGCTGGCCATCGCGCAGAATGCCGGCGGCGCCGTCAGGCAGGCGTTGAAGCGGTTCAGGGACACGATGCAGAAGATGGCGTCGGCGTGCTCCGGTCCGACCGCGCGCCGGCTTCGGTTTGCCGCGCGCAGGTCTCTGGACGGCTGGCTCGAGGAGATCCCCTGTCACGTGATGCCGGCCTGGCGTGTCGCCGAGTTGCTGCCGGCCCGGATCGGCACCTTCGATCTGCTGGTCGTCGACCACGCCTCGCGCTCCGATCTGCGCGAGCTGACGGCGATGCTGCGGGCTCGCAAGGTTCTGATCAGCGACGCGCGTCACGACGACGAAGCCTCGGTCGAAACCGGCCGCAACGATGCCGGTGTCAGACACACCGAGGCGACCGCGCTGCGCCGCGTTCCGCCGGCGCTGCGGCGGCTGCTGATGCCCGGTGCCTCGCTTCGCGATCTCGCCGAGATCCTGTTTCCCGATCGCATGATCGAGCTGCGTGCGCGCCCTGCCGGCGTCGAGGCGGCCTCGGTCACAGCTCAGCTGCTGCCCGCCGATACGTCCAGATCGGCCGATGCACCAGCCGCCGAGCTGCCGCGGCCGGCCCGCGCGGCTGCGCCGGCGCCGAAGCAGCGGCCGCAGCCGCGGCAGGTCATCACGACGCACTCGCTCGAAGAGGAGATCGCCACTGTCGCGAAATATCTCTCGATGGCGCGCCGCTCGGGGACGGACATCGCCACGTCTGCCGCGGGCAAGCCGAGCGCGCCCGCGATAGCGCAGCGTGCCGAGAGCCGCGCGGCTGCGCCCAAGCCCTCGCCGGAGATTCGCGTTCTGCGCCGGCGTCCGCCGCGCGAGCTGGCCGCGGACATCGTGACGCCGGCTTCGGCTCCGCCCGAGCTTCCGGCCGTCGAGGAGCCGGCCACGGTCGAGCCGACCCAACCGCGCGCGACCATCGTCGCCGAAGCGCCGATCATTGTCGCCGATCGGCTCGCGGTACCGCAGCGCCCTGGCGAAAGCAAGGTGGTCACAGCAGAGATCGACGCGAAGCCCACGAGCGCCGCGTCGGCAGAGCCCGTGAAGACAGGCGTCGTTGCGACATCCGCTGCGGCAGCGGCTTCTGCCACCACTGAGCCTGCCGCCGCTGCCGCGGCTCCAGCCTCTGTTGCGGAGTCCGTAACGCTGGCGGCAGAGATCAAGATTCACCCTTCTCTCGTCGAGATGGCGTTCAAGGCGACGGAGAACGCCGCGGCACCACGCCGCCGTGTGCCGAGCCGGCGCGTGATGGCAGTTGCCGCGGCCGGGCTGCTGGCGATCGTCGGTGCGGCGGTGTCCTGGGAGCGCGCGTCGGAATGGATCCAGCCGGCCCTGAGCGGTGCGACGGCAGCGTCCGCGCTGCCGAGCGAACCGGGCGCCCGCAAGGTCAATGCCGAGCGGATCACGCCGGAGGCCAAGCCGGCGATCGCCGCTGCGGCCGAGGAGCATGCCACCGTCGGCATGAGCGTGCCGGTCAGCACGCCGGCGCAGGCGTTCCTCTATCACGAGGATCCGCAGGATCCGAAGGGCAAGCGTTATCCTGGCAAGGTCACCTGGTCGATCGAGCAGAGCAAGGGGCCGCGAGTCGATGCGGCGCCGGCGATCAAGGGGGAGATCGAGATCGAGAACGGCACCAAGGCCACGATCTCGCTGCGGCGGAACGCCGACATGGAGATGCCGGCGAGCCACATCATGGAGCTCAAGTTCGACTGGCCGGATCAGTCGGTGAGCGGCCTGACCAGCCTGAGGGGCATCGGCCTGAAGGGCGAGGAGGCCGAGCGCGGGACGGCGCTGGTGACCCAGACCGCCCGCGTGACGCCGAAGTACTTCATGGTCGCGCTGTCCGCCAACGAGGTCGATACCAAGCGCAACCTGATGCTTCTCAAGGGCAAGCAGTGGTTCGACATTCCGATCGTCTACGAGGGCGGCAACCGGGCGCTGCTGTCGATCGAGAAGGGATCCGACGGCGACCGCGTGTTCAAGGACGTGTTCGCCAGCTGGGGTCAGTAACGGGGTTGGCGGGCATCACGAGCGAGGACAGCATGAGCGAGAGTTCAGCGTTGCAATGGCTGCGGGCTCCCAAGCTCGCCGAGGATGCGCTGCCGGAGGATTCCCGCGCGGTGGCTTGCCGGCGCTGCGGCCGCACGGTGCAGGTCTCGCTCAGCCCGATGCGTCCGCCGAGCTTCCTGCGCGTCGAGGATCAGGTCGAGTGTCCCGAGGTGCAGGAGCGCTGGACCGGCAAGAGCGAAGGCGGGCTGCTGCTGATGATGTGCGGCGCGCTCGAGCAGTCGCTCGATGCCGAATGGGAGACCGCAGAGCCGGAGGGTGCGGCTCGACGAGAAGCTGCGCCAGTCTCTCCGGTGCGCCCGTCGCTTGCGCCGGCGGCGTCCGGTCCGGACAGATGGGACGACGGCAGCGACGATGATCAGGAGGAGACGGGTGAGGGCGGCCGGCTGAACGTCCTCCTCGCACCGGCTCCAGGAAGTCGCAAGAAGCTGATCCGCGGAGCGCTCGGCGTCGGGGTCCTCGGCATCGTCTTCCTCGGCGGCGTGCTGCTGCCGTTACGCGAGATCAGGCTGCTGATTCAGGCGCCGCCTGGGTCAGGATCATCGAGCTCGCAGCAGGAGGCGCAGTCCGCCGTGCCGCTGCCTCCGCCGCGCCGGATCCTGCTGGAAGCCGCCAGCGCGCCCCAGGACGTTGCGCGATCGCCGTCCAGCGCCTTCATCGCGCCGCGTCAGCCGGCTCCTGCACTCGAGGCAACGCTGGCGCGATCATCCGGCACCGCGGCGATCCCGCCGGCGCCGGACGCCGAGCCGAAGCTGCTCGTGCCCGAGCTGGTTGCGATCGCCGGCGGCAGTTTTGCGATGGGCGGCGACGACGAGTCCGAGCAGCCGTCGCATCAGGTCAGCGTGCGACCGTTCTCGCTCGGCAAGCATCCCGTGACGATCGGCGAGTGGAAGCAGTGTGTCGCGGCGGCAAGCTGCGCCGACATCGCGGCCGGTGCGGATGATCGTCCGGTCACCAACCTGAGCTACGACGACACGCAGGCCTATCTCGCCTGGCTGTCGAAGGCGACCGGCAAGGCGTTCCGGCTGCCGACCGAGGCCGAGTGGGAATATGCCGCGCGCGGCGGCCAGCGCACCCGCTATTGGTGGGGCGATCGCATGCGCCCGGGGATGGCCAGTTGCAAGGGCTGCAACGGCACGGGGGACGCCGAGACGGATCAGCCGCCGAAGATCGGCAGTGTCCAGGCCAATCCTTACGGCCTGTTCGACATGGGCGGCGGCGTCGGCCAGTGGGTCGCCGACAACTGGCATAAGAACTACAGGGGCGCGCCGGCGGATGGATCGGCCTGGCTCGAGGAGGGCAGCTATGCCCGCGTCATCCGCTCGGGATCGTGGAAGAACGGCGCCGCCGATGCGCGGGCCGGCAGTCGCGACCGCTATGACGGCCGCATCCGGCATCCGACCCTGGGTTTCCGCGTCGCGCTCTCACCATAGGGGATTTGCATGCTGCCGAGGTCTGCGCGACTCTGCCTTATCCTGACCGCATCGCTCGTGCTCGCGCCGTCATTGGCGCCAGCCAAGGGAACGAAGGCTGCGAAGGATGCCCGCGTCTATTTCATCTCTCCTGCGGATGGGGAGACGGTGACCGGGCCCTTTATCGCTCGCTTCGGACTGCGCAACATGGGCGTCACCCATGCGGGCGACGATTTCGCCGGCAGTGGCCATCATCATCTTCTCGTCGACGTCGACGAGACGATGCAGGCCGGCGAGGAGATTCCGCGTGACAAGAAACACGTTCATTACGCAGCGGGGGAGACCGAGGCGCGGATCGAATTGTCGCCCGGCAAGCACACGCTGCAGCTCGTGCTGGGTGACACCAGGCATCTCAACTTCGATCCGCCGGTGATCTCCGAGAAGATCATGATCACGGTGAGCAAGCCGAACGGAGGCGAGCAGGAGGCGCGCGCGACACGCAGCGTCACCGCCCGAAACCGACCGCAGATCCGATCCGTGCCGGCAGAGCCGCCGGCCCAGCCCGAGCCGTCGCCGGAGATGACGAAGTCCCCCGAGAGCTCCGACTTCATCAGCCGCGTCTTCTCCGGGACGAAGTGACGACCTCTCCATTCCCAACCAGGGCTATCGCATATGAAGATCTGAGTGTTTCGCTGCGCTGCCTCCACGTTGTCATGCCCGGGCTCCGTCCCGGGCATCCACGTCCTTCCCAGGATGCCGAACGACGTGGATGGCCGGGACGGAGCCCGGCCATGACGGTGTGGAAGGAGCCGACCTCAAACTTGTATCGTCAAGTGCGATAGCCCTGATTCCCAACGGCCGGGCGCGTGATGCGCGTCGGCTTGCGCGCGACCGTGGGACGCAAGCTCGGTCGCTCCGCGAGGATCCATCGCTGAGGGCGGCGCCTGTCGCGCGATGGCGGCAAGGACGATCCGCCATCCGGCAACGGCCGCTCGTCCGGACGCGCGTCCATGGCAGATCCCGGCGCAAGCGGGGACGTCGTTGCCGAGGCATCCGAGACGTCGTTTTCCTGCAGCGACTCGCCATCCTGGTCGGCAGTCCGTGTCGGCAAGAGTATCGCCCGCGTCCAGGATCAGGATGGCCTTGCCGTTGTCCGCACGGATGTGCGTCTGACGGCCGCGAGATCCGTTCGCAAGCAGCCGCATCGTCATCGTCCACCACCGATCTCGATCTGGTCGTGCGAACGATCGCGATGCTCAGAAAATTTTTCTGAGGCTTAAGGTCGCAGCCTTGTCGCTGTCGGTTCCTTTCTCGCCTCATCATGGTCACAGCGGCAATCGGGCGGGAGTGTGGTCCCGCACGCCGCGCCGGCCACGCCTTGTGCGGGAGCAAAGCGCATACGCCTCACGACGATGCTGCTACATCCTTGCGAATCAATATCAGTTGCAACGCGCAGGGAACCCGGCACGGGGTCGAGTCCTGAAGAGATCAGTAGCCTGTTGACATGGTTCGATCCTGACTGGACCGCATGTGAGTTCGCATCTCAGCGACATTGCGGCCGGATGCGGAACGTTTCGAGCCGCGCCTGCGTGGTCGAGGCCATCCACCGCGGACGATGACGTCCAAGTTTCGTTGAAATCTCCCTCCCCTTTGTAGTCCGCGCATCGAGCGCTGTTGGCGCCGATGGCGCAGTCTTCGAGGAGGAATTTCATAATGAAGGTCATCAAACTGTTAGGCGTGGTCTTGGCGGCGGGTCTGGCGTCGGGCTCCGCGGCGCTCGCCGACGGCTACAAGGATTGCACCAGGCTCGACAAGGCGTCGTGGAAGACCACCGCCGAAGCCGAGGCGAAGGCGAAGGCCGCGGGCTACGAGGTTCGGCAGACCAAGATCGAGGGCACCTGCTACGAGGTTTACGGTGTCAAGGGCGGCAAGCTCTATGAGCTGTTTTACAGCCCCGAGGACCTCGCGCTGAAGCACACCAAGGCGAAGTGATCTGATGGTCATGCGTGACGCAGGCCCGGCGCAGCGGAGCGTCGTCTCCCCGACGCCGGCGAACTCACGTCCGGGGAGCGTGGCGGTCTGGGATTTTCCGCTGCGTGTCTGGCACTGGTCGCTCGCGGGCTTCGTGCTCGTCGCCTGCGTCACGCCCAACACCTTCGATCGCCTGCACCGCCTGGCGGGCTATGCCGTCATCGGTCTTGTCGCCTTCAGGCTGATCTGGGGACTGATCGGCAGCCGCCACTCGCTGTTTGCGCGGATCGGCCTCAAGCTGCGGGCGGCGCCTCAGTACATCGTGGGCATGCTGCGCGGAGAGACGGGACGCTATCTCGGGCTGAACCCGGCAGGGGCCGCGATGCTGGTGGTGATGCTTGCGCTTCTGATCGTCTCGACCATCAGCGGCGTCATGCAGGTCTCGGTCCGGTTCTTCGGCGTGGGCTGGATCGAGCAGGCGCATGCGCTGTCGTCCAATGCCATCATCGCCCTGATCGCCGTGCATGTGCTCGGCACGGTGTGGATGAGCTTGCTGCAGCGGGAGAACCTGATGCGCGCGATGGTCACGGGACGCAAGCGCGTGCCGGGCATCATGCGCGCCGCGCCGGCGCGCAGCGTCGCACGCCAGAGCCCGGAGCCCGAGCCCGTGGCGGACGAGGAGCAAATATCCGTCGTCCCCGATCTGCCGCCCCTGCGCGTGAATCCGGCGCCCGGCGCCGCGAAGCCTGCGCGTATGCCGCGATCCCTCAGCGTTCACGACAGGCGGCTGGGGGTCGGCAGATGAGACGGCGGGCATCGGTCGTGTGCGCTCGCCGGCGATATGGGCGAGCAGGCCCGCGCCTGATTTCATTTCTGGTGCGCGCGAGGCTCGTCCGCACACGGCTCGAGCTGGATGGGCGCACACGCATATTGCGGTCCATGCCGCATGAGACCAGTGCGAGCGCGTTCCTTCGTGCATCTCGCTCGTACTCGTCTCGATGAGCCGGTGCATGAGAATCATGCAGGTGCTGTACGCAGCGTAAGCGGTCGATCGTGAGCCTCGTGTGGTTCGCGGCGTGCGCGACGGCGCTGCATGACCTGTCGTGTCTCATATCAGCACAGCTGCGAACTCAGGTGATCGTGCTGCTCCCGACCGCGGAGACCGCTGATGTTCGTCATTGTCATTCGGCGCGCATCGGCGATGCTCGAGCCGACGCGTCTGCGCGGCGCCTCGACGCCGAACAACTAATAAATTCGCGCGCTTTGTCGCACACAACGATGTTGTCAAATTTCGACACGGCAAATTGCCGCATTCGGGACTTCATAGTCGTTCTATGAAGTGTCGGAGACTCGTCGAAGCAGGCGAGCGCCGGAAGACGTTCGGCACATTCGGGTGAATTCGGGACAGGGACATACATCATGAATCTCTTTGGGAAGGGACAGGCAGCGGGAGCCGCCGTGCTGTTGATCGCGGCGTTCGCGCTGCCGGCAGGAGCGGCTGAGACGACCATCGAGATATCGGTCAAGGACAACAAGTTTCAGCCGGCGGAGATGAAGGCGCCGGCCAACACGCCGATCGTGTTCAAGGTCAAGAATCTGGATGGCGCGCCGGTCGAGTTCGAGAGCGAGCCGCTGGAGTTCGAAACGGTGATCAAGCCGAACATGGAAGGCGTCGTGAAGGTCAAGGCGCAGAAGCCGGGACGCTACGAATTCTTCGACGATTTCCATCAGGGCAACAAGGGCGCGCTGATCATCGAGTGATCCGGCTTCCGGTCCCGCGGCGCCGTGATGCCGGAATGCGTCACGCCGCGGGCGCCGCGCTTCGCAGGTTGCCGAACTCGACGGAGACGAGGCTTTTTGGAACGGGCAGCACGAGAGACGGTCGCTTCCAGACGTGGCATCGGTCGCGACGTCTCACGGTGTCAGGAGGAGACGGTGGCGATCACCGTGCTGCTCGTGACGCTGCTTGGAGCCGCGCCGTCGTCCGCTGAGACCGTCGTTCCGGGCAGCCAGGTGAGAGCCTATGCAGATCCCGGAGCCTCCGACGCCGGACCGGTGGTAGTCGTGCCCAATCGCCGCCGGCAGCCGGCGCGGCCTGCCAACGGCAACGGACCGCTGGTCATTCCGCAGGTGATCGTTTCGCCTGGTGGCGTCGAGCCGGAGCCCAAGGCGGCCACCCAGGTGGACGAGGCTCCACCGCCGCGGCCGCGATCTCCGGTCGATGCCGGAGCGGGCGCGCTTCCGCAGGCCGCGCGCCGCGAGCCGGCGCCGCGCCTGGCGCCTGTCCGCAATGGCTTCTTCGGCACACCGTCAGCCGGCCTTCTGGTCGGTGGCTGCCTGTCGACGCCGGGCCGGTTGTCGGTCACGAACGTCCCCAATCGCTGCCTGGACGCGCTGGCGTTCGCCGTCAGTCCGCCGCCGGCGACGCGCGGCGTGCTGCCGCGCAATCTGCCGCCGATTCCGCGACAGGATGCACAGCCGATTCCGCCCGTTCTGGCCGACAAGCCGAAGATGCGGCTGCCGCCGGTGAACAAGGGGCAGAAGCCGCAGGATGAGCCGCAGCCGCCGATGATGGAGGAAGACCCCTATGAGCCCAAGGGCATCACGGTGGGAAACTTCATCCTCAAGCCTGCGTTCGAAATGTCCTCAGGCTTCGACAGCAATCCCGGCCGTGTGCCGCAGGGCAAGGGCTCGGCCTTCGTCAGCGTTGCGCCGGTCCTGCTCGTGCGCTCTCAGTTCGAGCGGCATCTGCTCAACGCCGATGTGCGCGTCGGCTACATCGACTATGCAAAGCTCCGGCAGCTCAGCAGGCCTACCGTCGACGCCAAGGTGAATGGGCGCTACGACATCACCGATACGTTTGCGCTCAACGGCGAGGGCCACGTTGCCGTCGATGCCGATGATCCCGGCACGCCGCGCTTCGCCGGCCGGTTCGCCAGGATTCCGCTGGCCTCCACCGTCGGCGGCTCCGCCGGCGTCACCAAGCGGTTCGAGGAGGTCGAGGTCTCGACCAAGGCCGCCATCGACCGCGTCGCGTTCCAGAACGCGCCGCTCGTCGACGGCCAGATCGTCAGCAATGCCGATCGCAACTTCGTCCAATACGGCTCGCAGAGCCGCATCACCTACAATCTGACGCCGGAGATTCGTCCTTTCGTCGACGTCGCCGTCGATCGCCGCGTTCACGACATCGCGGTCGATGCCGAAGGCTTCCGCCGCGACTCCACCGGGACGGCCGTCGAGGCCGGCGTGACATTCAACTACGCCGACAAGCTGACCGGCGACGTCGCCGTCGGCTACCTGACGCGCCGCTACCAGGATCCGATGCTCAAGCCGGTCAACGGCTTCATTGCCGATGCCAATCTGACATGGCAGTTCGCCAAGGAGACGGCGATCGCGCTGGGGGCCAAGTCGCAGGTGGTGGAGATTACGGAGCCCGGCATTTCCGGCGTGCTCAAGCGCGACGTCACCGTCGGCGTCGAGCATCAGTTCGAGCCCTGGCTCATCGGCACGTTCCTCGCCGGCTATGGCGAGGACGCGTTCACCGGCACGACGCGGGTCGACAACCGCTATCTGGTCGAGCTCGGCATGCTCTACAAGTTCTCGCGCCTGCTTCAGCTCAGGGCCAGCGTCCGGCGCGAGGAGACGCGCTCCAACTTCCGCGAAAACAATCTGTCGGCGACCGTGGTGCAGGTCGGCGCCCGGGTGCAGTACTGATCGGCAGCCCGGCACGCACCCGCGCGCGGCATCTGTGGTCTTCTGAGGACGTGCCTGGAGATCGCGCTTCTTGTCGTGACGCAGCCAACAGTCATCCCCCGGGCAAGGCCGCAAGCCTGGAAGCCGGAGTTTCCCGCTCTGGCTTCGCCGTGTAGTACAGCTCCCCTGCAACGGGTGGACGCGCGGCGGGAGTGTCCGGCTCCAGTCTCCAAAATGAAATGCAGCGCCCACGACGTGAGCGCTGCCAAGTCCGGATCTGCGCGGCAGTCCGGCCGCGACTATTTCTTCTGATTGAAGTTCACGTCGAGGCTGAAGCTGAACTGATCGTCCGTCAGTCCGGACGGCGGTGCAGGCACAGGGTCGGAGCGGCGGATCATCGCCAGCGCGGCATCATCGAACATCGAGTCGCCGCACGACTGCATGACGGACGCGGACACCACCTTGCCGGCCCGGCTCAGCACCAGCGCCACCTTGACCGTGCCATTGTGCTTCTTGCCTTCCGGATAGCGCTTGTGCAGCTCGAAATAGGCGCTGATCTTGCGGCCCCAATCGTTGGTCAGCTTCTGCTTGTCCTTGCCCATTCCCGGATTGGGGGCCTTGGCCGTCTCGGCCGGCGGCGCGGCCTCGTCCAGCGCCTTGCGGGCCGATTCCTCCTGCGCGGCAGATGCGACCGACGCCTCGGCCTGCTGGGTCGCCTGCTGCTGTTCCTCCTTCTCCGGCTTCTTGGGTTCGTTCTGCGTGACGACCCGATCGGCCTCCTCCTCGGTTTCGGTCGGCTTGTCCTTGACGGCGTCGGACTCCTTGACTTCGGCGGTCTGCTGCATCTGCTCCGGCGCAGCTTCGGCCGCGTCGCTGTCGGGACCCGGCGGAAGATCGTTGTCCTCGACCTGGGGCGAGGCTATCTCGAGCGCGAATTCGGCGCCGGCCGCGCCGAGGCCGCCGTCCACGTCATTGCCGCTGAGATGGACGACCGCGAGCGCGGCGCCGCCACCGTGCAACATGAGGGCGCCGATCGCGGCTGAGATCCACAAGCGGCGCGACGCTCCCTGATACTTGTGTTCGACCATTCTTCAGTTCCGTCGTTTCACTGGTTTCAATGTGCAGCCTGGGCGGCGGCCTGTGAGACGCCTTCGACAGTCACGAGCTTGATCTTCGGATAGCCGCCGGTCCGCAGCAGCTCCATCACGTCCATCAGCTCTCCATACGCCACGCCCCGGTCGGCGCGCAGGAAGATGAACTTGTCCTTTGCGGCCTCGGGGATGTGCTCGAGCGTGCTCACCAGGCTCGCCCGCTTCACCTGCTCCTCGCCGACGAACAGTGTCAGATCCGGCTTGATGCTGACATAGATCGGCTTGTCCGGCTTCTTCTGCGGCGTGGCCGTCGATGTCGGCAGATCGACCGGCACGTCGACCGTCGACAGCGGTGCCGCCACCATGAAGATGATCAGCAGCACCAGGATGACGTCGATGAAGGGCGTGACATTGATGTCGCTGGTCTCGCCGAGATCATCGTCGCCATCGCCTTCCGAGAGAGAAACGGCCATGCGGCTACTCCGCTGCCAGCGCCATCGGAGGCGCGGAGTGGACGTGGATCGGCTCGAAGCGCTCGCCGTGATGGCTCTGGCCGCGATCGAGGTCGCGCGACAGCATCCGAGCGGTGGCGCCGGAGGACCGGTTCACGAGCTCCATGTAGCCCTTCGTCACCCGCGTGAAGTGATTGTAGATGATCACGGCCGGGATCGCGGCGACGAGGCCGATGGCGGTGGCGAGCAGCGCCTCGGCGATGCCGGGCGCGACGACGGCGAGGTTGGTGGTCTGCGACTTCGAGATGCCGATGAAGCTGTTCATGATGCCCCAGACCGTGCCGAACAGGCCGACGAAGGGCGAGATCGAGCCGATCGTGGCGAGCAGGCCCATGCCGGTCCGGCAACGCCGGCCCTCGGCACGCACGATCTCGGAGAAACTCGACGCAGCGCGCTCGTTGACGCCGTGAGACGGCAGCTCGGACGACATCCTGATTTCGTGCATAGCGGCATCGATCAGGGTCGTCAGCACGTTCTGCCGTGATCCCAGCGCGAGCTTGGCTTCCGACAGCCAGCGTACGTCATCGACCTTGCGCAGCGCGCTGCTCAGCTTCCGGCGCAGGATGGAGAACTCGATGGTCTTGGCGATGAAGACGGTCCAGGTCGCGAGCGAGGCGAGCGCGAGCCCCATCATGACCGACTTCACGAGAATGTCGGCGGCCAGGAACATCGACCATGGCGACAGATCATGCGGAACGTGAGCTGACGGCTGCGCGCCGCCTTGCGCCGGCTTCTCTGCCTGGTCCTTCGCCTTGTCGCCCGCTGCCGCGTCAGTCACGGCTTCGGCCGCCGTCGACGGCTGGGTATCGGTCGTTGCGGCCGCCGGCGGCTGGCTCGGTGCCGCGGCTTGCGGCGTGGAAGCAGACGGAGCCGGCGCAGCCGTCGGTGCGACGCCGCTGGTCGTCGGAGCCGCGGGCGCAGGCGCAGCGACCTGCGGCGCGGGCGCGGCCTGGGCAACGGCCGGCGCCGTGGATGTCTGTCCCGTCGTCACCGGTTTCGGTGCCATGCTTTGAGCCGGAGCCGCATGCGCAGCGGCGGCCGGCGCACCGGCCGCGGTGTTGACGGGCGCAACTGCAGGCGTCTGCGTGGCGGCGGCTGTCGTCGCAGTCTGAACGGCCTTTGCTCCGGTCGCATTCGCTGGATTTGATGCTGTGGTCTGCGGCGCTGTTGCAGCCTGGCCAGGTCTCGGCGATGTGGCCGGCTGCTCGGCATGCGCCATGGCGCCGGCCGAAACCGCTGCGATCACCGCTCCTACTTGAAGAACGATCCTGAACATGTTGCTGAACACCCCTTGGTAGTTAACCGCTCCGTAATGTTTCCAGTCCTAACCCGGCTGTTTTGAGACGCCGCGTTGACTCAAAGCGGGAACATCGACGCCGGCAGTTGCCGCCGTGGGTGCGATGCCAAACGAAAAATCGAATCGTGCGACCTGCGTAACAGCCCGCGATGGCGTGCATCGCGTCTTAACTCCCTGAAAGTCCTGCTGTGAGGCGGATGCGCCTTGCGCAGCGTCGCCAATGCGGCTGCCTGTCACGCAAATGCCGCCGTTCGGTCTTCCATCAATTCTAATTAGTCGGTGCGGGCGTGATGGGCCCGTTCGGCCGGTGAGAGCACTTGTGCGTGCATCTGTGATGCCGTCCGACAAGCCAGAAGGCCTCGGGACCGAATCATAGTGCTGCTGAGATCGGCACGGTTCGAAAGATAGCGTGCGCCGCGCGACTCTCGTTTCGTCGTGATCAACGTCGATGTCGGCCGCAAGGGAATGGCGGTAGTTCGCGAAACGCACAATCTCTCCGGCATAGCTGCCGAATGTGAGCTCGGATGGCGGTCCATCGCGAGCGCGCCGAGAACAGTGCTGCAGCGAGCGGTCGCCATCCAAACGAATGAGCCGGGCTGCATCTCGTGCAACCCGGCTCAAAGGCGATCGAACTCAACGTGATCGGCGCGATTGGGGACGGAAGTTCAGTTCTCCGCCCAGTAGCGGATCAGGTTGTGATAAAGGCCGGTCAGCCGCACCATTTCCGGATCGTCGCGCCCCATCCGCTGCGACAAACCCTGGATCGTCGTATCGAGATCGAAGATCATGCTGCGCGCGAGGGGATCGCGGATCATGCTCTGCAGCCAGAAGAACGAGGCGACGCGGACGCCGCGCGTCACCGGGGTGACCATGTGCAGGCTCGAGGCGGGGTACAGCACGAGGTCGCCGGCCGGCAGCTTCACCTCGTGCGAGCCGTACAGATCCTCGATCACCAGCTCGCCGCCGTCGTAGTCCTCCGGCTCGGAGAGGAACAGCGTGACCGAAAGGTCGGTGCGAATGCGCAGGCCGGTGAGCTTGTCGCCGCGCACCGCGTTGTCGACGTGGATGCCGAAATGGTGGCCCGACTCCGCGCTGTAGCGGTTGAACAGCGGCGGGAAGATCTGCTGCGGGATCGCGGCGGCGAGAAAGCGCGGATTGGCGGTCATCGCCGAGATGATGCGGTGGCCGAGCTTGCGCGCCACCTCGCTGTCGGGCGGCAACTGCTCGTTGCGCTTGACCATGGCCGACTGGGCGCCGGCCGTCGAGCGGCCGTCCTCCCAGTCGCTGGAGTCCATGATGCGGCGGAAATCCGCCACATCGTCTTTGCTCAGAATTCCGGGGACACAGATCAGCATGAACTCATCACTTGATGTAGGCCCCGGCTTGGGTGAGCGATCAGAACCGTCCTGACAGGACGATCGATGCGCTTCGTCCCGGGCCGACGAGCACGAACGGCGTGGCACTCTGATAGAGAGCGTCGTAGTAGAGCTTGTCGAAGATGTTGGCAACAAACAGCTTCGCCGTCCAGTTCTTGTCGATCTTGGCCTCCGCGAACGCATCGAAGCGCCAGTAGCTCGGCAGCTCCGTGCCCTGGTTCGCAGCGAGCCAAGTACCGCCGAAGATCTTCGAGCGGTACACTGCCTGGCCGCCGATCTCCCAGGTGTCGTTGATCTGGTACTTCGTCAGCAGGCTGAACGACTGGTGCGCGGTGTTGGCGAGCTGCAGGCCGACATTGCTGGTGAACAGCGCGGTGTTGGCCGGCGGGATGTTCGACTTCGTGACCTCCGACTGCATCAGCACGATGCCGCCGAAGATGCTCCATTTGTCAGTCAGCTTGCCGCCCGCCTGCAGATCGATGCCGCGGATGCGGTAGGCGGCACCGGCCGAGAGACACGGCACGGAGCCGACGGTGCCTGCCGGATACGGGCAGTCCGCGGTGGCCTGCGCGGCGCTGGTGATGTTGCGCGACTCGCGGGCATTCTCCTTCTCGGTCTGGAACAAGGCGCCCGTGACCAGCAGGCGGCCGTCGAGCAGCTCCCATTTGGTGCCGATCTCGATCGAGGTGTTCTTCTCCGGCCCGAAGATCTGGTTGGCGCCGCCATTGGTCACCGCCGACAGGCCGCCATATTGCGGGCTGAGACCGTCGAACTCGGCGCCGACCGGGTTCGACGACGTGGCATAGGCCGCATAGAAGCTGGCGTAGGGCACCGGCTTCAACGTCATGCCGACGTTGAAGTTCGGCATGCCGCTGGAGGCCGCGGTCGAGCCCGGCGTGTTGGCGACGCCGTTGACCGTCCCGAAGCCATCGACCCGAACGTCGTATTTGTCATAGCGCACGCCGCCGTTGAGGATGACGAGATCGCGGTAGTTGACGCTGTCCAGGGCGTAGACGCTCGCCGAGTCGATCTTCACGTTCGTCGGGAATTGTCCCAGCGACGGAATGCCGAACGGCAGGTTGGTGAACTGCGGGTTGAACACGCTCACGCCCGACAGCGAACCGCTGCCGGCGAACGCGAGGCCTTGCTGCTCGGAGGTCAGGCCGGTGTAGCTGTTGATGAGCGCCTTTTCCTGCGAGACCTCGAGGCCGGCGAGCACGGTATGCCTGAAGTTGCCGGTGTCGAACTTGTAGGTCGCCTCGAGCTGGTTGGCGAGCACGTCGGTCTGCTGGAAGCGGCTCTGCGGATTGGCCCGGATCACCGAGTTCGAGAGAGGATTGGTGAGCGTCGGGCCTTCCGGCAGAGTGCCGATATAGTTCAGGGTCGAGCGCGATACCCGGAACTTGTCGGAGATCGTCAGGTCGGGGGTGACCTTCACCTCGGCATTGAGCGTGCCGATGTCCTGTCCGACGCGCGAGAAGTCGCGGTTGACGAAGCCGTACCAGGCGTTGCGCGGAGCGCCGACCTCGGGGAACGGCGCGCCGGCGGTGAGCGTGCTCGGCCGATAATACGGTACGCCGAAGTCCGGACGTCCCGTCACCTCGTTGTGGATGTAGTTGGCGGACAGCGTCACGGTGTCGAGCGGCGTCCACTTGGTGGCGATGAAGCCGCCGTTGCGGTTGTCGGTGACGTAGTCGCGGCCTGCGACGCCGGCATCCTGAAACAGGCCGCCGACGCGCGCGGCGAAGGTCGGCGTGATCTTCTGGTTGACGTCGATCACCACGCGCTTGGTGCGGTCGGTGCCGAGCGTGGTGTCCATGTTGTAGAAGCTGTTCTCGGTCGTGGCCTGCTTGGTCACGATGTTGATGGCGCCGCCGGTGGTGCCGCGGCCGGCGAACGAGGAGTTCGGGCCGCGCAGGATCTCGACCTGCTCGGTGAAGAAGTTCTCGCGCACGGAGACGCCGGCGTCACGCACGCCGTCGATGAAGACGTCGTTGCGGGCGTCGAAGCCGCGGATGAAGAAGCGGTCGCCGAACGCGTTGCCGCCTTCGCCGGTGCCGAGCGTCACGCCGGCGGTGGAAAGCACGGCGGATTTGAGGCTGGTGGAGTTCTTGTCGGCCAGGATCTCCTTGCTCAGCACCGTCACCGTCTTCGGCGTGTTGAGCAGCTTCTCCGGAAACTTGCCGGAGGCCTGCAGCCGCTCGCCCTTGTAGTCGGAGGCGGGGCTGGAATAGGGGTTGCGGTCGGGCGGCAGATTGCTCTTCGGCGCCGCGGCCTGCTGCTGTTGTTGCTGGCGGGCGGCGCGGCGCATCGCGTCGCGGGCGCGGACCTGGTCCGCGGTCGGGCGCGAGGCGGCCGGCTTGGGACGCGCGACCGGGGCTTCGACGTTGACGGACGGCAGCGGCGCCTGCTGGGCTTCGGCACTGGAGAACGAGGCAACCGCGATCAGGCTCGCGACTGCCGAGACTTTCACACCGGAAATCTCGGGAGATGGCTCCCACTCGTGCCCGCTTGCCCCTCGCAAGCTCCTTGGAAAGATTGCCTTACCCATACTCGACCACCCCATTCGTTACGCAAAACTCTGACTTGGGTTCGTTTGAACGCCCGCAACCGGCGCGTGCCTGTTGCGAATGCAAGTCAAGAAGCGGGGGAAAGCGGTCCAAAGCTGGTTCCGCCGGTGGCCGGAATGCGAAAAGTTTCCATCCATTTCTGAAAATGAGAGTTGTTCGCAAAGTGTCGCGTCACGGCAACACTTGAAACCTCCTGGTTGAGCTGATCTCCGTCATTCAATTGCTGATGGGAGAATTGGCCGGCCTTCACCCCGTCCCGCGAGGTAAATCGTGCGCTTGATGATCACTTCGGCGATCTTCGGTTCGAGCTGCCTCCCGCCGCATCGCGAGATGCGGCGGGAATCTGGCGAATCTGTTTCCCGACCGGGACGCGCGCGGCGTTAGAACTTCGCCGTCGTGATCAGGTAGAACGCACGGCCGGGAGCGACCTGGGTGAACGGCACGTTGCTGCGGTAGAAGGTGTCGTAATAGAGCTGGTTGGTGAGGTTCTGGGCATAGACCTTCATGCTCCAGTTCTTGTCGATCTGCTTCTCCACGAAGGCATCGAACCGCCAGTAGCTCGGCAGCTCGTTGCCGGTGTTGGCCGCGAACGTGCCGCCGAACACTTTCGAGCGGTAGACGGCCTGGCCGCCGATCTCCCAGCCGTCGTCGAACTTGTACTTGGTCAGCACGCTCAGCGACTGGTGCGCGATGTTGGCGAGCTGCAGTCCGGTATTGGACGCGACGCCGCTCTGCGTCACCTTGGACTGCATCAGCACGAGGCCGCCGAAGATGCTCCAGCGGTCGGTGAGCTTGCCTTCCGCCTCGATGTCGATGCCCTGGATGCGGTAGGCGGCGCCGGAGGTCAAAAGCCCGTTGACGGTCTCGCGGGCGTTCTCCTTCACCGTCTGGAACAGCGCGCCGGTCACCAGCAGATGGCGGTCGACCAGCTCCCATTTGGTGCCGATCTCGGCGCCCTTGTTGCGCTCCGGCCCGAGGATGATGGTGCTGTTCGGCGGAATGCCGCCGTAGTCGGTCGCGGTGCCGTCGAGCTCGGAGCCGAACGGATTGGCGGAGGTCGCATAGGCGGCATAGAGGCTGCCGATCGGCAGCGGCTTGTAGACGAGGCCGAGATTGTAGTTGATCAGGTCGGAATCGACGGTCGCCGAGGCGGTGTTGTTCGACGAGCGCATCGCATAGCCGTCATAGCGCAGGCCGCCGGTGAGGATGATGGTGTCGCGCCAGTTCGCGGTGTCGATCACATAGGCGCTCTTGCTGTCGACATCGTAGCGAGTCGGATTACCGGTCAGGAACGGCACGGTCGTGAACGGCAGGTTGGTGTAGGCGGGGCTGAACATGTTCTGGTTCTGCAAGCCCCCGCCGGTGGTGCCCTGCGAGCCGAACGCCTCCGAGGTCAGCCCGGCGTAGCGGTCGATCGAGATGTTCTCCTTGGAGAACTCCGTGCCGACCACGGTGGTGTGCTTGACCGGGCCGGTGTCGTATTTGAACGTGAGGTCGTTCTGGTTGGCCCAGTTGTCGACGGTCTGATAGCGGCTCTGCGCGCTGGCATTGAAGAACCATTTGGTCGGATCGGGGCTGGCCGTTCCCGCCACGCTCGCATTCGGCAGGGTGCCGATGTAGTTCAGCTCGGAATGCTCGCCGCGCAGCTTGCTCGTGAAGGTGACGCTGTCGCTGAGCTTGAGCTCGCCGGCCAGCGTGCCGAAATCCTGCCGCGCCGCCTGGAAGTCGCGGTTGAGGAAGCCGTACCAATTGTTGCGCGGGATGCCGGCCGAGGTCGCCGGAATGTTGCCCTGCTTGTAGAACGGCACGCCGAAGTCCGGATAGCCGGACAGGTCGGTGTGGACGTAGTTGGTCGTGACCTTCAGCGAGTCCGTCGGAGTCCACTTGGTTGAGATGAAGCCGCCCCAGCGGTCGTCGGTGACGTGGTCGCGTCCCGCGACATTGGCGTCCTGGAACAGGCCGCCGGTGCGCACCGAGAAGGTCGGCGAGATCGTCTGGTTGACGTCGAGCGTCACGCGCTTGGTCTGGTCGGTGCCCAGCGTCGACTCCGCGTTGGTGAAATTGCGGTCGCCGGCCTGCTTGGTGATGATGTTGATGGCGCCTCCCGCGGTGCCGCGCCCGGCATAGGCCGAGGCGGGGCCGCGCAGGATCTCGACCTGCTCGGTGAAGAAGTTCTCGCGCACCGACACGGCGGGATCGCGGATGCCGTCGATGAAGATGTCGTTGCGGGCGTCGAAGCCGCGGATGAAGAAGCGGTCGCCGAACGCGTTGCCGCCTTCGCCCGAGCCGAGCGTGACGCCCGCGGTCGAGCGGCCGACCTCCTTCAGCGTGGTGACGTGCTTGTCCTCCAGCACCTCCTTGCTCATCACGGTGATGGTCTTCGGCGTGTTCACCAGCTTCTCGGTGAACTTGCCGGAAGCAACGCGGTCGACCTTGTAGGGCGCGGCCGCGTCCGCGTAAGGGTTGGCGTCGGGCGGCGTCTGCGGTCCGGTCTGAGCCGGCGGCTGCTGCGGCTGGCGGGCCGCGCGGCGCAGCGCGCTGCGGGCGCGGACCTGGTCGGCCGACGGCCGCGACGGCGCCGGCTTGGTGCGCGCGGCCGGCGCTTCGACGGTCACGGAGGGCAGGGGCGCCTGCTGCGCCTCGGCGCCGGAGAACGAGGCGACGGCGATCAGCCCCGCGACCGCCGACACCTTGACCCCCGATACATCAGCGGAGGGATCGCCTCGAAGCGCGGTGCCCCCGCGCAAGCTTGCTGGAAAGACGGCTCGACCCATACTCAACCACCCCAATGGCTACTCAAGGACAAATCTTGTTCGTGGATTCGCCATCAGGATCACTCCTGTTGCGAACGCCTCTCAACAAGTCCTCGAAATTCGACCAAAACGGGTTGCGCTGGTGGCCCGCCTGGGATGATCGTACCTAATGCATGTGATAATCAGTCGCAGGTAAGGGTCTGTTGGTTATTCGTTACCGGTCGCGCCCAAACTCCCGCGAGGTCTCCGCAAACCGCGGGAGCGGCGCCTGCCGGATCTCGATACCGCCGATCTAGCCGCGCGCGACGATCACCGCGACCGGCCCGCCGCCGTCAGGGCCCTGGTGCTCAGCGCCGCCCGAGACGAACAGGTCGGTGAAGCCGAACAGCCCGGCCAGCGCGCCGCCGACGAAGGCGCGGGCATGGCGGGTGGAGGAGACGTCGCTGTCGTCCAGCATGGTATGCCGCTGGCCGCGCAGCCGGCCGCTCTGCGCCGCCTCCGCCTTGGCGAGCACCGCGGCGATGCGGCTGCGGTCGGCCGCCGGCACCTGGCCCGTCACGTTCAGGCCGAGCCGGGCGAGCGCCTGCCGCGCCGGCTCGATGTCGATGGCATCGCCCATGACGGCATGATCGATCGCGAGCGGCCCGCTCCACTTGGCCGACATGCCGGCCACCATGATCTCGTGGTCGAGCAGCTCGACGCCGCCCGAGGTGGCGGCGCGCCCGCTGTAGCGCGAGACATCGGCGCAGATCGCCGCATCGGAGAGATCGCCGGCTGCGAGCTCGCCGAGCGCGACGGCGACCCCGAGCGCCGAGGCGCCGCGCGAAAAGCCCATCGACTTCAGCGTATTGCGCACGGCGGTGCGCTGTCCCCGGGCCTCGACCGCCTCGATCCGCTCCATCGTCAGCAGCGGGCATTTCACCTGTACGTAGTGAACGTCGGCGGGATCGTCGATGCCGGCATCGGCCATCGCCGCGCGCACGCCGGCGGCCACGAGCTCGACCTGCTGCATGCGGCCGAGATGCTCGCCCGCCAGCACCGGCGTGCGCGCGCGCCCTAGCGCCAGCGATGTCGGGACATCGCGTGGCTCTGCGGCGTCCCCGCCGTCGCGTGCCTCGAACACGATCATGTGCGGCGACAGCGCGCCCTCGGTGCCGCCGGACATCACCATCGCGATCTGCCGCACGGCGTCCGCCGCAAGATATCGGCCGAGCAGCGCCTCCAGCGAGCGCACGGCGAAGGCGCGGGTGAAGTCGTTGACGCAGCCATTGCCCTCGGTCTTGCCGAGAATGGCGATGATCCCTGCGGGATCGATCGCGCCTTGCGCGATCCCGGCCTCGAGCGCGCCGACATCGTCCGGGCTCCGCATCGGCAGGCGGTGAACGTAGGCGCGGCGCAGCCGGGTCGGCATGTCGAGAACTCCTCTGGTGCGGTCCGGCGACACTAGGCAATCACGAAGCCGCGCGCGACGGTGTTCCGAGATGGCCCGCATGCTATCCTTGGCATTCCCAACCCGGACGACCGGTGATCCATGCCTCTCTGGACCTGCTTTCAATGCGGCGCGCAGTTTCCCGATACGCCAGCACCGCCCGGCCATTGCGTCGTCTGCGAGGACGAGCGGCAATATGTGAACTGGAAGGGACAGAGCTTCCTCAGCCGCGACGACCTCGCCGAACGGCATCAGGTCGCCTGGCGCGAGGATGACGGCCTCACCGGCCTTGCTCTGGAGCCGGGCTTCGCGATCGGTCAGCGCGCGCTGCTCGTTCCCGAGCCGGACGGCTGCGTGATGTGGGACTGCATTCCGCTGGCGACGGATGCGGCCATTGCCCATGTCCGCTCGCTGGGCGGGCTGAAGGCCATCGCCGTGTCGCATCCGCACTATTATGGCGCGGTCGCCGATTGGAGCGCCGCGTTCGGCAATGCGCCGGTCTATCTGCACGGCGACGACGCGGCCTTCGTCACCCGTCCGCATCCTGCGATCGTGCCGTGGACCGGCGACCGCCTCGCGCTCTCGGACGACGTCGTGCTGCTGCGGACCGGCGGGCATTTCGCCGGCGCCACCATCCTGCATTGGCGGAAGGGAGCCGAGGACAGGGGCGCGCTGTTGACCGGCGACATCGCCATGGTGGCGATGGATCGCCGCCATGTCAGCTTCATGTACTCCTATCCGAACTACATCCCGCTCGGCGCCGCCGCCGTGCGCCGCATCGCCGATGCGGTCGCGCCGCTCGCCTTCGATCGCATCTACGGCGCCTGGTGGCAGAAGAACATCGCCGACGATGCCAAGGCGGCGTTCGATCGCTCGGTGCGGCGTTATCTCCAGGCGATCGCTTGAGCCGACGGTTTCGCGGAATCCCCGTAAAGTAACGGAGCATTAGGCACAACCAGAAGGTTGCCTCAGGACATCTTGCAGTCTTTGGTCGGATGGTATCGAAGTATCCCGGGCGGAATGGGGTACCTCAATGCATTTGCCATCGTGCTCGCCGGCGACTGGCGCCATCGCGCCGGCCAGCCTCCTCGTGCATTCAGACTTCCGATCAGTCCCCCATCCTCCCGTGTCCGCCTCCAGCGCCGGCGAGCTGCCCTGGCGCTGGATCCTGCTGGCGCTGGTGCTCGCCATCGTGCTCGCGGTACCGTTTCTGTTGGTCGATGTCCCGCCGGTGCTCGACTATCCGAACCACCTCGCGCGGCTGTTCGTGCTGGCGCATCCCGACGATCCCGTGCTGTCGCAGATGTACGCGCCGAACTGGCGCATCCTGCCCAATCTCGGCATGGACGTGATCGGCGTCGCGCTGCTGCGCATCACCGACGTTCATGTCGGCGGCCGCATCCTGCTCGCGCTCAGCCTGTTCGCGCCGCTCCTCGGGGTCATCGCCTATCACCGCGCGGTGTTCGGCCGGCTGTCCTTATGGCCGCTGGCGGCCGGCATCGTCGCCTATGACGGCGTCTTCCTGCTCGGCTTCATGAATTTCCAGCTCTCGCTCGGTCTTGCCCTCGGCGGCGCCGCCGGCTGGGTGGCGCTGCGCCGTCGGGGCGGCTGGCTGCCGGCGATCGCCTGGGGGGCCATCACTACGTCGGCTGCCTTCCTCTGCCACATCTTCGGCTTGCTGTTCTTCGCGGTCCTGATCGGCGCCGGAGAGGCCGATCGGCTGTGGCGGCTGCGCCGGTCGGCGGTCCTGACGCGGGAGCTGGCGGTCGCGGCCTGTGCGCTCGGACTCACGCTCAGCCCGGCCGTGCTGCTCTATGGGCTCTGTCCGCTGGGCGAGGGAGGGTTGCAACTCGGCGACTGGGACGGACCGCCGAAGCTGTGGCGCATCATGACGCCGTTCCTGACCACCAGCGCCGAGCTGACGATCATCACGACCGTCGTGGTGATGTCGGTGCTGGTTCTCGTCCGGCGCCAGCTCGTCATCGCGCCGGGCATTCCGCTGGCGCTGGCGGCGCTGTTCACGGCCTTCGTCGCGGCGCCCTGGACGGCGCTGGGAGGAACGCTGATCGACATGCGCTTTGCCGCGATGGGCGGCCTGCTGCTGTTCGCCGGCCTGCATCCGGTCGTGTCCGGCAGGAAGGCGGCGCTCGTCGGCATCGTCCACGCAGGGCTGATGCTGGTTCGGACCGCGGATATCGCATCGGCCTGGATCGATCACCGGGTCGACCTCGCCGAACTGCGCGCGGCGATCGCGCATGTGCAGCCCGGCGCGCGCGTCATCGCCGCGCATGGCCACGAGCAGCCCGTCTCCAGCCGGCGCGAGCGCATCCTGCCCGGCTTCCGTTATGTCGATTCCCATATGGCGGCGCTGCTCGTGATCGAGCGGCGGGCGTTCTGGCCGCTGATGTTCGCCCATCCGAACCAGCAGCCCGTCACGGTGCGTCCCTCTTTCGCGCGTCTCGCGCAGCCGCTGGCCGAGCCCGCCGCGTGGCGCTGGCTGCAGCCGGACACGCCGCCCGCCGACGTGTTGCCGCTCGCGCGCTATCTGGCCGGCTGGCGCTCGAACTTCGATGCTGTCCTGCTGCTCGACCCGCCGGTCCCGGAGCAGCCGGTCGCCGGCCTCTCGCCGCTCTATCTCGGCAGCTACATCCAACTGTTCCGCATTGGGCAGGGCAACGGCAAGGCCGCGGTGCGCGAGCCTGAACCCGCTCTGCCGGCAGCCTCGCCGTCCTGAGGCTGGGGCGACGGCCGCCGTCCCCATCAGTCCCGGGTGATCCTTCGTCTCCGCTTGGTCGTTGCCTGGTGCTTGGTCGTGCGCTGCGCGCGGTCGGCGGCGCCACCACGGAGAAGGGACATGCAGCGCATCGTGCCGGGGCCGGGACAGGAATCGGTGTGGGACTATCCGCGGCCGCCGCGGCTGGAGCGCTGCATGGCGCGGCTGCGCGTCGCATTCGCCGGCGTCACCATCGCCGACACGCAGGACGGGTATCGCGTGCTCGAGACCAGCCATCCGCCCGTCTACTATATCCCATCGCAGGATGTCGCGATGCAGTGGCTGCGGCGCGCGCCCGGCGGGTCGTTCTGCGAGTTCAAGGGCGTCGCCGGCTACTGGACGCTGGAGGTCGGCGGCCGCGTGTCCGAGCAGGCGGCCTGGAGCTACGAGCAGCCGACGGCGCCGTTCGCGCCGATCGCGGGCCATCTTGCGTTCTATGCCTCTCGGGTCGAGGCCTGCTTCGTCGGCGACGAGCGCGTTGCCGCGCAAGAGGGCGATTTCTACGGCGGCTGGATCACCTCCCGCGTCGTCGGACCGTTCAAGGGCGGGCCGGGTACGCGGCACTGGTAGAGACAGGCGCTCGTCCCGATGCGTGATCCGATGGCCGGTCTTGATCGTATGGGTGACGGCAGCCCGCGCATGCAGCGTGGCTTGACCTGGCAGGGGCAGCGAGCCTTGCTGGACGAGATATCATCTTCACGACGTCGGGGAATGCCATGCGACGGTTGATGAAGTTCCTGCACACGATGGGCGCGATCGGCATGATGGGCGCGATGGCCTGCCTCGTCGTGCTGCTCGGCCTGATCCCGCAGCCGTCGGTGTCGCTGTCGCATTACGCCGAGATGCGCGCCGCGATGGGCGCCATCGTGCGTTACGTGTTCTTCCCCTCGCTCGGCCTGACCCTGATCGCCGGCCTGCTCGCGATCGCGATCAACCGCGCGCTGCATAGCGCCGGCTGGGCGCTTGCCAAGCTGGCCTCCGGCATCCTGGTCTTCGAATGGGGTTTTGCCGCCGTGCAGGGTCCGATGCAGGAGGCGGCCGAGGAGGCCGCCCGCGCCGTCGCCGGCCAGATCGACCCGGCGACGCTTGCGCCCAACTTCGGCACCGAGCAGGGCGCCATCTGGGTCATGCTCGGCGTCGCCACGGTGAACGTGATCCTGGGCGTCTGGCGCCCGAAGTTTACGAATTTGCCGGATTGAACGGCGACGCGATTGTCCGACGTCGGTTGCGGTCAGCTTCCAGCATTCTGCGCCGCGAGTGCGGCTCTCGCGTCTCCCCTCCCCGCAAGGGGGAGGGGAAAACACTGCCACCGCCGAAGAGAAGTTGCGGATTTTGCGAAATCGTTCTTGCTATTTTTCCGAAGTCGTGTTTATCTGACTCCATCCCGCCTCGTGCAGAGGGACGTACGCGTCGTCACGAACGTTGAGGTGGGCTGCGATGGACGCGGCGGCTGTGCCAGACGAGCGCAGGTCGGCGCGGACGGCGAAGTCGTGTGGTCCTGGCCTCTCGATGCTGAGGTCAAGTCCGCGTTCGATGCTGTGACGGCTCGGGTGGGCGATGGGGGCAAGAAAGCCGATCCCCAGGGAGAGCACGAAGGACACCGTTAAAACCGTTCGCGCGGGGGAGGCCGGTTGTCAGGCCCGACCTGTGGTGACTGCCGCCTGCTTTTCTTGTTGCAGGCGGGCCATGGGCCGCGGTCAGCACCCGGCCTTCCCCGCGCCCTCTCGTCGAGAGGGCTGACGGCCGCATCACCCGGGCACCGATCGTGCCGCGGGATCGCGAGCACGCATGCAAGATCACATGTTCAGGATGACATCAGGGGGCGGGCGCGCAGCCTTCGACGACGCGCATTGTCTTCAGCCGGTCATGCCCGATGTCAGCGCCGCCTCGGCGCTGACGCCGGCCATGTCGACGTCTTCAGAGCTGCGTCGCCCGCAGCTCGATCGTGAGCGGCGTGGTCGTGCGCCGGGCGGCCGGGTCGGCCGGCATCTGCACCACGCGGGCGCGCTGGCCGGTGGCCAGGTCGGTGACCTTGACGATCCGGCCATTGGAGAATTCGAGCGCATCGTGATGTTCAGTCGGCTTGTTGGTGTCGACCTGGCGGAAGCGGGCGAGATGCGCCCCGACCTTGCGGCGGAAGAAGAAGCCCTTGAGGCGCACGTCGCCCTCGAAGGCGAGTTCGGTGCCTGGACGCAGGCACACCGCGGTCAACGGGTCGTCCTTGGTGCAGAAGCCGCGGGTCTCCGTGCCGGGAAATCGACAGGAGACCAGCACGTCGGCAGTCTTGGCGTCACGGGAAGCAACAGTATGGAGGCTGTAGTCACACATGGAAAGCTCCTGAAGGCCACCAGCACTAAGCCCGCAACGGCGCAGCAGGAGAGTCGTTCCACGGTGTTGAAGCCCGTCACTCCGACGACGCCCGCCGCGGGACGGTCCCGCGGCGGGAACTCGCGATCAGGTGAGATGCGCGGCTTCTTCGGCCTCGTCCTCGGCGGCGCCCCAATGCGAGGCGTCCTTGATGGTCGGATCGATCAACTCGCCACGCAGCAGCGCCAGCGGCGACTTCCAGTACAGCGCGATGTTGTGGAACGGGTCGGTCAGCACCTTGAAGGCCCAGATCAGGCCGGTCGGGACATCCTGCGTCGCAAACAGCTGGATGACGCGAAACAGACCGCCGCCGATGCCGACCGCGAGCCAGAGCAGGCCGACGTGGCGGACGAAGTCCATCCGGCCGGCCGGCTCGGCGAACAGGCCGAACAGCGTCGGAAACGCGAACAGCGCCACCGGCACCAGGCCCCACACCGTCAGCAGCACGATCTTGCGGGTCTGATTGTAGCCGACCTTGACCGCCTCCTTGTAGTCATTGCTGACGCCGTTGACGTGGTCATAGCCGTTCGGTTCGAAGAAGAAGTGCCCGGTCTGCCGCGTCAGCATCGCCAGCCAGCCGACCAGGCCGGCCATCGCCGGATCCTTGAACAGCAGCGCATAGCACACGAGGAAGATCACGGCGCTGATCAGGTGCAGCGTCTGATTGATCCGGCTCTGATGATAGTAGCGATAGTCGTCGAAGCGCTGCGTCTGCAGCGTCTTGTAGTAGCGCGACATGCGAATCCCCGTGCCGTTGTGGAACGAGGCGAAGACGTAGAGGGCCTCAGTGAAGGTGGCGTGACATTATGATGTTGTCACAGTGAAACCGGCCGGGAGCGGATCAGGAGCCGCAATGTGCCGGACTCTGTGCCGGAGCACGACTCGCAGGCAGGTTTCTCTGTCTGCCGCAGAATGCGGAGAAACGGCTTTGATCCGGATCAAAGCCGGCGGCCGATGTGACGTGTTGCGGCCTGCATCAGCCGGCGGGCGACCTTGCCAGCCGGATCGCCTCGCTCAGGATCGCGCGGTCACCGATATGGTTGGCGAGCAGCAGCACGAGCCTGGCGTTCATGCGCAGGGCCTCGTCCTCGCTGAGGTCGCGCTGGCCACCGATCAGCTCGGCATAGAAGTCGTCGGGATCGCGAATGTTCGGGGTGAGGGTGAGGCTCATGCTGCAAGCTCCTGCTGGACCGCGCCGCACTTGCCGCAGGCGCGCCGGACCGCATCCGTGATCGCGTCCCCGTCGAACTGCGGCCAGCGGGCGGTGACATATTGATCGGGGCGGAACAGATAGGTCGTGCCGGGCGAGGCGCCGTATCGTGCCGCGAGCAGGCCCTTGGGATCGGCGAGGTCGCGGCCGACGACGAGCACCCGCGCCGTGATGCCGTCGATGCTGAGCTGCTCGGCGGTGACGGCGTTGTCGAAGGTGACAACCGTGAAGCCCGAGCCGAGGCAGTTCAGGAACCAGCCGGGCTCGCCCGCGACCATCACCGGCGCGTCCGCGGCATTGGTCCCAGGCGTCATCGCGCCGGGGACGCCCCCGCCGTCGGGCGTGTTCAGGGACGATGTGGCATAGGGCGTCGGCGTCGACAGCCGGCCGCTGTTGACCAGCGGCCGCGCAAAAGCGTGATGCTGCGCGAGGTCGAGCACGGCGTCGCGGAAGGTGCGGCTCGCTTGTGTCTTCGGCGTGATGAAATCGGTCGCCCGTGTCGAGTTCAGGATGTTGTCGTCGGCGGCAAAGGCGCGTTCCTCGTGATAGCTGTCGATCAGGCTCTCCGGTGCCTCGCCGCGCAGCACCATTGCCAGCTTCCAGGCGAGGTTGTCGATGTCCTGCACGCCGGTGTTGGCGCCGCGGGCGCCGAACGGCGACACCTGGTGCGCTGCGTCGCCGGCGAACAGCACGCGTCCCCGGCGGAAATTGTCGATCCTTCGGCAGGCGAACTGATAGATCGACACCCATTCCAGCTCGAACTCGGCGGTCTCGCCGAGCATCGCCCGGATGCGCGGAATCACGCGCTCGGGCTTCTTCTCCTCGTCCGGATTGGCGTCCCAGCCGAGCTGGAAGTCGATGCGCCAGATGTTGTCCGATTGGCGATGCAGCAGCACCGACTGTCCCGGGTGGAACGGCGGGTCGAACCAGAACCAGCGCTCGGTGGGGAAGTCCGCCTTCATCCTGACGTCGGCGATCAGGAAGCGGTCCTGGAAGAACTGGCCGGTGAACTCGGCGCCGACCATCCGGCGGGTGTCGGAATTGGCGCCGTCGCAGGCGATCACCCATTGCGCCTCCATGGTGAAGATGCCGTCGGGCGTCTCCACCGCGAGCTGCGCGCAATCCTCGCTCTGCTTCAGGCTGACGAGGCGATGCTTCCAGCGCAGATCGACCAGCGGGCTCCTGCTGCAGGCGTCGACCAGGATCTCCTCCAGATAGTATTGCTGCAGGTTGATCATCGCCGGCCAGCGATGGTCGGGCTCGGGCAGCAGGTCGAACTGATAGGAGAGCTGGTCGCGGAAGAACACCTTGCCGATGTTCCAGCTCACGCCTTTCTCGACCATCGGCGCGGCACAGCCGAGCCGGTCCCAGATCTCCAGCGGGCGCTTGGCGTAGCACACCGCGCGCGAGCCGATGCTGACGGTGTCGTTGTCGTCGAGCACGACCACCGGCTGGCCGCGGGCGGCGACATCGAGCGCCGCGGTGAGGCCGATCGGCCCGGCGCCGATCACGACGATCGGATGGCGGCGGGTCTCGCCGCTGCGCTGCTCCGCCGAGCAGACATAGGGAAATCGCGGATAGACATAGTTGCTCATGGCTGCCTCGCCTGGCGCGTTGCGGTCGGGACTGTCGGAACGAGCAATCGCTCAGTCGCTGCCGGCGAATTCCTTCTCGTGCATCCAGGCGGTGTGCCGCGGCGGCTTCCTGGTCGTGGCCCATTCGTCGACCATGGCGTGGGCGACCGACTTCATCCGCGTGATCTGCTCCGGCGTCGCGGTCCAGGCCGCGATCTCCAGCCGGTGGCCGCTCGGATCATGGAAATAGATCGACTTGAAGATGGTGTGGTCGGTGATGCCGACGACGTCGAGACCGGCGGCCTCGGCGCGGGCCTTGGCTTCCTCGAGCTCCTCCATGTCCTTCACCTGGAAGGCGATGTGCTGGGTCCATTCCGGCGTGTTCGGATCGCGCCCCATCGGCGGCGAGTTCGGCAGCTCGAAGAAGGCGAGGATGTTGCCGTTCCCGGCATCGAGGAAGATGTGCATGTAGGGATCTGGCGCCTTGGTCGAGGGCACCTTGTCCTCGGCGATCGCGCCGAGCAGGTCCATGTTGAGGACCTTCTTATAGAACTCGACGGTGGCCTTGGCGTCGACGCAGCGATAGGCGACGTGATGAATCTTCTCGATCTGCACGATGGTCCTCCCATGATCATTGTTGGCAGGATAGTAACGAATGATACGATTGTGTGGCTTTGATCCAGATCAACCCGATGTGGATCTGATCGAGGTCGCCGGGACGAGCGCCTGGAACGGACGAAGGCAGGGGATGCGATGACGAAGGTGGCCAACGAGACCCGCGGCCGGACAAATGGAGAGGGGGCCGCCGAGCCCGAGCTTCGGCTGCAGCGCTATTTTCCCTACCGGCTTGCCCGGCTCGCCGAGCAGGTGTCGCTGGCGGTGGCGGAGGTCTATGCCGACCGCTTCGCGCTGTCGCGCCAGGAATGGCGGATCCTGGCGGCGCTCGGCGAGCAGCCGCGGCTGCCGACCAAGGAGATCGGCCGGCTGACGACTCTCGACAAGATGAATGTCAGCCGCGCCATGCAGAGCCTGGAGGCCCGCGGCATCGTCAGCCGGAGCCGCGATCCCGCGGACGGCCGCGAGCGGATCGTGGCGTTGACGGCTGCCGGCAGAGGGCTGTACCGCAGGATCGTGCCCCATGCGCTGGCGCGCGAGGCCGATCTGCTGAGCGTGCTTTCGGCCGCCGAGATCGCGACCCTCGACACGGTCATCGACAAGCTGCTCGCGGCCGCCGAACGATCGGTCGACGATCCCCCTGGCCGAAAGGCTTGATCGGTGCCGCCGCCGCGCTATATCGACGGTCTCTCTCCACCCCTGATAGCATGGGCCAACGTACGACGATGACCGACACCGCC
Organism: Bradyrhizobium sp. SZCCHNRI1009; assembly: GCF_032487575.1. Taxonomy (NCBI): domain Bacteria; kingdom Pseudomonadati; phylum Pseudomonadota; class Alphaproteobacteria; order Hyphomicrobiales; family Nitrobacteraceae; genus Bradyrhizobium; species Bradyrhizobium sp. SZCCHNRI1009. Next base: position 232,747 of record NZ_JAUEUL010000005.1, on the reverse strand, counting down.
ACCGTTAGCCATTCCTTCCAGGCCGAAGTCTCCGAGCTGCTCCATCTGATGGTGCATTCGGTCTACTCCGAGACCGACATTTTCCTGCGCGAGCTGATTTCGAATGCCTCGGACGCCTGTGACAAGCTGCGTTACGAGGCGATCGCCAGGCCCGATCTGATCGGCGACGGCGAGGCGCCGCAGATCCGCATCATCCCGAACAAGGCCGCCGACACGCTGACCATTGCCGACAGCGGCATCGGCATGGAGCGCCAGGAGCTGATCGACCATCTCGGCACCATCGCCCGCTCCGGCACCAAGGCGTTCGTGCAGAAGCTGGCCGAGGCCAAGGACGGCACCGGCCTGATCGGCCAGTTCGGCGTCGGCTTCTATTCGGCCTTCATGGTCGCCGACCGCATCCAGGTGATCAGCCGCCGCGCCGGCGGCGGCGAGGTCTGGACCTGGACCTCGTCGGGCGGGGCGGGCTTCGAGGTGGCGCCCGCGTCCGAGGAGGATGCCAAGCGGGTTGCGCGCGGCACCGAGATCGTGCTGCACCTCAAGGACGACGCGAAGAAATATCTCGAAACCTATGAGATCGAGCGCATCGTCACCGCCTATTCCGACAACATCCAGTTCCCGATCATGCTAGTGCCGGAGGAGGGCGAGCCGCGCCAGATCAACTCCGCCAGCGCGCTATGGCAGCGCTCCAAATCCGAGCTGACGCCGGAGGACTACAGCAAGGCCTACAAGTCGATCGCGCATGCGTTCGACGAGCCGGCGATGACGCTGCACTACCGCGCCGAGGGCCGCTATTCCTATGCCGTGCTGCTGTTCGCGCCCTCGACCAAGCCGTTCGACCTGTTCGAGCCGGCGCGCAAGGGCAAGGTCAAACTCTATGTCCGCCGCGTCTTCATCACCGACGACGCCGACCTGATGCCGGCGTACCTGCGCTTCATCCGCGGCGTGATCGACAGTGAGGATCTGCCGCTCAATCTGTCGCGCGAGATGCTGCAGAACAATCCGCAGCTGGCGCAGATCCGCAAAGCGGTGACGACGCGGGTGATCAGCGAGCTGGAGCAGCTGGCCGAGAAGGACGCCGAGAACTTCGACAAGATCTGGGACTCCTTCGGCGCCGTCATCAAGGAGGGACTCTACGAGGACTTCGAGCGCCGTGACAAGCTGCTGGCGCTGGCGCGCTTCACCACGACGACCGGCGAGAAGCGCTCGCTGAAGCAATATGTCGAGGGCCTCAAGGAGAACCAGACCGAGATCTACTTCCTGGTCGGTGACAGCATCGAGCGGCTGAAGTCCAATCCGCGGCTCGAGGCGGCCAAGGCACGTGGCGTCGAGGTGCTGCTCTTGACCGATCCGGTCGATGCGTTCTGGACCTCGGCGCGGCTCGAATATGACGGCAAGCCGCTGAAGTCGCTGAGCCAGGGCGACATCAACTTCGATCCGATCCCGGTGACGGAGCCGAAGGCCGAGGACGAGGCGCAGCCGGCGGCCGACGAGGCCAACACGATCGCGTTGATCAAGGCGAGCCTCGGCGATCACGTCACCGACGTGAAGGTCTCGACCCGGCTCACCACCAGCGCGTCGTGCCTGGTGGCCGGCAGCCATGGTCCCGATCGCGAGCTGGAGCGCATCCTCTCGCAGCAGGCGCGCGGGGCGCGCACCAAGCCGATCCTCGAGATCAATCTGCGCCATCCGCTGGTCGTGGCGGTCGCCAAGGCCGCCGCCGACAAGGCCAAGGTCGACGATCTGTCGTTCCTGCTGCTCGAGCAGGCGCAGATCCTCGACGGCGAACTGCCGGAGGATCCGGCCGCCTTCGCGGCCCGTCTCAACCGGCTGGTGCTGCAGGGCGTCGCGGGGGCCTGAGGCAGGCGGGTCGCCGGGCGCGGAGGTCAGTTCTTCGCGCTCACCTGCGGCACCAGCTTGCGCCAGTGCATGATCTCGGCGCGGTAGGTCGCGGTGTAGACGCCGACGTCGCCGATGAGCGGCGTGGCGCCGACCTCGGCGAACTGCCTGCTGATGTCGGGATCGGCCAGCGCGGCGTTGATCTCGCGGTTGAGCAGCTCGACGATGGCTTTCGGCGTGCCGTGCGGCACGGCGACGCCATAGAAGCCGGAGGTTTCGAACGCCGGCAGCACGTCGGCGACCGGCGGCAGATCGGGGAAGGCGGCGGCGTGCTCGCGCGTCGTGACGGCCAGCGCCCGGACCTTGCCGCTGCGCAAAAGGTCGACGGCGGAAGCGGCGTTGTCGAACATCGCGTGGATGTGGCCGGAGGCGAGGTCGGTCAGGGCCGGACCCGAGCCACGATAGTGCACAGTCGACCACGTGAGGCCGCCGAGTGTCCGGAACAGCTCGGCCGACAGCAGCTGGACGGTGCCGGGACCGGCGGAGCCGACGCTGAGCTTGCCCGGGTTGGCCTTGGCATAGGCCAGGAATTCGGGCAGCGTCTTGACAGGCAGCTGCCGGCTGACCAGCAGCAGCAGCGGCATGCGCGCCATGCCGGCGACGGGGATGAGATCGCCGTCGGGCGAGCGGTCGGTCGAGGCGGTGATGACGTTGGCGGTCGAGGTCGCAAGGATCGTATAGCCGTCCGGCGCGGCGCTCGCGACGCTCTTGGTGGCGGTCGCGCCGCCCGCACCCGGCCGGTGATCGAGCACGAAGGGCTGGCCCAGTCGGCGGGTCAGCTGATCGCAGATCAGCAGCGACAGCCGGCCGGTGGCTCCGCCCGGGGCAAACGGAATGACCCAGGTGACGGGCTGAGCCGGATAGGGCGCATCAACTCCGGCGAACGCCGTGGTCGAAGTCATGGCTGCAACACTGCTCCAGGCGGCGCAGCGCAGCAATGCGCGTCGTGTCATCGTGTCCTTGGGCATGCCGGCCTTCGCGTTGGCATGTTCTGGGAGCGGTACGCTAACCGGCATTTCCGAGAACTTCGTAAAGGATCGCATTCGCATCAACAGCGACGCACTCTCGGCCGGTTAACCCTCCCGATTAACGGCTGGTGAGGCCACACCGCCTATAAGCACGCCGAATTGGGGTGAGGGCGTTCATGAACTCCGGGCCGTTGGATCGATCTGTGGAACTCAGCACGGCCCCTCGGAGCCCGTCGGCGGCGAAGATCTGGTTGAGAGCGATCGAGCTGACCTCGCGCATCGAAGCAGAGCCCACGCGGCTGTTCGCCGACGTGGTGGACGACTGGGCTGCGAAGCAGCCCGAACGGCCGGCGCTGATCTCCGATCGCGAGACGCTGAGCTATTCCGCCCTGTCTGCGCGCATCAGCCGATACGCCCGCTGGGCGTTGGCCAACGGCATCGGGCCTGGCCACACGGTCGCCTTGATGATGCCGAGCCGGCCCGACTACTTGGCCGCCTGGCTCGGGATCAGCCGCGTCGGCGGTGTTGTTGCGCTCATCAACGCCAATCTCATCGGACCGTCGCTCGCGCATTGCATCAATGTGGCCCGGCCAATCCATGTGATCGTCTCCAAGGACTTCCACGAAGCCTATACGGAGGTTGCGCCGTTGATCGCGGGCGGGCCGCGTGTCTGGTTTGCCGACGGCGGCGATCTCGACGTCGCGATCGCCGCGATGGATACGCACGCGCTCGACCCAACCGAGCGCCGCGCTGTGACGATCAACGACCGCGCGCTGCTGATCTACACCTCCGGCACGACGGGCCTGCCCAAGGCCGCCAGCATCAGCCATCGCCGCATCATGAACTGGGGCGGATGGTTTGCCGGCCTCACCGGCGCAGGTCCCGACGATCGCCTCTATGACTGTCTGCCGGTCTATCATTCCGTCGGCGGCATCGTCGCGCCCTGCAGCATGCTGCGCGCCGGGGGAGCCGCGGTGCTCGCCGAGAAATTCTCGGTGCGCAATTTCTGGCGCGACATCGTCCGTCACGATTGCACGCTGCTGCAATATATCGGCGAGCTCTGCCGCTATCTGCTGGCCGCCGCGCCGTCCGATTTCGACCGCGCGCATCGGCTGCGGCTCGCCTGCGGCAACGGCATGCGCGGTGACGTCTGGGAGGCATTCCAGGCGCGTTTCCGCATTCCTCAAGTGCTGGAATTCTATGCCGCGACCGAAGGCAACTTCTCGCTCTACAATGTCGAGGGCAGGGTGGGATCGATCGGGCGCGTGCCGTCGCTGCTCGCGCATCGCTTTCCCGCCGAAATCATCAAGCTGGACGCCGACCAGCGCGCACCCCTGCGCGGAGCTGACGGACGGTGCCTCGTCTGCACGCGCGGCGAGATCGGCGAGGCCATTGGCCGCATCGGTACGGCGGACAAGGGAGGCGGTCGCTTCGAAGGCTATACCGATACGGGCGAGACGGAGAAGAAGATCCTGCGCGACGTCTTCGAGAAGGGCGATGCCTGGTTCCGCACCGGTGACCTGATGCGCCAGGACGACCAGGGCTTCTTCTATTTCGTCGATCGTCTCGGCGACACCTTCCGCTGGAAGGGCGAGAACGTCGCGACCAGCGAGGTGAACGAGGCGATCCTGCAATGTCCCGGCGTGTTGGAAGCATCGACCTATGGTGTTGTCGTGCCGGGGACCGATGGGCGCGCCGGGATGGCCGCGCTCGTCGTCGGCGACAGCTTCGATCTCGATCGTCTCTCCGTCGAACTTGCCCGAAGGTTGCCGTCCTACGCGCGGCCGGTGGCGCTCCGCATCACGTCGTCGCTGCAGTCGACTGAAACATTCAAGCAGAAGAAGCAGGAGCTGATGCGCGACGGCTTCGATCCGTCGGTCGTGCACGAGCCGCTCTACGTGCGAGACGCCGGGACAGGTGCATATTACCCGCTCGATCGCGATCTGCATGCGCGGATCCTCGCCGGCGAGGTTCGTTTGTAGGTGATTTTAATCATAGGCCATGATGGGCATTTACCAACGGTCCCGAAACATCGCGGGCCAGTCCGGGTTCCTTCACCTTCTGGCCCTATGGTCGGTTTCATCGTTTGAACAGTGAGCGGATTGGCCCATGTCGGTACGGTTAAGAATCATTGCAGCGATCAAGCAGATTGCGGAAGAACAGAAGGTCAAGCTGCCGCCGCTGACCGACGAGCTGACGTTGCATGAGACCGGCTTCGACTCGCTCGCTTTCGCCATCCTGGTCGCCCGTCTCGAGGACGATCTCGGCGTCGATCCGTTCACCCTGTCCGAGGATGTGACGTTCCCCAACACGATAGGCGACTTCATCGGGGCCTATGAGAATGTCCCCGCGTGAGATCTTCGCCCTTCGCGACCATCTCGGGACCGCGCTGACCGAACGGACGATCTCCGATCCGCGTCACGTCATATCGCTCGCCGAGCTCTCGCGCGGAAGCAGCCTCGGCGGCCGCACCGAAGAGCTCAACGGACGTTCGGTGCTGCTGGCGACCTCCGGCCAGCTCCTCGCCGGCCTTGCGCTGATCGAGATCGATGGCGTCGCACGACGTCTCCTGCTGTGTCCGCCGGATCTCAAGGGCGAGCACCTCGCCAGCATCATTGCCGATGCTGACATCGACGCCATCGTGACCGATGAGGTCCGGCGTTTCGACGCCTGCGGCGTCGATCTCGTGATCGAGGTCGCCCTGCCGCAGCCTTCTGCCGCGGTCGTGCAGACGGTGCGCGCCACCGAATGGCTGATGCTGACATCGGGTACATCGGGCGTGCCAAAGATTGTCGGGCATACGCTGGACGGTCTGTGCGGCGCGATCATCGGCGACCGTCCGGTACCTGGCGAAGCCATGCCGGTGTGGGCGACGTTCTACGACATCCGCCGCTATGGCGGCCTGCAGATCTTCCTGCGCGCCATCGTCGGCGGCGGCTCCATGGTATTGTCGGATCCGGGCGAGGGGCTATCGGACCACGTCGCGCGTCTCAACGCACGCGGCGTTACGCACATGTCCGGAACGCCGTCGCATTGGCGCAAGCTGCTGATGAGTGGGGCAGTGGAGGGCTTCGCGCCGCGCTATGTGCGTCTCTCCGGCGAGATCGCCGACCAGGCCGTGCTCGACGGATTGAAGCAGGCGTTCCCCGGCGCTTCGATCGGTCACGCCTACGCCTCGACCGAGGCCGGCGTCGGCTTCGCCGTCAATGATGGGCTGGAGGGTTTTCCTGCGACGCTGCTCGGCGAAGGCCGCGGGGCCGTCGACATGAAGGTCACGGACGGCTCGCTGCGCATTCGCTCCAAGCGCGCCGCGCACGCCTATGTCGGACGCGCTGCGGCTGCCCTGACCGATACGGATGGTTATGTCGATACCGGTGACATGGTCGAGCTGCGCGGCGATCGCTACTACTTCGTCGGGCGCCGCAACGGCATCATCAATGTCGGCGGGCTCAAGGTCCATCCGGAAGAAATCGAGGCCGTGATCAATGGCCATCCCGAGGTGCGGATGTCGCGCGCCAAGTCGCGGCGCAGCCCGATCACCGGCGGCATCGTCGTCGCCGAGGTCGTGCTGACGGCGGATGCCGATCCGGCGCGGACCGAGGCGGTCCGCAATGAGATCCTCGCCGCGTGCCGCGCGCGCCTCGCGCCCCACAAGGTGCCGGCGATGATCCGTGTCGTGCCGGCGCTCGACGTCACACCGGCCGGCAAGCTGGCGCGCGCCGATGCGTAACGTTCTCGTCACCGGCGGCAGCCGCGGCATCGGGCTCGCCATCGCGCGCAGGCTCGCTGGCGCTGGCTATGACGTCGTCACGGTGGCCCGCCGGGAAAGCGAGGAACTGCGCGCTGCGATCGCCGAGTTCAGCGCCAGCAGCGCCGGGATTCATTTCCGCGCCTGTGATCTCAGCGTCGTCGACGAACTTCCGGCCTTCGTGAAGTCGGTCCGCGACGAGTACGGTCCGCTCTACGGTCTCGTCAACAATGCCGGTCTCGGCACCGAAGGGCTGCTGGCGACCATGCACAATTCGGAGATCGAGGCCCTGGTGCGGCTGAACGTTCTGGCACCGATGATCCTGACGAAATATGTCGTTCGCCACATGATGGCCGCGGGCGAGGGGCGGGTGATCAACATCTCCTCGATCATCGCCTCCACCGGCTACAACGGCCTGTCCGTCTACGGCGCGACCAAGGCGGCGGCCAACGGCTTCACGCGCTCGCTGGCGCGCGAGGTCGGCAAGGTCGGCATCACCGTGAACGCGATCGCACCGGGCTTCATCGCCACCGAGCTGACGCAGAGCATGGACGAGGAGCAGCAGCGGCGCATCGCCGGCCGCAGCGCGTTGCGGCGGCTGCCGGAAACGGATGACGTGGCGGCGATGGTTGAATTCCTGCTCGGCGATGGCGGGCGCAATGTCACCGGCACCGTGCTGACGGTCGATGCAGGCAATACCGCCTGAGCCATTTGCGGCGATCGGTCGCTCTCGCCGTTGATTTCGCTCAAGGGTCCGACGGGCGGCAGCAGCGATAGTGCCGGCGCAATCCGGAACCGGTATCCATGTTCGAGCGCATTCTGCGGTGGACCCTCGTCGCGATCGCAATCGCGGGCCTCGCCGCGGGCGGCCTCGCGCATGTGCTCGGTCGCCCCGATCTTGCCGGGATCGCTTTTACGGCCTCGACCGTTCCGGTCATCCTGGGGCTGATCGTCTCGATCGTCCGCGATGTCCTGGCCGGCCGCATCGGCGTCGACGCGATCGCGCTGGTGTCGATGAGCGCGGCGATCATCCTCGGCGAGCCGCTGGCCGGCGCTGTCGTGGCGCTGATGTATTCCGGCGGCAACGTGCTCGAAGACATTGCCGTCGCCCGCGCCGAGCACGATCTGCGCGCGCTGGTCGATCGCGCGCCGCGCGAGGCACATCGCCGCCGTGGCGACCAGATCGACAACGTTCCGATCGCCAGCGTCGCGGTCGGTGATCGCCTGATGGTCCGCGCCGGCGAGATCGTCCCGGTCGATGGCATGGTCGAAGCGACCATCGCGGTCGTCGACGAGTCGGCGCTCACGGGGGAGCCGATCCCGGTGACGAAGACGCGCGGGATGGCGATCCTGTCGGGATCGGTGAATGCCGGCGACACGTTCGAAATGGCGGTCACCGCCACTGCGGGCGAAAGCACCTATGCCGGCATCGTCAAGCTGGTGACGACGGCCCAGACCGCGAAGGCGCCGTTCGTGCGGCTTGCCGACCGCTATGCGCTGATCTTCCTGCCCGTCAGCCTCGCCATCGCGGGGGCCGCCTATCTGGCTTCGGGCGATCTGATCCGGAGTCTTGCCGTGCTGGTGGCGGCAACGCCGTGCCCGCTGATTCTCGCTGCACCCGTCGCTTTCATTGCCGGCGTGGCGCAGGCGGCCCGAAGCGGCATTCTGGTCAAAGGCGGCGGCAAGCTCGAGGCGCTCGCGCGCGCCCATACCGTGCTGTTCGACAAGACGGGCACGCTGACCGTCGGCGGCGCGCGGCTGCTGTCGGTCGACGCCGCGCCGGGCGAGGACGCCGATGCGGTGCTGCTGCTCTGCGCATCGCTCGAGCAGGCCTCGCACCACGTGGTGGCGCACGCGATCGTTCAGGCCGGCCAGGCGCGCGGGCTGAAGCTGAAGGTGCCCGAACAGGTCAGGGAAACCATGGGCTCGGGCCTCGAAGGTCTGATCGATGGCCGCCCTGTGATGGCCGGCTCGCGCGACCTCGTGCTCGGCAGCCGGACGCCGCCGCCCTGGGCGGCGCGCGCGATCCGCCGCGCGTCGTGGCGGTCGGCGCTGATCGTCTTCGTTGCGATCGAGGGGCGCCCGATCGGGGCGCTGCTGCTGGCGGACGAACTGCGCGCGGATACGCCGCGCGCGATCCGCTGGCTCCGCGAGGCCGGCATCGCGCGCATGGTCATGGTGACCGGGGACCGCGCCGCGGCCGCCCAGGCGATCGGCGCGGCGCTCGACCTCGACGCCGTGCTGGCGGACCGTGTCCCCTCCGACAAGGTGGAGGCGGTCAAGAGCGAGCAGCGGCTGCATCCCACCATCATGGTGGGCGACGGCATCAACGATGCTCCGGCGCTGGCCTCCGCCGACGTCGGCATCGCGCTCGGCGCCCGTGGTGCCAGCGCCTCGTCGGAAGCCGCCGACGTGGTCATTCTCGCCGATCGGCTCGATCGCGTCGGCGAGGCGATCGTGATCGCGCAGCGCGCCCGACGCATCGCCCTGGAGAGCATCTTCGTCGGCATGGGCCTGTCGTTCGTGGCGATGGGGGCCGCGGCCTTCGGCCTGCTGCAGCCGGTGCCTGCGGCCCTGGTCCAGGAAGCCATCGACGTCGCCGTCATCCTCAACGCGCTCCGCGCTCTGTTCCCGGCCGGCCGCAGCAAAGCCGGCCGGATCACGGCCGAAGACGGCCGAGGGCTCAGGCATGATCACCAGGCGCTGCTGCGCGGCCTCGACCGCCTGCGCGCGATCGTCGATGCGCTCGACGAAGCCCCGCCCGACGGCGCCGTGGCGCTGATCATGGAGGCGAACGGCGTGGTGCAGGACAAGGTCGTGGCGCATGAGCGCGACGACGAGGGATCGGTCTATCCGAAGCTTGCGCGGCTCCTGCAGGAGAGCCACGGCCTGTCGGCAATGAGCCGCGCGCATCGCGAGATCCTGCATCTGGCGCGCCTGCTCGGCCGGCTGGTCGAGGATCTGCCGTCCGAACATGTGGATCGCTATCTGATCCGCGATGCGCAACGGGTGATCGAGGCGATAGAGACGCTGGTCCGCATGCACACGGCGCAGGAGGACGACATCTACGAGGCCGTGGTGGCGCGCTCGGCCGCCTGAGCCGTTCGCGTCAGCCTGGATGCCGCGGCAGGTCGATCCGTTCGTTGGCAAATTCCGCAGGACCTTCGATCAGGCGGCGGATCCGCCGCTCGCGCTCCTCGGCGGACAGGCTCGGATCGAGCATCCGATCGATCAGCCGGATCGCATTCTGCTCGATGGCGACGGGATCCCGCGACGTGGGCTGCCCGGCTGCGGCCGGCCGCGATGCATGCAGGCCGATCGTGAGCAACTGGCCGATGGCGTCGGAGCGTGTCATCTGGTGAACCTCCGCCCAGGCGTCGATCTCGGCGGTGAGCTCCTGGGACAGCTTCACCGCGCTCACCGCATCATATCCCAACCGGACGGCCGGGCTGTGATCCCTGCGGACGTCGGAGAATGGCGTCATGTGTTTGCCGGACGTCATCTGCCTGTTGATCATATCAGCCTAAAGTATACGGGAGGGACGGGGATTTGATTTCGATCAAGGACGGCTTAAGAAAGCGGCCTTCTCGCGACGGTTCCGCCGCCGGATGCCACGCGTGCCGCTGCCGCCAGGCAGGCCACGGAGCGTAATACCGTAGACAGTCAGCAAGCCCATGCGATTCCTCCACACCTTCCAGGTCTTCGACTTCCTCGACACGCTCGTGAGCCTGTTCACGGCGTTCGTGCTGGGCACGCTGATCGGTGCCGAGCGGCAATACCGGCAGCGCAGCGCCGGCCTGCGCACCAACGTGCTGGTCGCCGTCGGCGCGGCCGCCTTCGTCGACCTCGGCAACCGCCTGACCGGCGCCGACGGCGCGGTGCGGATCATCGCCTATGTGGTGTCGGGCATCGGCTTCCTCGGCGCCGGCACGATCATGAAGGAGGGCATGAACGTCCGCGGCCTCAACACCGCCGCGACGCTGTGGGCGTCCGCCGCGGTCGGCGCCTGCGCCGGCGCCGACCTGATCGCGCAGTCGGTGGCGCTGACGGTGTTCGTGCTGGCCGGCAACACCTTGCTGCGGCCGCTGGTCAATGCGATCGATCGCATCCCGCTCAATGCGCAGACCTCGGAGGCGAACTACGAGATCGTCCTGACCACCGACGGGCTGCGCGCCGCCGAGCTGCGCGAGGCGCTCGACGAGCGGCTGGAGGCGGCCAAATACCCGGTGCGGGAGACCGAGGTTGTCTATCGCTCCGAGGACATCGTCGAGATCATCGCGACGCTGGTGCCGCTCGCGGTCGATACGGTCGATCTCGACCGCGTCGTGTCCGAGCTGGCGAAGCTTGCCGGGGTCCGTCATGCGACTTGGAACGTCAGAGCGCTGGTGTGACGGCATTGGCGGACCAGCATCGCCGCGCCGGCGGCGGGGCGCTCGCCACACCTCGTGGCTGGCTGCCGCCGGCGACGGTCGCAAGCTCCCCACCCACGTCATGGTTCGACATCCCCCAGCATCGCTCATCGCGCCCATGCGAGAGTTCCATGCCGCGTCTGAACCATCGCTGAATGCGATGGCAGCCGGTCGAGGCTCTGCCGTCAATGCCCGCCGCGGGCGAAGATCTCGTAGAAGCCGAGCACGATCTCGCAGGCGATCAGGATGACGACGATGACCTCGAGCCGCAGCGAGCGCTTGGTGTCGATGATGTCGGCGAGCGTGGTCGCCGTCTCCGCGATCACCGCGAGCTTGCGGTTGAGGGTGTCCTCCCGCTCCTTCAGCTCATACTCGTCCTCGAGCCGTGCATAGAGCCGTTCCAGATCGGGCCGGTCCCACAACACGTCCGGCTTCTCGCCGACCGCCACGCGGCCGGAGACGCGGTGCTGCACCAGCAGCGCCTCGCCGAGCAGCTTGAGCATCGCCACCCGGCTCTTCGATGTTCGCCCCAGCAGCGCCAGCTCGCGCGCGAACGGCTCGATCGTGTCGAACACGTTGGCGATCTCGCGCTCGCTGCGGCCGAGCACGACGCTCTTGGCCAGCGCATCGGCGACGATGAGCAGCCGCTCCAGCGACAATTCCTTGACCAGGACCGGGCCGCCGACCGGGATCGGCTCGTCGGATTCGCGCGCGACCTGGACCTTGGCCGTCTCTTCCTCGTGCGGCGCGATCGGGCCGAACAGTCGCGCGCTCAGCCGGTCGAGGAAGTTGATCTCCTCCGCCACCGACAGGCCGATGAAGACGACGACGCCGTAGCGGAAGACCACGGCGATACCCGTCTCGCCGATGCGGACCGCCAGCGGCGTCGCCGACAGCACTTGGCCCTCGAAGCCGGCGGTATTGATGCGGTCCGCGATCTGGAGCGCGCGGGCGGCGAGTTGTGGAACGGGTGAGGTGTCGGCCATGATGGCGATAGGCTAGCACGTCAATGCCGATGGAACGATAACGCGGTGCAATCCGTCAGGCGACACGTCCGCTGCCGAATATCGTTGCCTGAACCCGCTTGACAGGAAAGAACGTAGCTCCTCATTGGACGCGCACCCCGGACGGATGCCTCTCAATGTCGAAGACCAGCGCTGCGGACTACTATGCCTCGATTCCGGTGTTTCGCGGCTTCGCGCGCCTGATGGAGCCGCAGCTCTACCAGCCGGTGCCGGATGACTGGCTGATCGGCACGGCTGACATCGTCGAGTCGACCAAGGCGATCGCCGACAGGCGCTACAAGGCGGTCAACATGGCCGGGGCGGCGGTCATCGCCGCGGTCACCAATGCCTTGGAAGGGCGCGAATTCCCATTCGTGTTCGGGGGCGACGGCGCGAGCTTCGCCGTCAGCCCGGATGACGAAGCGGCCGCGCGCGAGGCCCTTGCCGCGACCGCGACCTGGGTCAGGGAGGATCTCGATCTCGCGATGCGTGTCGCCCTGGTGCCGGTGAGCGCGATCCGCGCGCAGGGCCTCGACGTCCGCGTGGCGCGCTACGGTCCGTCGGCCAACCTGTCCTACGCGATGTTTGCAGGCGGCGGACTGGGCTGGGCCGAGGCCGCGATGAAGCGGGGCGAGTTCGCGATTACGCCGGCGCCGTCCGGTGCGCAGCCCGATCTGTCCGGACTATCGTGCCGGTTCGAGGAGATCCCGGCGGCACGCGGCCTCATCCTGTCGGTGCTGGTGCTGCCGGCCCCCGGCGCCGATGCGCAGGCCTATCGCAAGGTGATCGAGGAGATCATCACCCTGACCGAACGCAGCCCCGATGCCGGGCGGCCGGTGCCGGCCGGCGCGCCGGCGCTGCGATGGCCGCCGCAGGGATTCGGCTACGAAGTCCGCGCCGCGCGCGGACCGCTGTTGTCGCGCTGGGCCCGCGTGCTCGGACGGACGCTGTTCGTCTATGCCGTGATGCGGTTCAACATCAGCATCGGCGGCTTCGTGCCGGATCTCTACAAGCAGCAGGTGGTCGAGAATTCCGACTTCCGCAAATATGACGATGCGCTGCGCATGATCCTCGACTGCACCGACGAGCTCGCGCAGGACCTGGAGCGCCGGCTTGGCGCGGCGGCGTCGCGCGGCATCGTCCGCTACGGGCTGCATCGCCAGGATGCCGCGATGATGACCTGCTTCACGCCGTCCGCGATCCGGCCGGATCACGTCCACTTCATCGACGGCGCGCGAGGCGGCTACGCGTCGGCTGCGACCGCGTTGAAGGCCGCGGTCGCCTGAGCGCTGATCAGCGCGCGCGGGTCCAGGTCTCGCCGCCGCACAGCGATCCGACGCAGCCTTCCACCTTCAGCGTGTCCGGGCCGGAGACGGAGATGTGGCTGGTGTAGCTCTGGCCGTCATCGGCGTTATAGATCTTGCCGGACCATTTGTTCGGCCCCTCCGCGTGAACGCCTTCGAACAGTTGCAGGCCGATGATCGGGCGGTTGGCAAGCGCGCGATTCGGATTCTTGTTGTCGACGGCCGGCTTGCCGGTGTCGGTGTCCATCGGCTCCTTCAGCCACACGACGGTGCCGCAGAGACCGGCGCCGCATTTGGCGACCTTGATCCTGGCGTCGCCGGCCTGGGTCAGCCAGGTGCCGGTCGGATCATCGGCAGCCAAAGCGGGCTGCGCCATCACGACGGTCGCCAGCGCAAGACCAGCCAAACGCAATTTCCAAATCATCTTACCCCCCGTTGAAGCCGCGTTTCCATAACAGCAAACGGCGCAGTTGCAATCGCAGAGCAGCGGTTGTCCAAAGCGGGATCATCACGATCAGGTGCATCGCCGACGGAACGTCTCAATCCCTTGCTCGGTTGTCTCATGCACTGGAAATGGCTTTGACTGCCGCGACAAACTCCATTGTCGTCCCGGCCTGGTGCGCAACTGCGCACGCGGCGCCGGGACCCATACCACCAGGGAGGGGTTTGAGGCAGACCGGTCATTGGCATTGTGCCCATCACGTCCGCCGCGGCGTATGGGTCCCGGATCGGCGCCGCGACGCGCTGGCGCGCGTCACGGCTTGTCCGGGACGACAGCGGTGGGTTTGGCGGATTTACGACTCAAACAGCTGATGACAGGGCCGGGACACGGCAGCGCGGCCTCGCGGCATGTGATGCCCGAGTGCTGCGATCCATGTGGCCCTCTTGAAAGTGCGGAGGGCGCAGGGAATGCCGGGTGAAGGCCTCACCCATGGCCCGCCTGCGAAAAAAATGCAGGCGGCAGGTACCACAGGCAAAGCCGAACACTCCGGCATTCCCTGCGCGACGGTCTTCACGCTTATACGCAGTCTCCCTGGTGCGCCGGGCTTGTTGGCCACCATGCCGCGACCATGCTTGCGCATTGCGCGGGTGACACCAGCGTCGGGGTGTCAGGACGCTGCGACTTCACGTCCGCGAGGTATCGTTCGTCCGCATCCTCGTCGAAGAGAATGCTGCGATCTCTCGCGGCCATCGCATCCCCACCTCGCGTGTCGTGACGATCGCGCGCTACGCCCCTCTGCGGTGAGGCGGGATGCACGGAGATAATCATGATTTCCGATAATACGCAAGTTAATTATTTTTTCCGGAAGTTGCGCCGGGCGCTGCGCTGTCGTCCCGGTCGGGACATGGTTTGGACTGCCGCGACAAACTCCGCTGTCGTCCCGGCGAACGCCGGGACCCATACCCCCAGGGAGCGGTTTGAGGCACGCTGGCCGTTGGCCTTTCGCGTCTCGCAACCGCCGCGGCGTATGGGTCCCGGATCGGCGCCGCGACGCGCTGGCGCGCGTCACGGCTGTCCGGGACGACAGCGGAAAGGAGAACGGATTTACGATTCAAACAAGGGAGGGGAGAACGGAGTCACCACGGCAATCCGCAGAGGTCGATGGTGCCGCGGGTCGGCGCGGTGCGCTTGACGTCGTGGACCAGCGCGGACAGCCGGTCGAAGCGGATGCGGCCCTGCTCGGGCTGCTCGGCGTAGACGTCGCCGTCGAACGGGATGAAGCCTCTCGCCGTGTAGAAGGGGATGCGATCCGCCGCGCAGAATAGCACGGCGTAGTTGATCGAGTCCTCGTGCCGCAGGGTCTGGATCGCCGCGTTCAGTCCCACCGTGGCGAGGCCGCGGTTGCGCATGTCGGGACGCGTCAAAACGCCGCCGATGCCGGCGACATTGACGTTCTGGCCGTTCCACTTCACGAGTCGGCGATAGATGCCGACATGGCACAGCACCTCGCCCCTGTCGTCCTGCACCAGCACCCGCAGGTCGGCATGCGCAAATGTGATACCAGCCCACGGCAAACCGGCGACCACCTCCGGCGGCCAAATCGCGTCGTAAAGCGGCTTGACCAGCGGCCAGGCGGCGTCACCATTCAATACGTCGATCTCGATGCTCATCAAAGCGGCTCGCTTTTTCCAAATTCACGGTGTTTTACGGTGTCGGAACCTTCTATAAGAAGGTCCCGTTAAATCCCGTCTTCCACAAGTTGCGGAACCGCCCCCATGACCTTTACGCTTCCCCCCCTGCCTTACGCCTATGAAGCCCTCGGACCCTACATGTCCAAGGAGACGCTCGAGTACCATCACGACAAGCATCATCAGGCCTATGTGACCAACGGCAACAATGCGATCAAGGGGACCGAATTCGAAGGCAAGTCCCTCGAGGAGATCGTCAAGGGCTCGTTCGGCAAAAACCCCGCCGTGTTCAACAATGCCGGCCAGCACTTCAACCACATCCATTTCTGGTCGTGGATGAAGCCGAATGGCGGCGGCTCCAAGCTGCCGGGCGCGCTGGAGAAGAAGATCAATGAGGATCTCGGCGGCTTCGAGAAGTTCAAGGCCGACTTCGCCGCGGCCGGCGTCGGCCAGTTCGGCTCGGGCTGGTGCTGGCTCTCGGTCAAGAACGGCAAGCTCGAGATCTCCAAGACCCCGAACGGCGAGAACCCGCTGGTGCATGGCGCCACCCCGATCCTCGGCTGCGACGTCTGGGAGCACTCCTACTACATCGACTATCGCAACCGCCGTCCCGACTATCTGAAGGCGTTCGTCGAGAACCTCATCAACTGGGAATACGTCGAAGAGCTCTACAGCAAGGCGATCTGATTGCCGACGCGAGCAAGTGACCAGGGCGGCGGCTTCGGCTCGCCGCCCTTTTTCATGGCCCTTTTTCATAGCAAGGATCAGGACGATCCTTGCAACGGACGACACGTTTCGGCAGAGATTTTGCGGGTGATGCCGGGCGGGCAGGGGTCCGCTCCGGGCGCAGGATGCAAGGTGAGGTCGTGAATCAGTTGTTAGGCTATCTGCTCGTTTTCGTCGGTGGCGGCTCCGGGGCTGCGCTGCGCCACGCCGTCAACATGGCGAGCGGTAAGGCGTTCGGTACCGCCTTTCCCTACGGCACCTTCATCATCAACATCACCGGCTCGACCGTCATGGGCCTGATCGCAGGCTATTTCACCTTCCGGAGCGGCGGCAGCCATCAATGGTGGCGGCTGGTGCTGATGACGGGCATCCTGGGCGGCTACACCACGTTCTCGGCCTTCTCGCTCGACACCGCGCTGCTCTACGAGCGCGGGGCGGTTGGCCTGGCGGTGCTCTACGTGGTGGGCTCGGTCGGTATCTCCATCGCCGGCCTGTTCGGCGGCCTCGCCCTGATGCGGTATCTGAGCTGACGGAGTTGCTGGTCACTCGCAATGACGAGTGGAATGAACGCATCCGGCCCTGGAAACACCGCCTCAGCCCGCGGTGGACAGGGGTGATGTTATAATGTAACATCATGACGAAATGACGCAGTCCGCCCTTCATAGCCATAGCCATGGCCACGCGCACGGGCATACCCATGGTCACGGCCATGCCCACAGCCACGATTCGGGGGCGCCGCATCCGGCGCAGCCCGCGCCGTGGTCGATCCTGCGCATGCCGGTCGCGACACGGCTCGGCGCGGCGCTGGCGGCCAGCGCGGCGCTCTGGGTGATCGTCATCATGGCGATGCGGTGAGGGCGGCGGTGGCACAGCTGCAGTTCCGCGACGTCACCCTGGGCTATGACCGCCACCCGGCCGTGCATCATCTCTCCGGCGAGGTGCCGGAGGGCGCGCTGCTGGCCGTGATCGGTCCCAACGGCGCCGGTAAATCGACCTTGTTCCGCGGCATCGTCGGCCTGTTGAAGCCGCTCGCCGGCAGCATCACGGCCGCCGGCCTCAAGCCGCGCGAGATCGCCTATCTGCCGCAGATCGCCGATATCGACCGCTCCTTCCCGATCTCGGTGTTCGATTTCGTCAGCACCGGACTGTGGCGCAGCACCGGCATGTTCGGCGGCATCGGCGCGGCGGCGCGTGAGAAGATCGCGCAGGCCATCGCCGCCGTCGGCCTGACCGGATTCGAAGGCCGCGGCATCGGCACGCTGTCGGGCGGCCAGATGCAGCGCATGCTGTTTGCGCGCGTGCTGCTGCAGGATGCCCGCGTGATCGTGCTCGACGAGCCGTTCAACGCGATGGATTCCAAAACGTCGTCCGACCTGTTGCAACTGATCGAGCACTGGCATGGCGAGCGGCGCACCGTGCTGGCGGCGCTGCACGACATGGACATGGTGCGCGCGCATTTCCCGCAGACCCTGCTGCTGGCGCGCGAGGCCGTGGCCTGGGGACCGACGGCGGAGGTGCTGACAACGGACAATCTCGCGCAGGCGCGCCGGATGTGCGAGGCGTTCGACGATGCCGCCGCGCCCTGCGTGCCCCCGCAAGCCTCCAAGGCGGCGTGATGCTGCGCGAGGTGCTGTTCGCTCCGTTCTCGGATTTCGAGTTCATGCGCCGCGCGCTCGCCGCGGTCATCGCGCTGTCGCTCGGCTCCGGACCGATCGGCGTCTTCCTGATGCTCAGGCGCATGAGCCTGGTCGGCGACGCCATGGCGCATGCGATCCTGCCGGGAGCCGCGATCGGCTTCCTACTGTCGGGGCTCAATCTGTTCGCGATGACGACCGGCGGGCTGATCGCAGGCTTCGCCGTGGCGCTGCTGTCGGGCTTGGTGTCGCGCTCGACCGGGCTGAAGGAGGACGCGTCGCTCGCGACCTTCTACCTGGCGTCGCTGGCGATCGGCGTCACCATCGTCTCGGTCAAGGGCACCAATATCGATCTGCTGCACGTGCTGTTCGGCAACATCCTGGCGATGGACGATCCGACCCTGCTGATGGTGGCCTTCAATGCCACGCTCACCTTGGTCGTGCTCGCCGTGATCTATCGCCCGCTGGTGGTCGAGAGCGTCGACCCGCTGTTCCTGCGCACCGTCAGCCGCGCCGGCGCGCCGGCGCACCTGATCTTCCTCGGCCTGATCGTCGTCAACCTCGTCAACGGCTTCCAGGCGCTCGGCACCTTGCTCGCGGTCGGCCTGATGATCCTGCCGGCGGGCATCGCCCGGTTCTGGTCGCGCGACGTCACGCCGATGATCTGCATCGCCGTCACCTCCGCGATCGTCTCCGGCTATGTCGGCCTGGTGCTGTCGTTCCAGACCCGCATTCCCTCGGGGCCAGCGATCATCCTGGTCGCGTCGCTCCTCTATCTCGGCTCGGTGCTGTTCGGACGCGTGGGCGGCGTGCTTCCGCAACTGTTTCCGGGACGTCACCTCGAAGCCTGAAGTCCATCCCCATGAAACGTTTGCTGTCCGTCCTCACTCTGCTGCTGTCGCTCGTCGCTCCCGCATCGGCCGAGACCCGGCTGAACGTCGTCACCAGCTTCTCGATCCTCGCCGACTTCGTCCGCCAGGTCGGCGGCGACAAGGTCAGTGTCGCCTCGCTGGTCGGGCCGGACAGCGACGTGCACGTCTACACGCCGACGCCGCATGATGCGAAGGACGTCGGCGCCGCGCGGCTCTTGATCGTCAACGGCCTCGGGCTGGAGGGCTGGCTGCCGCGGCTGCAGCAGGCCTCCGGCAGCAAGGCGCCGATCATCACGGCCACGCAGGGCATCAGCCCGCGCAAGCGCGGCACGGATGCCGATCCGCATGCCTGGCAGTCGGTCGGCAATGCCAAGGTCTACGTACGGAATATCCGCGACGCGCTGGTGGCGGCCGACCCCGCAGACGCGGAGGTCTTCAAGGCCAATGCGGAGCGCTACCTCGCCGAGCTCGATGCGCTCGACCGCGAGGTCCGCGCCGAGATCGACAAGATCCCGGCCGAGCGGCGCAAGGTGATCTCGACCCATGACGCCTTCGGCTATTTCGCCGATGCCTATGGCGTCGCCTTCATCGCCCCGCTCGGCGTCTCCACCGAGACCGAGCCCTCGGCCCGCGACGTCGCCGAGATCATCCGCCAGGTGAAAAAAACAGGGATTCCGGCCGTCTTCCTGGAGAATTTCAACGATGACCGGCTGGTCGGCCGGATCGCCGCCGAGACCGGCGCCAAGATCGGCGGTACGCTGTATTCCGACGCCCTGAGCGATGAAAAGGGCCCCGTTCCCACTTACATTGCCATGGTCAGGCACAATATAAGGGCCTTGACGAGCGCGCTGGTCCGTTAGGGTTTTCAAGCCCTCGCGGCCAGCGCTTTTGAGCCATTTTCGATGCGATCTGAGGTTTTCGGAGTGAGCATGTCCGACGCGAGCAAGACACCAGTGACGGTCCTGACCGGCTATCTCGGGGCGGGCAAGACCACGCTTCTGAACCGCATCCTCTCGGAAGACCACGGCAAGAAGTACGCCGTCATCGTCAACGAATTCGGCGAGATCGGCATCGACAACGATCTCATCGTCGGCGCCGATGAGGAAGTGTTCGAGATGAACAATGGCTGCATCTGCTGCACGGTGCGCGGCGACCTCGTGCGCATCATCTCCGGCCTGATGCGGCGCAAGGGCAAGTTCGACGCCATCATCGTCGAGACCACCGGGCTCGCCGACCCCGCGCCGGTGGCGCAGACCTTCTTCGTCGACGAGGACGTTCAGAAGAACGCCCGGCTCGATGCGGTGGTGACGGTGGCCGACGCGAAGTGGCTGTCGGACCGGCTCAAGGATGCGCCGGAGGCCAAGAACCAGATCGCCTTCGCCGACGTCATCGTGCTCAACAAGACCGATCTCGTCAGCAAGCCGGAGCTCGCCGAGGTCGAGGCGCGCATCCGCGCCATCAACCCCTACGCAAAGCTGCATCGCACCGAGCGCTGCCAGATCGCGATCTCCGATGTGCTGGAGCGCGGCGCGTTCGATCTCGATCGTATCCTGGAGATCGAGCCGCAATTCCTCGAAGCCGGCGACGACCACGATCATCACCATCATGATCACGACCACGGTCATGATCATCATCACCACCATCACGATCACGGCCTGAAGCACTATCACGACGAGGAGATGCAGTCGCTGTCGCTGCGCTCCGACAAGCCGCTCGATCCGTCGAAGTTCATGCCGTGGCTGCAGAACCTGGTGCAGACCGAGGGCGGCAAGATCCTGCGCTCCAAGGGCATCCTGGCGTTTCAGGACGATGACGACCGCTACGTCTTCCAGGGCGTGCACATGATGCTGGAAGGCGATCATCAGCGGAAGTGGAAGCCGGATGAGGCGCGGCAGAGCCGCGTCGTCTTCATCGGCCGCGAGTTGCCGGAAGACGCCATCCGCGAAGGCTTCGAACGCTGCATCGTGACCTGATGACGTCGTTCGACCAGGGTGGCGAGGCCGCATCCATCGTCTCCGTCACCGACAAGGTGAAGCAGGTCGCGCTCGGCATGGCCGTCACGGCCGTGCACTATCTCGGCGACCGCGCGGTCTTCGTCGGCACCGAGGAGAGCGTCGCGGTTGTCGACGCCGAGGGCGAGATCAGCAAGATCGAGGTATCAGGCGGCGGCATCCTGTCGGCGGTGTCGGACGGATCGCGCATCCTGTTCGGCGGTGATGACGGCAAGGTCTCCGCGCTCGACAAGGCCGGCAGCGTCAGCGTGCTCGCCACCGATCCGAAGCGGCGCTGGATCGACAACGTCGCGGTTCATCCGGACGGTGCGATCGCCTGGTCGGTCGGCAAGACCGCGTTCGTGCGCGCGCCCAAGGGCGAGGAGAAGTCGCTCGAGGTGCCCTCGACCGCGGGCGGACTGGCGTTCGCGCCGAAGGGCCTGCGGCTTGCGATCGCGCATTACAACGGCGCCACTCTGTGGTTTCCGAACATGGCGGGCGAGCCGGAATTCCTCGGCTGGGCCGGCTCGCATCACGCCGTCACGTTCAGCCCGGACAACAAGTTCCTGGTCACGGCGATGCACGAGCCGGCGCTGCATGGCTGGCGGCTGGCCGATTCCCGGCACATGCGCATGACCGGCTACCCGTCGCGGGTCAAGTCGATGTCGTGGGGCAGCGGCGGGCGCTTTCTCGCCACCTCCGGCGCCGACATGGTCATCCTCTGGCCGTTCGTCGGCAAGGACGGCCCGATGGGCAAGGAGCCGGCGATGCTGGCGCCGATGAAGGCCAAGGTCACCGCGGTCGCCTGCCATCCCAAGCAGGACATCCTGGCCTGCGGCTACGAGGACGGCACCGTGTTGATGGTGCGGATGCAGGATGGCGCCGAGATCCTGGTGCGGCGGAACGAGACACCGCCGATCGTGGCGCTGGGCTGGAATGCCGCGGGAACGTGGCTCGCTTTCTCCGATGAAAGTGGCGAGGCGGGCCTGCTGCGGCTGTAACGGCGCGTTCCAGGGCGGGGATGGGGCGTTGGGGCGCAGGTCCCAATCGGAACCTCGCCCCCTTCCATTCGTTGTTCCGCACATCACATGATGCGGATGACAGCCATGGCCTCGATCAACAGCAAACGGACGTTGCGAAGGGACCTGTGGCTCGCAGGCGGCCTGCTCGGCCTTGGCGCACTGGTGGCGATCATCTCGCTGACCGAGATCAAGGCCAACCATCTCGACCAGGTGGCCCAGGCGACGCCCGAACCGTCGGCGACGCCAGCCGAATCCAAGCCCGGCGGCACCCGCCCGACCACACCGGCGCCCGAGCCGGCGCGCCCCGATCCGGCTGCTCAGCAGGAAGGCGCCAACAAGCCCGCGCTGCCGCCCGCTCCTGCCGAGAAGGTCGCGCCGCCGATGGAGAAGAAGTAGCTGGCCGCTGCGAGCTAAGTGCTCGATCATCCGCACTCTGCCTCAACATCGTTATGCCCGGGCTCGTCCCGGGCATCCACGTGTTTCCGGCTGCGCAGGCTTCGTGGATGGCCGGGTCAAGCCCACGGCTGTCCGGTTCAGACAGACTGGACATGGTGCATGGCGTGGATTCTTCTGCGGTCTTGAGCATCGCCAAATGTTCGAGACACACCAGGAAGGTCCCGCCATGCCGCATCAGAATACAGTATTCCGAGACATTCTGAAGTTGGTCCCCTGGCATCGCTTCGAGGCGCTTGTGGACGAGCATGGCACGGACGCGCGGATTCGACGGCTTTCCACCAAAGACCAATTTGTGGCGCTGCTGTACGGTCAGCTTTCGGGGGCTTCCAGTCTGCGTGAGATTGTCACCGGGCTGTCGAGCCACACCGCGCGGCTTTATCACCTGGGTGGGGGCCCTGTCCGCCGCTCGACTTTCGCGGACGCCAATATGAATCGGCCTGCGGAGATGTTTGCCGCCCTGTTGGCCATCATGATGAAGCAGGCCCATCGCCGGTTACGCCGCAAGCTTGCCGAGACGACGTATTTGATTGATTCGACCAGCGTACGGCTGACAGAAGCCAGCGCTGGCTGGGCACGGTTCTCTACCGGTGTCTGCGGTGCCAAGGTGCATGTGATCTATGATGCCGACGCCGACCGGCCGATTTATGCGGCAATCAGCGGAGCCAACGTCAACGACAATACTGCAGCGCATCAGATGCCCATCGAGCCGGGAGCAACCTACGTCTTCGATCTCGGCTATTATGAATATGCTTGGTGGGCTCAACTGGACGCCGCCGGTTGTCGAATCGTGACCCGGTTCAAATCCAATACGCCGCTGCGGGTCGTGGAGGAGTTGCCTGTCATCGCGGATGGCAACATCCTCTCCGACCGCATCGGCTTCCTTCCACAACGCCAAGCCTACAGCCGCCGCAATCCAATGCAGACTGCGGTGCGCGAAGTGCGCGTCACCTTGGAAACGGGAAAGATCCTGCGCATCCTGTCGAACGACCTCGATGCCAGCGCTCAAGAGATCGCCGACCTCTATCGTCGCCGCTGGGCCATCGAGTTGTTCTTTCGTTGGGTCAAGCAGACCCTCAAGATCACCAGGTTCCTCGGGACTTCTGAGAACGCCGTTCGTATCCAGATCGCCGTTGCCCTGATCGCCTTCCTCTTGCTTCGCCTCGCGCAAGACCTTCAGAAGGCAATCCAAAGCCCCTTGGTCTTTGCCAGATTGGTCCGCACCAACCTCATGCATCGCCGCCCCATCGATCAATTGCTCACGGGGCCACCCCAACTTGCCAAAAACCCACAACAGTTGAGCCTCGCAATATGCGGAAGCTGAACCGGACAGCCGTGGGTCAAGCCCGGCCATGACGGAGGAGAGAGCGGGGCGCGAACGCGGCGACAAATTCCGCCGTCGTCCCGGCGAACGCCGGGACCCATAACCTCAGGGAGTAGTTCGGGGCAGTCTATTAGCTCCACCTCCCGCCACATACCCGTCACGGAGTATGGTCCCGGCTCGAGGCCGGGACGACGGCGAGGGCTTACCGCACCAGGATGTTGCGGAACTGCCAGGGATCGGACGTATCGATGTCCTCCGGGAACAGGCCGGGGCGATCGTTCAGCGGCGTCCAGTCCGTGTAGTAGCCCTTGACCGGGCCGAGATACGGCGACTGGATCTCCAGGCAGCGGCGGAAGTCCATCTCGTCGGCCTCGACGATGCCGGCGGTTGGGTTTTCCAGCGCCCACACCATGCCGGCGAGCACGGCCGAGGACACCTGCATGCCGGTGGCGTTCTGATAGGGCGCGATGCGGCGGGTCTCTTCGATCGACAGCTGCGAGCCGTACCAATAGGCGTTCTTGCCGTGGCCGTAGAGCAGCACGCCGAGCTCGTCGATGCCGTCGACGATCTCGTTCTCGTCGAGGATGTGCCACTTCTCCTGCATCTTGCCGGTGGCGCCGAAGATCTCGTGCAGCGACAGCACCGCGTCGTTGGCCGGGTGATAGGCGTAGTGGCAGGTCGGGCGGTACACCACCTTGTCGCCGTCGCGCACGGTGTAATAGTCGGCGATCGAGATCGACTCGTTGTGGGTCACCAGGAAGCCGTATTGCGCGCCCGGGGTCGGGCACCACGAGCGGACGCGGGTGTTGGCGCCGGGCTGCAGCAGGTAGATCGCAGCGCCGCAGCCCTCGGTGTGGCAGCGGCCGTTCTCTGGCATCCACTTCTCGTGCGTGCCCCAGCCGAGCTCGGCCGGCTGCAGACCCTCGGACACGAAGCCCTCGACCGACCAGGTGTTGACGAACACGTCCATCGGCTTCGGATTCTTTGATCGCTGGGTGTCGCGCTCGGCGATGTGGATGCCCTTGACGCCGAGCTTCTGCATCAGCTGCGCCCAGCCCTCGCGGCTCTTCGGCTCGACGATCTCGGTCTTGGTGTCCTTGGCGATGTTCAGCAGCGCCTGCTTGACGAACCAGGAGACCATGCCGGGATTGGCGCCGCAGGTCGAAACGGCGGTGGTGCCGCCCGGGCTCTTGCGGCGCGCAGCCAGCAGCGTCTCGCGCAGCGCGTAGTTGGAGCGCTGCTCGACACCCTTCTGCTTGTCGAAATAGAAGCCGAGCCACGGCTCGACGACGGTGTCGATGTAGAGCGCACCGATCTCGCGGCACATCGTCATGATGTCGACCGAGGAGGTGTCGACCGAGAGATTGACGCAGAAGCCCTGGCCGCCGCCTGCGGTGAGCAGCGGCACCAAGAGCTCGCGATAATTGTCGCGGGTCACGCCCTGCTGGATGAAGCGCACGCCATGCTTCTTCGCCAGCGCGCCATCGTCATGCGGATCGATGATGACGAAGCGGCTCTTGTCGTACTCGAAATGGCGTTCGATCAAAGGCAGAGTGCCCTTGCCGATCGAGCCGAAGCCGATCATCACGATGGGGCCGGTGATCTTCGCGTGGATCTGCGAGCTCATGAATGGTTCTCCGCGAAAGGTGCGTGTGATGGATGGATTCAGGCGGCGCGCGCCTTCAGATGCCTCGCCGCGTTTAGGAGCCGCGGCGCTTGGCGGTGACTTCGATCTCGACCTTCATCTCGGGCTTGAGCAGCGCGGCGACGACCAGCAGCGTTGCGGCGGGGCGGATGTCGCCGAGGACCTCGCCGCAGACCGCAAAATGCGCGTCGGCGTCGCTGACGTCGGTCAGGTAGTAGGTCGCGCGGACGATATCGGCCATCTCGAACCCGCCCTCCTGCAGGGCGGCCGCGATGGTCTTGAAGCAGTTGCGTGACTGGCTCGTGACATCGGCCGGCATCGTCATCGTGCTGTAGTCATAGCCGGTGGTCCCGGCGACGAAGGCGAAGTCGCCATCGATCACCGCGCGGCTGTAGCCGGCGGTCTTCTCGAACGGTGATCCGGTAGAGATCAGGCGGCGGGACATGACGGACCTCGTGGGGGGGATTTTCGGGGGTTAAAGAGCTTTTGCTGCACCTGCGCAACCCCTCGCGGGGCTGCTGCGGCGCCCGTTGCCGGAATGCCTAACGCAGGCGGGTGACGTCGGGTCCGGCGGGCGGGCCGCTGCTCCAGCGCCGGACCATGATGTCGCGAACGATCATGATCCCGAGCAGGATCAGCAGGAGCGTTGGCAACAGCGTTCGCCGCCGCGGCGTGGCCGCCGCCCTGGTCCTCACGCCGCGCACGATATCTGCCGCTCGCGGCGCGAGCGGCGGGCCTTGCGCTCGGCCGCTCCCGTGGCGACGATCATGCCGGTCGCCCCGTGCAGCGCGCCATCGACCAGCTCGAGCCCGAGCAGGCGCTCGCGCGCGAACGCACCAGGCAGCTCCAGCTCGGCGGTCTGCGCGACCGAGAAGCCGAAGCGGGCGTAGTAGGGCGCATCACCGAGCAGGATCACCGCGCCATGGCCGCGCGACGCCGCGATCATCAGCGCGGCATTCATCAGCGCCGCACCGACGCCGAGGCTGCGCGCCTCGGCGGCGACCGCCAGCGGGCCGAGCATCAGCGCGTCGCGTCCGCCGGCGCTGACGTGCCACAGCCGCAGCGTTCCCACGAGGACGCCGCCGCGCGTCGCCGACAAGGCGAGGCCTGCGGCGGGCGCGCGTCCGTCGCGCAGGCGCTGGCAGGTGCGCTCATGGCGATTGTCGCCAAAGCAGGCATCGAGCAGCGTCTCGCGCGCCGGGACGTCGGAGGCACGCTCGGCACGGATCACGAACGGAGCGGCAGTCCGAAGCGGCGTGGTCGAAGGGATGCGAAAAGCGGTCATGGCACGTCAGTCCCCGGCCTGCGCGGCGGACCTTGGGCTCGCGCGCAAACACGTGATGTCAGGTTGAAGATGACGGTGGATCGCTCCCTCCCCCGCTTGCGGGGGAGGGTCGGGGTGGGGGCAGCCCCACCCGAGGCTCTTGCCCATCTCACCCGCGCAGGGGCGAGGGCAGCCAGATCAGATGTGATAGGTCTTCAGCGGGGGGATGCCGTTGAAGGCCACCGACGCGTAGGTCGAGGTATACGCCCCGGTCCCCTCGATCAGCACCTTGTCGCCGATCGAGAGCGTCACCGGCAGCGGATACGGCAGCTTCTCGTACATCACGTCAGCCGAATCGCAGGTCGGGCCGGCGAGCACGCACGGGGTCATCTCCGCGCCCTCATGCGGCGTGCGGATGGCGTAGCGGATCGACTCGTCCATCGTCTCGGCGAGACCGCCGAACTTGCCGATGTCGAGATAGACCCAGCGCAGCTCGTCCTCGTCGCTCTTCTTCGAGATCAGCACCACTTCCGACTCGATGATCCCGGCATTGCCGACCATGCCGCGGCCCGGCTCGATGATCGTCTCCGGGATCTGGTTGCCGAAATGCTTGCGCAGCGCACGGAAGATCGAGCGGCCGTACTGCACGACCGGCGGCACGTCCTTCAGGTACTTGGTCGGGAAGCCCCCGCCCATGTTGACCATGGTCAGGTTGATGCCGCGCTCGGCGCAGTCACGGAACACCGTCGAGGCCATCGCCAGCGCGCGGTCCCACGCCTTCACCTTGCGCTGCTGCGAGCCGACATGGAACGAGATGCCGCACGGCTCCAGGCCCAGCCGCTTCGCCAGGTCCAGCACTTCGACCGCCATCTCGGGATCACAGCCGAACTTGCGCGACAGCGGCCACTCGGCGCCGGCGCAATCGTACAGGATGCGGCAGAACACCTTCGCGCCCGGCGCTGCGCGCGCGATCTTCTCGACCTCGGCGGCGCAGTCGACGGCGAAGAGGCGGATGCCGAGCGCATAGGCGCGCGCGATGTCCCGCTCCTTCTTGATGGTGTTGCCATAGGAGATGCGGTCCGGCGTCGCACCGGCGGCCAGCGCCATCTCGATCTCGGCGACGGTCGCCGTGTCGAAGGAGGAGCCGAGCGAGGCGAGCAGCGACAGCACTTCCGGCGCCGGGTTGGCCTTGACCGCGTAGAACACGCGGCTGTCCGGCAACGCCCGAGCGAAGCTCATGTAGTTGTCGCGCACGATCTCGAGGTCGACGACGAGACAGGGCTCGTGGTCCAGACCTTCCTCGCGGCGGTTGCGCAGGAATTCCCGGATACGTTCGGTCATAGCACCCTCCAAACGGCCCCAGCGACGAGACCCGTTCAAAATGATCCCGACACGGGTGCCTTGGCGTTGCCGCCCGATGGAAAGGCGACAAAACCTCGAACCCGTAGCCGAATTGTGCTGCCGTGGATTGGTTGGGAATTTCCCGCCCGCACACCTGGCAATGAAGGACAAGCCTTTTCAGTAGCCCGCGCCGGCTTTGGACTGCCGGTAGAGACCAAAAAAGCCCGATCCGTCGTTGCTTTAAGTCGCGTCCCCCGTTGAGAGCGGGGTGCGCCGGTTCGCCTCCGGCTGCCAGTCACGGTTGCAAAAGATGGGGTGACCTTCAGCGGCATCTCTTGAGAGAGATGCTGGGCTCTGGAGCATGACGATCTCGATCATGGTGATCTTGACCGCAACGATCCGAGGGCCCCTCGGTTCCTCATCCCTTGGCGGCTGTCCGGCCTCTTGTCCGGATACCTACCGACTGACACACGACCACAGGCACGTGCGAAATTGGGCAGAAGCGGAAATAAGCGTTTTGAATTTCGTTCGCAAGGCATTTTTGGACGCGGGGAAAGATTTCCCTCATCTGTGCTTGCGCGACACACAGAGCGGCGTCGATGTCTGAACGAACGTTAAGCGAGCTTAAACTTTCGTAACGCGTTCACGCTTGCAGGACAGTGTTTTTGTGCTGTTCACGCGCGCCTGGTGAAAGGCTCGATGCGCTGCGCGCCGCGGATGAAGCCGATCATCACGAACACGCCGATCGCGAACAGCACGGCTTGAACGATGTGCGCGCCGCTATCGCCGAGCCCGAACAGAATCGCCAGCGCCCAGCCGCCGGCGAAGGCCGCACCGAACACTTCGGCACCGATCAGGATCGCCGCCGAGATGACGGTGATCACGGTCGGCCAAGCGATCTGGCGGCCGGCTTTGGAGGTGGTCTCTGCGTTCATGGTCCAGGTCCTGTTGCGGGCCGCAATCTCTCCGAAAAGGCCCGGCCCTTCAAGGGGAAATGACCCAAAAAGGGCCGGCTCCGTGATATGAGGGGCGCATCGAACTTCCGGGAGAGGACGGACCCCAGCCGATGTCAGACACCACCGCTGTGATCGACGCCCAGACCAACCCGCTGCTCGTGGCCTGGGAGACCCCCCACCAGACACCGCCCTTCGACGCGATCAGGCCCGAGCACTTCCTGCCGGCCTTCGAGCGCGCCTTCGCCGACCATTCCGCCGAAATCACCGCGATCACTCACGATCCGGCCGAGCCCGACTTCGCCAACACCATCACGGCGCTGGAGCGCTCGGGCAAGCTGCTGTCGAAGGTCGCGGCGGTGTTCTACGACTTGGTGTCGGCGCATTCGAACCCGGCGATTCTGGAGATCGACAAGGACGTGTCGCTGCGGATGGCGCGGCACTGGAACCCGATCATGATGAATGCCGTGCTGTTTGGCCGCATCGCGCTGCTCTATGACAACCGCAAGGACCTCAAGCTCACCGGTGAGGAGCAGCGGCTCCTGGAGCGCACCTACACCCGCTTCCGCCGTGCCGGCGCCGGCCTGTCCGATGACGACAAGGTGCGGATGGCCGAGATCAACGAGAAGCTCGCCCAGCTCGGCACCACCTTCAGCCACCACGTGCTCGGCGACGAGCAGGACTGGGTCCTCGAGCTCGGCGAGGACGACCGTGCCGGCCTGTCCGAGAGCTTCGTGGCTGCCGCCAAGGCTGCGGCGGAAGAGCGCGGCATGCCCGGCAAGGCGATCGTGACCCTGTCGCGCTCCTCGGTCGAGCCGTTCCTGCAGAGCTCCGCCCGCCGCGACCTCCGCGAGAAGGTGTTCAAGGCGTTCACCGCGCGCGGCGACAATGGCAATTCCAACGACAACAACGCCGTCATCGGCGAGATCCTGGCGTTGCGCGAGCAGGCCGCCAGGATCATGGGCTTTCCCAACTTCGCCGCCTATCGCCTCGAGGATTCCATGGCGAAGACGCCGGAGGCGGTGCGCGGCCTCTTGGAGCGGGTCTGGAAGCCGGCCCGCGCCAAGGCGCTGGCCGACCGCGACCAGTTGCAGGCGATGATCACGGCGGAGGGCGGCAACTTCAAGCTTGAGGCCTGGGATTGGCGTTACTATGCCGAGAAGCTGCGCCAGGCGAAGGCCAACTTCGACGACGCGGCGATCAAGCCGTATCTTTCGCTCGATAACATGATCGCGGCCGCCTTCGATTGCGCCACGCGGCTGTTCGGGATCACCTTCGCCGAGCGCAAGGACATCCCGGTCTGGCATCCGGACGTCCGGGTGTGGGAGATCAAGGCGGCCGATGGCAGCCACAAGGCGCTGTTCTATGGCGATTACTTTGCGCGCTCGTCGAAGCGCTCCGGCGCCTGGATGACCTCGCTGCGCGACCAGCAGAAGCTCGACGGCGACACCGCGCCCTTGATCATCAACGTCTGCAACTTCGCCAAGGGCGCGGACGGCCAGCCCTCGCTGCTGTCGCCGGACGATGCGCGCACGCTGTTCCACGAGTTCGGCCACGGCCTGCACGGTATCCTGTCCAACGTGACCTATCCGTCGCTGTCGGGCACTGCCGTGTTCACCGACTTCGTCGAGCTGCCGTCGCAGCTCTACGAGCACTGGCAGGAGCGCCCCGAGGTGCTGCAAACCTTCGCGCGTCACTACCAGACCGGCGAGCCGCTGCCGCAGGACCTGCTCGACCGCTTCCTGGCGGCGCGCCGCTTCAACCAGGGCTTTGCCACGGTCGAGTTCGTCTCCTCGGCGCTGATCGACCTCGAGTTCCACACCCAGCCGGCATCGGCTTCGAAGCATGTGCGCGCGTTCGAAAAGGCCGAGATGGAGAAGATCGGCATGCCGCCCGAGATCGCGCTGCGCCACCGGCCGACTCAATTCGGCCATATCTTCTCGGGAGACCACTATGCGGCGGGCTATTACAGCTACATGTGGTCGGAGGTGATGGATGCGGATGCCTTCGGCGCCTTCGAGGAAGCCGGCAACATCTTCGATCCCACCGTCGCCAAGCGGCTTCACGACAACGTCTATTCCTCGGGCGGCTCGCTCGATCCGGAAGCGGCGTATGTCGCGTTCCGGGGCCGCGAGCCCGAGCCCGACGCGCTGCTCCGCCGACGTGGCCTGCTCGATGTCCCCGCGGCGGCTTGAGGTGAAGGGGATGGCGGTGGTTCGTTTCGTTCTCGGTGCGCTGATGCTCGTGCTCGGCGCGAGCGCGGCGAGCGCCCATCCGCATGTCTGGGTCACAGCGACCAGCGAGCTGCTCTACGCGGCCGACGGTTCGCTGACCGGCGTGCGGCACGCCTGGACCTTCGACGACATGTTCGCGACCTACGCACTGCAGGGCCTCGAGACCAAGCAGAAGGGCGTCTACACCCGCGAGGAGCTGGCGCCGCTGGCGCAGACCAATGCCGAGTCGCTGAAGGAATATGCCTATTTCACGTTCATCAAGTCCGACGGCCGCAAGCAGAAGCTCGAGGATCCCGTCGACTACTACCTCGAATACAAGGACACCAAGCTGACCTTGCACTTCACTCTGCCGCTGAAGGCGCCGGTGAAGCCCAGGGAGCTTCAGGTCGAGGTGTACGATCCCAGCTATTTCATCGATTTCCAGATGGCGGAGAAGGATCCCGTCAAGCTGGTCAGTGCTCCCGCCGGCTGCAAGTTCGGCCTGGTGAGACCGAGCGACGGCGGCTCCGTCGCGCAGACCATGAACGAACAGACATTCCTGAGCGGCGGGGCGAACGCCAATTTCGGAATGAATTTCGCCAACAAGATCTCAGTGGAATGTCCATGACACCTCGCCCCAGCTCCGCCCGTCCGCTCCTCACCTGCGCTGCGATCCTCGCAGCGCTTCTCGCCGCCGACGCCGCCTCGCATGCGCTGCTCGCCAAGCCGCCATTCGGCGCGCCGGCGGAGCCGCAGGTCGGCGGCATCGTCGGCTGGCTGCTCGCCAAGCAATCGGAGTTCTACCGGCAGATGTCGGGGGCGATCCGCTCGGCCAAGCAAGATGGCTCGGCGGTGTGGTGGCTGCTGGCGATCTCGTTCGCCTACGGCATCTTCCATGCGGCCGGTCCCGGCCACGGCAAGGCCGTGATCGCGTCCTATCTCGTCGCCAACCAGGAGACGGCAAAGCGCGGCATCGTGCTCTCGTTCGCCTCGGGCCTGATGCAGTCGCTGGTCGCGGTCGTCATCGTCGGCATCGGTGCCGTGCTGCTCAACGCCACGGCTGCGAACATGTGCAGCGCCGAGAAGGTGGTGGAGATTGCAAGCTACGGCCTGATCGCGCTGCTCGGCGCACGTCTGGTCTGGGTCAAGGGCGCGGCATTCCTGCGCACCTGGCAGCCGGCGGCGCCGGCACTGGCCTTGGCGGGCGCGCCTGCGGCGGCGGTGGCGCCGTCAGTGCATGATCATGGCCATGCGCATGATCATCAGCACCGCGCGCCTCATCATGATCATCACGGTCATGATCACCATCATGGTCACGACCACCACGGCCACGATCATCATCACCACGATCATGCGGACGCCCATGCTGCGGCGGCGCATGGTCACGCTGCTCACGATCACGTCCACCACGATCACGTTCACGGCGATGATTGCGGTTGCGGCCATTCCCACGGGCCCGCGCCGAGCGAGCTCGCCGGTCCCGGCGGCTGGCAGCGCGGCTTCCAGGCGATCTTCGCCGCGGGCATCCGCCCGTGCTCGGGCGCGATCCTGGTGCTGGTGTTCGCGCTGGCGCAGGGCCTGTTCTGGGCCGGCGTCGCTGCGACCTTCGTGATGGGCATGGGCACGGCGGTGACCGTGGCGACCATTGCGGTGCTCGCCGTCGCCGCCAAGGACGTCGCCCGCCGGCTCAGCGCCGGCCGCGACGGCGGTGGCGCGCTGATCATGCGCGGCCTGGAGTTCGGCGCGGCCGGGCTGGTGCTGCTGTTCGGTGTCGGCCTGCTGTTCGGCTACATGGCGGCGGAACGCACGACCTGCTTCTGAGCGGACAGCGCCCAGCGACTACGCGTCTGCCCACCACATCCGCCACGGCGTACTGGATGCCCCGCCTGCGCGGGGCATGACAGCGGTGGATGTGGCCCAGATCGCGCAACACCACGAGTGTCGTCCCGGCCTTGAGCCGGGACCCATACTCCGCGGCGGTCGTGAGGCGCGAGCACGTAGTTGCCCGCCTGCCTCAAACCGCTCCCTGTGGTTATGGGTCCCGGCTCAAGGCCGGGACGACAGCGAGGGTGCGGATGCGGTGTTGCCATGCCCCTGCGGCCGCAGCGCGCGTCCCAAGGCCATCAGCGGGAAGTAGTGGCGGTACATGCCGTAGCGGAGCATGAAGGCGCGGGACAGTTCCGGGCCCTGCATCAGCCGTTCCTGCAACGAGGGATCGTTCAGCTTGATGGTCTGGCCGACGCCGTAGCCGGGGAAGCCGGTGCCGGTGAACTCCGGCTCGTCCCAGGTGCCGGCGGACTGGCGTTCGACCAGCCACAGGCAGCCGCGCTCGATGGCTTCCTTGTCCTGCGGACGGTTGGCGGCGAGCAGTGCCATCAGCGCCCAGGCGGTCTGCGACGCGGTGGTGGTGCCGCGCCCGACCGCGCTGACATCCATGTAGGACGCGCAGCTCTCGCCCCAGCCGCCGTCCGGCTGCTGATGGGCGACGAGCCAGTCGCAGGCGCGGCCGATATAGGGTTGCGTCATGTCCTCGCCGATCGCGGCCAGCGCCGGCAGCACGGCGCCGGTGCCGTAGACGTAGTTGACGCCCCAGCGGCCGAACCATGGACCGCTCGGCTCCTGCTCCCTTCGGATGTAGTCCAGCGCGCGCACCATGGCGGGATGGTTGCGCGAGATGCCGAGCTTGCCGAACGCCTCGACGATATGCGCGGTGACGTCGACCGACGGCGGATCGAGCGCCTCGCCGTAGTCGCAGAACGGAATCTTGGTCAGGATCTGCTGGTTGTTGTCCTTGTCGAACGCGCCCCAGCCGCCGCCGTGGCTCTGCATGCCGATCAGCCAGTCGACGCCGAGCTGAATGGCCTCGTCGATGCCTTTCGCCTTCCACTTGGGGTCATGCCGCAGCGGCGCCAGCGCGATCAGCGCGACCGCGGTGTCGTCGGTGTCGGGATAGTAGTTGTTGGCGTATTCGAACGCCCAGCCGCCGGGCTTGACGTGCGGCAGCTTCATCGACCAGTCGCCGGGCACCCGCACCTGGCGCTCCAGCACCCAGTTCACCGCATTGTCCACGGCTTCCGGATAATCGCCGAGCACGCCGGCATCGTCGAAGGCGAGCAAAGTGAGGATCGTGTCCCACACCGGGCTGTTGGTCGCCTGGATGTAGGTGGCATCGCCAACATCGACCCGCCAGCCGGGATCGTTCAGGGCATCGAGGCCCTTGGCGAGAACGGGGTGATTGAGCGGATAGCCCTCGGCATAGAGCGCCATCAGGCCGTAGATCCAGGGCGGCTGGATGCCGCCCCAGGCGCCGTCGAAATCCTGATGGCGGATCATCCATTCCAGCACGCGGCTGGTCGCCGCCGGGCGAAACAGGCCGAGATTGAGCTTGTTGCCGAAGTTCTGCAGGGCATGCAGCACCTTGTCGGCGCCGCGGAAGAACTTGTCCCAGCCGCCGGCATTGGCCTTGACCGGCAGGTCGTAGCCGAACGCGTTGCGCCCATGCGGAAACAGCGCGTCGAGCCGGTTCTCGGGCGGCAGCGGCCGGCTCGGGCGCCGCGCCGACAGCACGGCGATCGGCATCAGGGTGGCGCGTGCCCATTGCGCGAAATTGTAGATCGAGAACGGAAACCAGAGCGGAAACCAGATCACTTCGGGCGGGATGTTCGGCGTCTTCTCCCACGGCCATTCGCCGATCAGCGCCAGCCAGTAGCGCGTGAACACGCGGATGTTGCGCAAGCCGCCCTTGGCCTCGATCCATTCGCGGGCGCGGCGCACCGGCGGCTCATCGTCGCGGAAGCCGAGCGAGCGCAGCGCGGCATAGGCCTCTACGGTCGCGTTGATGTCGCCATTGGGCGCGCCGAAATAGACCTGCCAGGCGCCGTCCGGGCGCTGGCTGTCGAGCAGCGACTGGCCCAGGCGCTTGCGCAGCGGATGGTCCTCGAGCCCCATGAACCACAGCGCCAGGCACCATTGCGCCTCCATGCAGGCGTTGGATTCGGCGCGGCCGACCCAGTGGCCGTCCGGCTTCTGGTTGGCGATCAGCCAGTCCGAAGCCGCCCGCACCGTCGATTGCAGGGCGGTCTGGTAATTTCCCGGGTCGCGCGGCGCGCGCGCGGAAGCCGAGCTGGTCAAAGTCATCATCATCCCTCTGGCGGCCCGATAGCGCCGCTGCAGCCGTCGAATTCACCCCGCCCTATAGGGAATTTCGCCGTCAAATCCAATCAACTGGCCGTAGCAGGCCGGATCAAAGCGGAAACGAAAAGCGTACGGACCGAGGTCTTCAGCGCTCGTGGTTAGCACCTCGGCGGGGACAGGGATGTGACACCGCTCACGCGCGGGGACCGCGGCTTCCGCTCAAACCGGCAGGTAATTGCGCAGCAAAGGCAGGAAGAAGATCGCGACCGTGATCAGGAAGCCGATCGCCCACAGGATCGAGCGCAGCGACGGCCGGTCGCCGACGTAGGTCAGGACGTAGGCGACGCGCACGATCAGGAACAGCACCGACAGCTCGTTGATCAGGTTCTGCGGTGCACCGCGGAACTCGGCCAGCAGCACCGCGGCGGCAAAGAACGGGAACGCCTCGATGCCGTTCTGGTGGGCGCCCAGCGCCCGCTCGCGGATGCCGCCGTCATAAAAAGAGGGATCGCGGGGCCTGGCATTGTCGTAGCGCCCGGCGCCGTCGACCTTGATCCATTTCGCCGGCACGATCGTTAAAAGGTAGAGTATTACGCTGGCGAAAATGCACCATTCTGCAATCGTCATGGCTCCTCCAGCCCGATGACATCGGTGAAATGGCCCTTATCTTGACAATGTCGAAACAAGCCGCCAAGCCACGCCCTTCACCAGTCA
Organism: Bradyrhizobium sp. SZCCHNRI1009; assembly: GCF_032487575.1. Lineage (NCBI taxonomy): Bacteria > Pseudomonadati > Pseudomonadota > Alphaproteobacteria > Hyphomicrobiales > Nitrobacteraceae > Bradyrhizobium > Bradyrhizobium sp. SZCCHNRI1009. Next base: position 197,002 of record NZ_JAUEUL010000005.1, on the reverse strand, counting down.
CAGGCATCATGACCGCCGCCATCTCCCTCGACAATGCCAGGCCTGTCGATGCCAAGGCTCTTGATGCGAAGCCGTTGCCGGCCGCGAGCACGTCACGCGTCGGCGTGCTGCTGGCCAATCTCGGGACGCCGGATACGGCCGACGCCGCCGGCGTGCGGGTGTACCTGAAAGAGTTCCTGTCCGACCGCCGCGTCATCGAGGACCAGGGCCTGCTGTGGAAGATCATCCTCAACGGGATCATCCTCAACGTCCGGCCGCGCAAGAAGGCGAAGGACTACCAGTCGATCTGGAACACCGAGAAGAACGAATCGCCGCTGAAGACGATCACCCGCGCGCAGAGCGAGAAGCTGGCCGCTGCGATCGCCGACCGCAGCCACGTCCTCGTCGACTGGGCGATGCGCTACGGCAATCCGTCGATCAAGGCCGGTGTCGATGGCCTGATGGCCAAAGGCTGTGACCGCATCCTGGTCGTGCCGCTGTATCCGCAATATTCGGCCGCGACCTCGGCCACCGTGTGCGACGAGGCGTTCCGCGTCCTGACCGAGCTGCGGGCGCAGCCGACCATCCGGGTGACGCCGCCCTATTACAACGACGATTTCTACATCGAGGCGCTGGCGGTCTCGATCGAGGACCATCTGAAGACGCTGCCGTACACGCCCGAGCTGGTCGTGGCGTCGTTCCACGGCATGCCGAAGGAATATGTCGACAAGGGCGACCCCTATCGCGAGCAGTGCGTCGCCACCACCGAGCTGCTGCGCAAGCGGCTCGGCATGGACGACACCAAGCTGCTGCTGACCTTCCAGTCGCGTTTCGGCTTCTCGGAGTGGCTGCAGCCCTACACCGACAAGACCATCGAGAAGCTCGCCAAGGACGGCGTCAAGCGCATCGCCGTGGTGATGCCCGGCTTCGCCGCGGACTGCCTGGAGACACTGGAGGAGATCTCCGGCGAGAACTGCGAGATCTTCAAGCACAATGGCGGCGAGGAATTCTCCGCCGTGCCGTGCCTGAACGACAGCGCGCCGGGCATGGAGGTGCTGCGGCAGCTGGTGCTGCGCGAGCTGCAGGGTTGGCTGTAACGGGCTGGCTCTGAGCCGGCCCGCCGGCGCTTCTCTGCCTTCGGCTAGGTGAGCCGTGCGGCGGCGCAAGGTTAATGCCGCTGCAACCTTCGAAAATACTTTCCTGAACCGCGCCTAGCGAATCCCCGACAAAATCATGCAGCAATCCCTAGATTGTGATGGCTGCAGAGGCTGGTGAGGGGACGACCGTCTCCTCCCTTGGAGGATCCATGAGCGGTTTCGACATTTTCGCCATAGCGCTGGTGCTGCTGGTCATCTTCACGCTGTATTCCGGCGTGAAGACCGTGCCACAGGGGTTCGACTGGACCGTCGAGCGGTTCGGCAAATACACCCGCACCTTGTCGCCGGGCCTCAACATCATCGTGCCCTTCTTCGATCGCATCGGGCGCAAGATCAACATGATGGAGCAGGTGATCGACATCCCCGAGCAGGAGGTCATCACCAAGGACAACGCCACCGTGACGGTCGACGGCGTCGCCTTCTACCAGGTGTTCGACGCCGCCAAGGCGAGCTACGAGGTGTCGAACCTCAACCAGGCGATCGTCACGCTGACCATGACCAACATCCGCTCGGTGATGGGCGCGATGGATCTCGACCAGGTGCTGTCGCATCGCGACGAGATCAACGAGCGGCTGCTGCGGGTCGTCGACGCCGCGGTGTCGCCGTGGGGCCTCAAGGTGAACCGGATCGAGATCAAGGACATCGTGCCGCCGGCCGATCTGGTCGAGGCGATGGGCCGTCAGATGAAGGCCGAGCGCGTCAAGCGCGCCGACATCCTGCAGGCCGAGGGCCAGCGCCAGTCGGAGATTCTGCGCGCGGAAGGTGCGAAGCAGAGCCAGATCCTGCAGGCGGAGGGCCGCCGCGAATCGGCCTTTCTCGATGCCCAGGCGCGCGAGCGCGCGGCCGAAGCCGAGGCCAAGGCGACGCAGATGGTGTCGGACGCGATCGGCAAGGGCGATGTCGCCGCGCTCAACTACTTCATCGCGGACAAATACATCAAGGCATTCGGCCAGCTCGCCGATTCACCGAACCAGAAGGTGATCATGCTGCCGCTGGAGGCGACGGGCATGCTGGCCTCGCTCGCCGGCATCGGCGAGATCGCCAAGGCGACGTTCGGCGAGAGCGCGGCTTCGGCCGTGGCCGCCGCGCGCCGCGGCGGTTCGGTGCCGTCGGCGGGGACGCCGCCGGCGCCGCCCGTGCCGCCGCGGACGTAGAGCGAAGGAGGCGATCATGAGCGACATGTTCGTCACGCTCGGCACCTGGAACTGGCTGATCTTCGGCATCATCCTGATGGCGCTGGAGCTGCTCGCGCCGGGCATCTTCCTGTTCTGGCTGGGACTCGCGGCCCTGCTGGTCGGCCTGATCTCGTTCGTCGTCGCGCCGGGATGGCAGCTGCAGATCCTGCTGTTCGCGCTGTTCGCGATCGCGGCCGTGCCGCTGTGGCGGCGGCTGGCGCGCGCCAACGCGGCGCCATCGCAGGACAATCCGTTCCTCAACCGCCGCTCGGCCGCGCTGGTCGGCCGCGAGTTCACCCTGGAGAAGCCGATCGTTGGCGGCAACGGCACCGTGCGCATCGACGACACGGTGTGGCGCGTCGCCGGCCCGGACACGCCCGCCGGCAGCCGCGTGCGCATCGTGCAGGCGGACGGCGCACATCTGACGGTGACAGCGGCGTAGTTCGTTGCGCTGTGAGATACCCTCCCCTTGTGGGAGAGGGCATCTCCGGCTCATCAACATACTCGGTCGGGTGAGGGATTCTCTCCACGACTACGCGCGTGGAGAGAACCCCTCACCCGACCGAGCTTGCCGCGCTGTGCTACATGCAAAAGCCCTCACAAGGGGAGAGGGCGCATTTATGAGCACCGCGTGCTTCCTTTTGATAGTTGAGCGCCGCAATGCCTGCTGCTCAGTTCTGCAGCCGGACGCCCAGCATCACCACCGTGCCCGACGAACCGGCGCCGGCGATGTTGGAATCGAGCTTGTCGTAGCGCAGCGTGCCCTTCACCCACACGTTCCGTGACATCTTGTAGACGAGGTTGCCTTCGGCCGAATAGGTGCGGTCGCTGCGGCCGTAGCCCTGATAGTCGAGCGTGCCGAAGCTGAACTTGCCGATGCCGGTCAGCCAGCGGCGGAAATCGTGATCGACCTGCACCGTGTAGGTGCGCACCAGCACGCCGGAGGCGCCGGCCACCGTGGTCTCCGCGAGCTGCGTGTCGGAGAGAAAGCGCGCGGTGGTCAGCGGCGTCGCCGACCACACCAGCGAGGCCGTGGTCAGGAAGCCCTGCAGCCGGTTCAGCCGCGGGTCGACATAGCTGCGCGTGGCATAGCCGAGCGAGACCTCGCCGGTCAGCAGCCGGGTGAACTCGAACGAGGTGCCGGCCTTGGCGTAGCCGCCGGAGGAATCGCGCTGATAGCCGGAACGGTCGATCCGCTCATCGTGCACGCGGCTGTCGCCCTGGATTTCCGTGAAGGGCTTCAGGCCGGGCATGACCTCATAGGACACCCGGCCGATGCCGCCGAACTGGTTGTAGTTGCGGTCATCGTTCGACGTCATCGTGCCGTCGGTCAGCTTGCTCTGCTGATAGCTGGTGCGATCGGCGGTGGCGCCGGCCGAGACCTGCAGCCGGTTGAAGCGCTGGTCGATGCCTAAGGTGGTGCCGAGCGTGGTGTAGACCGGATAGCGCGACAATCCGGCCTGCACGCTGGGGCTGCCGGGATTGTCGGTCGCCGCGCGCAGGCGGAGCTGGGCGCCGATCGAGGTGTCGCGCGTGATATCGAGGCGGCCGTCGACATGGCCGGTGAAGTCGGGGCGGTCGAGCGTGGTCGGCGCCGAGTTGATGCCGCCGTCCATGACGGCCGGCAGAGTGCTGCCATAGCCGGTGAAGGATCCCCTGAGGTCGGCGACGAGGGCGTGACGCTCCCAGTTCGACACCGCCAGGAATTCCGGCGCGATCACCCAGGCCGGCATGCCGCGCGGCCTGGCGAGGCGGGCCGGGTTGCTGTCATAGCCGGCGGAGAGCTCGACCGCGCCTTTGATCAGGAACGGCCCGGCGTAGTCGCCGACCGCGCCGAACGGGTCGTCGTCGATCCTGAGGCGCTTGCGCGGCGGCTGGCCGGGGACGGTGCCCGCCATCGCGGGCGGCAGCGGCTGCCGGTTGGCGGAGGCCGAGGGCGGCAAGGTCGGGCGCACCTGGCCGGTGAGCTCGCCGGACGGCGGTGTGCCGGGGCCCGGCGCCGGCTTGGGCCGCGCCTGGGCGGGATAGTATTTCGGCTTCTTGCGGGTGCGATTCAGCGAATCATAGCCGACATCGGATGCGCCGCTGGCCGCGGGCACACCGGGCAGGGGGACCAGATTTCGTCGTGCGGCCGAGCTGGCCGGCGCAGGCGTCGCGGGCAGCCCTGGCGTCGGGACGGCATCGGTCAGGCCGCTGACCACGGTCCGCCGCAACGGGGAGTCCTGCGGAGCCAGGAAGCCGTCGCGCACCGGCCGGAACACGTCGATGGTCTGGGAGCGGGCGGCCTCGGGGCCGAGCGCGGCGAGCAGCAGGCATGCGGCGGACGCGCCGCGCCACACCGCGCGCCTTCGCGCGCGCCTCGCGCGGCCGCTGTCAGGCCTCCACCCCACGATGAAAATACTCCAACAAAATCAATTGCGTCGTCGGGACGCCCGCGCCGCCGGCAAACCGCGTCGTTAAGGGAGTAAAAACAAATATGGTTAATGGGCTGTTGATGGCGCCTTGCTGCCTTACCCATGCTAAAGAGCGGCGCCTGACTGTTCAGCCCTGGAAGTCCGCATGCCGAGATCGAAGCCGTTGCCCGACACCGCTCCCGCCAACGCAGATATCCAGTCGGCACTGCGCACGCTCGACGCCGGCAGCAACGGCATTGCCGCGATCTCCGCGGCGCTATCCGGGCCCTTGGGAGCAGCCTTCGCCGCTGCCGTCGAGCTGATCCGCCAAGCCAAGGGCCGGGCGATCCTCACCGGCCTCGGTAAGTCCGGCCACGTCGCCCGCAAGATGGCCGCAACCCTCGCCTCGACCGGCACGCCCGCCTTCTTCGTCCATTCCGCCGAGGCCGGCCATGGCGATCTCGGCATGATCACCTCGGACGACGTCGTCATCGCGCTGTCGTGGTCCGGCGAGCAGCCGGAGATGAAGACGCTGGTCAACTATACCAAGCGCTTCGCCATCCCGCTGATCGCGGTCACCTCCAATGCGCAATCGTCGCTGGGGGAGGCGGCGCGCATCGTGCTGGAGCTGCCGAAGGCGCGCGAGGCCTGTCCGCACAATCTGGCGCCGACCACCTCGACCCTGATGCAGGCCGCGATCGGCGATGCGCTCGCGATCGCGCTGCTCGAAGGCCGCGGCTTCACCGCGCTCGAATTCGCCAATTTCCATCCGGGCGGCAAGCTCGGCGCCATGCTCAAACATATCTCCGATCTGATGCGCTCGGGCGACGCGGTGCCGCTGAAGCCGCTCGGCACCGGCATGGCCGATGCGCTTGCTGAGATGTCGGCCAAGGGTCTGGGCTGCGTCATCATCGTCGATGGCCGTGGCCATGTCGCCGGCATCATCACCGACGGCGACCTCCGCCGGAAGATGCGTGCCGACCTGCTGTCCGTCTCGGTCGACGAGATCATGACCGCGAACCCGCGCACCGTGCGCCGCGAGGCGCTGGCCTCCGAGGCGCTGGAGATCCTGAACTCCGCCAAGATCACGACCCTGATCGTGACCGACGGCGCCAAGCCGGTCGGCATCCTGCACATGCACGATCTGTTGCGGGCAGGGGTGGCGTGACCTTCCCACCATGACCGACCGTTTCGATCTCGACAGATATCTCGCCCGCATCGGCTATCGCGGCCCGCTGACGCCGACGTTCCAGACGCTCGCCGGATTGCAGGCCGCCCATGTCGATGCCATCGCTTTCGAAGGCATCGATCCGCTGCTCGGCCGGCCCGTGAACATCGATCTCGCCTCGGTCCAGGCCAAGATCGTCGACGGCCGTCGGGGCGGCTATTGCTTCGAGCAGAACGCGCTGTTCAAGGCCGCGCTCGAGGCGATCGGCTTTGCGGTGACGCCGCTCTCGGCGCGGGTGCGCTGGCGGCTCGATGCCGACGCGCCACTGACGCCGCGCACGCACATGATGCTGAAGGTCGACCTGCCGGAGGGGCCGTACATCGCCGATGTCGGTTTCGGCTCCTGCCTGCTCGATACGCCGCTGCAGATGGTTGCCGACATCGAGCAGCCGACCGCGATGGGGACGTTCCGTCTGACGCTCTCCGATGGGCTGTATTGGCTCGCGGCGAGGCAGCCGGCCGGCTGGCGCACGATGTACGTCTTCGACCTCGCGCCGCAGATTCATGCCGACTACGTGCTCGGCAACTGGTTCACCTCGACCAGCCCGTTGACGCCGTTCACCTCGATGCTGATCCTGGAGCGGTTGACATCAGAGGCGCGCTACAAGCTGGTCAATCGCCGCCTGGTCATCGAGGCGCGCGATGGCGAGGTGAGGAGCGAGCAGATCATCGAAACGCCCGAGACGCTGCGCAGCGTCATCGAGGAGGTGTTCGGGCTGACACCTCCGGTGTCCGTCGATGTGATCTGGGCGCGCATCGAGGGTTGACGGGAAGGCGTTGCGATGGCGGATGAGTTTCAGCTGGAGTCCTATCTCGCCCGCATCGCCTATCGCGGGCCGCTCGCGCCCGACCTGGCGACGCTCGCAGCGCTGCAGGCCGCGCATGTCGACGCGCTGCCGTTCGAGGCGCTCGATCCGCTGATGGGCCGTTCCGTCCATGTCGACCTGCCGTCCGTGCAGCAGAAGCTCGTGCTCGGCCGCCGCGGCGGCTACTGCTTCGAGCAGAACGTGCTGTTCCAGGCCGCGCTGGAAGCGATCGGATTCAAGGTCAACGGCCTGACGGGGCGCGTGCGCTGGCGCTCGGCGCCATCAGATCCGCTCGGGCCGCGCCAGCACATGATGCTGCTCGTCGAGGTCGACGGCCATCCGCATCTCGTCGATGTCGGCTTCGGCATCTGCATGATGGATGCGCCCATCCGTCTCGAGATCGGGCCCGAGCAGCAGACGCCGATGGGGACGTTTCGCATCGGCACGTGGGACGGACTCTACACGGTCAGCGCAAAGCAGCCGGCGGGCTGGCGCATGATGTACGCCTTCGATCTCGCGCCGCAGATCCATGCCGACTACGTGCTCGGCAACTGGTACACCTCGACCAGCCCGAACGTGCCGGCCACGCATACGCTGATGATGGAGCGTGTCGAGCCTCGTGTGCGGCACAAGCTGGTCAGCCGCCGCTATCAGCGGCAGGCGCGCGATGGCGAGGTGATCGAGGAGCGGATCATCGAGACCGCCGGCGAGCTTGGCCGTCTCATCGACGACATCTTCCGTGTGACGCCCCCGGTGCCGGTCGAAGACATCTGGGCGCGGACGTCGAGCTGATCGCGTTGCAGGTTGCACGCGATGTTCTGTGATCGAACGTGCGTTGCGGCCGCGCATGCGAGCACGAGTCGCTGCGGAACTTTTTCGCGTGTCGTGCGGAATTTGACGGGAATGCCGGCCCTCTCATTGTGTTTATGTTAAGAGTCGCACCCTTAGGTTGCGGGAACCGGAGGGGCTCGCGGCTGCCAGCCGTCGAACAATGGGGATCGTCCAGCATGACTGACATCGTGATGCACGCGACGCGATCAATCCTGCAGAGTGTGTCCGCGCGGGGCTGCCCTCACCGAACACGGCCGCATCCTTCCTGACATCGGAGCCGCGCACCGCGGCTCATCCGAGCTGGCCTCACGGCCAGGACGGGTGGGGGCTTCACGGTTGCAACGTCGACCTTGACGCTTCGACGCTCATCCGATCGATCATGAGACCACGGCCTGACCTGCCACTTCAGGCCGAGCGGAGACTCTCGTCGAGGAAGCCCCCATCCCTTTTTTTGTTGTCCGTGCAATGAATGCTGCAAATTGGATTGGAGCTGCAAGCGACGCAATCGGTGCGCTCCCCTCCCCCTTGCGGGGAGGGATCGGGGGTGGGGGTCCCCGAGTCACGTTCGATCTGATGAGAGCTGAATTCTCTATCCGTGAGTAGGGCGCATGCTGAGCTCGATAGTCTCACCGCGTCATTGCGAGCGCAGCGAAGCAATCCAGAGTCGGTTGCGCGGCTCTGGATTGCTTCGTCGCTTTGCTCCTCGGAAGCTCATAGCTGACTTCAGAAGAAGAGGGCGACGAAAGCGGTGACTGCCTTGGGCATGTTCTTCGGCATGTTCTTGGGCATGTTGAAGCGCCGGCGGATCCAACGCTGTTCGGCGCCCGGTGACCCCCACCCCCGACCCCTCCCCGCAAGGGGGAGGGGAGCACACCGGCGTCGGGGTGGGCAGTCGGGCTAAGGCTGATCTACAGCACGTCCACTACACTCCGCGCTCAGCGCGGCAGCTCGGTCTTGCCCATAAGGAACTTGTCGACGGCCTGGGCGCACAAGCGGCCCTCGCGGATCGCCCAGACCACCAGCGACTGGCCGCGCCGCATGTCGCCGGCGGAGAAGACCTTCGGCAGCGAGGTCTGGTAGTCGGTCAGGTTGGCCTTGACGTTGCCGCGCGGGTCGAGGTCGACGCCAAGGCTCTTGAGCAGACCCTCGTGCACCGGATGCACGAAGCCCATCGCCAGCAGCACGAGGTCGGCTGCGAGCTCGAACTCGGTGCCCGGGATCGGCTTGAACTGGGCGTCGACGCGGACGCAGTGCATCTTCTTGACCGCGCCGTTCTCACCCTCGAACTTCTGCGTCAGCACCGCGAACTCGCGCATCGCGCCCTCGGCCTGGCTCGACGATGTCCGCATCTTCAGCGGCCAGTTCGGCCAGGTCAGCGCCTTGTCCTCGCGCTCCGGCGGGGCCGGCATGATCTCGAGCTGGGTCACGGAGAGCGCGCCCTGGCGCAGCGAGGTGCCGATGCAGTCGCTGCCGGTGTCGCCGCCGCCGATCACGACGACATGCTTGCCGCCGGCGAGGATCTCGGTCGCATTCACCGGCTCGTTGCCGACGCGGCGGTTCTGCTGCGGCAGGAAGTCCATCGCGTAATGAATGCCGGCGAGATCGCGGCCGGGGATCGGCAGGTCGCGCGGGGCTTCCGCGCCGCCGGTCAGCGCCACGGCGTCGTAATCCTTCAGCAGCGTCTTGGCATCGAGGCCATCCTTGCCGCCGACATTGACGCCGTAGTGGAAGACGACGCCTTCGCCTTCCATCTGCGCGATGCGGCGGTCGATGATACCCTTCTCCATCTTGAAGTCGGGAATGCCGTAGCGCAGCAGACCGCCGGCCTTGGCGTGCTTCTCATAGACATGCACCTCGTGTCCGGCGCGCGCCAGCTGCTGCGCGGCTGCGAGACCGGCCGGACCCGCGCCGACGACCGCGACCTTCTTGCCGGTCTTGACGGAGGCCGGCTCCGGCTTCAGCCAGCCATTCTCCCAGGCCTTGTCGACGATGGCGCATTCGATCGTCTTGATGGTCACCGGGTTGTCGTCGATGTTCAAGGTACACGACGCCTCGCACGGGGCAGGGCAGATGCGGCCGGTGAACTCCGGGAAGTTGTTGGTCGAGTGCAGGTTGCGCGACGCCTCTTCCCAGTTGCCGTTGTAGACGAGGTCGTTCCAGTCCGGGATCTGGTTGTTGACCGGGCAGCCGGTGGTGCCCGGCGCGGCCGAGCCCGTGCCGTGGCAGTAGGGGATGCCGCAATTCATGCAGCGCGCCGCCTGGTCGCGCAGCTCCTTCTCGGAGAGCGGCACCACGAACTCGTTGAAGTTCTTCAGACGCTCGGCAACCGGCGCGTACTTGCGATCGTGCCGCTCGATTTCGAGAAAACCTGTGACCTTGCCCATGACCTACGACGTCCCTGACTGCTCGGGCCTCATGGTTCGAGACGGCGCTTTCGCGCCTCCTCACCATGAGGGTTTGCTCCTACTTCTCCTCACCCTGAGGAGCGGCGTCTTCGCCGCGTCTCGAAGGGTGAGGCCCCGCTCTCGGCCTCATGGTTCGAGACGGTGCTGCGCACCTCCTCACCATGAGGGTTTGCTCCTATTTTCTCCTCACCGCTGAGGAGCGGCGTCTTCGCCGCGTCTCGAAGGGTGAGGCCCCGCTCTCGGCCTCATGGTTCGAGACGGCGCTACGCGCCTCCTCACCATGAGGAGAGATATCAAGCCCCGATCGCGATCTTCGGCTCGGCGTCGGCGTTGGCCGCCATTTCCTTCAGGGCGCGGCGGTACTCGACCGGCATCACCTTGCGGAACTTCGGCGCATAGTCCTTCCAGTTCGCCAGGATTTCTGCGGCGCGCTTCGAGCCGGTGGCCTTGGCGTGACGCGAGATCAGGATGTGCAGGCGTTCGATGTCGGACGCCAGCAGGTTCTTGAACACGTCGACCCGGCCATGCGCCTCAAGATCGCCCATCTGGTGATAGGAGGCTTCCGCGATCATCTCCTCCGACAGCACCGGCTCGAGCTCGACCATCGCCATGTTGCAATGCTTGTCGAAGTCGCCGGCCTCGTCGAGCACATAGGCGACGCCGCCGGACATGCCGGCCGCGAAGTTGCGCCCGGTCTTGCCGAGCACGACGACGATGCCGCCGGTCATGTACTCGCAGCAATGATCACCCGCGCCCTCGACCACGGCGACCGCGCCCGAGTTGCGCACCGCGAAGCGCTCGCCGGCGATGCCGCGGAAGAAGCACTCGCCGGAGATGGCGCCGTACATCACGGTGTTGCCGACGATGATCGACTCCTCCGGCACGATGCCGGAGTTGCGCGGCGGCTTGACGATGATGCGGCCGCCCGACAGGCCCTTGCCGACATAGTCGTTGCCTTCGCCTTCGAGCTCGAAGGTGACGCCGTTGGCGAGCCAGGCGCCGAAGGCCTGGCCGGCGGTGCCCTTCAGGCTGACATGGATCGTATCCTGCGGCAGGCCGGCATGGCCGTAGATCTTCGCCACCGCGCCGGAGAGCATCGCGCCCGCCGAACGGTCGGTGTTGTTGATCTCGGCCTCGATCTTGACCGGCGCGCCGCGGTCGAGCGCGGGCTTGGCCTGCTCGATCAGCTTGCGGTCGAGCACGGCGTCGAGGTGATGGTCCTGCTTCTCGGCGTGATAGACCTTCTGGCCCGGCTCCGCCTTCTGCTTGACGAAAAGCTTGGAGAAGTCGAGGCCCTTGGCTTTCCAATGCGCCACCAGCCTGGACTGGTCGAGCATCTGGGTCTGTCCGACCATCTCGTTGAACGAGCGGTAGCCCAGAGCGGCCATGATCTCGCGGACTTCCTCGGCGACGAAGAAGAAGAAGTTGATGACGTGCTCGGGCTGGCCTGTGAAGCGCTTGCGCAGCACCGGGTCCTGGGTGGCGACGCCCACGGGACAGGTGTTGAGGTGGCACTTGCGCATCATGATGCAACCAGCCGCGATCAACGGCGCGGTGGCGAAGCCGAACTCGTCGGCGCCAAGGAGTGCGCCGATGACGACGTCACGGCCGGTGCGGAAGCCGCCGTCGACCTGGACCACGATGCGGCTGCGCAGCCGCTCGCGCACCAGCGTCTGATGCGTCTCGGCAAGGCCGATCTCCCACGGCGATCCCGCATGCTTGATCGAGGTGAGCGGGGAGGCACCGGTGCCGCCCTCGAAGCCCGCGACCGTGACGTGGTCGGCGCGCGCCTTGGCGACGCCGGCCGCAACCGTGCCGACGCCGACCTCCGAGACGAGCTTGACCGACACCTGACCGTCGGGATTGACGTTCTTCAGGTCGTAGATCAGCTGCGCGAGATCCTCGATCGAGTAGATGTCGTGGTGCGGCGGCGGCGAGATCAGGCCGACGCCGGGCGTCGAGTGGCGCACCTTGGCGATGGTGGCGTCGACCTTGTGGCCGGGCAGCTGACCGCCTTCGCCGGGCTTGGCACCCTGCGCCATCTTGATCTGCATCATGTCGGAGTTGACGAGGTACTCCGTCGTCACGCCGAACCGGCCCGAGGCGACCTGCTTGATCGCCGAGCGCATGGAATCGCCGTTCGGCAGCGGCTTGAAGCGGTCGGCCTCCTCGCCGCCTTCGCCGGTGTTCGACTTGCCGCCGATCCGGTTCATGGCGATCGCGAGCGTCGTATGCGCCTCGCGCGAGATCGAGCCGAAGCTCATCGCGCCCGTGGCGAAGCGCTTGACGATCTCCTTCGCCGGCTCGACCTCGTCGAGCGGAACCGGCTTGCGCTTGTCGTCCTCGGCCGACTTGATCCGGAACAGGCCGCGCAGGGTCAGCAGCCGCTCCGACTGCTCGTTGAGCAGCTTGGCGAACGCCTGGTAGCGCTCCCTGGAGTTGCCGCGCACGGCGTGCTGCAAGGTCGCAACCGACTCGGCCGTCCACGCATGGTCCTCGCCGCGGGTGCGGTAGGCATATTCGCCGCCGACATCGAGCGCGCTCTTGTAGACCAGCGCATCGCCGAACGCGTCGCGGTGACGGCGCGTGGTCTCCTCGGCGATCTCGGCGAGGCCGACGCCCTCGATGCGGGTGTGGGTGCCGGCGAAGAACTTCTGCACGAACTCTGCGCGAAGGCCGACCGCGTCGAAGATCTGCGCGCCGCAGTAGGACTGATAGGTCGAGATGCCCATCTTCGACATGACCTTGAGCAGGCCCTTGCCGATCGACTTGATGTAGCGCTTGACGACCTCGTAGTCGCTCAGCGCGCCCGGCAGCTTGTCCTTGAGCGCGATGATGGTCTCAAAGGCGAGATACGGATTGATCGCCTCGGCGCCATAGCCCGCGAGACACGCGAAGTGATGCACCTCCCGCGGCTCGCCGCTCTCGACGACGAGGCCGACCGACGTGCGCAGGCCGGTGCGGATCAGGTGATGATGCACGGCGGCGCAGGCGAGCAGCGACGGGATCGGAATCCGGTCGGCCGAGACCATGCGGTCGGACAGGATGATGATGTTGACGCCCTCGCGCACCGCGGCTTCGGCGCGGCCACAGAGATCGTCGAGCACCTGCTCGAAGCCGGCCGCGCCCAGGCTCGCATCGAAGGTGGTGTCGAGCGTGCGTGAGACGAAGTGGCTGTCGGAGACCTCAGAGATCGAGCGGATCTTCTCCAGGTCCGCATCGGTCAGGATCGGCTGATGCACCTCGAGCCGCTTGGTCGAGGCGACACCCTCGAGGTCGAACAGGTTCGGTCGCGGGCCGATGATCGAGACCAGGCTCATCACCAGCTCCTCGCGGATCGGATCGATCGGCGGGTTGGTGACCTGTGCGAAGTTCTGCTTGAAGTAGGTGAAGAGCAGCTTCGGCTTGTCCGACAGCGCCGAGATCGGCGTGTCGTTGCCCATCGAGCCCGTGGCCTCCTCGCCGGTCGCCGCCATCGGCGTCATCAGGATAGCGATGTCTTCCTGGCTGTAGCCGAACGCCTGCTGCCGGTCCAAGAGCGGCAGGTTGGTGCGCGCACCCGTGGTCGGCGCATCCGGCAGCTTCTCGACCTGAATCTGCGTGCGGCCGAGCCACTCGGTGTAGGGATGGCTGGCGGCGAGCTGCGCCTTGATCTCGTCGTCCGGGATCAGGCGGCCCTGCTCGAGATCGACGAGCAGCATCTTGCCGGGCTGCAGCCGCCACTTGGTGACGATCTGGTCCTCCGGGATCTTCAGCACGCCCATCTCGGACGCCATTACGATGCGGTCGTCCTTGGTGACGAGATAGCGCGCCGGCCGCAGGCCGTTGCGGTCGAGCGTGGCGCCGATCTGGCGGCCGTCGGTGAAGGCGATCGCGGCCGGGCCGTCCCACGGCTCCATCAGGGCGGCGTGATATTCGTAGAACGAGCGGCGCTCCTCGCTCATCAGCGGATTGCCGGCCCACGCCTCCGGGATCATCATCATGACCGCGTGCGGCAGCGAGTAGCCGCCCTGCACCAGGAACTCGAGCGCGTTGTCGAAGCAGGCGGTGTCGGACTGGCCCTCATAGGAGATCGGCCAGAGCCGGCTGATGTCCTTGCCGAACAGCTCGGACGACACCGACGCCTGCCGCGCCGCCATCCAGTTGACGTTGCCGCGCAGGGTGTTGATCTCGCCGTTGTGCGCGATCATCCGGTAGGGATGCGCCAGCGACCAGGTCGGGAAGGTGTTGGTCGAGAAGCGCTGATGCACCAGCGCCAGCGCGCTCTCGAAGTCCGGCTCATGCAAATCGGCGTAGTACTTGCCGAGCTGGTCGGCCAGGAACATGCCCTTGTAGATCACGGTCCGGCACGACATCGAGCACGGATAATAGCCCGACATGCCACGGTCGCGGCGCTGATAGATCGCCTGCGAGATCGACTTGCGCAGGATGTAGAGCTTGCGCTCGAACTCGTCCTCGGTCTTGGCGGCGCCGTTGCGGCCGATGAACACCTGCATGCTGCGCGGCTCGGTCGGCTTGACCGTCACGCCCAGCGAGGAGTTGTCGGTCGGCACGTCGCGCCAGCCGAGCAGGACCAGGCCTTCCTCCTCGATCTGGTCGGCGATGATGCTCTTGATGACGTTCCGCCAGGAATCGTCGCGCGGCATGAACAGCGCGCCGATGGCGTATTCGCCGGGGGCGGGCAAGGTGAAGCCGAGCTCCTTCGCCTTGCGCGAGAAGAAGGCGTGCGGGATCTGCACCAGGATGCCGGCGCCGTCGCCGAAGCGCGGGTCGGCGCCGACGGCGCCACGATGCTCGAGGTTGCACAGGATGTTCAGCGCGTCGGCGACGATCTGATGCGACTTCTGGCCCTTGATGTTGGCGATGAAGCCGACGCCGCAGGAATCCTTCTCCTGGCTCGGGTCATACAGACCTTCGGCCTCCGGACGCCAGGTGTGCAGCTCGCGGGTGATCTCGGCCGGTTTCTCGTGCGAATCCACAGCCAGCACCGCGCCGCCCAAAATTCCGTGCTCGACCTTCGATCCGCTCATATCCGTCCCCATCAGTTATTGGTCAGGGCCTTCACCACAGTCCGGTACACAGTCCGGCGCACCCCGGGCGCTGCGCGGCCCCTCTCCGGAGCCAACGCTCGTCCTTTTTCAGCGAGCCGCATTTGCAGAATTCAGGCCAGCCGCCGGGGGACCATGTCCCCGCTGGACGACCGCGGCCTGTTCATGTCGCAGCGCCCTCAGGCGCCGTAACATCATTGCAAAGTCTCGGTCACCTTTGCAACGAAATTTTAGACAGCATTTCTGTCCTAAACCGCAAGATGCCAAACTTTAACCTATCACACAAGCACTGCGGAGTCCTCGAGTTCGGGCGCCGCAACACGCTCATTCCCCGGCAAATCTTCCGTTTCTGCCGCTGACCGAACGATCCGGCCGGGCCGGCGATCACGCGCCGCGCTCGATTTTGAAACCTAACGCCCCGATCCCGCCCCTTCGCCGACCCAGGACCGCCGGAATCGCGGCAGAACTTCCGCCGCACTTGAGAAGAAGCGAACAGCTTCACGTGCGGGGGCATGCAGGAGCTTTGAACCATGAAGTTGCTAGTTGGAGTCGTCTCAGCCGCGCTGGTCGCGACGTTCGCCGCCGCGCAGGCCGAGCCGCTGCCACCGTCCGGCCTCCACGGGCCGTATACGGCAGTCTCCGATTTCGATGCGCCTTATTCGGACTTGCCGCCGCCGGCCGTCGTGCCTGCGCCACCGCCGCGCTACGGCTACCGGCCGGGCCCTGACTACGGCTACCGCGACGAGCGCTATGTGCCGCCGGCGCCGGTCTACCGTCAGGACAATTACAGAGAGGGCTATCAGCAGGACTATGGCTATGCGCCCGCGTTCCTGCCGGTGCATGAGGTCTATGCCATTCTGCGCGACAACGGTTTCTCGCCGCTCGGCGCGCCGCGCCAGCGCGGCAATGTCTGGATCGTGGCGGTGCTCGATCGCCAGGGCGAGGACGGCAAGCTCGTCGTCGATGCCCGCTCCGGCCGCATCATCCGCTTCGTGCCGGCGTTCCAATGGGGCGAGGAGTACGAGCGGATGCGCTATGAGCCCGCCCCGCGCGGTGGCCTCGACCGCCTGCCGCCGCCGAGCGTGATCCGGGCCGATCCGCGCCTGGTGCCGCCGATGCCGGCTGCGCCGCGCGTTGCCACCGCGGCGCCGATCCAGCCGAAAGTGCCGACGCCTGCCGCGCGGCCGAGTGCACCGGCACCGCAGACCGCAGCGCTCAATCCGAAACCGGCGGACGCACCCAAGGCCCTTCCGCCCAAGCCCGCGGACATCAAGCCGGCCGAGGCCAAGGCTTCGGACGCCAACACCTCTGACGCGAAGCCTTCAGAAGCCAAGCCTTCAGACGCCAAGGCTTCAGAGGCCAAGGCTTCAGAGGCCAAGGCTTCAGACGCAAAACCCTCTGAGCCGAAGCCCGTGCAATCGGCCGCGGCTACGGCCACGCCGCAGACGACTGGCTCCGTCGCGGCGCCCGCGGCGAAGCCGGTGCCCCAGATCCTGCCGACGGCAAAGATGCCGGCTGTACAGGGTTTGGAATAGAGGCAGTCAGACGGTCTGCCCGGCCGCTTGCCACCCCCAACGCCGTCATCGCCCGGCTCGACCGGGCGATCCAGTCAACACCGGCATCTCGGTCATTCACGACCGCCGCCGCGGACTGGATGCCCGCTTTCGCGGGCATGACAGGTCGTTTGGAGCAGCCGATGAGACCCCAGCACCATCGGTCGCACTACTCGTGCTGACCGGCGGCCTTCAGGATCAGATCAGCGATCTCCTTCGGATGCGACACCAGCGACAGGTGTCCGGCGTCGAGCTCGATCGTGGTTGCCTTCATGCGGTGGGCCAGGAAGCGCTCGAAATCCGGATCGATGGTCTTGTCCTGCTTCGACACTGCATAGAATGACGGCTTGTCGTGCCATGCCGCCTGGGTGGTGCGGTTGCCGAAGATCGTCGCCGCGGTCGGCCACTGCACCGCATAGAGCTCCTTTGCCGTCGTCGCATCGACGCCGTTGGCGAAGTCCGTCAGGAAGGCGTCCTCGTTGAGCTTGGTCTCGCCGTCATGGTCGACGATGCCGGCGCGCGCCGGCGGCGTCGGATATTGGCCGGCGAGCTTGACGAAATCCTCGCCCGCATCGGGGGCGCGGGCGGCGACATAGACCAGCGCGCTGACCTTCGGATCGGTGCCGACCTCGCTCACGACCGTGCCGCCCCAGGAATGGCCGACCAGCACGGCCGGCCCATCCTGCTCGGCCAGGGCGCGGCGGGTGGCGGCCGCGGAGTCTGCCAGCGAGGTCAGCGGGTTCTGCACGGCCGTGACCTTGAGGCCGGCCGCCTGCAGATAGGGGATGACCTTGGCCCAGCTCGAGCCGTCGGCCCAGGCGCCGTGCACCAGCACGACGTTGTGGACCTTGGGCGGCGGCGCGGGCTGCGCCAGAGCAGGGCCGGCCAATGCCGTCAGGGCGGCGACGAAAGTGAGGGTGCGAACGACGTTCATCGTTGAGGCTCCAGTGGCTCGGGTGAGTGAGGTCATCACTGGCGTCTTCGCTGGCCGGGTGCAGGCCGTTACCGCCCGTCACGATCGTTTGATTGCACTGCAGCAACGCACAAAAAAACGCCCCGGCTGCCCGGGGCGTTCGCATTCTCAAGTCTGAGTGCCGGTTAAGCGGCGGCCTTCTCGGCCGATCCCTCGATCACCGGCTGCTCGGAGCCTTGCGCGCCGGTTGAGATCGGAATCGAGCGGGGCTTCTTCGCTTCCGGAATCTCGCGTACGAGGTCGACGTGGAGCAGGCCGTTTTCGAGGCTGGCGTTCTTCACCACCACGTGGTCGGCGAGCTGGAACGAGCGCTCGAACGCCCGGGCGGCGATGCCGCGATACAGCACCTCAGCCTTCTTGCCGTTCTCATTGGCGGCCTTCTCGCCCTTGATCGTCAGCGTGTTTTCCTTCGCGACGAGGGAGAGCTCATCCTTGCCAAAGCCGGAGACGGCGACGGTGATGCGGTAGGCGTTCTCACCGGTGCGCTCGATATTGTAGGGCGGATAGCCGGGGGTGGGCTCGGCGGTGGCCTGATCGAGCATCGAGAACAGACGGTCGAAACCGACGGTGGAACGATAGAAGGGGGTGAGGTCGTAGGTACGCATGGTCAAAGTCCTCCATTGAGCGACTATTGGGCAAACCCGCCCGCCATCGGGCCGGGCCGTCGTGCAGCCATCAGAGGCCTGCACGATCTCGATGTAGGGCAGGCGTTTCGACGTTCAAGGGCGTTCGGGACCTGCTCTTTTTGCCGTTCCACCCCTTGATTCCCGCTGCCTTTCACCTATTCGATGGGTGCCTCATGACGCTCGTCTCGATTCCCGCCAATCCCGTTCCCGAAAACGTCACTGCCGGCACCATCAAGACCCCTGATGGCGCCGAGCTGCGCTTTGCGCGCTGGGCGCCGCCGGCCGGGCGCAAGGGCACGGTGTGCGTGTTCACCGGCCGCAGCGAGATGATCGAGAAGTATTTCGAGACGGTGCGCGATCTGCGCGATCGCGGCTTTGCGGTCGCCATCATCGACTGGCGCGGCCAGGGCCATTCGTCGCGGCGCCTGCGCGATTCCCGCAAGGGCTATGTGCGCTCGTTCTCCGACTACGAGACCGACGTGGAGACCTTCGTCACGCAAGTCGTGCTGCCGGACTGTCCGCCGCCTTATTTCGCGCTGGCGCATTCGATGGGCGGCACGGTGCTGCTGCGGCTCGCGCATGCCGGCAAGCGCTGGTTCGATCGCATCGTGCTGTCGGCGCCGATGATCGACCTTCCGGGCAGCCGCACAGCGCTGCCGGCGCGGCTGTTGCTGCGGGCAATGCGCATCGCCGGGCAGGGCGGCCGCTACGTGCCGGGCGGCAACGACGAGATCAGCGGACTGGCGCCATTCGTCAACAATCCGCTGACCTCCGATCCGGTCCGCTATGCCCGCAACGCCGCGATCCTCGAAGAAGATCCGACGCTCGGCATCGCCTCGCCCACGGTCGCCTGGGCCGACGCCGCGTTCTCCGCGATGATGACCTTCCGCGGCATGAGCTATCCGTCGCAGATCCGCCAGCCGATCCTGATGCTGGCGGCCTCCAGCGACACCGTGGTGTCGACGGCTGCGATCGAGGAGTTCGCCTATCATCTGCGCGCCGGCTCGCATCTCGTGATCGCCGGCGCCAAGCACGAGATCCTGCAGGAGCAGGACCGCTACCGCTCGCAGTTCTGGGCCGCGTTCGATGCCTTCGTGCCGGGCACCCCGCTGTTCGGCTGAGCCGTCGCGCCCGTTTGCTGGACACCCCTGGGCGGGCGGGCTAGCTAGGCCCGACGTCCTCCTCGGAGCTTGGCGGCAGACGTGAGTGAACGGCGGAAAAATCAGCAGGCGCAGGCGCTGCAGGAAGCGGTCCACGCGCTCCGTTCGCGGCAGTTCGCGCGCGCCGAGCAGATCGCCGCCTCGATCCTGCGCACGGCCAGGACCGATCGCGCGGCGCTGCTCGTTCATTCCCATGCGCTGCTCGGCCAGCACCGCGCGAGCGAGGCGATTGCGCCGCTGGAGAAGGCTGCGCTCCGCGGCAGCGATCCGGAACTCGAGACGCTGCTCGGCGCCGCCTTGTGCGAGTCCAGACGCGCCGCCGACGGCATCGCGCAGCTGCGCAAGACCGCGGCGCGGCGGCCGCCTTTTCTGCCGGCGTTCCAGGAGCTGGCGGGGCGGCTTGCCAAGTCGGGGCAGCTTGGTGAAGCCATCGCCGTGATCGAGGAGGCGCTGACGCTGTCACCCGACAGCGTCGACCTCCAGCTCGATCTCGGACGCCTCTCTCTTCAGGCCAATGACCGCGTTCGTGCCCGCACGCACCTGCTGGCGGCGCGCGAGGCCGCGCCGGGACGGCCCGACATCCTGATCGAGCTCGCCTGGGTGCAGTTCCTCGACGGCGACTATGCCGAGGCCGCAGGCACCTACCGCCATGCGCTCGGGCTGCGGCCGGAGGACACGCAGACCCGCGCCAATCTCGCGATGTGTCTCGCCGAGATGGGGGATCGCGATGGCGCCCAGGCTGCGCTGCGCACGGCGGTGCGCGGCCGGCCGCATCTGCTGACCCGCGCG
This sequence comes from Bradyrhizobium sp. SZCCHNRI1009, assembly GCF_032487575.1. Lineage (NCBI taxonomy): Bacteria > Pseudomonadati > Pseudomonadota > Alphaproteobacteria > Hyphomicrobiales > Nitrobacteraceae > Bradyrhizobium > Bradyrhizobium sp. SZCCHNRI1009. The sequence goes on along the minus strand of NZ_JAUEUL010000005.1, from coordinate 176,880 downwards.
GCCTACACGCTCGCCGTCACCTCGCACGGCCGTTTCTTCTTCCGTCCGAGCGACGCTGCCAGATTCCTGCAGATCGACGGCGCTGCGACAGCTAAGCCCTGAACCGCTTGCGATAGACGCCGGTCTCGCGCTTCAGCGCATCGCGCACCTCGTGGATCTCGGCGATCTCCTCTTCGGTGAAGGCCGAGGTCTGCATCGCCCATGCCTGCCGCTTCACCGGAATGCATTGCGCGACCGGCGTTCCTCTCGGGATCAGGCCGCGGAACGCCGTGTCATGCCAGTGCGCCGGGAAGTGCACGAACGAGTCGTGAAAGCGGTCGCTGTCGACCAGTCCGGTCAAGGTGGTGAAGGGCAGGTCGAAGCGGTTGACGGGATGCGTGAACAGCAATGCCCAGCCCTCCGGCGACTCGATGGTCCAGAGATTGTGAAACTTGAGCAGGAAGCGGTCGGCCTCGAACAGCGGCGAGCCCGTGACCTGCGCGACGTCGTGGAAGCTGATCGGTGAGCGCGGAAAATCGATCGCACCGCCCGGCGGCAGCTCGTTGTCCCAGCTGATGCCGCCATCCTCGACCGTGAGATCGCAGATCAGCGGAATGAGGAAGCCGGTCGTCATCGCGTCGATGAAGGGCGGGCAGCGCTTGACGGTCTGCTCCTCGGCCTGGTTGAGCGCGCTGAACGCGGTGGCCGGCATCGTCTTGACCCAGTCGGGAACGCCCATCGGCGCCGGCACCGGCTGCGGAATGAGGCCTTCGAGCTCCTTCGGACAGCGGAATTTCAGCGTGAGCGGTTCAGTCTCGGACATCGGCGCCGCGGTTCTCCTGGGGACGACGGCAGATGTCTACGCCTTCGCCGCCGAAAGTCCAACCGGCCGAGCCTGGGCCTGGCGATGCTCTATCTCGTCAGATGCGCCTCGGACACCGCATGATTGAACATCGCGTTCAGCGCCGACGTGATGTCGGCGGGCGTGTTCGCCGTATAGAAGAATCCTGGCGAGGCGCAGGCCTTCAGGCTCGGCGGAATCGAAGGAATGTTGCTGTTGGCATAGTCGTCTTCGTCACCGGCGAAGGATGCGTTCACCGGATTGATCACCTGGTAGGGTATGTAGAGCACGGAAATGATGATGCCGCGGTTCTTCAGCGGTGTGCAGGAGGTGTTCGGATCGATCACGGTGGCATGGTTGCTGCCTGACCATGAGCCATTGGGGACGCCCTTGACCTGCGGGTCCTGTGCGCCGTCGGTGACCAGGAATACGTAGGGCAGGGTGTTGGTCGAAGCGCTGCCGTTGCCGACACTGACGATCAGGTTGTTGACGCTGGAGAGGGCCGTGTCGATGTGCGTGCCGCCTGAGCCCAGAGATGCGTTGGTGTTGGTGTCGAGCAGGGTCGCGAGGTTGGCGGCTGCATAGTTGATGGTGGTCGAATCCGACGTCGAGCCGTTGATGCTGCTGGTGAGCGGGAAGTAGGAATAGAGATAGCGAATGAAGGGATAGAGACCGATCCGGAACTGGTTGCTGACCTTCTTGGTGTTGTTCGCAGTGACGAACAGCTGGTTCACGGCATAGCCCACCGCATCCAGCCGCAGCTGGATGCAAGAATCCGTCCCGTCGGTCGGACAGTTCGCAACGGTCGCCAGGTTCTTGTACAGCGAGTTCGGCAGGCCGGACACGATCGACGACGGCAGTTGAACGCCCTTGGGGTTGTTCTTGTTGGTGGTCAGCAGGCTCTTGTAGCCGCTCTGGCTGACGCGCGAGATCGCATAGCCCAGGCAATAGTTGTTGGTAGGATATCCCTGGGTCCCCGTATCGGTGCACGCGCTGTTCTGCGGCGAGAAGTGGCACGCCAGCGTGCACCCCGTGGGGTATTGCCGGTAGTTGTCCGGGCTGATCGCCTGCATGCGCTGCGCTTCGGCCGATGTCGACGGCAGGCCCATCGAGCCGGAGACGTCCAGCGTCAAGTAGAAGTCGAGATAGAGCGGCAGGGTGACGGAGGAGGACGATTGGCCGCTGACCGTCAGATTCTGATAGCCGATCACCGTCAGGAACGTGGCCGGCACGTTGGCGGTGAATTGCACCTGCGACGTCAGTGTGGACCCACTCTTGGTGACGGTGCTGGTCTCAGACGTCAATGTGTAGCCTTGAAAGGTAGAGGCGTTGCCCTTGAAGATGTTGTCCGCCTCGGAGACCCCGGCGGTAACGGTTCCGTCCGACGTCATCGCCATCGCCGCTGCATAGCCTGCCGAGTTGACCGAGATCGAGGCGATGCTCGCGGCATCGGCCGCAGACTGGAGCCTGATCTTCATGCGCATGGCCATGGAGTAGTCGGTCGCGCATCCGATCGCCGTGAGAATCGGCAACAGCGCCAGCGCGAATGTGACCGCGATATTGGCCTTGCTGTCGCGGGAGAAGCGCGCGATGGCGGCGATCGCCCGGCTCGCTGGTCGGCTGATATCCGTCATGCTCTTCCTCAAAAGATCCCGTTGGGGCGGTGAGGACCTGTATTCTTTTCCTTGTTGGCGCTTCCCTGCGGCGATCATCTCCGCGACTGCTTCAAGGAGACCTGCAGTGAGAACCGGGCACGAGCTCCGCCCGCTCCCCGGTCGTGAGCAGAGGGGGACGCCGTCGCGCGCGGGACCACATGTGGATGTATGCGGACGCCGATTGCGAATTCGGTTGACCTGCGACGAAACATCGCAGGCGACTGTTGCGATTTTGTTTACGTGGCGAGAGAGAGGCGCCGTCCTCCAATACCGTGCCAGCCCATGCATGCACCTGTCGTCAGCGCGGAGCCGCGCCGACGATCCACGGAGCAGCCGCCGCTACTTGGTCGACAGCACCTCGCCGAACCGCTCCCACTGCTTACCGGTGAAACGCATGAACTGCACCTGCTCGACCGGGAGGTGGTCCGTCTCTGACGTGTTGACCTTGATGCCCGGCAGCAGCATCGGCAGTTCGAGATCCTTGATCGACAGCGCCTGCCGCAAAATGTTCTCGCGCGACAGATCGTTGCCCGCGGCCTTCAGCACCTGCTCGAGCACCATGCCGTTGTTGTAGCCGTTGACGTAGTTGGAATCGCGGATGTCGCCGTCCGGCACGTATTTCGCCATGTAGTCGCGCCAGCCCTTGACGCCGGCATCGTCCGCCCAGGCCGGATCCAGAGGATCCTTGACATAAGCCGTCGAGATGATGCCTTTGCCGGCTTCGAGGCCCGCGGGCTCCATCACTGACGACATCCACACCGAGACGTTGGTCAGGAACGTCAGCGGGCGCCAGTTGATCTCATGGATCTTGCGGATCGCCTGCGCGGCGAATTTCGGCGTCGCGGCAATGATCAGCGCATCGGCGCCGGTCGATTTCAGCTTCACGATCTGCGAGTCGATGGTCGGATCGGTCGACTCGTAGCTTGCGACGGTCACCGCGCTGTCGAAGCGCTCGCCCAGCACGTCCTTCAGCCCGGCGAGATAGTCGCGGCCAAAATCGTCATTCTGCGCGAGAATGGCAAAGGTCGCATCCGGCTTCTTCTGCAGAGCGTAGCGCGCATACATCCGAGCCTCGTTGCGGAACGGCGCCATCACCCCCATCAAGGCCAGCGGAAATTGCTGGGGATCACCGAACTTCGAGGCGCCCGAGGCCACGAACAGCTGCGGCACCTTCTTGCCCTGGAGATACTTGGCGATCGCAGTGTTGTGCGCGGTGCCCATGGTCGAGAAGATGAACGACACCTCGTCGCTCTCGACCAGCCGTCGCGTCTGCTCCACGGTCTTGGGCGGCACGTAGCCGTCGTCCAGCGAGATCAGGTTGACCTTGCGGCCGTTAATGCCGCCGCGGTCGTTGACCATCTTGAAATAGGCCACCTCGCCTTTGCCGAGGATGCCGAAGGCGGACACGGGCCCGCTGTAGGGCATGGTCTGTCCAATGCGGATCTCGCCGGCGGTGATGCCCGGCTGATCCTCCGCCCGCACGGGCGCGGCGAGGACGGACGCGACGACGAACAATCCTGCCGCTGCGATGGCGCTTCGCATGGATACCTCCCTGGTGGCCGCGCTGCCGGCGGCGTTTTAGCGGTCAGCATAGGCGGAGGTTGGGGGGCTGCGCAATTAAAATATATTTTTTAATAAAAATGTACTTTCTGGCTTTGCTAGTGTGAATTGTCCCGCGAAAGTGAGTCGATGTCCGGCAGCGCCACCCAGACCGTCTACGAGCAGTTGCGTGCCAGCCTGCTCGCCGGCCTCTATCGTCCGGAGGAGAAGCTGAAGATCAGCGAACTCGGATCAGCCTTCTCGGTCAGCACGGGGGCGATCCGCGAGGCGTTGGCGCGGCTCACGGCGGAAGGGCTGGTGACGGCGACGCCGCAGCGCGGCTTCCGCGTGGCGCCGGTCTCGGTGGCCGATCTGCGCGATCTGACCGACATGCGCGTCGAGATCGAGACCAAGTGCCTGCGCCGCGCCATCGCCAACGGTGATCTTGCCTGGGAGACCACGGTCGTTGCCGCGCATCACCGTCTAGCCGCGACGCCGATCGCGGCTCATGACGGAAGCTTCTCGCCGGCCTGGATGCTGGCGCATGCCGATTTCCATGCCGCGTTGGCCCAGGCCTGTGGCAGCGCCTGGATGATGCGGGTGCGTGATCTCCTGTTTGCACACAACCAGCGCTATCTCGATCTCGCCCGCAAGACCGATCGTGGCAACCGCGATGCCGCGCGTGAGCATCGCGAACTGATGGAGGCGGCGCTGGCGCGCGACACCGAGCGCGCTGTGATGCTCATGACGGCGCATCTCGACAAGACCCGGGACACGATCGAGGCGGCGCTGCTCGCAGCGACGGCGATGAACGAGGCGAAGTAGGACCCTATCAGGACGCAGACGGCGAACGTCTTCGACGCGATCCGTCCCTAACCGGATGTCACCAGCCGAATGAATGAGGGTAGCCTGACGGCTGCGGCCACTTCATTCGGGGGGCGATGTACTTCCGCTGAGAAGCGTCGAACTAAGCGCGCCGCGCGTAGATGCGATCGCTCGGCGCGACGCGAACCACCATGCCTCGAGCGCGGTCGTAGTCCACCGTTGTCGTCGACATCATCCGTCAAGCGCGAGCTGTTAAGAAAATTCAACCTTTTCGAGCGCCGACGCTTCCCTCGTCCCGATGCATTTGTGAATCCGCCGTCAGTGTTAATCGGGCTTCATGCCGGGCTTGCTGTGCATTCAAGGATGCATTCACCACGCGCCGATCTCTCCAAGTTTGGAAACGTCCCGGTAACGCGCCGTCCCGCTAGTGGCGTCCACTAACGACATTCCTGGAGGAGACATTGATGATTATGAAGATTGCGCGGAAGCTGGTTGGTCCCCACGCGCTCAATTCCGGCTTCGGTCTGGTGACCATGTTCTCATTGACCGGCGTGGTCGCTTCACTCGTGCTGGTCCAGCACGGGGTGAATGTCAGCCCGCCCGCGATGTTCTGATCGAACCGCTGCCGACCCGGCCCCAGTTGGTAGTTGGTCCGCAGGACTCACCCGTCCCGAGGCGGGCTGCCTGTAACCTCTCTCGAGACAAGCTGTCACCGACAGTCATTCGGGCCGTGAACCGGTCTTCCTGGCGCGCGATCCGATCAGCTCGGCGACGAGCGGATTGGCGTAGCGGCGCTGCTGGCTCACGGCAAAGAACTGCTCCTTCAGCGCACTCAGCCGCGCGCGCTCGACGAGCGTGCCGGAGCGCAGCTCGTCGATCACGACGATCGACGGCACCAATGTGACGGTGCCGCTCTCGCGGGCCATCAGGCGCAGCATCGCCATGTCGTCGACCTCGGCGGCGATGATCGGGCGGATCCCGCCCGATCCGACTAGCGCATCGAAGGCCGAGCGCAGCGCGCTGCCTCGGCCGGGCAGGATCACGGGCGTCGTCGCGAGATCCTGCGGAAAGCGGAATCGCGCGGGCCCGGTCGGCTTGCGGCCGACGAGGCTGACGCGCTGTTCGTCGATCAGTGTGTTCTCGAAACTGCTGCGCATGTCCGGCGCTGCCGGATGGTTGGCGAGCACGAGGTCGAGCTTGTGGGAATCGAGCTGCTCCAGGAGCTCGGCGAACTGGCCGGTGCGGATGATCAGCTCAACGTCGACCCGCGCGATCAGCGGCTTCAGGAAGGCGATCTGGAAGTTGCGCGACAGGTTCGCCGCGGCGCCGACCCGCAGCAACTGTCGTCCCGGCCGTAGGCCCGACAGCGTCTCGATCAGCTCATGGCCGGACTTGAACACGCTGCCGGCATAGTCGAGCGCGATGCGCCCGGCCTCGGTGAGCTGCAGAGTGCGGCCGGTGCGCTCGAACAGCTTCTGCCCGAGCTGCGCCTCCAGCGCCTTGATCTGTACCGAGAGAGAGGAGGGCGAGACGTTGAGCCGCTGCGCGGCGCGGCTCATGCTGCCTTCGCTGGCGATGACCCAGAAATAGCGCAGGTGATGGTAGTTCAGGTGCGGCATGGCATCGTTCTATATTTTATAACGATCAGGTTCAATCATTGAAATTTTAAGAAGCATCGTGGGCCGGTAAAGCAGGGGGCAGCCGTCTCATTTGATCAACCTGTCGAGCCGTCATGAACCCGCTCATTCCCTGCCTCGCGGCGCTTGCGCCGCTCACGCTGTGTGTCGCCGCACTTGTGGGCATCCACGCCAGCGCCCGTGACGTTGCTCGCCGCGCGATCCTCGCCGCGGCGATCGCCTTCGGCATCGCGACGGTCGCGAGCCTCGCTGCGGCCGTCGTCGGGGCAGGGCGGACGCCGCTGCTTGGCGGATACGGCCTCGGGCTGTCGCTTCAGCTCGACGCGCTCGGCGCCATCCTCTCGGTTCTCGTCAGCTTCATCGGCATGGTCGTGGTGCGCTACAGCCGCAACTATCTCGACGGCGATCCAGGTCAGGTCCGGTTCACGCGCTGGCTGCTGCTGACCCTCGCCGCGGTGCTGACACTGCTGATCGCGGGCAATCTGGTGCTTCTGCTCGCCGCCTGGGTCGCGACGAGCCTTTCGCTCGGCAAGCTGCTGTTGTTCTACGAGACCCGGCCGGCTGCGATCCGCGCCTCGCGCAAGAAGTTCGTCGCGAGCCGGCTCGGCGACGCCTGCCTCGCACTCGCTGCGCTGCTGCTCTACATCCGGTTCGGCACGCTGGAGATTGCCGGCCTCGTCGCCCACGCCCGGGTGGGCGAGGGGGTTGGCTCTCCGATCGTCACGATTGCAGCGCTCCTGATCGTCGCGACCGCCATGCTGAAATCCGCCCAGCTGCCGCTGCATGGCTGGCTGATCGAGGTGATGGAGACGCCGACGCCGGTGTCGGCGCTGCTGCATGCCGGCATCATCAATGCCGGCGGCTTCCTGGTGCTCAGGCTCAGCGACGTGCTGCTGCTGGCCACGCCCGCGCTCGACGTCCTCGCGATCGTCGGCGGCGCCACCGCGCTGTTCGGCTCGCTGGTGATGCTGACGCAGACCTCGGTGAAGGTGCAACTGGCCTATTCGACGGTGGCGCAGATGGGCTTCATGCTGCTGCAATGCGGGCTCGGCGCCTTCTCCGCGGCGCTGCTGCACATCGTGGCGCACTCGCTCTACAAGGCGCATGCCTTCCTGTCCTCGGGCAGCATCATCGATCTTGCCCGGGCGTCCTGGACACCGAGCCCCGGCGGCCAGCCGCACGCGGCACGGCTGATCCTGGCGCTGGTCGCCGTGATCGGGCTCGCGCTGCTCACCGGGTTCGCCTTCGGCATGACCTTGCGCACCAACCCGGCGCAGATCGCACTCGGCTCGGTGCTGCTGATGGGGCTCGTTCACCTGATGGCCAACGCCATCGACGAGCGGCCGAACGCCTTCGTCGTCGCTCGCGCCGCGGTCACCGCGGCCGGTGTCGCGATCGTCTACTTCGCGCTGCAGGCCGCGATGGCCTGGCTGGTCGGGGGCAGCATCCCGGCTGCACGGCCGGTCGACGGCATCGTGCCGATGCTGATCGCGGCCGCCGTCGTCGTGTCGTTCGCGGCCGTCACCGTGTTCCAGAACCAGATGATGCGCCGCGCCGACGCGCCGTTCTGGATCGCGGCCTACGTCCACCTGCGCAACGGCCTCTATCTCAACACGCTCGCCAACCGTCTCGTGCTGACCTTAGGGCCGAGGCATTCGACCGCACGTCTCCCGTCCAACCAGTGATCCGAGATCTCCGATGACCCAGGCCGCCCTCGCCATGTCCATGGCCGATCCGCTCGACACCCCCGCCGATGCCGGGCTCATGGCCCGCATCGACAGCGCCTGTCAGCGGGTCGCGCCGCTGTGGCCGCTGAAGCACTTCGTCGCGGTCAATCCGTTCCTCGGCTTCACCGGCCAGAGCTTCGCGGCGACCGCCGCCACCTTCGAGCGCGTGGTGCGCACGCGCATGCTGATGCCGCGGGCGTATTACCGGCAGGCGCTCGATGACGGCCGGATCGACGATGCCGCGCTGACGCAGGCTCTCATGTCGCATCCATCCATGGGCCTCGACGTCGAACAGCTCAAGCGCAAGGCTCTTGCCGAGGCCGCGCAGTCGTCGCCGCCCGCCGTGGTCGCGACCGTCGCCGAGGTGCTCGACCGGCTCGCCGAGGGCGACCGCTACGTCTCGCTTGTCGCCTTCATGATCGACGAGATCTCGGCCTTCTGCGCCACCTATTTCGACGAGGGGCAGGCGAGCTGGCCGAGCCCGGTGCGGAAGCTGAAGCCCTACGCGGCCTGGCGCAAATTCGCGGCCTACGATCGCAATCCCGAGGCGATGGGCCTTGCCGGATTCCGGAAAGCCGTCGCGGAGCTGCCCGCCGATCCGGTGCAGGCGATCGGCCTGATCGTGGATCGGCTGGGAATCCCAGCTCGGGCCGTCGAGGACTATCTGGTGCGGGCGCTGTTCGATCTCGGCGGCTGGTCGGCCTATGCGCGCTATATCGGCTGGAACGCGCAGCTCGACGGCGGGCGAGACGATACTCTGCTGGAACTGCTGGCCATTCGGCTCGCCTGGGGCTTTGCGCTGTTCCAGGCACGGACCGACGAGGCGTTCAAGAAGGCCTGGGCGCAGGCGATGGCCGAGGCGGCCAAGCTGCCGGCCGACCACCGGCTCGAGGAGACGCCCGAGCTTGCGATCGATCTCATTCTGCATGAAGCCTACGAGATCGGGTTCCGCGAGAGGCTCGTCGCGAAGCTCGCCACCCATGGTGCGCAGCGATCGATCACGCAGCTGCCGGCCCGGCCGCTGGTCCAGGCCGCGTTCTGCATCGACGTGCGCTCGGAGATCTTCCGCCGCGCGCTGGAGACCGCCTATCCGGAAGCCGAGACCATCGGCTTCGCCGGTTTCTTCGGCTTCCCGATCGAATACGTGCCGATTGGCCACACCAGAGGCGGCGCGCAGTGCCCGGTGCTGCTGAAGCCCGCCTTCACCGTCTGCGAGGCCGTCAAGGGCGCCGACGATGTCGAGGAGGCTGAGGTGCTTGGCCTGCGTCTGCTGCGGCGGCGCGCCGCCAAGGCATGGAAGTCGTTCAAGGTCTCGGCCGTGTCGTCGTTCTCCTTCGTCGAGACTGCGGGCCTCGGCTTCGCCGCCAAGATCGCGACCGATAGCGCCGGCGTCACACGGCCGGTGCCGTCGCCGGTCGTCGATGGTCTCGATCCGGAGGTCGCCTCGCGGGTGATGCCGCAACTGACGCCCGGCGAACTCGGCGGGCGCGTGACCGGCTTCGACGACGTGCAGCGCGTCGCGATGGCGGAGGCGGTGCTGAAGGCGATGTCGCTGACCGGGCCGTTCGCGCGGCTCGTGCTACTGGCCGGCCACGGCAGCACGACGGTCAACAATCCGCACGCCTCCGGGCTCGATTGCGGCGCCTGCGGCGGTCACACGGGCGAAGCCAACGCGCGTGTCGCGGCAGCCGTGCTCAACGACCGGCGCGTCCGCGAGGGCCTCCGCGCCAAGGACATCGACATTCCCGCCGACTGCTGGTTCATCGGCGCGCTGCACGACACCACCACCGATGCGGTCACGCTGTTCGATGAGGACGACGTTCCGGCGGCGCTCGCGCAGGACCTCGCGCGGCTGAGGGCGCGGCTGACCGAGGCCGGACGGCTGGCGCGGCTCGAGCGCAGCGCCCTGCTCGGCATCCGCGACGCCTCGGATGTCGACGAGGCCGTCGTCGCGCGCACCCGCGACTGGTCGCAGGTGCGGCCCGAATGGGGGCTCGCCGGCAACGCCGCCTTCATCGCCGCGCCGCGCAGCTTCACCCGCGGGCTTGACCTCGGCGGCCGCGTCTTCCTGCACTCCTACGAGGCGGGGCGCGACGAGGGACATCGGACGCTCGAACTGATCATGACGGCGCCGATGGTGGTCGCGAGCTGGATCAATCTGCAGTACTACGGCTCGACCGTGAACAATGCCGCCTTCGGCAGCGGCAACAAGGTGCTGCACAACATCGTCGGGCAACTCGGCGTGCTCGAGGGCAATGCCGGCGATCTCCGGGTCGGACTGCCCTGGCAGTCGGTGCATGACGGCACCCGCTTCATCCACGAGCCGGTTCGCCTGAACGTGTTCATCGCCGCGCCGGAGAGTGCGATGGACGAGATCATGCAACGCCACCAGGGCGTCCGCGATCTCGTCGCCAATGGCTGGGTGATGCTGCATTCGCTGAGCGAGCAGGGCACGACCATCCGGCGGTGCCTACGCCCCGGTCTCTGGAGGGCGGCATGACGCGCTGGCGCGCCTCGCCGTCGGCAAGGCGCGCCGCTTCACATCCTCACAACGTCTTCAGATATTCGATGAGGTCCCAGCGCTCGTCCTCCGAGAAGGCGCCGCCGATGATGCCGTTTGGATAATCCTTGTTGGGCTTGGTCGGGCCTTCGAAGGAATGACCGAGCGTGCTGTTGCCCTTGATGGGCTTGCCGCTCGAATCGCTGGCCATGAACAGCGTCTGTCCGACCTTGCACGCGCTCTCGCCGCCCTTCGGCACGGCGAAGCCGACCGCCTTCGGGTCATAGTCGCGCGCGCCCTGGCAGAACGACGTCGGCCGCTCGGCAGCCGGCGTCAGCAGCCAGTACAGCGACGGCACTGAGCCGTTGTGCAGATAGGGCGCGGTCGCCCAGACGCCGTTGAGCGGGCGGGCGCGATAGCTCTTGCCGGCCGGGTTGGGGCAGTTCCTGCGATCGCCCCACAATGCGGCCCGCTCTGCCTCGGAGAGCTTGCGGTCTTCCATCCATTTGTCACTGGCCTTCTGCACGACGGCCATCAGCGCCAGCGCATAGGGCATGTCCGTGGTCGAGTCCTGCGGCAGGTTGCAACCCTTCAGGTCCTTGGCCGGATCGACCTCGAGAAAGCCTGCCACCTTGACCTTGCGGTTGGCGAGAATGCTCGCCTGTCCAGGGTCGGTCTGCATCGCGTCGACCGGCTTCTGCACGAGGTCGAGGATCGGGCCCTTGGCATTCCAGCCCTTGCTCTCCCAGTCATCGGCCGGCTTGATCTTCCAGAAGCTCTTGTCCGGATAGGTCTTGTCGAACACGGTGTCGGCGACCGGCCCGAGATGGCACTCGACGCAGATCGTTGCATAGAGCTTCCGGCCGCGTTCGACGCGGGCCGGATCGATCTTCCAGGCGTCGTCGCCGGCGAACAGTTTCTCCGGCCATTTCGGCGAGGTCAGCCCGCCGAACGCGGGCGTCGTCGTCGCGAACGGATCGGGACCGCGCAGCATGTTCTCGATGTAGAGCAGATTTTCGATCGCCATCGACGAGCGCCACAGCTTGTCCCGTGCGGTCTCCGGCGAGAGGTTGATCTGTGCAAACACGCCGAGCGCCTCGCCGGCATTGCGGATCAAGGGCTGCGCGATCGAGCCGTCATACTGCGCCCAGGAGAACCACGGCACCGTCCAGATGGGCGGATACGACACCGGCGCGTCGATGGCCTCCTGGTTGCCGAGCATGTTCGGCAGGCCGCTCACGGCCATGTCGAGATAGAACACCTGGTTGCCGATGCGGTTGAGTGCATCGAGCCTGCCGAAGCCTTCCTCGGTCTCGATCTGCTTCTTGGCCTTGATCGTGTCCTTGTAGTTCTTGGCCTGCATGTTGAGCGCGAAGGAGGTCGCGTCCTTCAGCCCCTTCTTCAGGGCGTCGCGATCGGCATCGGTTGCATTGGGCCCAAGCACGCGATCGGCAAAGCGCGAGAAGCGTCCGGGCACGTATTGCGTGAAGATCATCGCAAAACCCATGGCTTCTTCCAGCTTGCGCAGGTCGACCATGCCGGGGCCGCCGTCGAAGCGCACGCTCACGCCTTTGTAGTGAATGCTGCCGGCGTGGCAGGCCGCGCAGGTGAGGCCGATCTTGTCGGATTGCGGCGCGCCGGTGGTGGGATCGGCAGCGCCAGTGAGCCGCGCGAAGCCGACCGGCAGGCCGCCTTCGTTGCCGGCCGGGGTCGGCTTGAGGCCGGCGGGTAGCGGCGCGGCGGGCTCGGTCTTGGCAGCCGTGGCGGCGTAGCCGAACGGCCGGAGGACGCTTGGGTCGCCGTCGACGCTCTTCGGGCTCGGGATGAAGCCGAAGCGTTCGAGATAGGCGCTGTCGGAGATCAGGCCGGGCGTGCCGAACGGCGTCAGATACGGCTGCTCCATCGCCATGAACCAGGCGTAGGGAATCGGGAAGGTCGCGGTGCCCTGCGTCACGTGGTGAAACCAGTGCCGGTCCTGCGTGGTCCAGCCCTGGTCGAGCCAGTAGGCCGCCTTGGTCGGCTCGGTCTCGGGCAGCGCGGGCGGCACCAGGGCCGCGGCATCGGGCGGCAGGATGGAGCGTAGCTTGTCGCTCACCGCGTCCGGCGCGGCCACCCAGAGCAGCAGCAGCGCCAGCGCCGCGGCGACCGCGCCGCCGACGAGCGCCTTGCCGATGCGCCAGACGATGTTCGCGGGCTTGGGTTTGGCCATCAGCCGCGCGGCGATACGCTGCGGCAGGCGACGCTCGACGAACAGCGTGCGGACCTCGGCGACCGAGAGATAGCGGCCATCGCCGTCGCCCTTGCCGAGGATGTTCAGCAGCACCGGCCATTCGCCCTGCATCAGGATCGGGAAGTACCAGCGTGCCTGGTCGCCGTCGCGCGTCAGATTGGCCTTCATGAAGGTCTGGATCTGGGCCGCGTTGAGGCCGCGCTCGGTGCCCCCGTTGGGATCGGGATAGTCGCTGCCAAAGCTTGCGAAGCGGTCGATCTCCTCGGGATGGACCTTGGCCTCGGCGTCGAGGATGCGCGAGCCGCCGCCATGCTTGTCGAGTGGACCGTTGCGCAACTGGTCGAGATCGGCGCCGGACCACAGGCTCTTCAGGAGCCGCAGCGGCGACAGGCCGTTCGCGATCAGCGCCACGCCGAAGGTCTCGATGCCGACGAGCCGCTTCTTGAAGCCGGTCTCGCCGCTTGCCGCCTCGACCCGGTCGCCGATGGTCTTCAGCGGGACGCTGTGGCCGTCGACGAAGCCGCCGGCGACGAGCGCGCGCAGGAAGGGGCACGGGTTGTCGGACGAGACCGGAAGCTGTCCGGGCAGGGCGTCACGGGCGCGGGCGCTGTCTTCTTGCATCGAAGAACATCCTTGGAAAGCACCTGAGTGATGAAAACGAAATCACGCAAACAAACGAAGGCGGCGCCGAATTGCGCCGAGGAACGGGCGGGTCGGCCGCCGTCTGAACGCTACAATGCAATCGTGAATGATTGGAGTAACCCGCCCAAGTGTCAACCTCAAGTGTCAACCTCAAGTCGCGATCGCGCTATTCGCCCGCGAATTTGGCCTTGGTGTCCACGAGGGTGAGCTTGGTCAACGGGATGCCGGCCTTGGTGAGGCCGTCGCGATAATGCGCGATGTCAGCAGGATTGCGCCAGCGGATGTTGCTCAGGAGGCGCTCGATCGTCATCCACGGATGCTGGCTCAAAAGCGCCGCGACGGCCTCGCCGGCTTCGACCGAGCGTCCGAGCTGCGCCAGCGCGGCGGCGCGGATCGCGAGGCACTGAAGATGGTTCGGATTCTGATAGTGCGACTCCCGCGCCCAGGACAGCGAGGCGTCGTACTGGCCGAGCATGTAGTGGCTGAACGCGCTCAGCACCGACCATTGATAGCGCGGATCGCTGTTGCCGCGCTGGGCAGCGACCGAGAACAGCTCGATCGCCTGACGGTGCTCGCCGCCGACGAGATGGCAGACGCCAAGCACGCCGCGCGCACCCATGTCATAGGGATTGAGCTGCAGCGCCTTGCGCGCCGCCTCCATCCCGGCCTCGACCCGGCCCTGCATGGCATGGACATAGGCCAGCAGCGAATAGGAGAACGACGAGCGGGAATCGAGCCGGACGCCGGCCTCGGCCAGCGCCATTGCCTCGTCCCACAGCTCCCGTGAATTCCTGATCCAGCCGAAATGGATGCCCTGCAGCAGGATGGTGCCGAGATAGGTGTGGGCGATCGCGAGACCTGGGTCGATCCTGATCGCCTCGCGGAACAGCGCGATCGAGCTCTCGTAGTCGGCCTTGGTCGGTTGGTAGTAGTGCGACAGCCCGCGCAGGAAGCGGTCCCACGCCGTGAGGTCGGTCGTCTTGGACCGCACCGGCACCGCGGCCTCGGCGCGGTAGATCTCGGGGATCAGCGCGGTGCACAGGTTGGCGGTGATGTCGTCCTGCACGGCAAACAGGTCGCCGATGTCGCGGTCGTAGCGGCCGGCCCACAGCTGCTCGCCGTTCTCCGGCGCGACCAGCTCGGCGGTGACCCTGATCTTGTCGCCGGAGCGCCGCACCGAGCCCTGGATGAGATAGGTCGCATCGATCTCGCGTGCGATCAGGCGGGCGCTCATGCCGGCATGCTTGAAGGCGAAGGTGGAGTTGCGGCTGAGCACCCGGAAGAACGACTGCAGCGACAGCGCATGGATGAGGTCCTCCGCCAGGCCGTCCGAGAAGTACTCGTCGGTCTCGCCGCTGAGATTGGCGAATGGCAGCACGCCGACGATGGCGGTCCGGTATTGCGCCGGCAGGGCCGTGGCGGACCGCTGCTCGCGTCTCTTCTCCGGCGAGGACGGATCCCAGGTCCAGACGTTGATCGTGTCTTCGATGTTCTTGAAGCGGAACGGCCCGCGGTCGACGAAGGTGACCGTGAGGTGCTTGCTGGCTTCCTGGTAGGCCTTGTGGGAGACGGCAATTCCGCCAGGCGGTGCTGCGGCTTCAAGTCGCACCGCAGTATTGACGCCGTCGCCGAATACCTCGTCCTCATCGAAGATGACGTCGCCCATGTTGAGGCCGAGGCGAAACTGCATCACGCGGTCGGCCGGCAAATGAGCATTGCGCTCGGCCATCAGCTTCTGCACCTCGACCGAGGCCGCGATGGCGCCGACGACGCTCGGAAATTCCAGGAGAAACCCGTCCCCTGTGTATTTCACGATGCGGCCGCCGTGATTGAGGATGATCGGGTGGATGGCGCCGCGATGCGCCTTGAACGCGGCATGGGTTCCCGCCTCGTCGGCGCCCATCATCCGCGAGTAACCGACCACATCGGCACAGACAATCGCGGCCAGCCGTCTCTCCATTCCGTCTTTGCTCCCACACACGGCGATACCACGGCAACAGCGGTCGAATCCAATCAATTTGCGGAAGCAATGTGTAGGCCATGTGGCGGGCCGGCACCATGCGGCCCGATTGGCTCAAACCAGCCCGGCCCTGATCAGTCCGTCGCGGTAGTGATCGATATCCTCCCGGCGTTTCCATCGGATGTTCTTGATGTGGCGGTCGAGCGTCAGCCAGGGATATTGCGCGCGCAGCACGTCGACGGCGTCGCCCGCCTGATCGGTCGCGCCAAGCTGCGCCAGGGTCGCCGCGCGGATCGTCAGCGCCTGCAGATGGTTCGGGTAGAGAAACAGCTCCTCGCGGGCCCAGGACAACGCGGCCTCGTAGCGGCCAAGCAGGTAGTGGCTGTAGGCGTTCAGCGCCGGCCATTGGTAGCGCGGATCGCTGTTGCCGCGCTGGGCCGCGATCGAGAACAGATCGATCGCCTGCTGGTGCTCGCCGTTGACCATATGGCAAAGCCCGAGCACGCCGCGCGCGCCCATGTCGTAGGCATTGAGCTCGGTCGCCTTGCGCGCCGCCTTCATGCCGTCCTCATGGTCGCCCTGCATGGCCTGCACGAAGGCAAGGATCGCATAGGCGAACGACGAGCGCCCGTCGAGCCGCACGCTGTCCAGCGCCAGATTTTTCGCCTCGTCCCAGAGCTCGCGCGAGCCCTTGATCCAGCCGAAATTGATACCCTGCATCAGAATGGTCGCAAGATAAGCGTGGGCGAGCCCGAGAGTGGGATCGAGCGCAATCGCCTGCCGAAACAGCGAGATGGAGATCTCGTAGTCGGCCTTGGTCGGTCGGTAGTAGTGCGACAGACCGCGCAGGAAGCGGTCCCAGGCGGTCGGGTCGGTCGCCGGCGCACGGACCGGAATCGAGGCTTCAACACGATAGATCTCCGGCATCAGCGCCGCGCATAGGCTGGTGGTGATCTCGTCCTGCATCGCGAAGAGATCACCGACGTCGCCGTCGTAGCGACCGGTCCACAATTGAGCGCCGGTCTCGGGCGCGATCAGCTCCGCCGTCACGCGGAGCTTGTGACGAGAGCGCCGCACCGTTCCCTGAATCAGGTAGGTCGCATCGATCTCGCGTGCGATCAGGCGGGGATTGAGGCCGCGGTCCCTGAAGCGAAACGTCGAGGTGCGGCTCAGGACGCGAAAGAACGATTGCAGCGACAGCGCATGGATCAGGTCGTCCGCGAGCCCGTCGGCGAGATACGCGTCGGCGCCGTCGGAGAGGTTGACGAACGGCAGCACGCCGACGATCGCGGAGCGATATTGCGGCGGCAGGCCGTTGACGCTCGTCCCGGCCCGGATCGCCGTCTCGCTATCCGGCTCCCATGTCCACGCCTGCACTGGCTCCTGAAGGTTCTTGAACTGAAAGCTTCCGGCGCTGGTCAGCTTGATGGGCAGTTGCGGGCCGGCCTCCTCATACGCCTTGGCCGAGACGGCAACACCGCCCGGGACGGCGATCGATTCCAGATTGACGGCGACATTGATGCCGTCGCCGAAGGCCTCGCCGTCATCGACCGTGAACTCACCCTGATGGATTCCCAGCCGGAAGCGCATGTTGCGGTCGGACGGCAGATCGGCGTTGCGCTCCGCCATCAGGGACTGCATCTCGATCCCGAACTGGATGGCGCTGGCGGCGGTGGCGAATTCCAGCAGAAAGCCGTCGCCGGTGTGTTTGACGATGCGGCCGGCGTGGTTGAGGATGATCGGATGGATGGCGCCGCGATGAGCCTTGAAGGCGGCGTGCGTGCCGTCCTCGTCGATACCCATCATGCGCGAATAGCCGGCGACGTCGGCGCAAAGGATGGCGGCGAGGCGTCTTTCCATCACATCGTGCTCCCGCCTCGCGCATACCACGGCCGAGGCGGCCGAATCCAACGCTTTTCCGGAACCCATCGCGGCACCTCGCCATGCGGCCCCGCGCCGGCCTCTGCGGTGCGAGACGGCAATGCCGAGGCCAGGTATGGTTAGACCAGTATTGTTAGGAAATGCTCAATCATGCTCGGCATTCACGATTTGCCTTTGTTTCTCGT
Organism: Bradyrhizobium sp. SZCCHNRI1009; assembly: GCF_032487575.1. Classification (NCBI taxonomy): domain Bacteria; kingdom Pseudomonadati; phylum Pseudomonadota; class Alphaproteobacteria; order Hyphomicrobiales; family Nitrobacteraceae; genus Bradyrhizobium; species Bradyrhizobium sp. SZCCHNRI1009. The sequence goes on along the minus strand of NZ_JAUEUL010000005.1, from coordinate 159,279 downwards.
CTCCGGGCTGCTGCTCAACATCACGCCGGGTCCCGACACCGCCTACATCGTCGGCCGCAGCGCGCAGATGGGCTGGCGCGGCGGGGCCGCTGCCGCCTTCGGCATCAGCACGGGCTGCCTGATCCACGTGTTCGGAAGCGCGATCGGGTTGTCGGCGCTGCTCACAGCCTCTGCCACGGCCTTCGCTGCGGTGAAATGGGCCGGTGCGGCTTATCTGGTCTATCTCGGCATCACGCAGCTTCTGGCGCGGCGGCCGGACGCCGCCAGGACGAGTGATGCGACGTCGATGCCGGTGGTGACGCTGCACCAGGCGTTCTGGCAGGGCGCGCTCACCAACATCCTCAATCCGAAGGTCGCGATGTTCTTCCTCGCCTTCCTGCCGCAATTCGTCGCAGCCGAGGCGCCGCACAAGGCGATCGCCTTCCTGCTGCTCGGCACGATCTTCATCGTCAACAGCACGATCTGGTGCCTCGGCGTCGCCGTCGTCGCGGCCCGTGCTGCGCGCCGCGTGCGCGGCTCGTCCGCCACACTGCTCTGGCTCAACCGCGCGATCGGCGGGCTGCTGATCTATCTCGGGGTCCGGATCGCGATGCTCGAGGCGCGCTGACTTTACCAGAGCAGCTCGATGACCGCCGTGCCGGCGAGATACAGGCCGAGCAGGATCATGGCGATCAGGAACACACGGCGGAACGCCTCGGCCGGCAGCCGGGATCGCGCCGCCTGGCCGGCATACATGCCGAGAAAGGCGCCGGCCATCGCGACCGCGCCGGGCAGGGCGGTGGCCGTGCTGAGCAGGCCGGAGCTCGTCAGGTTGAAGGCCAGCGTGACCGTGGCGACCGTGAAGAACACGCCGAGGGCCTGGACCAACTCGTCCTTCTCGAGCCCGATCGCCTGCATGTACGGTACCGAGGGTACGACCTGCACGCCGGTGGCGGCCGAGATCAGCCCGGTGACGAGCCCGACGATGCCGCCGACCCATTTCTCGTGCGGCGGAGCGACCTTGAAGGCGAGCTTGGTGAGGCCGAGCAGGGCATAGAGCATCAGCAAGACGCCGAGCGCGACGTTGCCCCAGCGGGTCGAGGCATGGCTGAGCGCGCCGGCGTTGAGGCAGATGCCGATCGCGGTCCCCAGCATCAGCGGCCACAGGCGCCTGGCGATATCGCGCAGGTAAGGTCCGGCGAAGGTCTGCCAGATGTTGGTGATCACGGCCGGCACGATGACGATGGCGAGCGCGCGGCCCGGCGGCATGGCGACCGCGAGCAGTCCGACGGAGATGGTCGGCAGGCCGAGGCCGAGCGCGCCCTTGACGAAGCCGGCCAAGGTGAGCGCGAAGGCGATGAAGATGAGGATGGGGTCGATCATGGTTGTCACATTGACCAGACTGCGCCGGCGGCACAATGTGGAGGTTACGGAGCAAGCCTTCGTCCAGGACTGAGGCAGGATGACCATGCGTTTCGATCTGGTCGATCTCAGGCTGTTCATTGCCGTGGCCGAGGCCCGCAGCATCACCGGGGGCGCCGACCGGGCGCATCTGGCGCTGGCCTCGGCGAGCGCGCGGATCAAGGGTCTGGAGGACGCGTTCGGCGTCGAGCTGTTCAAGCGCGGCCGGCGTGGCGTGGATCTCACCGCGGCGGGCGAGAGCCTGCTCGATCACGCCCGCATCATCATGGCCAATGTCGAGGCCATGCAGGGTGAGCTCTCGGGCTTCGCATCCGGCCGTCGCGCCAACGTGCAGCTGCTCGCCAATACGGTCGGCCTCGCCGAGCATCTGCCGAAGGCGCTGGCGGCCTTTCTGCGCGAGCATCCCGACATCAACGTCGATGTCGAGGAGCGCGAGAGCACCGAGATCGCCGAGGCGATCGCGTCCGGCCGGGCGGATCTCGGCTTTGCGGCGGAGCACGCGCTGCCCGAGACGATCGAGCGCTTCGCCTTCGGCGAGGACCGGCTGATCCTGGTGGCCGGACGGCGCAGCCCGTTCGCGGCCCGCCGACAGATCGACTTCAGCGAGACCGCGGGGGAGGATTTCATCGGCCTCACGCAGGGGACGGCGCTCAACGTCCATATCGGCCGGCACGCCGCGCGGCTCGGCATCCGGCAGCACGTGCGGGCCAGGCTGCGCGATTTCGACGCGATCTGCCAGATGGTGGCGGCCGGGATCGGCATTGCCGTGGTGCCCGAAGCGGCGGCGCGACGTTGCGCGCGGTCGATGCCGATCAGCCTCGTCGCGCTGCGCGACGCCTGGGCCGATCGGCGGCTGGTGATCTGCGCCCGCAGCTTCAAGGCGCTGCCGCGTCCCGCGAAACTGCTCGTCGAGCATTTGCGCCGGGCCGCCGCGTGAAGCGCCCGACGACAGGCCGGATGTCCGTTCTGCACGAGGCGGAGCCAGGCCGGTGGAGGCGGGATCAGTCCGCGGCCAGCCGTTTCAGCGCCGCTTCGTGGACGCGCTTGTCGCCGGCGGCGACGATCCGGCCGCCGTTCTGCGCCGGGCCGCCTTCCCAGTTGGTGACGATGCCGCCGGCGCCGTTGATGATCGGGATCAGCGCCGCGATGTCGTAGGGCTTGAGCTCGGTCTCGATGACGAGATCGAGATGGCCCGCGGCCAGCATGCAATAGGAGTAGCAGTCGCCGCCATAGCGCGACAGCCGCGTCTCGGCCTCGACCCGGCTGAAGGTTGCGCGATCGGCCTCGTTCATCAGCAGCGGGCTCGTCGTATAGCACACCGCATCCCCGAGACGCTCGCAGCGCCGCACCGAGAGCCGGCGCTCGCCGCCGCCGTTCTTGTAGTTGGCGGAGCCGTTGTCGCCGGCGAAGCGCTCGCCGATGAAGGGCTGGTGCATCATGCCGAACACCGGCGCGCCCTTGTGCAGCAGCGCGATCAGCGTGCCCCAGGTCGGAAAACCGGCAATGAAGGACTTGGTGCCGTCGATCGGATCGAGCACCCAGACGTAGTCGGCGTCCTCGCGCTCGTTGCCGAATTCCTCGCCGACGATGCCGTGCTGAGGAAAGTTCGCCTTGATCAGGCGGCGCATCACCGCCTCGGCGGCGCGGTCGGCCTCGGTCACCGGGTCGAAATCCTGCCGGCTGCTCTTGTTGTCGACCAGCAGCGAGGTCCGGAAGAACGGCAGGATGGTTTCGCCAGAAGCGGTCGCCAGACGACCGATGAAGGCGGAGAAATCGATGACCGTCACAGCGCGTCCTTGGGTGAGGGAATCGGGTGGCAATGAGCCGCTATGCCTAGCTCAAAGCGGTTCGGGGTGCATCCGGATATGGAACACCAGCGTGGCATCATGGATACCGTTTGGTGTCCTGCCGCGCTGACCGGGCGCGATTGAGCCGTCGCGGGCCTCTGATGTGAAAGTGAAAGCGAAACCGGCGTCCCTCTCCGATCGTTTGGAATCTCCAATCAAGCCATTGACTTTTATGATGAAAAGCAAAGCTGTTTCGCGCTGAACGCAACCCGGCCTATGTTTTTTTGCATGGAGAAAGGCGGAAAAACCCTTGCGCTTTGTGCAGCGCGATTGCATATTGTTGCGGTGCGGTAGCGCTTCGCGTTATCGCTGCCCTCCTTGGGCGTTTCCTCCCTAGACTTGGGCCGCTTGTCATTCAAGCGGCCCTTTTTTTTGCGCCGGCGCCACCGGCCGGAATCCCTCGGACCGAGGGCGCTGCCCTCTATTCGGCCGCCGCCTGGAAAGGCCCGAGGTCGCCGAGCGGCACCGTCGCCAGCACCTCCGCGAGCACGGCGAGATCGGAAGCGACCTGGGCGAAGCGAGGTCCGCGCTCCCTGCGGCGCTCATCCATGTAGATCGCGCGGTTGAGCTCGATCTGGATCGCATGCAAGCCCGTGGCCGGATTGCCGTAATGCTCGGTGATGAAGCCGCCGGCATAGGGCTTGTTGCGGCCGACCGAATAACCGAGCCGGCCGAGCACGTCCTCGACCAGATCCGGCAGCAGCGACGCGCAGCTCGTGCCGTAGCGGTCGCCGATCACCATGTCGGGCCGGCGCGGCTCGTCGCGCGAGACGCCGACCGACGGCATCGAATGACAGTCGACCAGCACCACGGTGCCGAACTGCTGGTGCACGCGGTTGATCAGCCGGCGCAGCGCGCGGTGATACGGCTTGTACAGCGTCTCGATCCGGTGCAGCGCCTCGTCGACGCTCAGCCGGTCGCGATAGATCTCCTGGCCGTCGCCGACCACGCGCGGGATCGTGCCGAGGCCGCCGGCCACCCGCATCGAGCGGGTGTTGGCAAAGCTCGGCAGCCGCCCGGTGAACATTCGCGGATCGAGCTCATAGGGCTCGCGATTGACGTCGACATAGCAGCGCGGGAAATGCACGCGAACGACCGGAAAGCCGCGCGACAGGAGATCGGCGATCAATTCGTCCATGAACGAATCCTCGGACCGCCGCAACGCCGGCAGATCGATTCGCGAGGCCCTCAGGAAATCGTCGGGGTAGGCCGATCCGGAGTGAGGGGAATTGAAGATGATGGGCGCGCGCCATTCGGTCGGCTCCATGATCTCGAACGGCGGCAATTCGCCATCAAAGTCCGTCATCTCTGGGCGCCGTCCCCTTGGTCACGTGCGTCGATGTCACGTCCGTTGATGCGCCGGTATCCTCCGGCCGATTCGCTCTGGACAACGCAGGTACTGCTCTCGCCAACGCGCATCTTCGATAATCCCAGCCGGTCTGCCAAGCGAAAAGCAATGAAAAAGTTCATCCCGCGTTTGGAACAACTCTGAGCTGGCATGCTGCTTCGATCGAAGACCGCGGCTTCAGCCCTCAAAATGCCTTGCCGATGTCGGATCAAAAGGCGCAATCTTTCACCCGAAATTTACCGCCCGTCAGGCTTAGTGGCGGCAACGCTCCGCCTCTCACCCGGACCAGACAACCCCTCGCCATGCACAAAATCCTGCTCGCCGAAGACGACAACGACATGCGCCGCTTCCTGGTCAAGGCATTGGAAAATGCCGGGTTCCAGGTCTCGCCCCACGACAACGGCATGTCGGCCTACCAGCGGTTGCGCGAGGAGCCGTTCGAGATGCTCTTGACCGACATTGTGATGCCGGAGATGGACGGAATCGAGCTGGCGCGCCGCGCCTCCGAGCTCGACCCGGACATCAAGATCATGTTCATCACCGGCTTCGCCGCGGTCGCCTTGAACTCCGATTCGGAGGCGCCCAAGAATGCCAAGGTGCTGTCCAAGCCGGTGCACCTGCGCGAGCTCGTCAGCGAGGTCAACAAGATGCTGGCGGCCTGAGCCGCCGGGGCCGGCGTCGCGAAGTTCAGGATTATTCCCATTTTCGCCTGTTTGCGTCCTTGCCTGCCTGCGTGGGAGCCGATATAGGGACCCCCACCCGACGAGACCTTTTGGGTTTAGGGCACGTAGCTCAGCGGGAGAGCACTACCTTGACATGGTAGGGGTCACAGGTTCGATCCCTGTCGTGCCCACCACCCGTCCGGACGTCGGCTGATTTCATTGAGCTTTTCGTTCGATTTCCCGCACCTAGCCTGTCGGTGAGGGAATAGACGTTCGCTCTATGATCCACGGAGCCGATCATTCGTTCGAGCTTGGCGACGCCGCCGTACGCCAACTTCTTGCGATTGGCGTTCCGCGTGTAATGGCTTGCCATCCGACGATCGGTCCAACCGAAGATCGCATCCAGCTCGGCTTCCGTTGCTCCGTTTTCGGCGGCGACGGTCGCAGCCGCCTTGCGTAGGCCGTGCGCTGATCGGTTCGCCAACCCAGCTGCGACGCACTTCTCCTTGAACAGGTTGCCCAGGCTCTCCTTGGTCATCGGCTTGCCCTGCCGGGTCGCGATGTAGGTCTCGGTTCCGACCGGACCTGCCTCCAACGTCCGGCGCAGGACATCGAGCATCGGGAAGGTGACCTCAATGGTCTCGCTCCCCTTTTCGAGGCGCTTCGTGATGATCGGAACGGAGATCTGCTCGAGTTTTCCGTCAGGGCCAATCCGATCTTGCACCTGTTCGGTCACGTCGGCGGGGCCGAACGATGCTGCGTCACCCCGCCGAAAACCGGTGAAGAGGTAGACGTCGATCATCACGCGCTCGCGTGTGCCCAGCGGCCAGCGCTTATAGTAACGCCGAACGTCGGCATCAGACCAGGTGACGAAGCCTTCGGTTTTTGCCGGCTTGGGTGTCTTGATCCCCTCGGTTGGATCTACCGCAAGGATCTTTTGCGCGACCGCCCAGGCGAACATCCGCCTCATGGTGGTGAGAAAGTGCCGGGCTGCGGAGGGGTTCTGAGCGCGACGCCCAAGTCCGTCCAGGATGTGCTGCTTCTGGATGGCGGCGGCTCTTTTGTTGCCGTTGGCCTCCAGAACATGAATCATCAGGCTGTTGCGCTGCTTGTGCGTGCTCGCCTTCATCTCGCGCCAATCAGGCGCTTTTGCCTTGTATTCTTCCCATAGCCATTTGAGGCTACCATCAAAGACCTTCGCCCTCGCCTCACTGGGATCGATTGCGAGGCGCGGCCGATTGAACATGTCGGCTACAGCGATGTCGTAGTTGCGGTTGAATTCTATGGACCCGTACTCGCCGCGAATACGAGTGCGTTTGCCACCGACGTCCTTGTTGCGAACGTACCAGACCGTCCTGCCGTGACGGTTGATTTCCTTGTGAAGGTAGGGCTTGCGAGGACGGGGCATAAAGCGAATCAAAGCACGAAATGCTCTTCGGGCTCAACCGTCTCATCGATGCCCCGCTCTTCCTTGTATTTGACCAGGTCGACGATGATCGTGCCGTCCGGCTTAATTCGTATGGATGAAGCACCGGCCGCTTTTGCAGCGCGGATCGCTCGTGCCACTTCGCCTTGGGTAAATCGAGCGGGGCGCCGGCTCATGGAACGCCTTCGGTTGACATCGCGCTCTGCCGTAAGCGCATTTCCAATGTAGCTTGGTCCGAACTCGTCGTCTGCATCTCGCGGGACCGTCCCTGAAGCGGGATGCCGTGGCGTAGAAAAGGATGGGGTCGGATAGTTCAGGAGAGCGCCTCCAGAAACGTCGTCCCTGATCGTTGTGCCATAGAGCTTACAAGATTTCATCGAGGTCGCGCCGCGGACGCCATCTTACGGGATCTGCGATCCACCGGTTGATGTCGGATTCATGCCAACCAGTTCCGTTGCTGCTGATCTTGATCTGGGACGGGAACGTACCCTCGGCGATCTTGCGGTAGATGGTGGATCGGGACAGTCCAGTCCTGGCGAGGACGGTTTTCAACCTGATGATACGGTCTTCTCTAATCGGCGCGTTGCGGTCAAGCACTTCCAAGCCCTCTCCGTTGGGTGACGTTCGGTGTCTTTTCGCGGCCCGCGCTTCTCTCCGGGATTGGCATTGAGCCCTCCCATTATGGGGTCCAGTAGAATGACGTGGTCCAAACTGGTTCGCATCCTGATGATGGCTCATCGGAGATAAGACCGTATGCGAACTCACATCATTCATCGTCCGCGAAGGACGCCTTCCGCCTCCCGGCGGAACTCTAAGCTCTTCTTCCGTTGGTCGCGTTATGCAGTCGCGCCCATCGCTGTCGGTCTTGTCTCCCGTGTCCAACGAAATTCTGAGCCGTCGACCCACATCCGATGCAGGACCACTGCAATCCTGCGTGCCAATGCAACGATAGCCTTCTTGATCCCATGTCGTTTGGCGACATTCATCGCCCACGCTTTTAGCCACGACCATTTCTTGACGCGGATCAGCAATACGTGCGCCGCTTCATAAAGGAGCCCCCGCAGCATGCCGTCCCCGCACAATGAGACATGACCTATGCGACTGCTCTCGCCCGACTGATGGAGTACGGGTGTTAGCCCCAGTACAGCCCCCACTGCTCGTGAATGTCGAAAGCGGGACGGAATGTCGATCGTCGAGGCATAGGCGAGCGCGACGATCGGTCCGACTCCTGGCACCGTCATCAACTGCCGGCAGACCGGATCGACCTTGGCTTCGCAACGGACCTTGTGGTCCAGTTTGACGAACTGCTCGCGTAGCTTTCGCCTGGCAGCGAGCAATGGCTCGATGATTTCCTCCAGATCGGGAGCTGCCTCAACGAGCTCGCGTATCCTCTCGTCGAATTTGAATGCTCCAATCGTACCGACCTTCAGCCCAAAGTTGCGCAAGAGCCCGCGCATATCGTTTTCCATGGCGATAGCCTTCTCCTGCAACAGCTTGCGGGCCGTCAGCAAGGCGCGGCGCTTTTGGCTCGTCAGTGTCTTCACGTGCACGTCTTTGAACAGACCGACCCGCATCATGTGCGCAATGCCGCGCGCATCGTTGCGGTCGCTCTTGTTCGGCTGTTGAGCCTTCAAGAACGCTTTTGTGTGCCGCGTCTCGATACAGAGCACCGCGAATCCTGCCTTCGCGAGCCCCTCGAACAGCCATTGGGACAGCGGCCCAGCTTCGAGCCCGATCCGTTCAAAGTGAAATGTGGGGTCGCCCAAGACGGCGACCAGGTCGTCCGGGTGCGTCACAACCTTTTTCTCCCGGCAGAGTTTTCCGCTTTCATCGACAATGCACACGCTCGTTTCTTTGACAGAGACGTCGAGACCCGCATAATACTTCATGCTGCGCTCCATCTTTCTGATGCTTTGTGGCTGTTTCGTTCAGACCGCGTTTTATCATCAGCCTGAAGCGCAGCATCTTCCTTCCTTTACGGTCGGCGAAGATGGGGCACGAAGCCGATTACCCCATCTGGCTCGCGCATGGCCGTGATGCCCCTCGCTGGTTGCTTCTGACGTCCGGCGAGACCAGAGGCCAAACAGGTGCAGGCGGACAATAGGAGTTCGCGCGTTGCCACCTGTGGCGTAGAGCCGGCGGCAAACGGGATGGGTCAAATTCCAAGGCCTCGGCCCCTGCCGAGATCGATGCCATGGACGAAGGCCAGATCCTGGCCGAGTCGGCGGCCCGATTCGAATGCAATGCCGAGATCGTTCTTGCGGCCGGCAAGGATGGACTCCAGCTGCGGGTCGCGCTGGAGGCTCTTCGCCATGTCGCCCATCGCCGAGCGCGTGGCCTTGTAGCCGGACAAGTCGCCGGCCTGATATAGGCGCCTGCTGGTCTGGTCGAGCTCCCGCCATCGCTCAACGAAGTGATCGGCGCGACGGCCCGGATCGCTGCGGAGTTCGGTTTCGAGCTGGAGCGCGCGGATGGCGCGATTGACCCGGCCGTCCGCCGCTTCGCGGGCGAGCTCCGGGTTCTTCTTGTAGGCGGCCTCGGCATCGTGCGAGCCAAACGGGCGCACCTGCTCGAAGGCTTGGCGGGCCTTCTGCAGCTCTTTCACCTGCTCGGGACTGGCTCTGCCGCCCGTCTCCTGCGCCTCGAAGATCGCATCTACCGCGCGGGCATGGCGCACCAGCGCTCGTGTCCGGACGCGACGGGCGTCCGCTTCGGGATCTTGCGCCACGTTGCTTGCCGGCACTTCGGCTCCGCGCCGGTCGGCTGCGGGACCGCTGGCTTCCCTTTCCGGTGTTGCCCGCTCCCGCCTCCCTTCGCTATCCAGTCCGGCCACATCAGCCGGAGAGCGCAGGCCGTCGAAGATGTCTCGCAGCTTCTCGGGCACAATCTTGCGCACGATCTCAGCTACGCGCTCGCGGAATGTGATCCCACGCCCTTCTGCGTAGCTCTGGACCGGATCGGCGCAGTCGTAATCCGAGGCCATGTCCTTCGCACGTTCGCGCGACAGGGTGTGGGTGAGCCGCTCCTGACTCGCAAAATCATCGCGACCATAGTGCAGGTCCACCTCGTCGCGGTGACGCGACAGGGCGACATAGCTGCTGTGGGCATCCATGCCCGGCGTTGCCAGCACATGGACGCGGTCAACTGTCGTGCCCTGCGCCTTGTGGATCGTCGCGGCATATCCATGGTCGATGCGGTTGTAATCTTTGAACTCGAAGTGCACGGACCGGCCATCGTCGGTCTGTACGGTCATGGCTTGCGCGCTGATCTGTTCGATGGTCCCGAGCGTGCCGTTCTTGACGCCAAGACCGCGCTCGTTCTGCAGGAACATGACCCGGTCCCCGTTGGCGAAGGTTCTCGCGCCGCGTTCGACTGCCACATGCACTTCGTCGCCCAGATCGCCGGCAGCGCGCATGCGCACGCGCGCAGCCTCGTTGAGCGCCCGGACCTCGTCATTGGTGTGGGTGAGAATGATCCGGCTCCGGTCCGGCGATGCCTGACGATCGCGATTCCAGCGCTCGATCAGATCGCCGCGAGCCTGCTCGCGGCTCTGGGCCTCATGCACCATGCCGTGGGCGCGGTAGGCTCCAAGCGCATTGCCCGTTTTGCCGGTTGCCAGATCACGCGTGGCGTCCCGCTGCCAGCCCTCCCGCTGACGGCGCACCTCGCCGATTTCCGCCCCGCCGTGACGCTCATGGATCGAGCGAAACGCCGCGCCCGCCTCGATGGCCTGCAGCTGTTGCGGATCGCCGACCAGCACCACCTTTGCACCAGCATCGGCAGCGTGGGACAGCACGCGCTCAAGCTGGCGCGTGCCGACCATCCCCGCCTCGTCGATCACCAGCACATCACTGGATTGGAGCAGGTCACGGCCTTGTTCCCAGCCATGCTCCAGGCTGGCAATCGTGCGCGACGCAATGCCCGATCCGCTTTCGAGGTTTTCTGCGGCAATGCCGGACAGCGCAATGCCCCGGACCTCGAAGCCGGCGGCTTCCCACGCCTCCCGTGCCACCCCCAGCATCGCGCTCTTTCCCGTCCCGGCATGGCCGACCACGACGCTGAGATCGCGTCCATCTGTGACGTGCGCCAGCGCCTCAGCCTGCTCGAACGACAGCACCAGGCCGCGCGCTTCCGCACCCGCCAAAGCGGCCTGGCGATCCGCGTCGCGCACCTGGTGGCGCTCCCGTTTTGCCATCAGTTCAGCGGCCCGGTGCAGGCGCTGCTCTGCCTCGATCATTCCGCGGGTGGTGAAGCGATCCTCGCCGCGCGCATCCTTGCCGAGTTCGACCAGGCCGGGCGCTCCTTGCATTGCGCCCACCACCTCATTGAACTGGTCGAGCCCGTCGCTATGCCGGTGCGCGAACCTCGCCATATCGCGGCGCGTGAATGTCGATTGCTGCTGGGTGATGGCGTCCAGCCCTATGGTGGGGGCGGCGACAATCCGCGCGCCGTTGTTGCGCGCGATCTCGCGGTGCATCTCGGCGCGATCGGCCTCGCCGCCTTCGCCAGCGATGCCCCGAGACTCGATCCGTTTGGCGGGCGCGCCGATCTGGCTTTGCGGCTCCAGCGCGATGCCCTGGTCTTCCAGGCTGCGGTGATCAATCCGCGCGTCGATATCGAGCTCGGCTAACCGCTCATTGGCGAGCTCGGCCCAGCGTTCGCGGCAGCGCTCGACCATCTCGGTGCGGTTCCAGTCCCGCACCTTCTGGCCAAAGCCGTTCTCGTCGACCGAGCGCATGGTCAGCATGACATGAGCATGAGGTTTGGGCAGTCCGTCCTCTGCCCTGTCCCAATGCACATTCAGATCGGCGATCATGCCGAGACCGACGAACTCGCCGCGAACGAAGTCCCGGGCGAGCTCGATACCCTGCGCCTCACTCAGCTCGCGCGGAAGGGCGAACTCGACCTCACGGGCCAACTGGGCATCCTTCCGGATTTCGCGCGCTTCGACATCGTTCCAAAGCCGCTCGCGATCGCCCCATGAGGCCGGCGCGTTCTCCGGCAGCATCACTTCGGAATGAACGACGCCGCGCTTTTCGGAAAAGTCCTGATCACGGCCGAGCCGCTCGTCACGCAGCCGCGATGCCGAGCGGTAGGCCGCCGATGCCACCGCGCTGCTCCCGGCCTTCCGGCCAATGACCTTGACGTGAAGATGATAGATCGCCATCGCGACCAGAGCATCTACACAGCGAAGCGTACGTCGGCACGACGTATAAGCGCGCCCTCCCTCGAAAAATTCTCGGGAGGGATCGCACCGTCTCAGCCCGTCCTGACGACCTTACAGCATTCTGACGTGTGCTCGCCTATGATTTCTCTATCGACACTCATGGAGACTACGATGCGCAAACCAAGAGACTTCGATGCGGACCTGAAGGCGCTCGACGACAAGGCGCGCGAGCTGAAAACCGGGAAGGTGCGACAGCTCGGCAAATTGGTCATCGCCACCGGAGCTGACACGCTCACCGCGGAAGAACTGGCCGGTGCGCTGATCGTGCTGGCCGAGACGAAAGAGGCCGGGAAGAGGGAGGCATGGGCCAGGCGCGGGGCCGCGTTCTTTCAAAGCCGGTCGCGGCGAAATGCACCAGCAGCTGACCGCAACACGGACGGCGCTCCTGCGCAATCGGGCGGCGCGCACCCGGCATCAAGCCGCAAAAGCGCGACATGACATGCGCGCGTGGCAGGTCGAACGCCGTAAGCGCACCCGGCACCTCATCGAACTCGGCGGCCTCGTGATCAAAGCCGGTATCGTGGACCTGACCGGTGACGACCGTTCCACGATCTTCGGCGCGCTACTTTGGATGGCTGACAAGCTTAAAAGCGGTGAGGGCGAACGGGCACGTAAGCTTTGGGCCGCGAAGGGAAAACAAGCGTTCGAGATGGACCCTAGGATGCCAACACGCACAGTCGTCTATGTCAGGCAATCGCACGTTGGCCAATCGCTGCCGCTTCGACAGAAGCCCTATTGATCAATTGCAGGATCGGCATACAAATTGCGATTTGATTGCAGCCCTACCCTAGCTCCGAGCCGTTCGCTCTTGATGAAGCGGTCACTGTGACTTTCGACATTGGCTACTGGCGTTGGGTAAGGCTCACTAGATCGAGATCTCCGCCTTTATGATGATTGCCTTTCATTGAAGCAGGACCGGACCCGCCTGCCGAGTCTCTTGCCTTCGCAGCAGAAGGGTCCGGATTAGCCGCTGAACAGGCGCTTCAAACCAGCAATAGGTGAGGCGCGCGGTGACGAGCGTGGACAGCACGAAAGCCGCCGAGAACAGAGGATCGAGGTAGGGGATAGGCCGCTGCATCGACGAAAAAGCAAGCGCGATCGCAAGTTGAATCGGAAAGTGCAGCAGATAGCAGGAATAGGTCGTATTGCCGGCTGTCTCCACCAGGGTCTCCAGGCGCCGCGGCAAGACCATGGGCTTCGAGCAACAGAACAACAGGATCGGCGTATAGATGAGCAGAAGCGGTGCCGTGAGCGCCTCAAGGTCCATGCCGGACATCCAAAATGCCGCGGGCATCGCGATGCTCGCACACGCAGCCAAGGCTTCCAACTTCGGCCGATGCCGAGTCCCGGCGACAGCCTGTCTTGCCATCGCGGCAAGGCCGCCAGCGTAGAAGAAAGCGAAGCATTTTGCCATCAGCGTACCGGTCGCGATCGAGATCACGATCACCGCGAGATTGAAGAGCGGGGACGGACGCACGACGCGCAGCGACAGGAAAAACGCCGCATAGACCACGAGCTCGATTGAGACTGACCAGATTGGTGCGTTGAAGCTGACGCCATGCGGCGGAAGCCAGTCGCTTGCCATGAACAGCTGCTTGACGAATTGAGGGATGTCGTTTTGCTGAAAGACGAAGAAGTAGTTGTGCTGAACGAAATACATCGGCTGGAGCATCGTGACCAACAGCAACGTCGCGAGATGGAGCGGGTAAAGTCGCGCCAGCCGATAGACGAAGAAGGTCCATCCGTTGATCGTGCGGTCGGCGATGACCGCGCTATACTTCCAGAAGAAGATGAAGCCGGAGATGGACCAGAATATCTCGACCCCGATCTTGCCCTTCTCATAAAACGGGAACAGAACGCGGTAGAACGGCAGCTCGCTCCTCACGAGACCGACCGGCTCCTCGCCGACGAAGGCAAAGTGCTGATAGTGCCACAGCAGCACGGCGACAGTAGCGAGGAAGCGCAGCCCTTCCAATCCAAGGAGCTTCTGGGTCTTAGGCCATGTCGACGCTTTGGGAATGATCATCGGGGTCATCGACCTCCTGACGAGGGCGCTGGTCAATTCTAGTCCGAGCAAAGTGAAGGATTCTTTTCGCTTGGAGGCATCCCAGGCGTTCGTCGCAGGCGATCTCGGCGCCACACTAGATTGCCTTCTCCAAGGAATGAAACGCTGATCGTCGTGGTCTACGTTAAGATCTTGCGGATCATAGGCCACGATCCCGACCCGGTGACCATTGCGCGCGGTGTCCTCTCCAGCGCCTCGACCTTGCTCTAGTGAAAGCCGCGACGACTGGGAGGTGGATACTCAAAATCTGCCGCGAGACCGACGAAAAGGGGAGGCAACGCCGAACGAGATAGTGCGGTGCCAGATCGGCAATGGTGACAAGAACAAGAGTCGCCGCACCGAGAACTGTGGCTGCCGAGCTGCTCAATCTGACGCTCTGATCGCCAGAGGAGTCGCTCGCGAGCTCGAGAATGCAGTCGCTCGCCAAGTGCAGTTCCGCGCCCCGCAACAACTGGGTTTATTTTACAGTCACTCAAATCCAAATCTGGTGAGGCGCTTCAGTTGCTCGACAATGTGAGCTGCAGAGGACGACGAAGGAGCCATCGGCTCGCGATACGATGGCGAGTAGCGGGAGCTTTGATAGCTCCCAAGCTTCCGAACCGCACGCGCTTTCGGCTACAGCTGCTTGGCACGGCGCAGCATCTCGGGCACGCCGACGGGCTCTCCCGCCAGCTGTAATTGTAGTCCGGAACGTCGCCGCCTGTCGCTTTCGGATGCATCCAATCCATCGAGCATGGCCGACAGCGGCGATGTGAATACGGCACGTTCCAGGGCGCGAGCGGGACGACGGGATGATCGAAGACGTAGAACTCGACAGCCACAATCCTAACACCAAATGGCCGGGGGACCCCTCCGTCAGAAACTTAGACCAGTATTCCGCGCCGCCGCGGCCTTGAAGCGAGAAATCCGAACGCATTGGTTCGGGCTTCCTGAGAACGCCAACGTCTGGACTGCGCAGAACTAGTTGATGGAGGAATTGATGTCGACGAACGAGGTGTTGATCTTGCTGCCCAGACCGTTGACTGCTGCGATGATCGCAAGTGAAATTCCGGCGGCAATCAATCCGTACTCGATTGCAGTGGCTCCCGATTCGTCACGCAGGAACCTCATCATTTTGACCCGCATTACACCCTCTTTGCTGTTGGCCAGATCGGCGCACCTTCACGCCAGAAAAGGATATCCTACGTCATCTTAAAATAGATGAGTCGTGTAGGTACAATTTTAGGTAGGGCAAATATCTTTAGCGCTTATGATCTAGTGGGGCGCAGGTAGCTGTACGTTTTAGTGTCGGAACGGACGCGTGTACGCCCTCGCGGGAAATCGCAGACCACGGCATACAGGGCCGGTGTCAGGATTCGCTGACTTGCGCTCCGGTCATGATCTGGCACATTCCGTGCGTGAGTCGGTCGTGAGAAGCGTCGGCTCGCAATCCAGATGATCCCTGCGCCCGTCGCGAGGACGACGACATCAAGGCGACAGCAGTTCCGGTTGCGACCAGCCACACGATCGCTCCACATGGAAGGTCGATCGCATAATGTCCACCGATCGGCACGGTCGATGTGATCACGAGGGAATTCCAGATCAATGAAATCGGAAATAGCCACCTGAGGTGCCAGGACGCGGATATGATCATCAGCGCCAGGCAGCAATGGAACGAGGGAAATGTCACAACTCCCTGCAGATTGGCGAACGACAGCAACGGCGAGGCCTCATTGCGGAAGTATTCCAACTTCGACAAGTGATACGTTCCCGCGCCTGTCGGGAGATGCTCGAGCAAGCTGGCTGGGTACCCAAAGAACGCGAAGGCACCTTTCGCCGGCCAAATCACGGAAATGCTCGCGCATGCGACAATCGTGCTGGCGAATACGAACGTCAGTATCCATAGATGATCGAAACGGCGAACGATTGCGAGCAGTACTGAAAGGCCGAAGAGCAGGGGGAATGAGCTGTCGTACGTGACCGACAGGAGCTGGGACCAAGCGGGGTTGTCGGCTGCCCAAGCGATGACAGCAGGCAAGTCGAAGCCCGCCGCTCGATCCCATCTCGCAAGATCTGCATCGACGAATGGAGCGTTATTCCGAAGCCCGACAAGGCTGATGATTCCAGCCACTGCGCCCGATAGTAACATTGCTAGGAGCGCTCCGCACAAGTTGCTGAGCACCGGCGATGGTCGCCAACGTCGATAGACAACGTGAACCGTGAGGAGGAAGCCCAATATCGTCAATGCAACCAAGAGGCTGCCGAGATCGACAATGACAGCCGACCGCTGGAGCAGGAAGGCCGCGAACGTGGTCGCGACAAAGCAAATGGCCCATACGCTCGCTTCCACATATCCGGTCGTATGCGTTCCCTGAGAAGACCAGGCGAAAGCCGTGCGACCCGAAGTCTGGGAATCAGGAGGACTTGAATTTCCATCCTGCGACTGCGTGCCGTTAGGTCTGTGTATCTCCCCGATATGTGTCCTTGCGGATATCAGGAAGCGGAGGCGACGAAAGAGTGCGGGCAATAGGGTGTCTGTGGCGGGCTCCAACATGGATGTCCGCTCCGTGTCAGTCTGTTTCAGATTATTTCGGTCGGTACCTACATACGCAAAAACCGTGAGCCTGAGCAATCTCAACGTGTATTTTAACATGATACCGTGCTGAGATGCTTAACAGATCTCTAGCGCCCTGCGAGACGTGCGTTGGGAATCGGTCCGGGATTGCGTTGTCCAAGAGCTCCTGACCATGAGCCTATGATCGCCGGACATCGCAGCTTCGGTGTCAATGGGGCGTCCTTATGTAGGCTTGCTCGTTGCGCGGCGATGATCGAGTGCGGATTTCACCTTGCTGTCAAAATTGTCAGTTGTTCGGGCGGCCGGATGTTTATCGCCTCGACAATTCGGAATTCACCAGCTCTCGAACATCACGCAGATGCTTATGATTCGCGGGGATTGTGTCGTTCTTTGTTTGTGGTGGGGAACATCAGGCGCGCGCGAATTCAGGCGTTTGCCGTGAGGGAGCTAGCTGAGTAAGTCAAGAACCTTCGTTCCTCAGCCGTCCGGGGCGTTGCGAGGTGCTGTCGGGTTAGTCCAGCAGACGCGCGAAGCCTGCACTCAATGCATGCAGTGCGTGTAACGCGCGATCCCTCGCAGGTAAAAAATATCCTCGCAGGAACGTGCCAGATCTTGTCCAATCGTTTCTTGTGGTACATTATTCATACACGACTTAGGGTAGTGCAGGGGCAATGGAAGCGGGGCAGAGAGATACGGGGCTTGACTGCCTGATATTGCTGCTGCGTTTCCATCAGGTCGCTGTCGATCCGGCGCAGATTGCACATCAGCTAGCAGGAGAGGCGGTCGGCGTGACCGAGATGCTTCGCTGCGCCAAGCAGTTGCATCTCAAGGCGCGTGCAGTCAGGCAGACGTGGGAAAGTCTCCCCAAGCTGTCGCTACCGGCTATCGCGGCGCGGGCGGATGGCTCGTTCGTTATTCTGGGGCAGGTCACGGCCGACGCCGTGCTGATCCAAGATCCCCAGGTCAACCGGCCGCAGAGTCTCAAGCGCGCCGAGTTCGAAGCCAACTGGACGGGCACAGTGGTGCTGATGGCGCGCCGCGCCTCGCTCACGGATCTTGCGCGCCGCTTCGACGTCACTTGGTTCCTGCAGGCGATGCAGAAATATCGCCGCCTGCTCGGCGAGGTGCTGCTGGCGTCGTTCTTCCTGCAGCTGTTTGGCCTCGTCACGCCGCTGTTTTTTCAGGTCGTCACCGACAAGGTGCTGACGCATCGCGGCTACACCACGCTCGACGTGCTGGTGTTCGGCCTCGTCACGGTCACCATCTTCGAGACCGTGCTTGGCGGGCTTCGAACTTACGTCTTCTCCCACACCACCAATCGCATCGACGTCGAGCTCGGTGCGCGGCTGTTCCGGCATCTGGTCGCACTGCCGATCGCCTATTTCGAGGCGCGGCGCGCCGGCGATTCGGTGGCGCGGGTACGCGAGCTCGAGAACATCAGGAACTTCATCACCAGCTCGGCGCTGACCCTGGTGATCGATCTCGCCTTCACCTTCGTCTTTCTCGGGGTGATGTTCTACTACTCGCCGTTCCTCTCCTGGATCGTGGTCGGCTCGTTCCCGTTCTACATCGCGCTATCGGCCGGCGTGACGCCGCTGTTCCGCAAGCGGCTCGACGTCAAGTTCAACCGCGGCGCCGAGAACCAGGCCTTCCTGGTCGAGACCGTCACCGCGATCCAGACCCTGAAGGCGATGGCGATCGAGCCACAGATGCAGCGGCGCTGGGAGGAGCAGCTCGCCGGCTATGTCGGCGCCAGCTTCGACGTGCTGTCGCTCGGCAATTGGGCCAGCCAGTCGGTGCAGTTCATCAGCAAGATCGTCACCGCGCTGACCTTGTATTTTGGTGCGCATCTGGTGATCGAGGGGAGCCTCAGCGTCGGCGAGCTCATCGCCTTCAACATGCTCGCGGGTCGCGTGGCTCAGCCGGTGCTGCGGCTGGCGCAGCTGTGGCAGGATTTCCACCAGGCGCGGCTGTCGGTGGCGCGGCTCGGCGACATCCTCAACACCACGCCGGAGCCGGCCTTCAATCCCGGCCGCGCCGCGCTGCCGCCGGTGCGCGGCGAGGTGGTGTTCGATCACGTCCATTTCCGCTACCGCGTCGATGGTCCGCTTGCGCTGCATGACGTCAGCCTGAAGGTGCCGGTCGGCCAGGTGGTCGGGATCGTCGGGCCCTCCGGCTCCGGCAAGTCGACACTTACAAAACTGATCCAGCGGCTCTATGTGCCGGAGGGCGGCCGAATCCTGATCGACGGCGTCGATCTCACGGTCGCCGACGTCACCTGGCTGCGGCGGCAGATCGGCGCGGTGCTGCAGGAGAACGTGCTGTTCAACCGCTCGATCCGCGACAACATCGCGCTCGCCGATCCCGGCATGGCGATGGAGCGGGTGATCCAGGCGGCCGAGCTCGCCGGGGTCCACGAATTCATCCTCGGCCTGCCCGACGGCTACGACACTGTCGTCGGCGAGCGCGGCGCCAGCCTGTCCGGCGGCCAGCGCCAGCGCATCGCGATCGCGCGCGCGCTGGTCACCAATCCGCGCATCCTCATCTTCGACGAGGCCACCTCGGCACTCGACTATGAGAGCGAGAACATCATCCAGCGCAACATGCGCAAGATCTGCGCCGGGCGCACCGTCTTCATCATCGCGCACCGGCTGTCCGCCGTGCGCAACGCCGATCGCATCATCACCATCGAGAATGGCCGCCTTGTCGAAGACGGCACCCATGACGAGCTGATCAAGCGCGCCGGCCGCTATGCGACCCTGCACCAGATCCAGGCGGGGCTCCATGTCGTCGGCTGAGGCGCACAAGCAGGACAACGCGCCGATCTCGCTGGATGCGCACCGCAGGCGCCGCAATGATGCTCGCGAATTTCTCCCCGCCGCGTTGGAGATCGTCGAGACGCCGGCCTCGCCGGCGGGCCGCGCGATCGCCGGCAGCATCATGCTGTTCTTTGCCGTCGCGATCGCCTGGTCGATCATGGGCCATGTCGACATCATCGCCTCGGCGCAAGGCAAGATCGTGCCGACCGGCCGCACCAAGACGATCCAGCCGCTGGAAGCCGGCGTCGTCGCGGCGATCCATGTCCAGGACGGCGACAAGGTCCATACCGGCGACGTGCTGGTCGAGCTCGACCGCACCGTGACCGAGGCCGAGCGCCGCCGCGTCGCCCAAGGCCTGATGCAGTCGCGGCTCGATGTCGCCCGGCTCAGCGTGCTCAGGGATAGCTTTGCCGATCTCGCCGCGCTGCGGCCGCTCGTGGTGCCGCAAGGCGCCGCGCCGACCGATCTCGCGCGCACCCGCGCCGCGCTGCAGGCCCAGGCCGCCGAGCAGCTGTCGAAGCTCGCCGCCAATCAGCAGCAGATCGCGCAGAAGCGCGCCGAGGCGCAGTCGGTCGAGGCCGCGATCGCCAAGATCGATGCCACCCTGCCGTTCCTGCAGGAGACCGCCGAGATCCGCCGCAACGCCAAGGAGATACAGTACGGCAACCAGATCGCCTATATCGACGCGCAGTCGCGGCTGATCGACCAGCAGAGCGAGCGCATCGTGCAGACGCGGCGCCTGGTCGAGATCGAGGCGGCGCGGCTGGCGCTGGAGCAGCAGCTGGCGCAGACCCGCTCCGGTTTCGAGCGCCAGGTGCTGTCGGATCTCACTGACGCCGAGAAGAAGGCCGATGAGCTGACCCAGGACCTCGTCAAGGCCGAGCGCAAGATCGCCGAGCAGGTGCTGCGCGCCCCGATCGACGGCACCGTGCAGCAGCTCGCGCTGCACACCGTAGGCGGCGTCGTCACACCAGCGCAACAGCTGATGCTCATTGTTCCGGCGGACAGCCAGCTCGAAGCCGAAGCCATGATCTCCAACCGCGACATCGGCTTCGTCAATGTCGGCCAGGCAGCCGAGATCAAGATCGACACCTTCAACTTCACCCGCTACGGCCTCGTCCACGGCAAGGTGCTGAGTGTGTCCCAGGACTCAATCCTGCGCGAGAAGCCCGCCGACAAGCAAGCTGGCGCCAAGCCCGCCGGTGCGCTGGCCGAGACCAGCGAGCCGGCAGGCCAGGAGTTCATCTACTCCGCGCGGGTGTCACTGGACGAGAAGCAGATGCAGGTCGAGGATAAGATGGTGGCGCTGGCGCCGGGCATGGCGGTGACGGTTGAGATCAAGACGGGGACGCGGCGCATCATCGAATACGTGATGTCGCCACTGTTGAGGTACAGGCAGGAGAGCTTGAGGGAGAGATAGAGTCAAGAGAATAGGCAAGTCAGCAAGTATACGGCAAAACGAACGCTCTATTCGCTAAATCTCGGCTGTTTTAGTTCGGTCCAGGCTTCACCATGAAAATAAGAAATGCACTTGTTATATCCTTGCTGCTGGCGGTGGTCGTGGTGTTTTTCGTGGTCAAGAACACTCCGTTCGTACAGGCTTTGCTGGGAAATTGGGATTTCGTCAAATCAGTCGATAACGAACGGGGGAGCTATTACCGACTAAAGGTCAGGTTGGTCTACAATGGGGATTTGCAAAGTTTCGATATCGTAGTTGCATGTGACGTGCGGCAAGTGAACTATATGGACGGAGCACGAACGCTGGAAGTCGGTTTGACGCCGACCGTCTTTGGCCGAAGGATGGCTGATGGAAAGGCGATCGTCGTCCGTCCCCCTCGTGCTTGTCGTGGCGAAACGACCGAAAATGGTGGTGTGCCTGTCGACCTGTTGCCGCTCATTGTCGTCTTTGACGATGCTGAGACATTGGCTTTCGGAGCGGCATATTTGACGGATGATGCCTTCGATAGCCCGCTATCCTCATTAAAATTCGACGGTGCGTCGATCGAGTCGGCGGACAAAGCCGCGTTCGATAGGTTCAGAAGCGAACAGCCGAACCTCGTGAGCCGGTCGTCTTATCATACAGCGAGTGGCCCCGTTGCTGTGAAGAGGTTTGGCACGACCGCGGCAAGGATCCCGATGGGTATTGGATGTTTTGGCTACGCTCGATTTCGATTGACGGATGCTGAGCGCCAACGTGCGGCCGAGCTATGGCCGACCAATCGCCCGCGGTATTGGCTGCCTTCGCACCCGGGCGGGAGAGACGCGTTCTCGCCGACATTTGGCGAATTGATGATGACGGATCGGCAGTACGACAAGCCGACTGCATCGTACAACCTGCTTTCACAGACCGAGTATGGGATTGCAGACTTCGGAATGCCGAGGAGAAATCCTGTCGAATGGTCCGGTCATCAACGCCCCGTTGCACCGTCCTACTATCCAGATATTGGCGGGTGGCAAGCCTTGCCGTGGCCGAGCGATCCTGAAGCAAGAGCGCTTGAGCTGTTGTCGAATGGTCCACATGTCGGCGCTAGCATAGACTTTCGAGGTGGGGCAACTCGCGGGTTTGCATACTGTCGCCCTATGCCGGAGACATTTCCGACGGGGGTGGAATATCCGGACCCAGCCCAGGCACCAAGTGTTCGATATCTCAACTCTCCGGCTACGAACTACGTTGATGGAGTTGTTGTGTCCGGTGAGAGAAATTCGAGGCCTGCAGCCATCGTCGAGCGTGACGATTTCATTTTCCGACAATTCTTAATTGGGTTGTCGTCGACCAGGGGGGATGTTTGATGTCTTTAAATGAATTGCAAACGGCTGCCGCGCTCGCTGAGCAGGTCTATCGCCGGGCGGCAGGGGATCAGCAGTTATCCGACGCCGATATTCAAGTGTCCGGTGTAACGGGCCTTCGAGCGGCTAATATCTACGAGGATGGAAACTCGGCATTTTATTACGATGATACGACTGGCTTTGCTGGGCGGGTTGTTGTCAACAATACGGACGATACCGTCTACGTCGTCTTCCGCGGAACGGACATGGCGGGCAGTCTTAAAGATCTTGCTGTCGCTAAGGCTGGATTTGAGCGGTCTTCATCAATAGATTTGCGAGATTTTAATTACGGGAACTTCGTTCTCGGAAGGGGTACCAGCAGCAGGACTCAGTTTGATGATGCGCTTGCGCTTGCGCAAGCGGCCGAAGCAGTGGCTGCCGGTAGGAAGGTCGTTGTTGTTGGCCAGTCGCTCGGCGGGGGGCTTGCTGGTTTGGTGTCGGCCACGCTCGGGTTGCCTGCCTACCTTATCGCGCCTGCGCCGTTTCAGCACCAGCTTGAGTTCGAGGCGACGCGCTATGCGTTTGAGCGGCATGGCATCACGATTGAGGAATTGAAGAACGGACCCGTAGGCCAGATTGAGGACAACATACTTACGCTTGGCGGAGATGCGCTCCGTTCCAGTATTCATCAATTCTTCGGACAATACGATAGCATAATGGACGAGGTTCTGCTCGATCGGCAGATCCGCCTGAACTTTCTGAATCGTAATTTGAACAACCTATCGCAGATTTATTCGATTCAAGGGGAGGCGCTCACGAGTGGCGCCGTGGGGTTCAGTATCGGGCTGATCGCAAATCAGTTCTCTGCGCCAAAGACGTCCATGAACATAGGCGATGGGGACTCAATATCCCTGCATGGTCCAGCAATTCATAATCTTGTAATTCGAACGCTCGATTCGTCGCAGAGTTTCGGGAGTCTCTTGAGTGCCGACAAGGCGCTACGCGTGAGCTTCTTTGATTCAATTGGTATCACCGGTGTTGTCGATCACGACCGCGCGGGGCCGAGCCAGCCCATGGGCAGTGCGGGCCCAAACCCGTCGATTCTCGAGAATGCTCTTTGGAAGTCGGTCGATGTCACAGATGGATTCTATGATCGGTTCTATGCAAGATTTGGGA
Source organism: Bradyrhizobium sp. SZCCHNRI1009 (assembly GCF_032487575.1). Taxonomy (NCBI): domain Bacteria; kingdom Pseudomonadati; phylum Pseudomonadota; class Alphaproteobacteria; order Hyphomicrobiales; family Nitrobacteraceae; genus Bradyrhizobium; species Bradyrhizobium sp. SZCCHNRI1009. The sequence goes on along the minus strand of NZ_JAUEUL010000005.1, from coordinate 135,988 downwards.
CGTGGCTCGCCAAAGGTGCCGTTGCTGTAGGCAAATCCGATACTGCCGACAATCTTTCTGTGCACTCGGGCGTGGTGAAGCTCGGACTCCAGGTCGTACGCGACTCGATTAACGTCGCCGACCCCTCGGTGGGTGCGCCCGTTGGGCCGGATGGACTTGAAGTGTTCGGCGCAGGGAACGCCGATGGTCCAACCGCAGGCTATGTTCGCGTTGGACTCGATCAGATCAAGCCGATGAGTCCTGATCAATGGGATCAGATTGACGGCGGTCCCCCGCAGAAATTTGGCGTCCGTGATATCAACACGGCGATTGCACAGGCAGTTTGGACTGATCTCGGCATGTCGTCGCCAATCGGCGGATCATCGTCAAGTGCTGCTATTCGCGCGGTTCTCGGTGCAAGTTACCTTGAGATTCAAGGCGGATCGAAAGCTCTCCCGTCGTGGGAGGTTCTCATCGCCCAGGCGGGTGCTGATTACCGCTACCTGACCTATGATGCGAGCAAGTCTCCGATCACGACCGATGCTGTCACCTCACAGGTCATTATCGGTGGGGACGGCGGGAGCGATATCAAGGGATCAAGCGCTGCTGATATCATCGTCGGTGGCAACGCGATAAACAGATTCGAAGGTGGTGGTGGTAAAGACATCATCATTGGCGGTGGGCAGAAGGACACTTATACGGCCCGTCCCGGCCAAATTGAAGGCTCCTCTGTCACGTTCCTGGGTGGCGCAGGGGAGGACACTGCAATCTATGGGAGTGATTTTGCCGGGCAGGAAATAACGGCAAGCGGTGCAAAGCTGTCAGGGCTCAACCCTGACTTGGGTGTTTCAATCACGATTGGTGACAAAGGCCGGGTTGACACCCTGATTGGCGTCGAGCAGGTCGATCTCAGCAACGGAAAGGATCACCTGCATATCGACGACAGCATACGGAATCAAAAGAACAAAATTCGTTTCAATGCTGACGGTGTACCCGTCGATGGTCTGGGTAATCGATCCGATGCGCAGCCAGCTCCTGGTCGAGATGTGCTCGATTTTGGGAACATGTCGGCTGGGGTCGTGCTGACCGCAGCCGGAGATGACATTCGGTTCGACAATATCACCTTCGCCGGGTTCGACGAGATCAGGCTGACGTCGAAGAACGATACGGTCAGCACCAGCGCCGCTGGTCTGTTGCTCAACCTCGGCGATGGCGATGACACGGTCAAGTCGACGGGTAAGGGCACGATCATCAAGACCGGCGGCGGCGCCGACACAATCGAATTGTCGCACAATGGTCAGACGCTGATTCAGGACGCGGATGCATCCGACCGGCTCACCTGGTACGGCCAGACGCTGACAGGCGCCGTGCGCTGGGGCGGGTCTGAGAGCGTCTATGCGTATGATACTCATCTCGACCGCTACTATCACAACACCTCAGGTGACCTGGTCGTTCTGGATCGCCAGGGCAACGAGACGTTCATCTCGCGCTTCAATTTCGACCCCGGTGCATCGAACCTTATCGCCGGTCTGTACGTCATCGAGGTCACGTTCAAGACGATCCGCAGCAATATGTGGACGTATGCATTCGAGACCGCTGCGTCCATGCTCCAGGCCACGGAGAAGGTTGGGCAGGCCATGTTCGGCTGGCCGCGGACCAAGCGCAAGGATCCGCTGGTGCTCGACCTCGACGGTAACGGCATCAGCTTCACCATTCAGGAGGCGTCGAACGCCAAGTTCGACATCGACAAGGATGGCTTTGCGGAGCCGGTCGGCTGGATCGGTAGCGACGACGGCTTCCTGGTGCGCGATCTCAACGGCAATGGTGTCATTGACGACGTCGGCGAGATGTTCGGCAACGAGACCACGCCGGGCTTTGCCCAGCTCGCGCTGCTCGACGGCAATCACGACGGGAAGGTGAGCGCGCTTGATGACGGCCTCGCCGACTTCAATGGCGACGGCGTGATCGACGAGACCGACACGTTCTCGTCGCTCAAGGTCTGGGTCGATGCCAATGAGGACGGTATCACCGATGCGGGTGAGCTGAAGTCGCTGGCCGAGTTCGATATCGTCGCGATCTCGACCGGCGCGACGCCGTCGACCTACACCGATGGCGCTGACACGATCTCGGAGACGGGAACCTTCATTCGGGCTGACGGCACCACCGGGCTGGCGGCGGACGTCCAGCTCGAAACCGACAACAGCAACACCAGATGGCTGGGGGATTCCACCGTCAGCGATGCCGCGGTGAGCCGGCCGAACCTCAAGGGCTTCGGGACGCTGACGGATTTGCAAGTCGCGATGACGCTGAAGCCGAGCCTGATCGACGTCGTTGATGCCGCCTTGCCGTCGCTGGCGACATTGTCGCTGTCGGCGCTGCGTGCGGCGGTTCGCCCGATCCTCTATGCGTGGCAGGCGGCCGTTCCGGTGCCGACAGGCACGCCTGGGACCGAGCCGACGGAGGATTTCCATTTCGTCGGCACCACCAACGAGAAGGGCGCCGTGCTCTACGACTTCATCATCACGAAGTCGGACGACGAGGGGATCTTCTACGCCTATGCCAGCGGCCAGGCCGTCCGTGACGCCGCTGGTGCGGTCATCGAGCGTCCGACGTTGCAGCAGGTGCTGGGCAGTACGCCGGAGCAGGGCAGCTGGCAGATCCTGACGGCGGCCGACATCGCCTTCCTCGAGCGCTTCACCGGCGAGCGAATCGGCTTCGGTATCCCCACCAATCCGAGTGCGGACGCGATCCTGCGCGTCTCCGACGCCGTCACCGCCGGCTGGAACGAGCTGAACAAGCTCGCCATCCGCGTGGCGATGCAGGGCGAGCTTAAGCCGTTCTTCGCCGGCATCGCCTATGATGTGGCGACCGACACCTTCAAGCCGACCACCGACCAGCAGTTCGCGCCGATGCTGGAGCAGATCTTCCAGCACACACCGAGTGATCCGACGGCGGCTGGCAACTATCTGGAGCAATGGAAGGGCATCATCGGCATGATGCTGCCGGACTTCCAGCGTGACGATCAGGGACGGCAGATCACCGATGCCTATCTGTTTGCCAACATCGTCAATGCGTTCGAGAACGTTCCGGTCAACCTGTCGCTGCAGGCGGTCGCTGACAAGCTGTTCGACATCCCGGCCTCGGAGCTTGTGATCGGCAACGGCAATCTGACCGGCGGCGACACCACCGACGACATCTTCTATCTCAATGGCTCCGATCAGGTCGTCCAAGGGCAGGGCGGCCACGACGCCTATGTGGTCGGCACCAATTTCGGCCACGACGTCATTCAGGACGTCTGGCAGGGGCTTGGCGACAATCAGGAGGACGCGATCTGGTTCGCCCACCTCAACGTCTCCGATCTCACCTTCGTGCGTGACGGGCTCGACCTCGTCATCACCCAGAACGGCACCGACAACCAGATCCGGGTGATCGACGAGTTCGCCGGCCGCCGGCCGGGCCTCGTGACCGCCTATCAGGATTTCGACAAGTCGATCGAGGTGATCAAGTTCGCCGATGGCACCACCTGGGACAAGATCGACCTCGCCAACGCGGTCGGGAAGCCGTCCTACGCCACTGACGATAATCTGGTCGGCACGCCGGACGCCGACGTTCTCAACGGCGGTCTCGGCACAGATACCATGTCAGGCGGCGACGGCGGTGACACCTACATGTTCGGCCGCGGCGACGGTCATGACACGATCGAGGACAATCAGGCCTGGATCTGGGGCGAGCTGCCGGACTTCCTGCGGTTCGGTGAGGGCATCACGCTCGATGACCTGTCGTTCCAGCGCGACGGCAACTCCAATGATCTGACGATTGCGATCACCGGCACGGACGACGCCGTGACCGTCAAGGGCCAGTTCCGGGTCGATTACGGTCTGCTCAACACCACCATTGACCGGATTGAATACTTCACCTTCGCCGACGGCTCCTATGTCAGCTGGGAGGACGTGATCCAGAGCATGGATGCGAGCGCTGGGACTGACGGCAACGACGTGATCTACGGCTTCTCCTATGCCGACACGCTTCAGGGCGGCAAGGGCGATGACGTCATCGATGGCGGCCGCGAGGACGACACCTACGTCTATGCCCGCGGCGACGGCAACGATACCATCATCGACGGTCCGGATGCGCAGACCTCTGCCTTCGACACGCTGGTGCTGAAGGGCATCAATCCGGCCGACGTGACGCTCGTCCGTGACGGCAACGATCTGCGCTTGGTGTTCGCCGAGAGCGCCGACGGGGCCGGCGATGCCGGCTCGGTCCTGCTCAAGGACGAGCTCGACGACTGGTTCGCGCGCGGCATCGAGCAGGTCAAGTTCGACGACGGCACCGTCTGGACCCAGAACGATCTGCGGCTGAAGCTGCTGGCCCAGGCGTCGACCGACGGCAACGACGTCATCGTCGGCTACAACACCAATGATGTGATCGAAGGCGGCAAGGGCGACGATACCGTCGCCGGCGGCGCCGGCGACGACACCTATATCTATAACCGTGGCGACGGCAACGACGTCATCACCGAGGTCACTGGCGGAAATTACAGCACGATCGACACGCTGCGGCTGAAAGGGATCAGCCCGGCCAGCATCTCTTTCAGCCGCAACGGCAACGACCTTACGCTAATTATCAACGAAAGCGTGACGGGTGCCAATGACGGCGGCTCGATCATGCTCAAGGACGAACTCGGCGACTGGTTCAGCCAAGGCGTCGAAAACATCGTGTTCGACGACGGCACGACCTGGGATCAGAACTATCTGCGCACGACGGCGCTGTCGCAGGCCTTCACGCCGGGTGACGACGTCATCAATGGCTTCAACACCAACGACATCCTAATCGGCGGGCGTGGCAACGACACGCTGAACGGCGGCGCCGGAGACGATACCTATATCTACGCCCGCGGCGACGGTAACGACACCATCATCGACGGGCCGGCCGGCAACTTCTCGACGTTCGATACGTTGCGCCTTCAAGGTATCGATCCCGCCGCGATCAGCTTCGTCCGCAACGGCAACGATCTGACGCTCGTCATCGCCGAAACCGTGGCGGGCGCCGGGGATGGTGGCTTGATCCTGATCAAGCAGACTCTGGACGACTGGTTCAGCCAGGGCATCGAGCGGGTCGTGTTCGACAACGGGACCGTCTGGACGCAGAACGATTTACGCCTCAAGGTGCTGACACAATACTCGACCGCCGGCAACGACGTCATCGACGGCTTCAACACCAGCGACGTCATCACCGGTGGACGCGGCGACGATGTGATGTCGGGCGGGAGCGGCGACGACACCTATATCTACAACCGCGGTGATGGCAACGACACCATCATCGAGGGAACGGTGGGCAACGCCTCGAGTTACGATACTCTGAAGTTCAAGGGGATCCGGCCTTCCGACATCAGCTTCGTTCGCAACGGCAACGACCTGACCCTGGTGATTGCCGAGAGCGCGCCGGGCGCCGGTGACGGTGGTTCGGTCCTGATCAAGCAGACACTCGACGATTGGTTCAGCCAGGGCGTCGAGCAGGTCGTGTTCGACGATGGCACGGTCTGGAAGCAGGCGGACCTGCGGGCCCTCGTGCTGCAGCAGGCAGCGAGCTCCAGCGCGACGTCGATCTACGGCTTCAACGCGGCCGACACGATCCTGGCAGGAGCCGGTGACCGCTATCTGAACGGCCAGGGGGGAACCGACACCTACATCTACACTTCGACGGGCGGCAACGACGTCATCGAGGACAGTACGAGCGGCAACATCCTGGTGATGCAAGATTTTCCCTCGACCGCGGTAACGCTCAGCCGCAACGGCTCCGACCTCATCATCGCGAATACGGCGACGGGAAAGACCGTCACGGTTAAGGCGCAGTTCAGCAACGGGACGCTATCCACCGTCAGCTTCAGTGATGGCGCCAGCTGGAGCCAAGCGCAGATCCTGGACATCCTGGCGGGATCGAGCGACGCCAACGCGTATCCCTTCACCGCCGGAAGCGGCCAGGTGACCGTTGCTAATACGGTCACGACGATCCGGATGGGAGCGGGGATCTCGTCGTCCGATCTCTACTTCCAGGCGAATGGCAATGGCGACCTGACGATCAGGTTCAGAAACAGCACCGACGTCATCACCGTGCCGCGGGATCTTACCGTACAGCCCTGGGGCGTCTCCAGCGCGATCATTCGCATCGCATTCAGTGACGGCGCGGTGCTACCGGTCGGACAGCCGGCTGCGGGCCTAGGCACACCGTTGACTTTCACCTGGGTCGGCAACACCAACGGCTTCAACCTCGGCAACAGCAATTTCGGCTCCAACGTATTCGAGGTGTCGGCAGCCGGAAATCTGGGCTTTGCGGATTATAGCAACGGGGTCGCTGGAACGAACCGGATCAAATATGCGCAAGGATCCGGCAGCCTGACGGCCTGGCCTGGCGCGAGCAAGGGGTCCCTGGAGTTCGGCGCGGGCATCAGTGCGCAGGACGTGCTGCTACAAGCCGGTGGCGGCGACCTGATCGTCAAGTTCCGCAACAATGCAAGCGACAACATCCTCGTTCACAACGACCTGACGGTCAGTGGCGGTGTTGCCTCTAGCTCGATCAATCAGCTGGTGTTCAGCGACGGTAGTTCGATTGCGCTGGGAGGTTCGGCCTCGGTGCCGATTACCTTCACCTGGGTCGGTAACACCAACGGCTTCAATCTTGGCAACTCGAATTTCGGCTCGAACGTGTTCGAGGTGTCGGCATCCGGAAATCTCGGGTTCGGCGATTACAGCAACGGTGTCGCCGGAATTAACACGGTCAAGTATGCGGCAGGATCTGGTGCCCTATCGGTATGGCCCGGCGCGAGCAAGGGCACGTTGCAGTTCGGCACCGGCATCTCGGCGCAGGACGTGCTGCTGCAGTCCAGCGGCAGCGACATGATCGTCAAGTTCCGCAATAACGCGCTCGACAACATTCTGGTACACAACGATCTGACGATCAGCGGTGGTGTCGCCACCAGTTCAATCAATAGACTGGTGTTCAGCGACGGCAGCTCAATCGCGCTGGGCGGCTCAGCGTCGGTGCCGATCACCTTCACTTGGCTCGGCAACACGTCGTCGGCTGGACTATCGGGCTCAGGCTACGGCTCGAACGTCTATGAAATCACCGCCAGCAACGTCTCGGTCAATTTTGCAAATGTCGCAGCAGTGGGGGGCACCAACACCCTGCTTTACAGCCGCGGCGTCGGGCGGACGGACGTCAATCTGAACGCCGGCGCGACCGGCGCCATCAAATTGGGCGCCGGCATCTCTGCCCAGGACATCTATGTGCAGGTCGAGAATGGCGCCGATCTGATCCTTCGGATCCGGAACGACGACACCGACAAGATCGACATTCACGGCGACCTGACGAGCACAGGCGGCATCCAGTCGGTGGCGTTCGCCGACGGTACAGTGTTGTCGCGGCAACAGCTGCTCGCGCTGGAGACAACGGGCACCACCGTCAACGACGTCCTCTGGGGCTCGCTCGGAGCCGACACATTCGACGGCAAGGGAGGAAATGATATCGCGCATGGACGCGGCGGCAACGACACGTTCGTGTTCAACACCGGATACGGCCAGCTCGAGATCGACGAGACCGACAGCTCGAGCACTGCGGCCAATGTGCTGTCGCTCGGAGCCGGAATCCGGCCATCCGACGTGGCGGTGGCCGTAGCCTCAAACGGCAACGACTGGCTGCTGACGATCGGCGGCAACGGCGATCTGATCAGGATCGACAACATGGTGCAGTCGAGCACCAGCGGCGTCCAGCAGGTCCGGTTTGCCGACGGCACGGTCTGGGACCGGGCCGCAGTCAGGGACGCGTCGCTGACCTTCACCTGGACCGGAAGCGGCAGCAATCCGACCCTGGTTGGCAACGCGACGGGCTCCAACATCTTTGTGCTCGGTGATGGGGCCGAGACGGCGTTCGGAGGCACACGCTCCAACCTGTTCCGGGTGTCGTCCGGCACGGGGCAAGCCACCATCAATCTGTCGGCGACGGCCGACGCGAAGAACCAGATCGATTTCGGCAGCGGGGCCACAGCGCAGAAGCTGTGGTTCACGCAATCGGGCAACGATCTGGTGGTCGCCGTGCTCGGCACAGCGACGCGGGTGACGGTCGCAAACTGGTTTGCAGACTCCGCCAGCCAGTTGCAGACTATCACTGCAGGAACGACGGTGCTGGATGGCGGCGCGATCGGGACGCTGGTTCAGGCGATGTCAGCCTATACGGCGGCCCACCCGGGCTTTGATCCGGCGTCGGTCTCACAGGTCCCCAGCGACCTCGCCTTGCAGAGCGCGATGGCGGGTGCGTGGCACGGTCAAGCGGGCTTTCTCGCGAAATTCTTCGCCCTGACGTCCGGACCGTCGCAGCTGTCGGACGTCAACTGGGGGGCTGCGCCGAGCTTTGTGACGACAGTGTCCCAGATCTCGGGCACCGCAGACGCAGCCTGGCCAGCCTCGTCGCACGTCAATTTCGCGACGGCCTACCAGGCCAACCTCACCATCACGACGGCTGGAACCTATACGTTCAGCCTCGCTTCCGACGACGGCTCCGCACTCTACATCGATGGCGTGCGGGTCGTGAACAATGACGGGCTGCACGGCAATAACACGGTCTCCGGTCAGGTGACACTGGGGATCGGGGCGCATGCGGTCGAGGTTCGCTACTTCCAGAATGGAGGCGGCGAGGTCGTGACGCTGACGGCGCCGGCAGGAGCAAACAGTTTTGCGACTGCGACCGGCAGCCTGATCTTTGCCGGAAGCTACGGCAGCTATCGATTTGCCGCCGATGCCTTCGGCGATGTCTTGATCCTGGACACTCGTGCAGGCGCATCGGGCGCCAATTCCGCGGTCGGCCTGACGCAGCTGATCTTTGCTGACGCAGCGATCGGTGTCGTCTCGGGAACGGCGGGCGTCGATGCGTTGAGCGGCTCCGCGGCCAACGAGATATTCGTCGGATCCGGAGGCAACGATGTGATCGTCGGTGGGGGCGGGGTTGATACGGCCGCATTCTCCGGCAACTTTGCGAACTACACGGTATCTTTGAATTCGGCTAATCAGGTCGTGGTCAGCGACCTGCGCAGCGGCAGTCCGGACGGAACCGACACGCTGTCCGGCATTGCTTCGCTCGGATTTGCCGACCAGCAGGTGCAGCTCGTGGTCGGGACCGGCTCTACCGGCACAGCAGGTTCGGCTACGCTGGCAGGAACAGCTAGCTCTGAAGTTTTTGTTGGCGGCGCCGGCAATGACACGTTTATCGGTGGCGGAGGAAACGATCGGTACCTGTTCGGCGCGGGCCAGGAGACGATCGTGAACGGAACTGCGAGCAGCTCTACCGCCAGCGGACAGCTAGCTTTCGGAACGGGCGTGACGGACAACGATCTCTGGTTCCTGCAGTCCGGCAACGATCTGCAGATCGACCTGCTCGGCACGACTCAGAACGTCACGATCAAGAACTGGTTTTCGGCGCCATCGAACCAGCTGCAGGAGATCACCGCCGGCGGTCTCAAGATTGACAGCCAGATCTCGCAGCTGGTCCAGGCCATGGCGAGCTATTCGTCTAGCCATGCGGGCTTCGATCCGACCAGCGCAGGGAGCCAGGCAGCGTCCAGCGACCCGAGCCTGCAGGCATCGATTGCAGCCGCTTGGCACGCGTAGAGAGTGAGGTACACGGAGACGAAAGCTGGCTCGCTCGACTCGTCGGGCGCGCCAGTTCAATCTCATTTCGGCCTGATTCCCGACGTGCCTCCGCATCCTCTGCCGCCGGCCACGCCAGCAACTAGTGATTCTGCAGGATTGCGAACACCTCAATCTCGGCGCCAGACGAGGGGGAAGTAAGTCCCTCGTCGACTGGTGCGGCAAGCCAGCTACGATCGTTGACAAGACTCACCTTCATCGCGACGACGGCGGCACTTCCTCGCCTCTGGGGACGCCCGTCCAAAACGCCGTTTCCATCAGCCGGCCCGGGCACATCTGTCATTCATAGGTTGTTAACTAGCGTCCATTTGTCCGTGCGAGGAGATGGATGCGAACGTGTTTTTTACTCCGCCTTAGACGCCCTCCCGTATTCAGGTACAGGTAGCGCAAAAATATCGGTAACGAAGTGGGTTGCGCGCGCTGCTGGGAAGGCAGAAGTACAACATGTGCGAGCAGACGTTACCCGGGCGTGAGGTGCTGGCCACGTCGGCTGCGACCGATCAGCCGCCGTCGCACCACTTGGGAACTTACGCGTTCCTGATCTCTCTTTTGAGCGTCTTTTATCTTTCCAACGCATCACTCGTCCTAAGTCATTACGACCTTGGCTGGCATCTTGCCGCTGGCGACTTGATTCGAACGGAAGAGCGCATCCCCTTCCAGGATCCCTGGTCGTTCACCCTCGGGACCCAACAGTGGTTCAATCTCTCGTGGCTATGGGACGTGGTTGCCAGCACAATCTTCAAGTTCGGCGGATACGGAGGTCTTGTTGTCCTCGTCTTGGTGTGCGGAATCCTGATCGCTGGATATCTCACGTCGGCTTGCTTGCGAAGTGGCGCTTCCGCGTTCGCCGCCTGCATCGGGACATTTGCGGTTTGCCTGCTGTATCCCTCCTACGATACGGCGCCTAACAGCTATCTCGCAGCATCTCCCAACATCGCGACCATGGTATTCAGCGTGATTTTCTACCGGGAGTGTTTGCGGCCGACCAAACTGTCGTTGCTACCCTTGCTGATGGTGCTCTGGGTGAATTTGCACGGTGGATTCGTGCTTGGCTTCATGATCCTCGCTGTCTTCGGTGGCGGGGCCATTCTCCGAGGTGACTGGAACGACTTAAAAGCCATCGTAGTGGCTGGTTGCGGCTGCCTAGCGGCTACCTTCGTCAATCCGCTCGGCTGGAAAATCTACAAAGGTGTGGCGGCTACCTTGGGACACTTTGTTCAGGGACATATTGGAGAGTGGCTTCCCTATTCTCACAATGTCGAAATTCCGGGCAGCCTTCCCGGAATGGCCTACATTATTGCGTTCATCGCGCTGGAACTGCGGTACGGCGTAACGGCGAAAATCCGCGCCGAGCACCGCATTCTGTGTTGGGTATTTCTCGCGCTCGGACTTTGCCAGTTTCGATACATGTCATTCTTTTTCATCTTTTCGACGGTGCCGGTGGCTCTTCATCTCGATCGGCTTCTTCCCACTCGGCTGCCCAAGCCGCAAATTCAGCGGGCGCTTCTGACTGCAGCGCTCGTTGGCGCATGTGTCCTTCCGGTTACTTTTATCCGAGTACAGCCGGCTTTGGCATTGCCAAACATGTTGTCGGAGCAGGACGCCGAATACCTGGAGAAGCATCTTGCGCATGCGCGGGTGCTTAACCATTGGAATGTTGGAGGATATCTGATCTTCCTTACCCATGGATCAGTCCGGCTCTTTGTCGACGGCCGAGCGGCCACGGCTTATCCTGATGAGTTGCTCCGCGACTACTTCAAGCTCGTGCATTGGGAGGTCGATGAAGCCGCCTGGGATGAGGTGCTCGAGAAGTACCATATCGATGCTGTCTTGTGGCTTAAGGGGCATGATGAATTGAGGCAGTTCCTCGTAGGAAAGCGAGGCTGGACTGAGGACCATATCGGGAAGTACGAAAGTGTCTATGTCAGGCCCGCTGTCGCGCGCTGACGTGGCGCCAAGGGATATCGCCAGGTACTGCGTCCCCCGGAGCAGCAGAAGCTGATGCGCATTTGCGTAGAAAGTTGACGGCGAGGTTTCCACCAGCGCCCGCTCTGCTTCACCGATCTACTCCAGGGCTCTCGCTCACCGGCCAAACGATTGTAAAGCGTGGTTTCGTTGCTGCCGTAGCCTAGAGATCGCGCGGCGTTATATCCCCGCGCAAAAGCCGCGGCACAGGTTCCACAATGGTACGCAACCGGTGAGAGAATTGTGCCCAGCCAGATCTACCAAAATGCCCTCTCATGAATCCGGCCGCTCTGCAAAATGGCTTCAGAACGTGCCTCGTTTGTGAATCGTGAATCTCAGGATCTCCTTTTTTCACACTACCTTAAGTTTTGTCCCGTAATTTTGCGGGGTGAGAGATCGGGTGATCTGCGGGCTACTGGCCGGGCTTAAGAGCCCTGCTTGAGAGATGTGCCGCGACCAGCTCCCTGGGAATGCGATCCAATGTTCCGTGCTTTCGTCAGATGTTGCGCTCGCGATCGTCAAAAGAGCTTCGTTGAAGGAAACGATGGCCTGCAGGCATGAAAACCGACGAAGAAAACCTCGCGTGGCAAACACTCAATCTCAACTGGCTGCCAATCGCTCTGTTAGGCGCGGCGCTATTGAGTGCCTTGACGTACTCCGACTTTTCCTTGGAGCCAGTGGGTTTCGGAGTTCTCGTTGCTATTGCGATTTCGCTTGCGAGTATTGCCTATGCTTATGCCCACATCAGGCAGGCTTCCGCGGATCCTAAACTTGTCTTCTGGTTTGGTGTCACAGCTCAGATCATATTGCTCACGGCGATCGCTGGCCCTCTTAGTTATGTCGCAAACGCGATGAATTGGCCCCTACAGGATCGGAGCCTATTGTGGATCGACCGCGCAATTGGGTTTGATCCCCAGGGGATTGCAGCGTTTTTTAATGCCCACAGCTGGATCGGACACTACTTGAAAGTTGGATACGGCTTCATCAAGTGGCCCCTGCTCGCGATCCCGATCATTTTGGCGATGGGGTCGCGGTTCTTGCGACTTCAGCAATTCGTGCTGACATTGAGCGTTGCACTCGCTGTAACGATTGTCGTGTCCGCCTTCATTCCGGCCATAGGGACTTATTATGGTCTGGGATTGTCGCCGGGCGAGCAATTCCCGAAGGTTGACTCAGCAAATTACGCGGCGCAGCTTCGGGATATCTTCGCGTTACGAGATGGGTCGTTACGACAGCTCGACGTGCTCAGGCTGGCGGGCATCGTATCATTCCCAAGCTTCCACACGGCGTCGGCAGTTCTTTATATCTGGGCTTTGTGGCCGATCCGAGTTTTGCGGCCGGCGTCGATCGCGCTCAATACCTGGATGGTTGCCGCGACGCCCCTGATCGGTGCGCACTACATCATCGACCTAATCGGAGGCGCCGTTGTGGCTGGCGGGTCCATCGTGATGGTCAAGCACTTCTTGAGATCCCTATTGGTCAGTTCACAGCGCCGCGCGCAATCGCACGCTTATTGGCCGTCCGCTATGCCAAACGCCGGATCTTCGTCGGAGTAGACCCCGGTCACATCTTGGTGGCGCTGCCACACGGGCCGAGTTGGGTCCGGCGAGCAACGAATCGGCTCGATATCTGCAGGCTGGCGGAGCACTTGAACCCGATGGGCTCAGTGCCGTGCAGACGTTGGGCAGTTCGACGCGGTGCGTGCTGCTCCAGTTAATTTCGGTTGTTGATGCTGCGGGAACCAGTGGGCTCATCATGTCAGACGCCGTTTCGAGTTTGAACTCGGTTCCAAGCCAAGGCAGAGTAAGAGCGGTCGGCGTTCTGATCCTGATCCTGGTGCTGGGGCTTACTGCGGCGATGGCGTTCAAGCTGCTCTCGATCAGGGGCGTCGTTTTCGACGCCATGTCGACCGATGATGCGATGCGTCTTGTCGAAATCCGGGATTTTCTCGACGGCCAGGCCTGGTGGGATCTCCGGCAATACCGCCTGGGTCCATCCGGCGTGCTCATGCATTGGTCGCGCATTGTCGATCTGCCACTAGCTATATCGATCCTGACACTGAAACCTTTGATCGGTCCGCTCCATGCGGAAGCGGTAACGCTGTTCGTCTGGCCAATACTTCTGCTTCTCGTGGCTCTCGTGCTCGTCGGGACGATTGCCTACCGTATGAGCGAAGGCGTCGCGGCCTCATCGCTGGGCGCAGCTGTGCTGGCTATGCTGGCAGCGCCAGCATTGATACACTTCAAGCCGGGCGCGATCGATCATCACAACGTGCAAATCGATCTCTTGCTCCTGATGCTTCTCTTTGCGATCCAGGCCGATCGAAGCGCGACCAGGGCGGCGCTCGCAGCGTTGACCGGATCTGTGTCGCTCGCAATCGGAGTTGAGATCCTGCCGGTGATCGTCACGATATGCGGTGCCATGGCGGGTCTTTTCGTCTGGCGTGGTGGAGAGGTTGCGCGCGAAGTCTCGGCCTTTGCTCTCGCGCTAGCCGCATCATCGGCGGCTCTCGGATTTGCGTTGGTTCCGGCAGAGGAACTAACGTTCCCCGTGCTTGACGCGTTCGGGGGCCCGCTGCTTTTGTTGACCGTGGGCGGGAGCGTTGGCCTGGTGCTAATGGTTGGAATTGAGCGTTACCGATCCTCGCTATGGCTGCGTGTTGGTACTGCGACCGGAACCGTGATCGCCTTGCTCGGTGCGTTCGTCCTGCTTTTTGCGCGATCGCTGGTGTTGCCGTATTCGCAGCTTGATCCGCTGGTCGTTTCTCTATGGCTCGATCATGTTCAGGAGACCGTATCCCTGGCGGAGATGATCCGGATCGGTCCAGAGGAAGTACTCGGCTTTTACGCGTTTCCTCTTATAACAATGGCAATCGCGGCAGCGGCATTTTTGCGAGCCAACCCGGTTGATCGATTTCGGTGGGGTGTTGGTGTCGCTGCCCTCGCGACGTTGATTGTGATCAGCGTGTGGGAAATGCGCGGAACAGGCGGGGCTGCCATGGCGGCAGCGCCAATATTCGCCGCAGCCGCCGTCTTCATCTGGCCATCGCTTGCCCAGACAAGCAGCCTCGTTCTGGTGGCGTTCGTCGTCTCTCCGGTCATGTTCGCAGTGCTTGGAAAATGCGCGAAACCACTGATCGATTCGATGGTAGAGCCGACTGAAATGGTATTTGAACCTGACGAGTCCCGATGCCAAAGTGTTTCGGATGCCGAGCCTATGGGGCTATTGGCAAGAGGAAGCGTCATGGCGCCGATCGATCTCGGCCCGGCCATATTGGCTGCGACGAAACACGCCGTGTTTGCGGCCCCATACCACCGGAACAACGATGGCAATCTCGCGATGCTCAAGCTCATGCTTGCGCCAGCGCCGGTCGCGCATCAGATGCTACGAGACTACCACGTCGATTATGTGGTCACGTGTCGGACATCTCCAAATCGTAACGTTATTGAGCGCGCTCCGGATGGCTTAGAATCATTGTTGGCTCGAGGCGAAGTTCCTGAATTTCTCGAGCCATTGGGACTCGCATCCTCGTCCAAAATCGCGGTTTGGCGTGTTCGGGGATGATGGCCCAACTCCGGCGGCTTAGGTTTGGCGCAGATGAAGTCAAGTTGCTCACGCAACTGCCCGTATTCTGATCCGTCCCGTCAATACTGCGTCCACTACCCGGTCCGTGGGTGCGCGCTCTCGATCTCGCGGCCGCATCGGCGCGAACTCGGTTGCAATTGGGTATCCTCTTGAAGCGAGAGGACTCAGGAAGGTTGAGCACCAACTCGCACAATGAAGCTTCGGTCCGCGCGCCTGCGCGCGGTACTGGGGCGCGGACCAAGGACCTTGAGCGGCCCTGGGTATATGAAGAGAACGCGATCGCGGGGCATTGCAATGCCAGCTGGCAGCGGGGTGTCGGCACGACGCATGGGTGGATCTCGCGCGTGCGCGAGTCTTGCGCCTCCCCGCAACCATCGAAACACAGGAGAGGTTGGGCGAACGAGGGATCCGAACTTCACCTTTGGGCGCCGAGCGGTCGTGTCCCCGGGCGTGGTGTAACTCGGTAGAGCAAAGCCGTCCGCCCGCGCGCTCCCCATAGCGCCGTAGCGGGTGGACGGCTTTGCGGTGGTCACCGGCGATTGCCCGGTAGGGTCGGGTTGCTGACACCAACCTGATTCGAGGAACCACCGATGACCGACGAGATGATGAACCTTCGTGCGCTCGTAGAGAAGGCCCCCGACGCCGATCTTCTGCGCGAGATGATCGGCTTTGCAGCCCAGCGGTTGATGGAGATGGAGGTCGCCGGGCTGACCGGAGCGGCCTATGGCGAGAAGAGCTCCGAGCGTCTGGCGCAGCGCAACGGCTATCGTGACCGGACCTGGGAGACGCGTGCCGGTGCGGTCGAACTGCGTATTCCCAAGCTGCGCAAGGGAAGCTACTTCCCGGGCTTCCTGGAGCCGCGCCGGATGGCCGAGAAGGCGCTAACGGCCGTGATCCAGGAAGCCTACGTCCAGGGCGTCTCGACCCGTTCAGTCGATGACCTCGTGCAGGCGATGGGGATGAGCGGCATCTCCAAGAGCCAGGTGAGCCGGCTGTGCGGCGAGATCGACGACAAGGTGAAGGCCTTCCTCGCCCGTCCGATCGAGGGCGACTGGCCGTATCTGTGGATCGACGCCACCTACGTGAAGGTGCGCCAGCAGGGGCGCATCGTCTCGGTCGCGGTGATCGTCGCGATCGGCGTCAACAGCGACGGCCGGCGTGAGGTGCTGGGCATGGACGTCGGCCCGTCCGAGGCCGAGACGTTCTGGACCGCGTTCCTGCGCAAGCTCACACGCCGTGGCCTGCGTGGCGTGAAGCTGGTGATCTCGGATGCTCACGAGGGCATCAAGGCCACTGTCTCCAAGGTGCTCAATGCCACCTGGCAGCGTTGTCGCGTTCACTTCATGCGCAACGTTCTCGCCCATGCCGGCAAGAGCGGACGCCGCGTAGTCTCCGCCTTCATCGCCACGGCCTTCGCCCAGGACGACGCCGAGGCAGCCCAGACACAATGGCGCAAGGTCGCCGACCAGATCCGTCCCAAGGTGCCCAAGCTCGCAGCCCTCATGGATGAGGCCGAGCCTGACGTACTCGCCTATATGAGCTTCCCGGCACAGCACCGCGCCAAGCTGCATTCGACCAATCCAATCGAGCGGGTCAATGGCGAGATCAAGCGCCGCACCGAGGTCGTCGGCATCTTCCCAAACGAGGAAGCCATCGTCCGTCTCGTCGGCGCGATCCTGCTCGAACAGAACGACGAGTGGGCCGTCCAGCGCGCTCGCTACATGACGCTGGAAACCATCGCGCCTTTGAGCGATGATCCCATTGCCGGCCTGCCCGCTGTGGCGGGCTGACCAGCTCGGCCCGCACCGGAATCGCCCGGTGACCCACCATGCCAGCTACACCACTCTATGGGACACGATCCGCCGAGCCCAAAGGGCAAGCAGTCAACTTTTCTGAAGTCTTGGCAACTTTCAGGCGATTCTGGCTTCCAACCTACCCCTTGGATGGTGCGGGCATCGCCAGAAATTCCCTTTTGAAACCAAGAGCCCTGGAACGCTGGTGCGGGTGCCTAAATCATTGATCTTGATCCGTGTTTTCGCCCCTGTCGTGCCCACCATCGGCCGGTCCGGCCGGTGACCCAGCTCGGTCTGGTTTTCCGATCGTTGAATATCCTCCCTTGTGAACGCGAGGCGCGCGTGACGATCGCGGGGCGACGCAACCGCGGGCTCCGCCGCCGCGTCGTCGTGACGGCGGCAAGCCGGCTTGAACCGGCCATCCATGACGAGTCTCTTCGGTCAAGTTCTCCGTCATTGCGAGGAGCGTAGCGACGAAGCAATCCAGAGTCGCGCGCGCGACTCTGGATTGCTTCGCTTCGCTCGCAATGACGGCGGTTAGATTGTGATGAGGGCGCTGCGACATGGCTTCGCTGCCTCGCGGCGCATTCTCGCGTCCGAGCTTTGCTGATCGATGTCCCTCTCTTGGAAGAGGGCACGGGGAATGCCGGGCGCTGGCCGCACCCATGGCCCGCCTGCAGAAAAAAAGCAGGCGGCAGTCACCACAGGTTCAGCCGAGATCACCCGGCATTCCCCGCACGATGGTTTTGACGGCTGCTTCGCGATCTCCCCGGTGCGCCGGGCTTTCTGGCCACCGTTGCCCGCGCCGCGCGTGAGCGCCAACGCAAGCGTGACACCAGCGTCGGGGTGTCAGGACCACGCGACTTGACCGTGCGCATCGCCGCCGTTCGTCGGCGTGGAGAACCACGCTGCGACATCGACACGCCCACCGCATCCCGCCTCGACGTTCGTGACGACCGCGAAGCGCCCCTCTTGTGAGACGGGATGGAGAGAGAAGATCATGATTTCTGTAAAAAAGAAACAAAAATCTTCAGGCCGGGAGGGCTGGATAGAGAGATGTGTTTGAACCCGCAGGCGAATGAATTTTTCTGACGGAGGCGTTTTCTTAGAGCGTGGGCTCCGGGTGCTGGGCGGATCTGCTGGGCGTACGCGAGTCTCGCAGCAGCGATTTGCCCGTCGGGTCGCGTGCGCTCCTCGCTTTTGCCGATGCGTCGTTTGAAGTTCGTGCCCGGAGAATAGATAGAACCTGGTCCACCAGCCGAAGCTCGTCACGTGTGCGAAGGTTTCTCAGATCGACGGCGCCTTCATCACCAAGACAGCGAAGAGTCCAGCGGCACGGTGACGAACATGCCGGCTTGGATCTGCCCTTCTGCTATCTCGCCAGCCAGAACAAACAACCGAAGATGCAGGCAGTCGGGGGCCCAGATCACACCCGGCGGCGCCCTTGTAGAAGCTGGGATCGCCGTCGGCAGTCTCGTCGTCGATGGGGTGGGCCGGCCAGAATGATCGGGATCGAATTGGGCGATCGCGTCGGCCGCGATGTCTAAGATCGCGACCAGGGCAGTCGCTTCGTCCAAGGGAGTCTGGATCAGCGGCCGATGTCGTCCCAGGGTGATCATCGTATGGACTCCCGGGTGCTGTTCGTCGGTCGCGTCAAGCGGCAGGCCGCATCATCGGCAACGAGCCTATCCAAAAGCCTGCCGCCGGTACACCATCGGTCCTATCGGATGACGGTTCGAGACGATGCGCAAGGTCAGCAGGGAATGAACATGGACGAGACCCTTTCGATACGGCGCTACATCGCCGCGCCTCGGTCGGCGGTCTATCGAGCGCTGCTCGATCCACGCGCAATTGCAAAATGGAAAGTGCCGGACGGAATGACCTGCGAGGTGCATGCGTTCGACGCCCGTGAAGGCGGCTCGTTGCGGATTTCGCTCACCTATGACGTGCCGACCGGGGCGGGCAAGACGACCGCGCAAACGGACACATATCGCGGTCGCTTTGTGAAGCTCGTCCCGAATGAGCAGGTTGTCGAAGTGGACGAGTTCGAGACCACGGATCCCGCGCTGCGCGGCGAGATGACGATCACCATCACGCTTGCCGACGCGGATGGCGGGACCGAACTTCACGCCACCCACGCTGGACTGCCACGCGCGGTATCGCCGACCGACAACGAGACTGGCTGGCGGATGGCACTCGCGAAACTCGCGGCGCTGGTCGAGGCGCGATAAGCCCGGTTTTCCGCTCATGCCCGAGGCAGACATGCGCATGCCGATCATAAGGACATGCCGTCGACGGCAACCGCTGTTCGCCGAAGCAGAGGAAGAAAAAGCCGCTCAGAAAAAGCCGGGGCTCAGATCTGTTCCGTAGGTCAGCGCCATCGCCGCCACCAGCAATATGGCGGCACCGAGCAGCAAGAGGTGTTTGAGCAACGCGTGTTTGCGACCCTCGGATGTTTCAGAAAATGCCTTATAAAATACCTTGGTCAGAGCCGTCATTTGCGACCTCAATCTCCTCCCGCCCTGAGGTAGGTCAAGACGGGAGGCAGAAGGTTCATCGCAGGACAGGCGCTGACCGACAGCAGGCGCGAGAATCCGGCTCTCCGAACGCCGCGCGATCCTTCAGGGCGCGGCAGCGGCAAGCCCGAGCAGGACGACGAATCCGCCGATCGGCGGCAGGTGCCGGACATCGCGATGGCGCAGAACGGTCACCGCTGCCGCGGCGATGATCGCCGATCCAAGCGCCAGGCCGACGATGCGAGCCTGGGGAAGCGCAATCAGAATGGCGGCGACGATCTCCAGCCCGCCGGTCAGTCTGCCCCACCAGGCGGGGTAGCCCCAACGGGCGAAATCGCGCCGTGTGTCGGCCGTACCGACCGCGTTGAAGACGCCGGCGCCGAAGAAGGCGGCGACCAGCAGCCAGATCGAAACAGCGTGCGCCATCTCAAGACACTCCGGTGACCAGGGGCAGGGCCGCCAGGACCATGATCGCGGCCGTGACGCCGTGCATGCCGAAGGCGCTCGTCTTCGAGCCGTTCGCGGCAAGGATGACCAGCATGTCGCCAACTGGAATGACGGCTTCGACCAGCAGGACGAGGCCAACCGCGCCGGAACTACCCCACATCATCAATGCAAGGACCGCCAGGCCCGAGACGATGTCCCTCACGCCCTTGAGCCGCAGCCACCACGCGACGTTGGCGCCGGTCTCGGGCAGTGGCAGCCCGAAACTGCGCATCGCAGTGAACGGGCGAGCAACGTATTGCACCCCAATCGCGATGATCGCGACCGCCAGCAGCAAGGCAAGCCCAAACGAAAACCAGTGCATGCGACCCTCCGTTCTAACGGCCGTCGATAACCTAGCAACGCTAGGACAATATTCTAGCGTTGCTAGATCGTCAAGCGGTGGTATGGTGAATGCTGTCCGGCGGAGGGCGAGAATCTGGGCATCGCAGAGCGAAAGGGCAGGGCGCGCGCCGAGCGCGAGCAGCACATCGTCGCGGCCGCGCGCGCGATCGCGGAGCGCGAGGGATGGGGCGCGGTGACGATCCGGCGCCTGGCCGACGAGATCGAATACAGCCAGCCCGTGCTCTATTCGCATTTCGAGAACAGGGACGCGATCGTGTCCGCGGTTGCCCTCGAGGGCTTCAAGGAGATCACGGCCGCCCTCGAAGACGCGGCGAGGCAAGCGAGCGCTCGCGGCTCTGCGCTCAAGAATGTCGCTGCGGCCTATCTCGGCTTCGCGCTCGGCCGTCCTGCGCTCTACGATGCCATGTTCGTCCTGCCGACCGATCTGCGGTTCGCGGTGGCGGAGACGAGGCCGGAGCTGCGGGCTGCTTTCGATGCGCTGGCCGCGGTCATCGCGCCCTTCTGCAAGGATGCCGCGGTCGTCACCGAGACGTTCTGGGCGGCCCTTCATGGCCTCGCCGCGCTCGAACGGTCAGGACGTATCAGGCCCGCCGCGCGCGACGAACGTATCGCACGTGTCGTGCGGGCGATCGCGGGGGCTGGAAGCCGCGCACCAGCTCGCGGCTGACGCAGTCAATGTGCGTGAGATACGGTCACGCGCTGAGACCAGATGAACATCGCAGGACGCGTGAGAAAGACGTCGGCTCACGAGGTGTCGACCGGAGCACGCGCAGGCCGACAAATGTGCTTCAACTTCAGCTCAGCTGAGGCGGACTAACGGGCGCGCCGCGCTCGCTTCAGCTCGGCGACCTGAAACTTGCCGCCGGCCAAGAGGCTGCTGCAATGCAGCCAGACCTTATTGCGATCCCAGCCCAGGAACGCCTTGGTCTCCGCACAGTCCGCATAGTGCTTGTATCTGAGCGTGTCGCTGCAGGTCGTATCGAAATGTGAGAATTCCTGGCCCGACAGGCTGCATCCGACCCAAGGCGCGTTGCCGGACTTGAAGCTTGTCTCGCAGCCGCCGTTGCAACCAGTGGCAGCTCTCTCCAGCCTGGCGAACCTGGCTTCCACAGAGCCTGGCGCAGCCGACGGCGATTGCGTCGCCTGGGATGCGGCCTGAGCGACTGGCCGTGCCCGGCGCGACGTCACCGCGCCGGCTGCGTGCTGCGGCCGATAGGGCCGTACAGCCTGCTTGGGTGCATCGACCGTGATATCGGGAAGCGTGGAGCTTTTGGTGGGCTGCGCGACCGCCGGGCTGCAGAACAGCATCGTCGCCAACACAGCAACAAATGACGGCGCGACGACACAAGACGACAATCGCATGACGGCGTCCTTCCAGGGCGGGCCAGCCGCCAGATGCATCTACTTGACTGCCATTAGATACCTATCACGCGTTCGGGAACTTGGCTACTGATAATGAGAAAGATTCTCGCTCGCGGTTGCCGCCAGCATCGTTGCTGATCGCATGCGGACGAGTTGCTCGAGCGTCGGCCCATCAGCGGACCGGCAAGTTTCGGATTGCAATCATCGTTCTGAAATTGTGCTTTATAGATTTTCAATTTTAAATTGATCATTCTTCGACCGCTGTGTTCGTCGGCCAGCGCCGCCCGGCGGCCCGTCAGACCACAGGGAATCGGGTTGGAAGTTCCTATGGAGCGGCTGCGACCGAAGCTGCTAGAACCGGCGCATTCACGAGGACAGAACGATGACAAGCAAACGCGTGGTGTTCACCGGCGGAACAGGCAAGGCGGGCCGGCATGTGCTGCCACATCTGCAGGGCAAGGGCTACGAGCTCCTCAACGTCGATCTCAAGCCGTTCGATCACCCCGGGATCAACACCCTGATCGCGGATCTGACGGACAGCGGCCAGGCCTTCAACGCGCTGACCACGCATTACGGCTTCGGCGGCTTCAACGCCGGCCGGCCGCCACGGGCGCCGGATGCGGTGGTGCATTTCGCCGCGATCCCGCGCGTGCTGATCGAGCCCGACAATGAGACCTTTCGCGTCAACACTGTCAGCACCTACAACGTCATCGAGGCTGCGGCGAAGCTCGGCGTACGCAAGATCATCATCGCCTCCAGCGAGACAACCTATGGAGTCTGCTTCGCCGAGGGCGACAAGGACTTCAGGAGCTTTCCGCTCGAGGAGGACTACGACACCGACCCGATGGACTCCTACGGCCTGTCCAAGGTCGTGAACGAAAAGACCGCGCGCGCCTTCGCCATGCGCTACGGCATCGACATCTACGCACTCCGCATCGGCAATGTCATCGAGCCGCACGAATACGACATGTTCCCGCGTTTCCTCGCCGACCCGCCGTCGCGCAAGCGCAACGCCTGGTCCTATATCGACGCGCGCGACCTCGGCGAGATCGTGCATCTGGCGATCCAGAAGGATGGTCTCGGCTTCCAGGTCTTCAACGCGGTGAATGACACGGTGACGGCCAATATGCCGACGCGCGAGCTGTTGCAGCGCTATTGCCCGAAGACTCCGATCACCCGCGACCTCGGCGAGCGCGAGGCGCCGCTGTCGAACAGGAAAGCGCGCGAAGTGCTCGGGTTCAAGGAAGAACATGATTGGCGGAAATATGTGAAGGCGGGATAGCTCATCGAGTAGGGCGGATTAGCGCAGCGTAATCCGCCTTCTTCCGCTTCGGCTGCTGCAATATGGACGGCCATTCGTGCGCGAGGCGGCGGATTACGCTGCGCTAATCCGCTCCTACGGAGCGTCACGCCATCCGCCGACGGATTACCAGCATCGCGAGTGACAGCACGATGGTGCCGACGATGAACACGGCCGCGGCGGACACGATCGCCGGGCTGATGTTCTCGCGGATGGTGGCGAACATTTGCCGCGCCAGGGTGCGCTGGTTGGGGCCGGCGACGAACAAGGTCAGCACGACCTCGTCGAGCGACGTCGCGAAAGCGAACAGGGCGCCGGAGATGATACCGGGCAGCGCAATCGGAAACGTCACCGTACGCAGCACCACGGCGGGCGAGGCGCCGAGGCTCGCGGCGGCGCGCTCGAGCTGGAGATCGACGCCCTGCAAGGCCGAGGAGACGTTGACGAGCACGAACGGCACGGCGACGACGGTGTGCGCGATGATGACGCCGAGATAGGTGTTGGTGAGCCCGTAGCGCGAAAACATCAGCTGCATGCCGACCCCGAGCACGACCGCCGGCACCACCATCGGCAGCAAGAACACCGTGCGCAGCGTCGAGACCAGCAGCGAGGCGCGTTTGCCGCGCAGGCCGAGCGCGGCCAGCGTGCCGAGCAGCGTTGCGAGGGCTGTGGTCCCCGAGCCGATCAGCAGGCTGTTGACGATCGACAGCCGCCAGGATTCGGCGGTGACCAGCTCGCGAAACCAGCGCGTCGAATAGCCGGGAATGGGATAGTTCAGGAACACGCTGTCGGTCAGCGACAGCGGCAGCACCGCGATCAGCGGCCCGAGCAGGAACACGACGACGGCGATCGCGAACAGCAGCTTGACGACCGGCAGGAGCTTCATGCGTGCTGCTCCTCGGCCGAGGTCAGCCGGATGTAGACGGCATAGAGCAGGATGGTCATCGCCAGCAGGACGAGGCCGAGCGCGCCGGCCATGCCCCAGTTCGCCGCGCCAGTGGCGTAATAGGCGATCACCGAGGAGATCATCTGGTCGTTGGCGCCGCCGATCAGCGCGGGGGTGATGTAGTAGCCCAGCGCGGCCATGAACACGAGCAGCGCGCCGGAGACGACGCCGCGCATCGACAGCGGCAGCAGCACGTGGAGGAAGGCGCGCAGCGGATGCGCGCCGAGCGATGCCGCCGCCGGCATCAGGTTGCGCGGGATCGCGATCAGCACGCTGAAGATCGGCAGCACCATGAACGGCAGCAGCACATGCGTCATGGCGATGACGACGCCGAGCCGGTTGAACATCAGCGGGACCGGACCGGAGGTCAGGCCGAGCCCCCTCAGGGTCGCGTTGATCAGGCCGTTGTCCTGCAGCACGACGTACCAGGCCGCGGTGCGCACCAGGAGCGACGTCCACAGCGGCAGCAGCACGGCGCCGAGCAGCGCCTGCCGGCGCCAGCCTTCCACGGATGCGGCGACCATCGCGTAGGGCAGGCCGATCAGGATGCAGGCCAGCGTCACCAGCGCCGAGGTCACGAAGGTCCGGATCATGATCAGGCGGTTGGCCGAGCTGCCCTCCGGCATCGCGGCGATATCGCCGGCGGCGTCGCGCTCGAGGTCGACCGCGGCGAGCAGGTTCTTGTCGGTCCAGGGCGAGGCGACAGCGTCGGCGATGGTCATCCAATAGGATGTCTCGCTCCAGCGCGAATCGATCGCGGCGAGGTCGGCCGCGCCGTCGCCGCCGAGCGCGCGGCGGGTCTTGCCGAGCAGGCTGCGGAAGCCGGACTGCGCGCTGTTGAGGCGGCGCACGAGATCGCCGAACTGCTCGTCATTGGTCAGCCTGCGGATGTCGTCGACGAACGCGGCCTGCGCCGCTGCAGGAGGCAAGCTGGTGCGGTCCCAGCGCGCCAGCGCCGTGTGGGTGCGGGGCAGGGACTCGGTCGCGACCGGATCGGATACCGCCGACTTCATCATCGTCACCAGCGGCACGACGAAGAACGACAGCATGAACGCCAGCAGCGGCGCGAGCAGCAGAGATGCCGTCAACCGTTGGCGGAGGTCTGGTCGCATGATCCCACCACCCAGACATCCGACGCCGCGAACGATAGCGCGATCTCGCTGCCGACCTCCGCGGCCTGGCCGGCACGGTCGCCCTTGATGATCAGCCGCTGCGCGCCGACCGTGGCGACCAGACGCATGTGATCGCCGAAATACACCGCGTCCATGATGCGCGCGGTCAGGCGGTTTGCGGTTGCGGCCGCATGATCGTTGATCCGGATCGCCTCGGGTCGGATCGAGACCTGCACCTTGCCGCCATCGACGCGATCAGCGCCGGCATGCGCCGAAAGCGTAAGGCCCGAGTCCGTCGTCAGCCGCATCGCCTCGCCGGCCTGCTCAGCCACCTTGCACGACAGCAGGTTGGTCTCGCCGATGAACTCGGCGACGAACGGCGTCCGCGGCAGCTCGTAGATCTCGCGCGGCGTGCCGATCTGCTCGATCCTGCCGTGGTTGAACACGGCGATGCGGTCGGACATCGTCAGCGCCTCGTCCTGGTCGTGGGTGACGAATACGATGGTGAGGCCGAGCCGGCGGTGCAGGTCGCGGATGTCGAGTTGCATCTGCTCGCGCAGCTTCTTGTCGAGCGCGCCGAGCGGCTCGTCCATCAGCACCACCTGCGGCTCGAACACCAGCGCGCGGGCCAGCGCCACGCGTTGCTGCTGGCCGCCGGAGAGCTGCGCCGGCTTGCGCTCGGCCATGGCCGACAGCTTCACCATGTCGAGCACGCGCGCGACCCGCGTGGCGATCTCGGGCTTGGGCGTGCCGCGCATCTTCAGGGGAAACGCGATGTTGTCGCGCACGCTCATGTGCGGGAACAGCGCGTAGTTCTGGAACACCACGCCCATGTTGCGCTTGTGCGGCGGGAGCCCGTCGACCCTGACGCCATTGACTGCGATCGTGCCGCTGGTCGGCTGCTCGAAGCCGGCCAGCATCATCAACAGCGTGGTCTTGCCGGAGCCGGAGGGGCCGAGCAGGGCGACGAACTCGCCGCGGGCGATATCGAGGTCGAGATCGTCGACCACGGTCAGCGCGGCGAAGCGCTTGACCACCTGCCGGAACGAGATGAAGGGGGTATCCATGACGAAGGCTTTCGGCGCGGACCTCGCCGGGACTCATACGAGGCGGGCAGGCGCGCGTCGCGACGATCGCGCGCCCGGTGTGCGGAAGCGGCGGGCCTCAGCGCGCCAGCCAGGCGTTGAAGCGCTTCGACAGCTCTTCCGAATTGTCCGTCCAGAAGCCGACGTCCAGCGCGATCGCCTGCTTCAGGTTTTCGGGGGTCGTCGGCAGCTCCGCGGCGTATTTCTCCGGCACCAGCTTGGCAGCGGCGATGTTCGGCAGGCCGTAGGCGATGTATTCCGGCAGCTTGGCCTGGTTCTCGGCCTGGCTCGCAAAGGCGATGAAGTTCATCGCGGCATCCTTGTTGGGCGAGCCCTTGAGCACGACCCAGCTGTCGACCGCATAGATGCTGCCCGGAAACACGAAGCCGAAATGCTTGCCCTCGGTGCGGTTGATGGCGGTGATGCGGCCGTTATAGACCGAGGTCATCGCGACCTGGCCGGACGACAACAGCTGCAGCGGCTGCGCGCCGGCCTCCCACCACACGATGTCGGCCTTGAGCGCGTCGAGCTTCTTGAAGGCGCGCTCGACGCCCTCTTTGGTCTTCAGCACCTTGTAGACGTCGGTCGCCGGCACGCCGTCGGCCATCAGCGCGAACTCGAGCGTGTATTTGGCGCCCTTGCGCAGGCCGCGCTTGCCCGGAAACTTTGCCGTGTCCCAGAAGTCCGCCCAGGTCTTCGGCCCGTCCTTGATCTTATCGCCGTCGAACGCCATTCCGGTGGACCACACGATGGCGCCGACGCCGCAATCGCTGACGCCGGCCGGGATGAAGCCGTTTTTGTCGCCGATCTTGCTCCAGTCGATCTTCTCGTAGATGCCGTCGCTGCAGCCGAGCTCGAGCTCCTCGGCCTCGACCTGCACCGCATCCCAGTTCGGCACCCCGGCCTTCACCTTGGCCTGCAGCACGCCATAGCCGCCGTCCCAGCTCTCGTCGAGCACGGTGGCGCCGAGCTTGGCGGCGAAGGGCTGGAAGTAGATCTTGCGCTGCGCGTCCTGGTAGTTGCCGCCCCAGGACACGACGGTGAGATCACGCGCCTGCGCGGAAACGAGGAGACCTAGCATCGCGGCTGCGGTCACCAGCACCGTCTTCGAGACGGTTGCGGCTGCGCGTCTGACAGGCCGATCCGTCGCGTTCGACACTGTTGCCGTCGTGGAGTTGGTCCGCAGAAAAAGCATGCTCGATGATCCGTCGCGCTTGAAAGGTTCAAAAAAGCTATCGGCTGGACCAAGCCCTGGCAAGCGCGAGTTTTGATCGTCACGTGATGCTATTTTGGCGTTCATGCGCTGCATCAGTGGCGTTGCGGCGAAGCGCTAATGGTGCCGGATCCGCGCGGGAGGGTGCCGTGCGGCGGCCCGTCCGCTTCACCGCAGAGCAGGATTTTGATCGCGGTTGTGGTTTCATCCGATGTCCGTCTCCGTCGACGGCGCTTCCTCATATCTCAGCAGGTCTCCGGGCTGGCAGCCGAGAAACCGGCAGATCCGCTCGAGGGTCTCGAAGCGCACACCCTTCACCTTGCCTTGTTTGAGCAGGGACAGGTTGGCCTCGGTGATCCCGACATATTCGGCCAGGTCTTTGGACTTCACATTGCGTTCCGCGAGCATCACGCCCAGCCGCACTCGGATCGGCATGTCCTGTCCTTCAGACGAATTGCTTGTTTTCGTCGGCGATCTCCAGCGCCTCCGTCATCACCCAGGCGATGACCGCAACCGTCCCTGCGAAGATCAGCGCTAAGAGCGTATCCGATCCGACGCTCAGCGCGAGGGTCTTCGCTCCCGCGGGCTGACGGAAGCTCAGGACGACCGACAGCGCTGCACCGGCCAGCGGTTTCAGCAGGGCTGATGCCGCGACAGCGATCGCAAACGTCTTCAGCTGTCTGATCGAGTCGCGCGAGAAGATGCGGCCGGCGGCGAAGGCGTCGAAGCAACGACGTCCGCTCAGCAGGCCCCAGATCAGCGTCCCCAGCGGCACCATGGCGATGCTGAACGCGAGGGCCCGCGTGGACCAGTCGATCTCGGTCACCGGCGCATTCGGGATGCCGGCGTGGCTGAACAGCGTGGGCGCGGGCGTCAAGGCCCAATAGAGCGCCATTGCCGCGGCGAGCAGCCCGGATGTGACGAGACAGCTTGCCGCCATCAGTTGGCTGAGCCGGCGAATGCGATTGCTGCGTCCGGAGCGCGCGGCACTCGTGCCGGACATCTCTGCTGTTTGCGTCATGGTCGAATGGCCCCCACGGTTGATTGGTGTCTCGGCAGTGCGCCGACAGGATCACGATACGATCAAAAATTATCGTTTGACAATAATTTATTTTCGTTCGACAGATGGGGTATTAGCTCAGGAGCCACCTCATGTCTCATTGCCGGGCCAGACTGGCCGTCACTGTCGCCTTCGCGTCCGCTGTTATGACGACTTCTCCATCCAGCGCCGCGCCATCCACCTCTCGCGGCCTGATATCGGTCGCGCAGGTGGTTCAGATGCTGGAGAAGGCGCCGACCGACCGGACGGCCCAGCAGGTTCTCACCGCCTACCTTGCCGGCGTCGGCGAGGCCGCTGGCGCAGTCGCCAGCATGGGGCGCGCGACCTGCCGCACCTCGTTGAACTTGAGCGCGGCGACTGTCGGGCAGGCGCTGAGCTCCGCTGCCGCAGCGCAGGACGCGGCGGAAACGCCGGCAACGCCTTTGATCGTCAGGGACATGCTCGATCGCGCAGGATGCAAGCGCCCATGAGCTGTTCCGGCGCAGCAGCCATCACGCGCCAAAGCCGGTCTTCGCCATAGATGTCGTTACTTCGTGTTTTGCCGCGGTTTCGTTCAAAGGCGCGCGTGCTGGCCATTGATGCGGCGCCAAGGCGCGCCGCTACAGGCCGGCGCCGCAGCCATCGCGCTCCGGGCAGCTCTGCGATAGCGACGGATCACCTGCTGCCGCATTGTCGACGACCAGGCCCACCGCGGGGCGTGAGCTGGCTGTAGCGCTGACCGGGCCGGCGAGACGGCGAAATCCTCCATGTGCTCCGATGCGCTGAAAACCCTCGGCCGTCTTCATCAGCCGGGCTGCCACCATTTGATTCAAAAAATCCATGTTGCAACTCCTTGTGGTCAAATGACCCGGCGGCCTGGTGCGGGACAGGCCGCCGGGTCGGCGCAACGTGCTGGAGTTGGCGTCCTCCATCCCGCTGCGCTGGTCTGTGATCCGTTTCACAGTCCTGTAGAATTGATCGCGAAACGGATCATCGGGGGAGCGTGATGAGGGACGCCAGCGGCCATTTGTCTCTACGAATCAAGAGACGATCGCGCTTCTGGACCCTCGACATCACGCGCGTTCACATTCTTGTTTACTCCGCGGGTTGAGCCGCCACCGTACCGTGGCCGCCATGCTGGGTGAGCGGCTTCATGCCGGTCAGCGTCCGCAGCAGCACATAGAACACCGGCGTCAGGAACAGGCCGAACACGGTGACGCCGATCATGCCGGAGAACACCGCGACGCCCATCGCGCGCCGCATCTCGGAGCCTGCTCCGGTCGACAGCACCAGCGGCAGCACGCCCATGATGAAGGCCATCGACGTCATCAGGATCGGCCGCAACCGCAGACGGCTCGCCTCGATCGCGGCGCGCAGCGGCGTGCGCCCGGCGAATTCGAGCTCGCGCGCGAATTCGACGATCAGGATCGCGTTCTTGGCGGAGAGGCCGACCAGCACGATCAGGCCGATCTGGGTGAAGATGTTGTTGTCGCCCTTCGAGATGTAGACGCCGGCCATTGCCGCCAGCAGCGCCATCGGAACGATCATCAGGATCGCCAGCGGCAAGGTCAGGCTCTCATACAGCGCGGCCAGCACCAGGAACACCAGGAGGATCGCCAGCGGAAAGACCCACAGACCGGAGTTGCCGGCGATGAACTCCTGATAGGTCAGGTCGGTCCATTCGAAGGCAAAGCCGGGCGGCAGCACCTCGGCCGCGACCCGCTCGGCCGCCGCCTGCGCCTGGCCCGAGGAGAAGCCGGGCGCCGCTGCCGCGTTGATGTCCGATGACAAGAAGCCGTTGTAGCGGATGGCGCGCTCGGGCCCGGCGCTCTGCCTGATGTTCAGCAGCGCCGACAGCGGCACCATGTCGCCGGAGGCGGAGCGCACCTTGAGCTGGCGGATATCGTCGGCACGGGCGCGGAACGGCGCGTCGGCCTGCACGCGCACCGAATAGGTGCGGCCGAACTTGTTGAAGTCGTTCACGTAGTAGGAGCCGAGGTAGATCTGCAGGGTGTTGAACACCTCCGTCACGGGCACGCCGAGCTGCAACGCCTTGGTGCGGTCGATGTCGGCGAACAGTTGCGGCACGTTGACCTGGAAGCTGGAGAATACGCCGGCAATTTCCGGTGCCTTCTGCAGGCCCGCCATGAACGCCTTGGTGACGTCGTTGAGCGCCTCGTAGCCGAGGCCGGCGCGGTCCTCGATCTGCAGCTTGAAGCCGCCGATGGTGCCGAGGCCGTTGACCGGCGGCGGCGGGAACATCGCGATGAAGGCGTCCTGGATGCCGGCGTATTTCTTGTTCAGCTCCATCGCCAGCGCGCCGCCCGACAAGGACGGATCCTTGCGCTCGTCGAACGGCTTCAGGGTCGAGAACACGATGCCGGCATTGGAGGAGTTGGTAAAGCCGGAGATCGAGAGACCAGGGAAGGCGACCGAGCTCTCGATCCCGGGCTGCGTCAGCGCGATGTCGCTCATCTTGCGGATCACCTCCTCGGAGCGGTCCAGCGTGGCGCCGTCCGGCAGCCGCGCGAAGCCGACCAGGTACTGCTTGTCCTGGCCCGGCACGAAGCCGCCTGGCACCTGCTTGAACAGCACGGCGGTGGCGCCGACCAGCAGCACGTAGAGCACCATGACGGCGGCCTTGCCGGTGATCACCTTCGACACGCTGCCGCTGTAGTTATTGGACGCACGGACGAAGGCGCGGTTGAAGCCGCGGAAGAACCAGCCGAGGCTCGTGTCGAGGATGCGGGTGAGGCGATCCTTCGGCTCGTGGTGCCCCTTGAGCAGCAGCGCCGACAGCGCCGGCGACAAGGTCAGCGAGTTGACTGCGGAGATCACGGTGGAGATCGCGATCGTCAGCGCGAACTGCTTGTAGAACTGCCCGGTGAGGCCGGAGATGAAGGCGAGCGGTACGAACACCGCGACCAGCACCAGAGCGATCGCGATGATCGGTCCCGACACCTCGCGCATCGCCTGATAGGTGGCGTCACGTGGCGACAGGCCACTCTCGATGTTGCGCTCGACGTTCTCCACGACGACGATGGCGTCGTCGACGACGATGCCGATCGCGAGCACCAGGCCGAACAGGCTGAGCGCGTTGATCGAGAAACCGAACAGATGCATCACCGCGAACGTGCCGACGATCGAGACGGGGACAGCCAGCAGCGGGATGATCGAGGCGCGCCAGGTCTGCAGGAACAGGATCACGACGATCACGACCAGCACGATGGCCTCGAAAAGTGTGTGCACGACGGCCTCGATCGAGGAGCGCACGAACTGCGTCGGGTCATAGACGATGTGATACTCGACGCCTTCCGGCATCGTCTTCTTGATCTCGGCCATGGTGGCGCGGACGTTGTCAGAGATCTGCAGCGCGTTGGAGCCGGGCGCCTGGAAGATCGGGATCGCCACGGCCTGCTTGTTGTCGAGCAGCGAGCGCAGGCCGTACTCGGAGGCGCCGAGCTCGATGCGGGCGACGTCGCGCAGCCGCGTGATCTCGCCATGAGCGCCGGTCTTGACCACGATGTCGGCGAACTGGTCCTCGTTGGAGAGCCGGCCCTCGGCATTGACCGAGAGCTGCAAATCGAGCCCCTTGACGCTCGGCGATGCGCCGACCACGCCGGCGGCGGCCTCCACGTTCTGCGCCTGGATCGCCTTGACGATGTCGGAGGCGGAGAGGCCGTGCTCGGCCGCCTTCTGCGGATCGACCCACACCCGCATCGAATAGTCGCCGGCGCCGAACAGCTGCACGTCGCCGACGCCGTCGATGCGCGCCAGCCGGTCCTTGACGTTGAGCACCGCGTAGTTGCGCAGGTACGTCGTATCGTAGCGGCCGTTCGGCGAAATCAGATGCACGACCATGGTGAGGTCGGGCGAGCTCTTCTTGGTGATGACACCGAGCTGGCGCACCACGGCGGGCAGCCGCGGCTCGGCCTGCTGCACGCGGTTCTGCACCAGTTGGGTGGCCTTGTCCGGATCGGTGCCGAGCTTGAAGGTGACCGTGAGCGTCATCGCGCCGTCGGTGGTCGCCTGGCTGCTCATATAGAGCATGTTCTCGACGCCGTTGATCTGCTCCTCGATCGGCGTCGCCACCGTCTCGGCGATCACCTTCGGATTGGCGCCGGGATAGGTCGCGCGCACCACCACCGAGGGCGGCACGACGTCGGGATATTCGGAGATCGGCATGGAGAACAGCGCGATCAAGCCGCCGAGAAAGATCAGCGTCGACAGCACGCCTGCGAAGATCGGCCGATCGATGAAGAATTTGGAGAGGTTCATGGGAGGCCCCGTGGTCGGGAGATGTCGGTGAGTGACGTAAAATTCGTTTGAGCTCTTGTGCTCGATGCCGCCTCATATCCGGTGTCGTCCCGGCGAACGCCGGGACCCATACCGCGGACGGCTAGTTGGTGAAAAAGATTGCGGGTCATCTTTCTTTGTCGACAAATACGGCCGGTGGTTATGGGTCCCCGCGTTCGCGGGGACGACAGTTGTGGTGGTCGCGAACAGCCGAGCTTCCATCAAGATCAGCGCTGTGCCAGCTGCTTGTTGTCGTATGCAGCCCCATCTCTTGCGCCCATCGCTGCCACCTGCGTCTTCAGCAACGCGCCCGGCCGCACCCGCTGAAGGCCGTTGACGACCACGCGCTCGCCGGGCTTGAGGCCGGCGGAGATGATGCGCAGGCCATCGACGCTGCCGCCGAGGCTGACCGGGCGATAGACAGCGCGCTCGTCGTCGCCGACCACCATCACGAATTTCTTGTCCTGGTCGGTGCCGATGGCGCGCTCGTCGAGCAGCACCAGCGATTGCTGCTGCGGCTGGCCCATGCGCACGCGCGCGAACTGGCCGGGGATCAGCCGGCCGTCCTCGTTCTTGAACACGGCGCGGACGCGGATCGTGCCGCTCTGCCCGTTGACCTGATTGTCGATCAACTGGATATGGCCGGATGCCGTGATGCCGCCCGAGGTCGTCATCTCGACCGGGATGCGGTCGAGATTGCCGCGTTTGCCGGAGCCGTCGGCAATCGCCGACAATGCGCGCAACACCAGCTCTTCGGTGGCGTCGAAGCTCGCATAGATCGGGTTGACGGACACCAGCGAGGTCAGCACCGGCGAGGCCGACCCGGCGGCGACGAGGTTGCCGACGGTGACCTCGATCCGGCCGACCCGGCCGTCGACCGGCGCGCGCACCTGCGTGTAGTCGAGATTGAGTTTTGCGGCCTGCAACGCCGCTTCCGCGGCCTTGACGTTGGCGATCGCCTCGCGATTGCCGTTGTCGCGCTGGTCGTAGTCGCGCTTGGTGACGATGGAGTTGCCGACCAGCTGCGCGCCGCGCTCCAGCTCATTGGCGGCGAAGGATGCGCGGGCCCGCGCAGCCTCGAGCTGCGCCTGCGCCCGGTCGACCTCGGCGGCGTAGGGCGCGGGGTCGATCTTGAACAGGACGTCGCCGGCCTTGACCAGCGAGCCCTCGGTGAAATTGGTGCCGAGAATGGCGCCGGCCACCCGCGGCCGGATCTCGACCCGCTCGACCGCCTCGAGCCGGCCGGAGAACTCGTCCCACAGGCTCGCCTGGCGCGGCTCGACGACGGCAACCGTCACG
This sequence comes from Bradyrhizobium sp. SZCCHNRI1009, assembly GCF_032487575.1. Classification (NCBI taxonomy): domain Bacteria; kingdom Pseudomonadati; phylum Pseudomonadota; class Alphaproteobacteria; order Hyphomicrobiales; family Nitrobacteraceae; genus Bradyrhizobium; species Bradyrhizobium sp. SZCCHNRI1009. The sequence continues at coordinate 101,951 of NZ_JAUEUL010000005.1, read as the reverse complement.
GGGACGGCCTGTTCGGGGGCCGCCGCGCGGGCCGCATTCGGCGCGGGACTGAAGTGGAAATATTGGGAGCCGGCGTAGGATCCGGCGGCAATCACCAGGCCGGCGGCGGCGACGGTGCCCAGCCACCGCCTCAGGCGGCCGGAAGAACGAATTTCGGGCGAAGGCATTGGCGCGCTCCAGATTTGTAGTGCTCGCTACAAATGTGGCGCTGGCAACCCGTTCGCAAGAGACTTATGTAACGGATGCTACGAAAATAGTAGCCCGACTTTCGGCGACTGCGCCAGATCAAAGAAATCGCGTTCAATAACAACTAGATAAGAATCAGACGGGGCGGAGACGGGAACAGGAGTTTTGCACATGGGCATCGGACGGCCCCGGACTTTCGATCGCGACACCGCGCTGGACCAGGCGATGGAGGTGTTCTGGCGCCATGGCTATGAGGGCGCGACCATCGCCCAGCTCACCGACGCCATGGGCATCAACCCGCCCAGCCTCTATGCCGCGTTCGGCAGCAAGGAAGCCCTGCTCAAGGCCGCGCTCGACCGCTACACGGCGCGACGGGAGGCCTGGATGGACGAGGTGCTGAGCGCGCCGACCGCCCGCGAGGTCACCGCGCGGATGCTGATGGGCGTCGCCGAGAAACAGACCGATCCCTCCAATCCGCCCGGCTGCCTGCTGGTGCAGGGCGGTCTCGCCTGCGGCTCCGGCTCCGCCAACGTGCCGTTCGAGCTCGCGGCCCGCCGTGCGCAGACCGAGGAGCAGCTCCGGCACCGTTTCGAGCGCGCCAAGCGCGAAGGCGATCTGGCCCCGGCCGCGGATCCGGCCGCGCTCGCGCGTTACGTCTCGGCCGTGATCACGGGCATGAGCGTGATGGCCTCCTCCGGCGGCGACCGTGAGGCTCTGGCCCAGGTTGCGGCCGTGGCGATCAGGTCGGTCGAGGAGCAGTCTGTGCGGGCGTAATGCCCGGTCGCGCGGAGCCAAGCCGCCATGCGACATTCTCAAGCTGTCTCCATCTGTGTGTTCGCGAAGCCCCGAGCAGTCGTAGGAGTGACGGCCTGTGAGATCGTAGCAGGATATCGGCGTTTTCCGGACCGTCAGCCCGCAGCCGTTAAAGCACACCTTCGCGATGCCGGGCTTCGATCTGATTCCGGGCCGAATAGAGCGCTCGCAACCACCAGCCGCTTAGTCCCGGCGCGTCCGACGTCGCTCAATCTTGTCCGAAGGAGGCCTGCTCTGGAGCACCGTCCGCATGATGCCGGCGAACAGCAATGCTGCGGCCGGCCAATGAAACCAGACTCTGTGCAGACCGGTGAAAACATTGATCAGAAGCAGAAAGCCGGAGACCGTGAGGGCCATTGCGAGGGGACGAGGCAGGCTCGCGAAGTGATCCGCGATCGAGGTGATCGACGTGGATGCATCGCCGTCGCGAAAAGCAGGTGGAGCGCTCGAGGCCGCAAACGCGCGCGCATGGAGGGCGCCGTCGTCAACCGGGAGGTCGGGTCGCTGGCCGGAACGGCCGCCGATCGTGACACGATAGCTGGTCACCGGGGCAACATTCTTCAGCGGTGGCTGGCCAAGACAGTCGAAGCCGACAGTCAGTTTGTTGTGCACCTGGTCGTAGACGGGGGCCGAGACCACGATGCCGCCGGGCTCGGCCAGTTCTTGCAGGCGCGCCGCGATATTGACCCCATCGCCGAAGATATCGGAACCATCCACCATCACATCTCCCAGATTGATCCCGATGCGAAACTGCATCTGGTGTCCGTTGGATGGCGTGGGCTTCTGACTGATTTCCTGCTGAATTTCGACGGCACACCGCACGGCCTCGACGACACTGGCGAACTCGGCGATCACGGCATCGCCCCAAGTATTGACGATGCGCCCGTCATGGCGCACCACCAATCCTGCAATGGCCGTGCGGTAGCGGCGCAGCGTCTCCAGCGTACCGGCTTCGTCGGCTCCCATGAGGCGGGAATAGCCGTGCACATCCGCGCACAGCACTGTCGTCAACCGCCGTTTCAATTTATCGTCCGCCATGTAGCCGATCGTAGCCTCATCGATTGCCAAATGCATCAGGCATCATCCGGCGCAGCGGGATCAGGCCGCGCTGTTTTCCGTCCCATGCGCTGTGCGGCGGTCGCCCTTCGCATGGGTCTCTTGCGCTTCCTGATGAGGTCCGTTTCTTTGTGGGCCTGCATCGCCGGCCGGGCCGGTGCGCGCCTGCCTTTCCTCGCAACCACCGGGTTCAGCCTTCATGCGTGTCTTCTCCGCCGCCCTTGCCACCGAGACCAATACCTTCGCGCCGATGCCCACGGGGCTCGCGACCTTCCATGAGCGCGCCTACTTCCCCGCCGGCCAGCACCCGGACAAGATGCAGATGCATGGCGGGCCACTATGGGCTGCGCGCCAGGTTGGGCCGTCCAAGGGCTGGACGCTGATCGAAGGGCTGGTGGCCGCGGCCGTGCCCAACGGGCTCGTCACTCGCGCCGCGTTCGAAACCCTGCGTGACCAGATCCTTGCCGACCTCAAAGCCGCGCTGCCGGTCGACATGGCGCTGATCGGCCTGCACGGCGCGATGATCGCCGACGGCTATGATGATTGCGAGGGCGAGCTGCTCGCGCGGATACGCGAGATCGTCGGACCCGATGTCGTCGTCGGCGCCACGCTCGACCCCCACGTTCATATGAGCGAGCTGATGGTCAGAAGCGCCGATCTTCTGATCTGCTGGAAGGAATATCCGCACACCGACATTCTCGAGCGCGCGCAGGATCTGGTGAAACACTGCACCGAGATCGCCGAGAAGCGGCTGAAGCTGCAGAAGGCGCTGGTCGACACCGACATGATCGTCACCCTGCACACCACGCGCGAGCCGGTGCGCAGCTTCGTCGACCGCATCACCGCGCTGGAAGGCAAGGACGGTATCGTCTCGATCTCGATCGTTCACGGCTTCGGCTGGGGCGACACGCCGTCCATGGGCACCAAGGTGCTGGTCTATAGCGATGCCGCCGTCGATCCGGACGGTGTCAGGGCGAAGGCGCTGGCACGCCGCCTTGCGGACGAACTGATCGGCATGCGCGAGGCGGTGACCGAGCGCATGCCCGGCGTCGATGCCGCGCTTGACCAGGCATTGGCGACAGACGGCACCATCGTGCTCGGCGATGCCAGCGACAATCCCGGCGGCGGTGCGCCCGGCGATTCCACCTTCATCCTGCGCCGGCTGCTCGACCGCAACATCGGCAATGCCTGCCTCGGTCCACTCTGGGATCCGATCGCGGTGCGCATCGCCTTCGATGCCGGCGTCGGCGCCAAGCTGCCGCTGCGGATCGGCGGCAAGATCGGGCCGCTGTCGGGTGATCCCGTCGATGCGACCTGGGAGATCAAGGCGCTGAAGGAGAACATGGTGATGACGGGCCTCGCCGGCACGCCCGCCAAGCTCGGCGATTGCGCGCTGATCGCGAGCAATGGCGTCGAGGTCGTGATCACGACGTTCCGCTGCCAGGCGTTCGGCACCGACTTCTTCACCCAGCTCGGCTGCGATCCTGCCACGCGCAAGCTCGTCGTGGTGAAATCCGCCCAGCATTTCCGCGCGGCATTTGCGCCGATCGCGGCCGACATCATCATGGTCGATGCGCCCGGCGTGGTCGCGCGCGACGTGACGACGTTGCCCTACAAGAAGATCAAGCGTCCGAAATGGCCGCTCGACGAGTTGCCGCAACCATCGCGCGCATGATGTCCCAGAATGCGACGATCATCGCAGCGACGTTAACGTTCGGAACGCGGCTGGAACGAACCGCGTCCGAATCGCTTGCGAATCAGGGTTTGAAATCTGTTCACGGCTAGATGTCGTATCTCTCCGAGATGGCGCGCAACATGCAGCGCCGGCGATCCTGATCGCGCGGCTCGGCTTTCGCGAGAAGGTTAAAGGCGCAGAGGCGCGCCGGCGTCGTTGGAGAGAAAGCTACGACCCCGCATGCGGGGGCGGGCCCGCTCACGTCGTCGACGATCCGAACCGTCGCATCCACGCCGCCCTCAGACTGATCGGTGTCGGCGAGAACGGGCCCGGAGGCGCGCGCGTGATCAGGGCGACCAGCAGGAGCGCGGCGATCGCGAGCCAGAAGCACAGCCAGAACGCGTCGAGATAAGCGAGCACGTTGGCCTCGCGCTGGACCTGCGCGGCCAAGGTCCCGACGGCGCGCGCCTTGGCTTGGCCGCCGCCATGCGCGGCGAAATAGCCGGTCAGCCGTTGCAGCGCGCGCGCGACGTCGAGGTCGCCGCTCTGGATGTTGAGGCCGAGATAGGCCGAATGCACCTGCTCGCGCACCCGCAGCCACGTTCCCATCAGGGCGACGCCGATTTCGGCGCCGCCGAGCCGCATCACCTGGATGTAGGCCGCAAAGGAGGTCGCGCGGGCCGGATCGGAATTCGACAGCGCGAGGATGATGATCGACAGCAAGGTCAGGGCCTGTCCGATCGACTGCAGCACGACGATGACGATGAAATCCTCGCGCGCCCAGGCATGGGTGATCTGGGTGCCGAGCAGATTGGCCGCCGCGAAGGCGCTGAGACCGAGCACGACGACGATGCGAGGATCGAGATGGCGAAGCAGCACGATCGACAGCGGCACCAGCACGATCATCGGCAGCGCGCCGTAGAACAACAGCAGCGAGCCGCTCTGCTCCGGCCGCAACTGCGTGATCGTGGCGAGGAAGTTCGGCACCAGCGACGCATTCGAGAGGCTGGTCAGCGTGTAGAGCAGGATCACGACCAGCGACAGCCCGATGTTGCGCGAGAACAGCACGTTGAAATGCGCCCATGGCTGCGGGGCGAGCGCCTCGTTGACGAGGAACAGGACGAACAGCACAGCGCCGCCTGATAGCAGCGCCATCACCGTGCCCGATTGCAGCCAGTCGAGCCGGTTGCCCTGGTCGAGCCCGGCATAGATCATCGCCACGGCGCTGCCGAGCAGCAGCATCCCGCCCCAGTCGGCGTTCTCGAGCAGCGTGCGGTTGACCGGCTCGGTCGGGGTGCCGAGATAGACCATCAGCGCCATCAGCGGAGCCAGCACGACGCCCTGCCAGTACAGCCACTGCCAGCCGAGATGCTCGACATAGAAGCCGACCAGCGAGGTCGAGGTATCCAGCGCGAAACCGACCCGGATCGCATAGATCGAGATCGCCGGCAGCCACCAGCGGATCGGCAGGTTGCGGAAGATGATCATGAGCGTGGCCGGCACGAAGGTGCCGAGCAGCATGCCGTGCAGGATCGCGAGCGCGATCAAGGTCGGATAGTCGCGCACGAACGGAATGATCAGCGACAGCACCGCGTAGACCAGGCTGGGAATGCCGAGCACACGGCGCAGGCCGAACACGGTCGCGAGCCACGCCACCGCCGGCGCGATCAAGATCTGCGAGCCGATCGCGGCGGTCGACAGCCAAGCGCCCTCGTCGAAGCCGAGCGAGAACGCGCCGCGCAGATCGGGCAGGCCGACCGAGGTCAGCCGGCTGTCGAAATTCGCCAGGAACGAGCCGAGCAGCACCGCCCCGACGGCAAACAGCGGATGCGCCGCCTGGCCGCCGCGCGACAGCGGTCCGCGATCGGTCTCACTTGGTGCCATCGGCCTGGCCGGCGGTGCGGATGTGGGTCTCGACCGACATGCCCGGCAGCAGCCGCGCGAGCAGCGGCTGGTCGCCGTCGAGGGCGATACGGACCGGAATGCGCTGCACGACCTTGGTGAAGTTGCCGGTGGCGTTGTCGGGCGGCAGCAGCGCGAATTGCGAGCCGGAGGCCGGCGCGATCCGCTCGACGCGGCCATGCAGCCTTTGGCCCGGGAACGAGTCCACGGTGACCTCGACCGGCTGGCCGGGCGCGACATGGGTGAGCTGCGTTTCCTTGTAGTTGGCGATGACGAACACATGCGGCAGCGGCACCACTGCGATCAGGCTGCTGCCGATGTTGACGTAGTCGCCGACCTGGACCTGGCGCTGTCCGACGACGCCGTCGAATGGCGCGGTGATCCGGGTGTAGCCGAGCTTGAGCCGCGCCGCGGCGAGCGCGGCCTTGGCGCCGGCGAGATCGGCGCCGCGCTGCTTCTTGGTGCCGGTGAGCACCTCCAACTGGTGGCGCTGGGCGGCGATTACCGCGCGGCTCGCGCGCACGTCCGCCTGTGCCTTGGCATAGGCGGCCGTTGCCTGTTCCAGCCGCTGCTTGGTCCCTGCCTCGCTCTGCGACAGCGACTGCTGGCGCTCTTCCTCCTGCCTGGCCTGCACCTCGGCCGCGCCGGCCGAGACCTGCTGCGCTTCGGCCTGGGCGATGGTCGCGTATTGCAGCTCGACCTGGTTGCTGAGGTTGTCGAGCGCCGCCTGCGCCGCTTCGACATTGGCCTCGGCCTGCGATACCTGTGCCTCGTAGTCGGCCGGATCGATCTGGACCAGCAGGTCGCCGGCCTTGACCTGCTGGAAATCGCTGACCGCAACCTTCGTCACCTCGCCGGCCACGCGGCTCGAGAGCTGCGTCAGGTCGGCGCGCACATAGGCATCGTTGGTCGACTGGGTCGTTGCGTTGCCGGTCCAGGCGTTCCAGCGCGTGGTCGCGAGCGCCACGAAGGCGAGCGCTGCGATCACCGCAAGCAGCGGAATGCCGAGACGCGCCCAGAGCCCGGGCGCCGCGGCGGACGAGGGGGGCGGCGTCGATGCAGCGCGCGCCGCCGCGTCGACGTTACCAGGTGTTTCACTCAAGGGAGCCTCCTGCATCGGCCGACGCTGATCAGTCCGACGACTCGTACCCCATTCTGCGCCGCGTGCCACCTGGACTCTGGGTTGTGAGCCATGCGCCGCGGGGCATGGACATCTGCGCGCCGAACGGAACCGGCAGGCGATCGGACCGTGATGAAACAGCTAACAGGCCAGCAGGTTGAGCACACGGGCACAGCCCGCGATCGCCGCGCCGCGACCGCGCCAACGACATCGGCGCTGCACTCGCTGCCGCGACCAGCCCGCGCATGATGTCCCAGAATGCGACGTCGCGCGCGCTCACGTTAACGTTCAGAACGCGACTTGAACGAACCGCGTCCGAATCAGCGGCGCAGCCGGGTACGAGGTCTGTTCACGGCTAGATGTCGTGCTGCCATCGCGTGACATCAGCTATTCGGCATCACCTGACCGCCACCGGACGACCGGCCGGGGTGCAAGACCGTTAAGAGCGCGCAGAGCGGCGTGCCGCCAAGCGGTTGTCGGTGACGCCGGCCGGCGCGCTGCCCGGTTGCAGCGGTCGCCGCGCTGGGTCACATTTCGCATCCGCGACTGGGTCCAGCCGTTCGCTGATCAGAAGGCCTTCATGCATGGGTCACAACGGAGCGATCCTGGTTGCCGGAGGCGCCGGCTACATCGGGGCTCATTGCTGCAAGGCTGTTGCCGGGGCCGGCTACGTGCCGATCTGCTACGACAATCTGTCCACCGGCCATCGCCGCTTCGTGCGGTGGGGACCGCTGGTGGTCGGCGACATCGCCGACAGCGCCAGAGTGGCTGACACCATCCGCGCCCACGGGGTCGGCGCGGTCATGCACCTGGCCGGGCCGAGCACGATCGGCGAATCCGTCACCGATCCGGAGGCATACTATCTCAACAACGTCGCCGGCAGCCTGCGCCTGCTGCAGGGCATGCGCGAGGCCGGCTGCGCGCGGCTGGTGTTCTCCTCGACCGGCGCGGTCTATGGCGACGCCGGGCGGGATCCGATTCCCGAGAGCGCCGCGGGATCGGCCCTGAATCCCTACGGCCGCTCGAAATACATGATCGAGCAGATCCTGGCGGACTATCAGGCGGCCTACGGCCTGTCGGCCATCGTGCTGCGCTACTTCAACGCTGGCGGCGCCGACGCGTCAGGCCTGATCGGTGAGCTGCGCGATCCCGAGACGCACCTGATCCCGCGGGCGCTGATGGCGATCCTCGGCCATGTGCCGGACTTCGCGATCTTCGGCACCGACTATGACACACCCGACGGAACCGCCGTGCGCGACTATGTTCACGTCGATGATCTCGCGGCAGCCCACATCGCGGCGATGGAGCGTCTGCTGCAGAACGGTTCGGGTGGCACCTACAATCTCGGCACCGGCCGCGGCCATTCGGTTCGCGAGATCGTCGATGCAATCGGCAGGGAGACCGGCGAGCGGATCCCGCTGGTGGTGCGCGCGCGCCGCGCCGGCGATCCACCGGTCCTGGTCGCCGATCCGCGTCTTGCCCGGCAGGAGCTCGGCTTCGCGGCGCATCGGTCCGATCTCGGCACGATCATCCGCTCGGCCTGGAGCTGGCACCAGACCGCGCACCCCCGGATCGCATGAGGCCGATGCCGCGTGTCGGGAGCTTGTCGGGGAAGTTGTTACGCCGCGGCCGGCGGCGTGTGCGCGAATTCGTCCACGAAGCTCATCTCCGCGCGCTCGTCGTCGACCGACCAGCAGCCGATCTCGGAAGCGCCCCGGAAGAAGTGGACGCTGTGGACCGGTGAGCGGAAATCGTCGCCGCGAATGATCTGGAGCAGCGTCTGCGCCACGCGGCGGTGATCGCCGGGGAGCCTGAGGTCGAAGAATGCGTCGCCATAGCCCGGCAGGATGGTGCCGGCCGAATCGCGAACTTCCATGCGCAACTGAGCCATGCTCGCATTCAACGACAGCAACGGTTTCCGCCCGGTAAATGCCGCCGCGCTTTGGTCTCGATCCGGCGGCACATGCGGCCTCATCATTCGAGAGCTATTGCAGCGTGAACAGACCCAGCGCATCGCGGACCTCGCGCAAGGTCGCAGCGGTGACGGTACGCGCCAGTTCGGTGCCCTGCCTGACGATATCGAGAACATGGCCGGGATCACGCGCCAACGCCGCACGCCGGGCGCGGATCGGCGCGACCACGGCCTGCAGCACGTCATCGAGCCGCCGCTTCACGATGCTGTCGCCGAGGCCGCCGCGGACATAACGCGCCTTGAGGTCCGCAACAGCCGCAGGATCGTCGTCGAACGCGTCGAGATAGGTGAAGACGACATTGCCCTCGACGCGGCCGGGATCCGCGGCCCTGATGTGGCCGGGATCGGTGAACATGCGGCGGACAGCATCGCGGATCTCGTCCGCCGTGGCGGAGAGCGGAATCGTGTTGCCCTGTGATTTGCTCATCTTGGCCTTGCCGTCCACGCCGGGCAGGCGCCCGACGCTCGGGATCAGCGCGCGTACCTCGGGCAGCACCTCGCTGCCCGCCTGGCGGTTGATGCGGCGGACGATCTCGTTGGTCTGCTCGATCAGCGGCGCCTGGTCGTCTCCGACCGGCACGATGGTCGCCTTGAAGGCGGTGATGTCGGCGGCCTGCGCGACGGGATAGCACAGGAAGCCGCCCGGAATATCGCGGCCGAAGCCGCGCGCCTGGATCTCGTCCTTGATGGTCGGGTTGCGCTCGAGCCGCGCCACCGTGACGAAGTTCATGTAGAGCAGCGTGAGATCAGCCAGCGCCGGCAAATGCGATTGCAGGCAGATGGTCGTCATCTCCGGATCGATGCCGACGGCGAGATAGTCGGTCGCGATCTCCAGGACGTTCCGGCTTACCCTGGCCGGATCGTGGGCGTGGTCCGTGAGCGCCTGGGCATCGGCCAGCAGCAGGAATTGCCGATGCGTGGATTGCAGCGCGACGCGGTTCCGCAGCGAGCCGACATAGTGGCCGAGGTGCAGGGGGCCGGTGGTTCTGTCGCCGGTCAGGATGACGGGACGGTCTGGCACTGAGGGACGCATTGTGGTTCTCCAGGAGTGAGAACCGCCGCTCGATCGAGCTCTTCGATGCTGTTGATGACAAGAACCGCGTCGCAGGCCGATGAACGGCGGCGACGGGCGATCAAAGACGAGGCCGTGCCGCTCCTAGATGGAGCGCCACCACATGTTCGCGCGCAGGGTCTCGGTCTTGATCATCGGACCGATATGGCCGAAATCGCGGATCGACGCAACCCGCTGACATGCGCCGAGCGCGGCGCGATCCGGCCATTCCGTCTATTCGAGATCGATCGCATGATACTGGCCGGTCTTGTCGAGCTGCGTGCCCCAGACCTTGTGCAGCGCCTGGTGATCGGAGGGGCCGAAGCTCACCTTCGATCCAACGCCGAGCTCGTAGTTCTGCATCGATTCGAGGACGTCGACCAGCGACTCGGTGTCGACGGCGGGACCAGCGCGCCGCAGCCCTTCGATCAGGACGTTGGCGGTGAGATAGGCTTCCAGGGACGAGTAGTCCGCCGGCTCGCCGGGGAAATATTTGGCGAGCGCCTTCTTGTAGTTCAGGGTGACGGAGGCGTAGCCGTCGACGGCCGGCGTGACCTGGGTGCAGATGACGCCGTCGGCATAGCGCGGGCCGAGCACCATCAGCTCGCTGGCGAGGCCGGTGCTGCCGACGCCCGAGATCGTCGCGTAGGTCATGTCCGGATAGAGGTCGCGGGTCTTCTCGATGAACTTGGCCGCGGCGCGGAAGGTGGCGACCAGCACGACGGCCTTGATCGCATGCTTCTGCCGGCGGAGTTGCGCGATGGCCTCGTCGACATTGACGGTGTTGCGGCTGTAGCTCATGCGGAAGGCGTCGCCCGCGCCGCCGCGCAGCGCGTGCATCGCCTTGCTGACGCCCTCCCACCCCGCGTCGCCATAGGCGTCCTGCTGGGTGAGCACTCCGATCTCCTGCGGTCGCAGCTTGCGGCTCTTGACGAGATAGTTCACCAGCGCATGGGCTTCCTCGGCGTAGCCGGCGCGGTAGTTGAAGACGTAGCGGTCCGGCGGGTCGCGGCGGAGCGAAGGAGCCCCGGTGAAGGCGCCGAAATACAGCGCATGGTGCTCGAGCGCGTAGGGCACCGAGATCAGGGCCGTCGGGCTGCCGTAGTTCTCGACGAAGCCGAACACCTTGTGCTGCTCGTAGAGCTCCTTCATCGCGTTCAGCGTCCGCGTCGGCTCATAGGCATCATCGGCCGTGTAGAGCTTGAGCTGCCGGCCATGCACGCCGCCTTCCTCGTTGGCCTGCGCGAAGGCGAGGTCGATGCCGAGCTTGAGCTGATGGCCCATCTCCCGGGCCGGACCCGAGAACGGCGCCGCCATTCCGAAGCTGATTTCGGTGTCGGTCACGCCCTGGACCGGGGGGCGCGTGCTGGTCGGCGGCGCCGCCGCGGCATTGGCCATCCGCGTGTCGAACTTCGGCGTGCGGTCCTCCTCCCTGAGCGGCATGCTCTGGTCTGGCGTGACCACGGGGAGGGCGCTCGCGAACGCTCCGGTCGGGAAAGCATCCTGGACCGGCGCGACTGTCTGCGCGGCGCGGACCGGCGGCGGGGCGACTGTTGCCGGCGTCGTCACCTCCGCACTGCCGTTGGCGGAGAGCGCAGCGGTCCACCGCGTCGGAAGCCGCATCGCGGCAAAGCCGGCCACGCCAGCGGCGACAGCCACGAGCCCCAGCACGCTCAGCACGCCGAGCAACCGCCGCTCCCGTGGCGGCGGAGGAACCTCCTGCACGCCGTAGCGCGACGCGAATTCAGCGGGCGTGGGCCGGTCGTGCTCGTCGCGCCACGATTGTTCATACATCGGACGCCGGCCGTCGTCGTAGCCGGACGGGAATGGCGGATCGCGGTCGTCATTGGGCGCACGCAAATGTCTCACGATTTCCCCCTTGGCTCGCGCGTCATGGACTCGTTGGAGTTTTCTTCTTGATCGCGCGGCCGTCATGCGCTGCAGGTTCTGCCGGCCGGATGAGTGTGGCCATGCGTCGAGATCTGCGCACGTCACAGGACCAGCACTCATCATCGCGTGCTGGTGGCTCGACTGTCCCAGACATGTTGTCTGGAACAAGTCCGAACGTCGACATGATACTGCGAAGCAATGCGGCGGTTGTTTGTTCGCGCCGTCAATTCCGGCTGAACAACGAGAGAGCTGCGCCGCCATGAGGGCAATTAGCTAAGACAACAAGTAGACGTGAAGCAGTCGAGCCTGATGGTTGGCATCAGGTGCCGACGATGCTGTTCGCCCGGCGCAAAGCCTCTCGTCAGTGGCCGGCTTTCTCCTCCGCCACCAGTCCCGTCACCATCGCCTTCACCATGGTCGCGATCTGCGCGCGCAAGGCGGCGAGCGGCACCGCGATCAGCTTCTGCTCCAAGCCGAGCGCGACCATGCCGTGGACGGCCGAGAACAGGCTGCGCGCGGTGACGCTGATATCGTCGAACGAGCGCTGCGGAAACAACGCCGCCAGCGGCTGGTGGATGTGACGGAACAGGTGCATCTGGTCGGCGATGGCCCAGTCGGGCAGCGGCTTCTCGGGCGCCATGCGATGTTCGAACAGCGCGCGCCAGAGCTCGAGATTGTGGGCGGCGAAGTCGCAATAGGCGATCGCGATGCGCACCAGCGCAGCCTCGGGGCCGGGAGGGCCCGCGCCCTCGGCTGTGGACAGGTTGGCATCGAGCCGCGCAAGGGTGCGTGATCCGACCATCAGCACGAGCTCGTCGACATCGGCGACGAGATTGTAGACCGCGCCATTGGCGACGCCGATCTCCTGGGCGAGATCGCGCGTCTTCAGGCCGGCGAGACCCCGCGTGCGGATCATCCGCTCGGCAGCCTCGATCAGGGCTTCGCGCTGTTTTGCGCGTCTTTCCAGTGTCTTGGACATTGTCGACCAAAATATTGAGCGTCGCTCAAAATAATCCTTGAGCGCCGCTCATGATTGCGCTAGAAGAAATCCTATGAGCGATGCTCATAACAGGGAGTTCACAATGTTCAAGACCGTTCTGACGCTGTTTCGGGGCACCGTGGCCGTCGCGGAGGAGGAGCTGCAGGACCGTACCGCACTGGTGATCCTGGACCAGCAGCTGCGTGACGCCGCCGCCGCTGTCGAACGCAGCAAGCGCGCGCTGGCGCTGGCCATCGCGCAAGACCAGCAGGAGGGTAAGCGGCTCGAGGCGACCTTGGCGCGGATCACCGATCTCGAGGTGCGCGCCACCGCAGCGCTCGACGGCGGCCGCGAGGATCTGGCCCGCGAGGCGGCGCAGGCGATCGCCGGCCTCGAGGCCGAGCGTGACGCGGCGCGGACGGCGCGGGCGCTGTTCGCGACCGAGATCACCAGGCTGAAGAAGCATGTCGTCAACGCCGAGGCGCGCATTGCCGAGCTCGATCGCGGCCGGCGGATCGCGCGCGCCTCCGAGGCCGTGCGCAATCTGCGCCGCGGCGGCATCGAGGCGGCGCGTCCTTACGAGTGCACGCTGCCCGAGGCCGAGGCGACGCTGAAACGGCTGCGCGAGCGGCAGATCGAGGCGCAAGCCGCGGACGAGGCGCTCATGGAGCTCGATGCCGCGACGGGGCCGATCACCACGGCCGAGAAGCTCGCCGAGCAGGGCTTTGGCCCGCGCATCAAGACCACTGCCGACGACGTGCTGGCGCGGCTGAAGGCCGGCCGCACCGCCCCGGCCAACTGAATTTCGTCACCCCCGATCGAACGCATCAACAACCACTGCCATCATAGGAGCCGACCATGAACCAGAACACCCAGCCGCACAGCAGCGCCTTCATCACCTTCTCCTACGCCTCGTTCGGCGCCTCCGCCTTCCTCGTCGCTCTCGGCGTCTTCTTCATGCCGATCGATCTCTGGATGAAGGGCTATCTGACGATGGGCATCGTCATGCTGGTGCAGACCTGCGTCACCCTGACCAAGACCCTGCGCGACCGCCACGAGAGCGGCAAGCTCGTCAACCGCATCGAGGACGCCCGCGCCGAGCGCCTGCTGATGGAGGTGTCGAAGGCGGCGTAAGCCGGCAGTCGCAGCCCCCTTGCTTCCTCGGTCTATGGCATCGATCGTATCGGACGAGATGCATGCGACGCAGAAGCGTTCAATTGGTTACTCCGTCATGCCCGGGCTTGTCCCGGGCATCCACGTTTTTCCGAGGGCGCCGCACGGCGTGGATGGCCGGGACAAGCCCGGCCATGACGGCGTGGAGGCAGGACGTTCATGGAACAAGGCAGGGATGGAGCGGCCCAAGCATGGCTGCCATTCAGACTGCGTTTACCTTTGCCGCCGCTCCGCCTCTCATCATGATCGTGCATTAACGGCGTCAGGTTAGGTCAGTCGGATCTGGCCATGATGCTAGGATGCCGGTGACGGCAGGCATGGTCTGGCGGGTGGGTCTACAAGTGAACATCGTCGCAGCAGTGGGGCGTATCCGACGCGGCATCAGCTTCTGGCTGACCGCGCTCGGCCAGGAGGCGATGGACCTGTCGCTCCGAACCCACGCGGAGTTGCGCACGCGCATCGTCGAGAGCCCGGGGACGACCTTGGATGATGCGGCGCTGGCGGCGCTCGTGGCCGATCTCCGCACCATCGCCGGCAAGACGCTGCCGGCCGGCGAGCTCACCTATGGCATTTTTTCAGGCCAGCGCGAGCCGCTCGCGCGCGCCATCATCACCGTGGTGTCGGAGGAGGCGGGCGGCCGGCCGATCGCGTTCAACGCGCTCGCGGTGATGCAGGTCGAGCGCGACGGCGACGCCCAGCAGGTGCTGCATCTCGGACTGGTGATGGTCGACCCGGACGCGCGCGGCAAAGGCCTTTCCGGCGTGCTCTACGGCCTCACCACGCTGCTGCTGTTCATCCGTGACGGCCTGCGGCCGAAATGGATCTCCAACGTCACGCAGGTGCCGGCGGTGGCCGGCATGGTCTGCGAGACCTTCTCCGACGTCTATCCGTCGCCGCTGCCGCAGGCCCGGCCGAGCTTTGCGCATCTTCAGCTCGCGCGCGGCATCATGCGGGCGCATCGGGCGGTGTTCGGCGTCGGCGACGAGGCCGGGTTCGACGAACAGCGCTTCGTCATCACCAACGCCTATACCGGCGGCTCCGACGCGCTCAAGAAGACGTATGACGACGCGCCCAAGCATCGCGACCCCGTCTACAACGGCTTCTGTGCGCGCGAGCTGGACTACACCAGGGGCGACGACCTGCTGCAGCTCGGCCGGATCGACCTCGCCGCCGCCCGGCGCTATCTGCTGCGCGAGATCCCCTCGGACTCGCTGCCGGCGCTGCTGGCGACCTCGGCCGTGCTGGCGCTGCAGCGGATGATCCTGCCGCTGGTGCACTGGCTCGACGACACCAGGACGTTCGGCACCTTGCGTCCGCGCCTGCCGACCGGCGAGCCCACGCCATGACGGCCGGCATCGTTGCCGACTCCATCGTCAACCTCTGCGGCGCGATCGGCCTCGCGGTGGCCGCCGCGATGCTGCACCGGCGCGATCCCCGGGGACCGCTGACGGCGCGGCTCGTCGTTCTGCTCGGGACGGTCGCCTCGCTGTTCCTGCTGCGCGGCATCGCCTGGTGGATGGACAATGCTTTTCTCGACCGCCTCTCGCTGATTCCGGCGGCGCTGATCCCGCTCGGCGCGCTGGTGGTGACGGAGGGCCTGCTGCGCCGGCACGCGCATCGCATGCTCAAGGCAATTGCCCTTGCCGGCGGCGCGGCTCTCGCGATCGCCGGCGCGCTCGGTCCGGTCGCGTTCGAAAGCCACCACACAATCGTGCTGTCAGCCTTTCAGCTCGCGGGCTTTGCGACCTGCGCCTGGCTGCTGCTTCGCCGCGACCGCGCGAGCCTGCTGGCGTGGGAGAACCGCGCCATCGATCGCGTCGCCTTCGGCGCCATCATGGTCATCCCTTTCATCATCACAGATTTTCGCGTGCTGGCGCCGGGCATGCCGGTGCGGCTCGGCGCATTGGGCGCGCTGCTGGCGGTGACCGCGATCCTGATCGCCGGCGCCAGCGCGGAGACGCAGCGCCAAAGCGGGCTGCTGACAGTGTTGCGGATCCTCGGCGCCGCCTTGCTCGGCGCTGCCGCGGCCGCGCTCTCACCGGAGGTCGACGCTGCGCAACTGATGCGTTTCTGCGCGGTCGCCGTGGCCGGCGTGCTCACGATCGGACTGATCGGGGACGCCTTGCGCGCGGTGCTGCAAGCCCGCGAGCCGGGCGTGCTCGACTCGATCGGGGCGTCGAATGCGGCGACACGCGACGCTCTGATCGCCGAGCTCACGCGCCAGCCGGTCTTCGAGAGCGCACGCCGTTGCCGCGAGGATGAGCTGATTGCCTATGATCCGCCGCTTCTGCGCGACTTTCTCGCGTCGAGCCGGGTGCTGCGCCGGGCCGATGCGCCGTGGCGGCGGGCGGCCAACGACCCGGCCGTCGAGCGCATGGTGGCGCTGATGGATGCGCGGCATGCGACGCATGTGATCGTGCTGTCGCACCGGCCGGTCGATCTCATCGTGCTCGCGGTCTCCGTGATCTCGGCCGATCCGGCCACGGAAACCGCGCTCGCGCTGGTCAGGCGCCTGCTGGTGCAGGCGCCTGAGCGAGACGTGATCACGCCCACATGTGATGATGCTGATGCTGTGACATGTCCATCATCGGCCCTTCCATCATCGGACCGTCCATGACGAGGGTCGCCGGAGCGGCGCTGGCGGCGGGCGCCGCGCTCGCCAGCATGATCACGTTCGAGGCGGGCGCCGCCGTGATGGCCGCCAGGACGGCGGCGGCGTCGGCACTGTTGCCGCCGCCGGTGGTCGCCAGCACCTGGCCGATCGTGGTGCCGTCGACATTGTAGGCGCCGCCATTGACCGGGATGTTGTTGCCGCCGACATCGGCTGCGTTCTGGTGCATCTGGTCGGCGGCCGCGGCGACCAGCGCCTTGTTGCCGGCCTGGAAGCCCTCGAGGATCTTGGCGATCTCGGCGCCGAGCGTGCTCTGGTCGCCGAGCAGCTCGTTGTCGAAGCGGGCCTGGAAGATGCCGCCCTGCGCCGCGTCGAAATCGGTGACGTCCTTCTTGAACGTCATCAGGTCGGCGGTGACCTGCGCCATCGCGGCGGCGTCGCCGGCATTGACGGCCGCGATCGCCGCCTTGCCGAGCGCGTTCGACTGGGCGATGAACATGGCCCAGAAATCGGTCTGCGCCTGGTTGTCTTGATAGGCCGGCGTCGGATTGAGGAAGTCGCCGAATCCGGTCCAGCCGTTGAGGCCGTTCTGCTGCGCCATGTTGGCGAGATTGGTGTCGCCGGCGATGATGTCGATGATGTCGAGGAAGTCGTCGTTGAGTGCGCGACCGATGTCGACATTGCCGGCCGCGCCGTTGATGTGGGTGTTGACGAGCGCGAGCTGGTCGATGATGGCGAGCGCGTGCACGCCGGTCAGGCCGCCGAATTGCAGCGGATTGGCGGCGACCAGCGCATTGAGGCCGGCGATCAGCGCGTCGACATCGTCCTGGATGATGTCGACATTGCTGTCGTTGACGCCGCCGATCAGCCGGTTGGCGGCGTCGTTGAAGATCAGGCCGAGCTCGGCCAGCGTGCCCTTGGCGGCGGTTGCGGCCGTCACGCCCTCGGGCAGCAGCGCCGGCGCCTGCAGGAAGCCGGTGACGCCATCGGCGTTGGTGGCCTTGCCGGCGAGGTTCGGATCGTTGTTGACGACGTTGAGGATGTCGAGATGCGCGTTGCGCAGCGCGGTCTCCGCGGCCGCGATGCTGCCGAACGCGCCGCCGCCGGTCACCGACGCCATCGCGGCATCCTGCGCGACCGTGATGTCGGCGAGGATCTTGTTGACGTTGGTCAGCGTCTGCCCGGTGAACTGGTTGGCGGCGACCATCGCCTTCAGGCCGTCCTGAATCACGGTGAGATCGCCGGTGTAGTTGTAGACGCTGCCAAGCCCCTGGCCGCCTTCGTCGACCACGTTGCGCCACAGCCCGCCTTCCAGAAAGCGCGTCGCGTCGTTGAACACCACGCCGAGGTCGGCGAAGCCGAGCGCGGGCGTCGGTGGCGTGGGTGTGGGAGGTGTCGGCGTGGGCGGCATCGGCGCAGGCGCCGGCTGGCAGTGATGATTGTGATGATGATGGTGGTGGTTGTGCTGATGGTGATCGTGGTGACTGTCGTGATGGTGACGATGATGGTGCGACATGTCCGACGTACTCCCCAAGGCTGCGCACCACTGCGGATGAGCCGAGGCAACGGGGCGCGGCTGACGCGGGTGCGGATGATGCGGGCTATCTGCTGCCCGCTTCGTGGCTGCTTCGCGCAAGGAATGTGGAATGCGTCTGCGTCAGATTGTCGTGCGGCATACGGGGGGCGCTGCCGCAGAGCTGCGACATCTCACCGCTTGACGGGTGAGGGGCCGCTTCAAGAGCACGCGACCCGCGGCGATGTCGCGCCACGGCAAATCAGTGAGTTGCAAGAGCGCTCGACCGTCGCGATTCGGTCGATGCTGGACGTTCCGAATGCACGCGGAGCGCCTTGCGACGATCCGACGCGTCCGGCGAAATGATGCTGAGATCCGGAGCAACGACGGGCCGCCGCTGCGATGTGGCCGGATCATGGCGATTTCTTTGCGAAGGCCGCGAATGCGTCGGCGTAGTCGGCATGCCAGCGCGACAGCGGCGGCCGGTTCTCGACGATGTCGCCCGCGGCCCACAGGATGCGCCGCTCGTCCAGCGCGCGCGGCACGTCGTTGTCAGGGCACAGCACGTAGAAGTCGCCGGCCGCGACGCGCTCCAGCATGAAGTCGACCGTCTGCTCTGGCGTCCATGCGCCGGCCGGCTTCTCGACGCGGCCATTGGCGGTCAGCGGCGTGAACACGAAGCCCGGAATGAACAGATGCGCCGTCAGCTGGCAGCCGGGCGTGTTGCGCAGCTCGTGCTGCAGCGCCTCGGTGAACGCCTTCACGCCGGCCTTCGAGACGTTGTAGGCGGGATCGCCGGGCGGCGTGGTGATGCCCTGCTTGGAGCCGGTGTTGATGATCAGCGCCGCCCGGCCTTGTGCGATCATGCCGGGGGCGAACACCTGCGCGCCATGGATGATGCCCCACAGGTTGACGCCGAGGATGCGCTGCCAATTGTCGTCGGCAAGCATCTTGCTGCCCGGCTGGATGCCGGCATTGTTCATCAGCACGTCGATCGCGCCGAACCGCTGCCGCACCGCCGTTTCGAGCGCGACCACGCTGTCCCGGCTTCTCACATCGACCGTAGCGGTCATGACCGCAGCCTCACCACGCTTGGCTGCGGCCGAGAGCTTGGCGGCGGCGTCGCGCAGCCGGGCCTCGTCGATATCGGCGAGGCAGACGTTCATGCCGCGTTCTGCAAAGCGCATGGCGGCGGCGAGCCCGATGCCGGAGGCGCCTCCGGTGATGACGGCGGTGTGGTCGGCGGACAGAGCAGGGTGAGACACGGCAGGTTCTCCGGCATGACGATGAGATGTTGGTGTATGACGTCCTGGCGCGGCCGCAAGATCATCCGGCTGACGGCAAGACGGGTTTTTTGCGGCTACAACGCGAGGCGCATCAGTCCGGTCACAGATGCATCGTGTCGGCTGGAACCGGCTTACGACGCGGTTCTGGCCGCGCGGGCCTTCCGTGGCTTCTCGATGTCGCTGCGCAGCGCGGCGAGATCCTTCTTCACGGCATTGGCCGCGTCGCGCTCGATGCGCCGGTAACGTTCGACCAGCTGCGCGCCGAACGCCGTCAGCGCCGCGCCACCGCCATTGCGGCCGCCGGTCTGCCGCGCGACCGCGGGCTGCCGGCATACCCGGTTGATCTCGTCGACGAGGTCCCAGGCCCGCTTGTAGGACATGTCCATCGCGCGCCCGGCCGCTGAGATCGAGCCGTGCCGCGCGATGTTCTCCAGAAGCGCGATCTTGCCCGGCCCGATCCGGCTGCCGTCATCGAGATCGATGCGCAGGCTGAGCGAGGGCAGGGCGTTCGCTTTCGGCATGGAGGGTCTGCTCATACTGACGTGGGGCGGACATTGCCACCATCATGTTTTGCGAACAAGATGATGCCAATCGACAATCGCAACGACATCTGGGGACGAAATGCTGCCTGCGCTGTTTTCACCGCTCACGATCGGTCCTTATCACCTCAAGCATCGCGTCGTGATGGCGCCGTTGACCCGCATGCGCGCCGCAAAGGAGACGCTCGCGCCGCGGCCGCTCAACGTCGACTATTATGCGCAGCGCGCCACGCCGGGCGGGCTGATCATCGCCGAGGCCTCGCCGGTCGCGCCGACCGGCACCGGTAGCCCGAACGTGCCGGGCATCTATAGCACGGCACAGATCGCCGGCTGGAGGCAGGTCGTCGACGCCGTGCATGCCAAGGGCGGATTCATCTTCCTGCAGCTCTGGCATGTCGGCCGCGTCTCGCATTCCTCGTTCCAGCCGGGCGGTGCGTTGCCGGTGGCGCCGTCGGCGATCGCGATCGGCGACGATCTCAAGGCGATGACGGCGGACGGCAGGCCGGCGGCCTACGAGACGCCGCGGGCGCTGGAGTCCGACGAGATCCCCGCGCTCGTCGCGACTTATGGCCAGGCGGCGCGCAACGCGATCGCGGCGGGCTTCGACGGCGTCGAGGTGCATGGTGCGAACGGCTATCTGATCGAGCAGTTCCTGCAGACGCGCAGCAATCAGCGCACCGATCGCTACGGCGGCTCCATTGAGAACCGCTGCCGCTTCCTGCTCGAGGTGACGGAAGCCGTGATCGCCGCTTGCGGCGCCGACAAGGTCGGCGTGCGGCTGTCGCCCTATGGCATCGCCAACGGCTCCGGCGAAGCCGACCCGATGCCGCTCTACACGCATGCGATCGAGGCGCTGAACAGGCTCGGCATCGCCTATCTGCATCTGATCGAGCCGCGCTCCTCCGGCGCCGGCCGCGCCGACGTCAACTGGCAGAACGTGCCGTCGGCGCTGGCGCTGTTCCGTCCGATCTGGAAGGGCGTGCTGATCGGCGCCGGCGGCTTCACCGGTGAGCCGGCGGAGGCGGCGATCAAGGCGGGCGATGCCGACGCCATCGCTTTCGGCCGCTACTTCATCTCCAATCCGGACCTGCCCGCCCGCCTGCAGCACGGCTGGCCGCTGACGCCCTACAACCGCCCGACCTTCTACGGCGGCGAGGAGAAGGGCTACACGGATTATCCGGTGTATCAGGAGACAGCCGAGGCGTAGCCTCCGCTCTCTCCACGTCATTGCGAGGAGCGAAGCGTACGATGATCGACGCTCTTCGCTCGTCTCTTTCCACATCGTCATGCCCGGGCTTGTCCCGGGCATCCACGTCCATCCAAGCGTGCCGACCGACGTGGATGGCCGGGACAAGCCCGGCCATGACGTGGTGAGGGCTTGCACCAACAAACAACACCGCGTCGCCGGAGGAACCGCAACATGAAAAACCGCACCACCGGACGTTCGGCCTTCCTCGCGCTGCTCAAGGACGAGGGCATCACGCATCTGTTCGGCAATCCCGGCACCACCGAATTGCCGGTCATGCATGCGCTGAAGGATCATCCCGATCTCACCTACGTCATGGCGATGCAGGAGAGCCTGGTGGTGGCGATCGCCGACGGCTTCAGCCGCGCCTCGGGACGTCTCGTCGCCTGCAACGTCCACGTCGCTCCGGGTCTCGGCAACGCCATGGGCGCGCTCTACAATGCGCAATTCACCGGCACGCCGATGATCCTCACCGCCGGCCAGCAGGAGCAGGGCCACGGCCTGATGGAGCCATTGCTCTACGGTCCGCTGGTGCGGATGGCCGAGCCGCTGGTGAAATGGGCGGTCGAGGTGACGAGGCTGGAGGACCTGCCGCGCATCATCAGGCGCGCCGCCAAGGTCGCGACCACGCCTCCGACGGGCCCCGTCTTCATCTCGCTGCCCGGTGATATCCTCAATGCCGAAGCCGGCATCGAGCTCGGCCGGTCGACGCGGGTCGATGCGCGCGTGCGGCCGACCGCGGACGCGTTGCAGGGGCTGGCGCAGCGCATTCTCAAGGCGCAGCGGCCGGTGATCATCACCGGCGACGAGATCGTCAAGAGCGATGCGCTGCAGGCCGCCGCGGAGTTCGCCAGCGCGATCGGCGCACCCGTGCATCAGCAGTCCGCGCCCTATGGCGCACATTTCCTCTCCGAGCATCCCTGCTACATCGGCTCGCTGTCGCGCGCGCAGAAGCAGGTCCGCGATCTCCTGGCGCCGCATGATCTGCTGATCGTGCTCGGCGCCGATCCGTTGCGGATGTCCGTGCACAGCGAGATCGAGCCGCTGCCGGAGGGCTTGCCGATCGTGCAGATCGGTCTCGTCGATTGGGAACTGGGAAAGAATTTCGGCGCCGAGATCGCGCTCAAGGCCGACGTTCGCGAGACGCTGCTTCAGCTCACGCCGCTCTTGCGCGATCTTGGCGGCGCGGCCCTGCAGGCGCGTGCGCAGGAGCGTGTGGCCGAATTGTCCGCGAAGAACTGGAGCGCGCGACGCCGCACGCTGGCCGCGCAGATCGAAGCGGCGCGCGAGCGGACGCCGATCGATCCGGACTATCTGGCGCTGCAGGTCGCCGAGGCGATGCCGGAGCACGGCATCCTGGTCGACGAAGGCCTGACCTCGGCGCGCTACATGACGGCGCTGTGGCCGTATCGCGACCGCTACAACTATCACGCGCTCGCCTCGGGGGGCATCGGCTGGGGCCTGCCGGCCTCGGTCGGCGTCAGCCTCGCCAATCCCGACCGCCCGGTCGTGTGCTACTCCGGTGACGGCAGCGCGATGTACTCGATCCAGGCGCTGTGGACCGCAGCGCATCACAAGCTGCCGCTGTCGGTGGTCATCGTCAACAATGGCGGCTACCGCATCATCAAGCAGCGGCTGCTGTCGTTCCACGGCGACGATAACTATATCGGCATGGATTTTGTCGATCCGCCGGTGGATTTTGCGGGATTGGCCAAGTCGCTCGGCTGTGAGTCGCTGCGTGTCAGTGATCCGCGCGAGCTGAAGTCGGTGTTATCGGGGGCCTTCCGGCGGCCGGGCGCGAAGCTGATCGAGGTGATGGTGAGCAACGCGGTGAACTGAGCAGGCGTCAAGCTGAGAGGGGTGGTCCATCCACGACCACAGTCGTCATTCCGGGGAATGACGACTTCATGAGCAGCCGCTAAAGAAATCGCTTTACGAATACCCGAAGATATGCTTTATTTCCGAAATCCCGCCTCATACGGAGGGGCGCATCGCGATCGTCACGACACGCGAGGTGGGGTGCGACGGCTGTCGGCATGCCGCAGCGTGGGGAAGCCCGCGCCGACGAACGGCATCTGGCGGACGCAAAGGCGTGTGGTCCTGGCACCCCGACGCTGGTGCCAAGTCGCGGGTGATGATCCCGCCGATGACGGTGGCTATCAAGCCGGACACCGGGGAGAGCACGCTATACGCGTGAAAACCGTCGCGCGGGGAATGCCGGATGCTCGGCTGAACCTGTGGTGACTGCCGCCTGCTTTTCTTTCTGCAGGCGGGCCATGGGTGAGGCCTTCACCCGGCATTCCCCGCGCCCTCCGTCTCGTGAGGGTGTTCATGCCAATAGCTCGGGTGCTCGACCGCACCGCGAGAACGAGAGCGCGTAAGTCGGGGACGGCGACAATGCTGCCCGACGCGTCAAGTCCCAGGCATGGCAGTTCCATAATCCGAGACGCATGCGCTGACCCATTGAATTCAAACCCAGCCTCTTTCGCTCGGCCCACGATCCCGATATGACGCCGCCTTCGTTGTGACTGGAAAAGCGCCATGACCAGGATTGATGCAATCGCCCGTGCCCGTCAAAGCCTGACGAGCGGTGACTTCCTGGCCGAGCTCGGCCGCCGGGTCGCCTATCGCACCGAGAGCCTCAATCCCGAGCGCAAGGACGACCTCGCGGCGTATCTGGCCAACGAGCTGACGCCGTCCTTTGCCGCGCTCGGCTTTTCCTCCGAGATCGTGCCCTCGCCGAGCGGCAAGTCGCCGTTCCTGATCGCGACCTACCACGAGAGCGACAGCGCCCCGACGATGCTCAGCTATGGCCACGGCGACACCGTCGACGGCATGGCCGGCGAATGGCGCGACGGGCGCGATCCCTGGGCGGTGACGCCAGCGGGCAATCGTCTTTATGGCCGCGGCACCGCCGACAACAAGGGCCAGCACAGCATCAACTTGGCGGCGCTGCGCGCGGTGCGCGAGGCCCGCGGCGGCAAGCTCGGCTTCAATGCGAAGTTCATCATCGAGATGGGCGAGGAGATCGGCTCGCCCGACCTCGCAGAGGTGGCCGACCGGCATCGCGACGCCTTGAAGGCCGACGTCTTCATCGGCTCCGACGGCCCGCGGCTGTCGACCGCACGCCCCACCATCTTTCTCGGCTGCCGCGGCGGCATCCGGCTGCATCTCGACGTCAATCTGCGCGAGGGCGGCAATCATTCCGGCAATTGGGGCGGCGTGCTCGCCAATCCCGCCACCATCCTCGCCAATGCCATCGCCACGCTGGTCGACGGCCAGGGCCGCATCAAGCTGGAGTCGCTGAAGCCGCCGCGCCTCACCAACGCGATCCGCGCCATCCTCGCCGACGTGAGGGTCGAGCCGACCGCCGACGAGCCGGCGCTGTCGGACGATTGGGGCGAGGAGGGCCTGACGCCGGCGGAGCGGCTCTATGCCTGGAACACGCTCGAGGTGCTGGCGATCTCCTCCGGCAATATCGACAAGCCGGCGAATGCGATCCCCGGCCGCGCCCGCGCCGTGCTGCAGCTGCGTTTCGTCGTCGGCACCAAGGTCGGCAGCATCGTGGAGGACGTGAAGAACCAACTCGTTGCGCATGGCTTCCCGATGATCGAGGTCAGCATGACGCAGGGCTTCATGGCCTCGCGCGCCGACATCGACAGTCCCTGGATCAAATGGGCCGCGGACTCCATCCGGATGAGCACCGGCAAGGCGCCCGCCGTGCTGCCGAACTTCGGCGGCTCGCTGCCCAATGACGTGTTTGCCGACGTGTTGAAGATGCCGACCATGTGGGTGCCGCACTCCTATCCGGGTTGCTCGCAGCACGCGCCGGATGAACACATTCTGCTGGATGTCACGGAGGAGGCGCTCGGCCTGATGGCCGGGCTGTTCTGGGATCTTGGCGAATTGCGGAAGCCGCTGTGAACCGAGAAGGAGGCATGAGCACACATCGCCTGGCATCATTGGTGCTCACCTCCCGCCGCCTGAGCCGGAGTGAGGGGCGTGCCGCGTGCGGGAACCGTCCGCCTGCAACTTTCGTCTGGTCGCGGGGCATGCGAGCTGATCGTAGTTTACCATCCCGACGTTCGGCGCTGCCGTTTCAGCCCGAACGTCTTGTCGAAGGGGACGCGGGACAGGCAATTTGTCGCAATCGTCCGAGGACGTCCCGCCGCGGGGCGGTCTATGGTGCCCGCGCTCGTCCGGCCGGAGATCGTCCGGGGGCGGGGGCCATTTTGAGTTCGCTGTGGTTTATGCAAGCATCCGGCGATCAGCCGGATTGAGGAGATCAGTTATGAAGCAGCTTCGCCTATTCGGTCTTGCCGTCGCCGCCGCGCTCTGCGCCGGCCAGGTGCAGGCCGAGGACCTGACGGGGACCCTGAAGAACATCAAGGAGACCGGTGCGATCACGCTGGGCGTGCGCGACTCCTCGATCCCGTTCTCCTATCTCGACGACAATCAGAAGCCGATCGGCTTTGCCATCGACATCTGCATGGGCATCGTCGATGCCGTGAAGAAGGAGCTCAAGCTCGACAAGCTCGACGTGAAGCTCAATCCGGTGACGTCGTCGACCCGCATCCCGCTGCTCGCCAACGGCACCATCGATCTGGAATGCGGCTCCACCACCAACAATGCCGAGCGCCAGAAGCAGATCTCCTTCACCAACACCCACTTCCTGACGGCGAGCCGCTACGTCTCGAAGAAGTCGAGCAACATCAACAAGATTGATGATCTGAAGGGCAAGACGGTCGTGTCGACTGCCGGCACCACCAACATCAAGCAGCTCACCGAAGCCAATGCCGCACGCAATCTTGGGATCAACATCATCCCGGCCAAGGATCACGCCGAAGCCTTCCTGATGGTCGAGACCGATCGCGCCGTGGCTTTCGTGATGGACGACATCCTGCTGTCGAGCCTCGTCGCTAGCTCCAAGGATCCGGCCGCCTACGTCATCTCCAAGGATGCGTTCTCCAAGCCGGAGCCCTACGGCATCATGCTCCGCAAGGACGATCCGCAGTTCAAGAAGGTCGTCGATGCTGCGACCGCCAAGATCTACACCAGCGGCGAGGGCGCCAAGCTGTATGACAAGTGGTTCATGCAGAAGATCCCGCCGAAGGGCCTGAACCTGAACACCCCGATCTCGGCTGAGCTGAAGGCCGAGTTCGCCAAGCCGTCGGACTCGCCGGATCCGGATTCGTACAAGCCGTAAGGTGAAGTCGCATTAAGCTCGTGCCGCGACGCCGGTGCGCTCCCTCCCCCCTTGTGGGGGAGGGTTGGGGAGGGGGGCCCGCAGGGGCAGTCTTTGCTGAGACCCCCACCCCGACCCCTCCCCGCTTCGCGCGGGGGGAGGGGAGCGCAGTGTCGCTCGTGGCGACATTGCGTAAACCGACCGCGAGCTATCACTTCAGGACACCCCCGTGAACTACACCTGGAACTGGCACATCTTCCTGGAGCCGAACCCGACCGGGGCCGGCACCTATTTCGACATGCTGCTGTCGGGGCTGAAGGTCACCATCGTGACCTCGCTGTCGGCCTGGGTGATCGCGCTGATCTGCGGCACGATCGTTGGCATTCTGCGCAGTCTGCCCTCGAAATTGGCGACCTGGATCGGCTTCGTCTATGTCGAGTTCTTCCGCAACATGCCGCTGCTGGTGCAGCTGTTCCTGTGGTTCTTCGTGCTGCCCGAGTTGCTGCCGCGAACCGCCGGCCTGTGGCTGAAACAGATGCCGAATGCGCCGTTCTATACGGCCGCGGTCGGCATCGGGCTGTTCATGTCGGCGCGCGTCGCGGTGCAGCTCGCGGCCGGCATCGGCTCGCTGCCGCGCGGCCAGATGATGGCGGCGACCGCGCTCGGCCTCACCACCTTGCAGGCCTATCGCTACGTGCTGCTGCCGATGGCCTTCCGCATCATCCTGCCGCCGCTGACGTCCGAATTTCTCAACACGGTCAAGAACAGCGCCGTGGCGATCACGATCGGTCTGATCGAGCTGACGGGCGCCGCCCGCGAGATGCAGGAATTCTCCTTCCAGGTGTTCGAGGCGTTCAGCGCCGCAACGCTGATGTATCTCGTCATCAACGTCATCGTCGTGATCGGCATGCGCCTGCTGGAGCGCGCGGTGGCGATCCCTGGCTACATCACGGGCAAATGAGATGCTGGCCAATTTCGATTTCGACGTCATCCGCCGCTCGCTGAGCTACCTGTTCATCGACGGCATGACATTCACCTTGACGCTGACCGCGCTGTCGGCTTTTGGCGGTCTCGTCTTCGGCACCATGATCGCGCTGATGCGGCTGTCCGGCTATCGCGTGATGGGCTGGATCGCCGGGCTCTATGTCGACTTCATGCGCTCGCTGCCGCTGGTGCTGGTGATCTTCTGGTTCTACTTCCTGGTCCCCTATATCGGGCAGTGGATCACCGGATCGTCGCGGCCGATCAAGGTCGGCGCCTTCGCCTCCTCGCTGATCACCTTCATCATGTTCGAGGCGGCGTATTTCTCCGAGATCATGCGCGCCGGCATCCAGTCGATCTCGCGCGGTCAGCCGGCCGCGGCCTCGGCGCTCGGACTGACCTATGCGCAGACCATGCGCTACGTCGTGCTGCCGCAGGCGTTCCGCAACATGCTGCCGGTGCTGCTGACCCAGACCATCGTGCTGTTCCAGGACACTTCGCTGGTCTACGTGCTCTCGATCCCGGACTTCCTCGGCGCCGCCTCCAAGGTCGCGCAGCGCGACGGCCGGCTGGTCGAGATGTATCTGTTCGCGGCCCTGATCTACTTCACCATCTCCTGCATTGCGTCCTACGGCGTCCGCCGCCTGCAGTCGCGCATCGCCATCATCAGGTAGTCGGCTCCCATGATCGAAATCAGCCACGTCAACAAATGGTACAGCCCGAGCTTCCAGGTGCTGAAGGACTGCACGACATCGGTCGCCAAGGGCGAGGTGGTGGTGGTCTGCGGTCCCTCCGGCTCCGGCAAGTCGACCCTCATCAAATGCGTCAACGCGCTGGAGCCGTTCCAGGACGGCACGATCACGATCGATGGTCTCAAGGTCAATGATCCCAAGACCAACCTGCCGAAGCTGCGCTCGCGCGTCGGCATGGTGTTCCAGCATTTCGAGCTGTTTCCGCATCTGAAGATCATCGAAAATCTCTGCCTCGCCCAGCAGAAGGTGCTGGGGCGCGGTCACGAGGAAGCGACCGCCAAGGGCATGAAGCTGCTGGAGCGCGTCGGGCTGAAGGAGCAGGCGCAGAAATTTCCGGCGCAGCTCTCGGGCGGCCAGCAGCAACGTGTCGCGATCGCGCGTGCGCTCGCCATGGACCCGATCGCGATGCTGTTCGACGAGCCGACCTCGGCGCTCGATCCGGAGATGATCAGCGAGGTGCTCGACGTCATGGTCGATCTCGCCCGCGAGGGCATGACCATGATGGTCGTGACCCACGAGATGGGGTTTGCCAGGAAGGTCGCCCACCGCGTCATCTTCATGGACCGCGGCGAGATCGTCGAGGACGCCAAGAAGGATGAGTTCTTCGGCCAGCCCCGCAGCGAGCGCGCGCAGCAGTTCTTGTCGAAGATTTTGTCGCACTAGTTAGACCCGTCATTCCGGGTTCGATGCTGCGCATCGCCCCGGAATGACGGCGAGAGAAACGATCGGCGCATGCTAAGGACTATGCGTGCGCTGATGAGAAAGGAGATACCGCCTTGGACCCCATCGCTTACGTCAACGGCGCCTTCGTGCCCCTGTCCGAGGCCAAGGTCTCGGTGCTCGATCGCGGCTTCCTGTTCGCCGACGGCATCTATGAGGTGGCGGCGGTGCTCGACGGCAAGCTGGTCGACAGCGCCTCGCACCTCGCCCGGCTGGAGCGCTCGGTCGGCGAGATCGGGCTGGCGCTGCCGGAGAGCCTGGCGCGAATCGAGGCGCTGCAGAAGGAGCTGGTCGCGCGCAACCGGCTCGACCAGGGCATGGTCTATCTGCAGGTCACGCGGGGCGCTGACAAGGGCCGCGACTTCCCGTTTCCGAAAGGCGACGTCAAGCCGACGCTGGTGATGTTCGTGACCGCCAAGAACATCGTCGATGCACCCTCGGCGACGGCGGGCATCGGCGTCATCACCGTGCCCGACATCCGCTGGGCGCGGCGCGACATCAAGAGCGTCGCGCTGCTGGCGCAGGTGCTGGCGAAGCAGGCGGCTGCGGCCGCCGGCGCTGGAGAGGCCTGGATGGTCGAGGATGGTCACGTGACCGAGGGCGGCTCGTCCTCCGCCTTCATCCTGACCAAGGACGACGTCATCGTCACCAGGCCGAACTCCAACGCGATCCTGCCGGGCTGCACCCGCAAGGCGGTGGTGAAGCTCGCCGAGGAGCGTCAGCTCAAGGTCGAGGAGCGGCTGTTCACCGTGGAGGAGGCGCTCGCGGCGAAGGAGGCCTTCATCACCAGCGCGAGCTCGTTCGTGCAGCCGGTGGTCACGATCGACGGCAAGCCGGTCGGCGACGGCAAGCCTGGCCCGGTCGCGGCGCGGCTGCGCGAGATCTATGTCGATTTTGCGCGCGCGACGGCGGTGTAGTTCGACGAGAGAGCAGATGCAGCATCGAAACCCGTTTGCTTCGTCCGGCGCTTTGCTATCGTGGCGGCGAACCAAACAAAAACGGGGAGGCGTTTCGATGCGGTATCGCTTGTGCGGGCTTGCGGCCGGACTGTTGATTGCGGGCGCGAGCTGGGGGACGGCATTCGCCGATGACGGCTGGGTGACCCTGGTCGACGGTGACAAGAAGGTCGAATTCGCCGAGGTCGGCAAGGCCAATTGGGAGGCGAAGGACGGCGTGCTGATGGCCGACAAGCTCGACGGCAAGGATCCGTCCTATCTGGTCACCAAGGCCAGCTACAAGGATTTCCAGATCAAGGCCGAGTTCTGGGTCGACGACGCCGCCAACAGCGGCATCTTCATCCGTTGCGACCAGTCGGCGAAGATCGACTCCAACATCTGCTACGAGGTCAACATCTTCGACAAGCGGCCCGATCCGAAATACGGCACCGGCGCCATCGTCGACGTGTCCAAGGTCGATCCGATGCCGAAGGCCGGCGGCAAGTGGAACACCTACGAGATCACCGCCAAGGGCACGCGGCTGACCGTGATGCTCAACGGCGAGAAGACCGCCGACGTCGACGACAGCAAGCATGCTGCGGGGCCGATCGCCCTGCAATACGGCTCGGGCGTCGTGAAGTTCAAGAAGGTGCAGATCAAGCCGCTATAGCGGTGCATTCCGGGCAGCGGCGCTGACCACGGCTCGCGCGGTAAAGGCCCTTGCAGTACCAATGGCGCGCCATCATCTGCAGAGGATGGCGGGCCAGCCTGGCCAGCGTCACCAGTTCGAGCATGGCGGGCATTGCGGACTCCCTCACTTTCTTCCGACGAGATGGGGCGGCGCTCCGGTGACGGAAGTGCCGCCCCAGTCGCGTCAGCCATGCAGCTTCTTTGCGGTCTCGGCGATCACGCGCCCTTGATAGCGCGCCCCCGCCAGCTCGTTCTCGCTCGGCAGCCGGCTGCCGTCGCCGCCAGTGATGGTGGTCGCGCCATA
Source organism: Bradyrhizobium sp. SZCCHNRI1009 (assembly GCF_032487575.1). NCBI lineage: Bacteria > Pseudomonadati > Pseudomonadota > Alphaproteobacteria > Hyphomicrobiales > Nitrobacteraceae > Bradyrhizobium > Bradyrhizobium sp. SZCCHNRI1009. The sequence continues at coordinate 71,372 of NZ_JAUEUL010000005.1, read as the reverse complement.
GGGCGAGCCGCCGGTGATCTCGTCGAGCTTCATCTGGCCGGCGAAGCCGTAGTTGAGGCCGACGATGGTCATGCCGAAATGCAAGAGGTTGGTGATGATCGAGAACAGCGTGACCTCCTGGCCGCCATGCTGGGTCGCGGTCGAGGTGAAGGCGCCGCCGACCTTGCCGTTCAGCGCGCCCTTGGCCCAGAGGCCGCCGGCCTGGTCGAGGAAGTTGGCCATCTGCGAGGCCATGCGACCGAAGCGGGTGCCGGTGCCGACGATGATGGCGTCATAGTTGGCGAGCTCCTCGACCTTGGCAACCGGTGCGGCCTGGTCGAGCTTGTAGTGCGAGGCCTTGGCGACGTCGGCGGGCACGAGCTCCGGCACGCGCTTGATGTCGACGGCGGCGCCGGCTTCGCGGGCGCCTTCGGCGACGGCGTTGGCCATCGCTTCGATGTGGCCGTAGGCGGAATAGTAGAGAACGAGAACCTTGGTCATGGAAGTCTCCGTGGGAATGCGAGTGATCGGGGAGGGCGTCCCGGCCGGAGAGCCGACCGGGATCGCGAAACAGACTTAAGCGGCGTCGACCAGCACCAGTTCGGAATCTTCGAGCGCCGTGATCTTCAGCGTGGCCTCGTCGCGGATGGCGGCGCCGTCACGAGCGTTGACGCGGACGCCGTTCACTTCGACGCTTCCGGCGGCAGGCACGAGATAGATATGCCGGGCCTTGTCGGCATCGTACTCGGCGGTCTCGCCGGCCTTCAGCGTGGTGCCGAGTACGCGTGCCTTGGCGCGGATCGGCAACGCGTCGCCGTCATCTGCGAAGCCGCTCGCGAGCGTCACCAGCTTGCCGGAGCGATCGGACTTCGGGAACGGCTTGGCGCCCCAGGTCGGCTGGCCGCCGTCGGTGGTCGGCTCGATCCAGATCTGGAAGATCCGGGTCGTGGTCGGCTCGAGATTGTACTCGGAGTGGCGGATGCCGCTGCCCGCACTCATCACCTGGACGTCGCCGGCCTCGGTGCGGCCCTTGTTGCCGAGGCTGTCCTGATGGGTGATCGCGCCCTCGCGGACATAGGTGATGATCTCCATGTTGCGATGGGGATGCGCGGGGAAGCCGGTGTTCGGTGCGATCTCGTCATCGTTCCAGACGCGCAGGGCGCCGTGGCCCATGTTGCTGGGGTCGTAGTAGCTCGCGAACGAGAAATGGTGCCTGGCCTTGAGCCAGCCGTGGTCGGCGCCGCCCAGCGCCGCAAAGGGCTTCAGTTCGATCATGGGTCTGCTCCTGTGGTTGCAACGGTCGGCCGGTGCCGCCGTGCCGTTGGGCATTGGAATAAGGCGGCGACCGGAGTATAGAAATAGAAACTATTGAAACCTATTGTTTCCAAAAGAGAGATTTGAAGGAATGGCGCGACTTCCGGATTTCGAGGCGATGGCGATCTTCGCCAAGGTCGTCGAGCTGCGCTCCTTCGCCGGCGCCGCGCAGGAGCTGAGCCTCTCCAAGGCCTCCGTCTCCAAGGCGGTGAGCCGGCTGGAGGAGCGTCTAGGCACGCGGCTGTTCAACCGCACCTCGCGGCGCCTGGCGCTGACGGATGCCGGTCAGCGGCTGTCCGAGCGCGCCGCGCAGCTGCTCGCCGATGGCGAGGCGGCGGAGACCGAGGCGCTCGCGCAGTCACTGACGCCGCGCGGTCTGGTGCGTTTCGCCGTGCCGATGACCTTCGGCGTCAAGAAGATCGCGCCGCTGCTGCCGGCGTTCCTGGAGCAATATCCGGAGGTCTCGATCGACCTCCACATGAGCGACGCCACCGTCGATTTGATCGGCGAAGGTTTCGATCTCGCACTGCGCATCGCGCGGCTGCCGGACTCCTCGCTGCTCGCGCGCCGGCTCTGCGCCATGCCGCGCTACACGGTGGCGGCGCCGTCCTATCTGAAGCGCCACGGCCGGCCGACGCACCCGATGCATCTCGCCGAGCACAAGTGCTTCGGCTACGCCTATCTCTCCACCGCTGGCGTTTGGCACTACACCAATGCGGCCGGCGAGCAGGCCAGCGTGCGGCCGGCGGGACAGCTGCGCGTCAACAATGGCGAGGCGCTGTTGCCGGCGGTGCGCGCCGGGCTCGGCATCGCAGACCTGCCGGATTTCATCGTGGGCGACGCGATCGCGTCGGGCGAGGTCGAGGTGGTGCTGAAGGGCTGGAGCCAGCCGGAAGGCGCGATGCACCTGGTGATGCCGCCCGGCGGCCCGCGCCCCGCGCGGGTCGAGGTGCTCTCGGAGTTTCTGGTGAAGGAGCTCGCGAAGGCGAAGAAGCGATGAGCGCGCCCGCCGATCTCAGCCGATCAGGACTGCACCTCGCAGACGTCGACCCATGCCGCTTCTGTCAGCTCGGCCATGCGATCCGGCGTGATCTTCACCGCGCTGTGGGTCGAGCCCGCCGCGGGCACGACGATGTCGAAGGCCTTCAGCGACAGATCGCAATACACCGGCAGCGGCGACTTCAGCCCGAACGGGCAGACGCCGCCGACCTCGTGCCCCGTGATGTCGGCGACCTCGTCGAGACCCAGCATCTTCGGCTTGCCGCCGAACTGCGCCTTGACCTTCTTGTTGTCCATGCGGGCGTTCCCGGCAGCGACGATCAGGATGACGCGTTCACCGACGCGCAACGACAGCGTCTTGGCGATGCGGGCCGGCTCCACGCCATAGGCTTCCGCCGCGAGCGCCACGGTTGCGGAGCTCTGGCTGGAGACGAGGACGTCGATGTCGGGGGCTTTTTCAGCGAAGAAGGCGCGGACGGATTCAAGGCTCATGCGTGTTGACGATCTCAGGCAATTCGGAGAGCGCAGCAATACGATAATCGGGCGCAAAACCCAACTCGTCCATCTGGGTGCGCAGCGCCTTGAACATCGTGAGCGGGGACACGAGATCGGTCTTGTTGCAGGCGGCCGCCATGGCTTCGGGAGTGACGCGCTCGATCCAGGCGACGTTGAGGCCGAAGGCCTTGGCGCCGCAGACGTCCCAGGGATTGGAGGACACGAACAGCACCTCGGCGGGTGCAAGTCCAAGTGTCTCCGCGATCAGCGTATACGCTTCGGGACTCGGCTTGAAGATCTTGTGGGCATCGACGCTGATGACCGCATCGAGCATAGCATCGAAGCCGCTGGCCTTCACCAGGCCGTCGAGCATCGCGGGGCTGCCGTTGGAGAGGATCGCGAGCCGGCGGTCCTTCATCGCGGCGAGCGCGGCGCGTGCATCAGGGTAGGGATCGAGATCGAGATATTTGGCGATGATGCGATCGCGTGTGATCGCATCGGCCTGCAGGCCGAGAACGCGCAGCGTATAGAGCAGCGACTCGCGGGTGACGACCGAAAAATCCTCGTAGCGCTGCATCAGCGAGCGCAGCCAGGTGTATTCGAGCTGCTTGATGCGCCAGATCTGCGTGATGATGTCGCCGTGGCCGGGAAAAGCCTGCTCAGTGACCGCCGCTACCGACTGGATGTCGTACAGCGTGCCATAGGCGTCGAAGACGATGGCTTTGAACGGCATGGCGCTCACCTGACCACCTCGAACAGGCGCGATGACCGATGGGCCACCGCGCCCGCGTAGACTAGCACGATCCTTGCGGACCGAACGATCTCAGATCCCGAGCAGCCTGCGCGCGTTGGCCTTCAGGACCTTCGGCCGGATCTCGTCGCGGATGTCGAGCTTGGCGAAGTCGGCGAGCCAGCGGTCGGGCGTGATCACCGGCCAGTCCGAGCCGAACAGCATCTTGTCCTGCAGGATCGAGTTGATGTAGCGCACCAGGATCGGCGGGAAGTACTTCGGCGACCAGCCCGAGAGGTCGATGTAGACGTTGGGCTTGTGGGTCGCCACCGACAGCGCCTCCTCCTGCCAGGGGAAGGAGGGATGGGCCAGGATGATCTTGAGGTCGGGGAAGTCGGCCGCGACGTCGTCCATGTACATCGGGTTGGAGTATTTCAGCCGCATGCCCATGCCGCCCGGCATGCCCGAGCCGACGCCGGTCTGGCCGGTGTGGAACAGCGCGATCGCGCCGCCGTCATTGATCGCCTCGTACAGCGGATAGGCGAGCCGGTCGTTGGCGTAGAAGCCCTGCATGGTCGGGTGGAACTTGAAGCCGCGGACGCCATACTCCTCGATCAGCTTGCGCGCCTCGCGGACGCCGAGCTTGCCCTTGTGCGGATCGATGCTGACGAACGGGATCAGCACATCGAGATGGTCGGAGGCGACCTCGAGCATCTCGTAATTGTTGTAGCGCCGGAAGCCGGTCTCGCGCTCGGCGTCGACCGGGAAGATCACCGCGGCGATGTTCTTCGAGCGATAATAGGCGGCGGTCTCCGGCACCGTCGGCGGATGCTTGTGCGGCGACTTGAAGTAGTCGGCCATCTGGGCCTGGAAATCGTCGTAGCCGTCATCCGCATGCATGCCGCAGGGCTCCTCGGCATGGGTATGGATGTCGATGGCGACGACGTCGTCGATCTTGGGCAGAGCGAGCTTGGGCATGGGCGTTCCCGGCGGTTGGTTCTTGGCTTTGGAAAATTGATTATAGGATATAACAAATTTGGCAATCGCCAAGTTGGATTGGTGGGCCGCTGGCCGGCAGGTTCTGTTGAAGCCCGGCCCCGCCATGATTGACATCCGGCGGGCCGGTGGTTAGAAACCGGCCAATCCGGGCGGCTTGGTCGCTTGCGGAACTCCCTTTCTATTTGCCACTTCCGGCCTGTCCAACACGGCCTTTCAACGTATCAGGATGTCCCATGAAGGTCCGTAACTCGCTGAAGTCGCTGCGTGGCCGCCACCGCGCCAACCGTCTGGTCCGCCGCAAGGGCCGCGTCTACGTGATCAACAAGGTCCAGCGCCGCTTCAAGGCCCGCCAGGGTTGATCGAACGAGGCTGATCCGGCCGCCGTCGCCAGTCCTCCGCTCACAGGCGTTTGACGCGTGTGCTGCTTTGCAGGACGCGCTGACTGCGTCTACACTCGGCGCATGGCAAAGCGAACTTTCCGGGCGGTCCTGCTCGCCGCCGTCGTCATTTCCATACCGCACCTTGCGCAGGCGCAGGGCGAGCCGCGTGCGGCGCCCAAGCCGAAGCCGCCCGAGGCGCCCGCCAAGCTGCCCAAGGTCGGGGCCGACAAGACCAAGGGCCTCGATTTCCTGTTCGGCGCGCTGAAGGCCGCACCGGACGAGATCAGCGCCAAGCACGTCGAGGCGCGGATCTGGGCGATCTGGCTGCAGACCCCCAGCGATACCGTTGCCCTGCTGATGGCGCGGTCCAAAGCCGCGATGGACGCGAAGCAGAACGACGTCGCGCTCAAGCTGCTCGATTCGGTCATCAAGCTCCGGCCCGATTATGTCGAGGCCTGGAACCGCCGCGCCACGATCTACTACCTCCAGAACGATTACGGCCGCTCGCTCGCCGACATCCAGCAGGTTCTGCTGCGCGAGCCGCGGCACTTCGGCGCGCTCGCGGGTCTCGGCATGATCATGCAGGATCTCGGCGAGGAAAAGCGGGCGCTGGACGCGTTCCGCAGGGCGCTCGAGGTCAATCCGCATCTGGACAAGGTGCCGGAGCTGGTCAAGACGCTGACCGAAAAGGTCGAAGGCCGCGACATCTGACGCCGGACCTGCCGTTAACCATGTGCTGATCGCCGCTCTTGCTGGCGGGACCGCGCAACCCCACGTGCCGCTTGATCGAGATTTGTCGGCAGGAGAGGCGCAATGACGCGTGCGGTGCTGGCGGCAGCGCTGGTGATGACGGCGGCCACGGCCGCGTGGGCCGAAGACATGTTCTGGGTGGTCGGCAACCGCGCCACCAATCGCTGCGAGATCGTGACCAGCAATCCGGTCGTCACCCCCACCATGGGCGACATCTGGTTCGCGTCCGGCCCCTTTAAGTCGCTGGACGACGCAAAGCTCGCGCGCTCCACGATCAACGCCTGCCCGAACAAGGACATCACAGCCGAGGACTGATCGTCGCCCGGTCGGATCGCTCAGTGGAACGCGGTGCTGCGGCGGTCCGGCAGGCCGTACTGGGCGGCCGCGGCATAAAGCTGCGCGATCTCGGCCTCGAGGTGCTCGTTGACCAGCAGCAGCGCCTTCAGCGCGCCACGGAGATCGCCATTGCAGCTCGCGACGATCTCGTCGATAGCCGTCTCGCTTGAACGAACACTCATCGGTAACCCCCTCCCAAAACACCAAACTAAACTCAGGGCCGGTCATCGTGCTCAAACCAAGCAATGACCCGACCGGAAGTAATTCACGGCCATCAGCCGATTGCGAGGAAAAGTCCCGACCATGGTTATAAAATGGCCGACGACGCGGTGATGACAGGATTCCCGGACGAAACGACGAGACAACGCGGCTGGATCTGCAACTCCCGCGGATCTGCACCGTAACTGTCACTGTGACAGGCAGAAAACTATCAATGATTTCAATGTTCTTGGTGGGCACTTTGGCGCTCCTGGCGATGCTCACGCGCGCCGGCGTGGCGGTGCTCGAGCGCCGTTACCCGGCGCAAGGGCAGGCCATCAATGTCGAGGGTGCGACGATCAATCTTGTGGATATCGGGCCCCGCGACAGCGAAAAGCCGCCACTGTTGCTGCTCCACGGCGCCAGCTCGAACCTCGAGGCGATGCGCAGGCCGCTCGGCGACCTGCTCGCGCAGCGCCACCGGGTGCTGCTGGTCGACCGTCCCGGCCACGGCTGGAGCCCGCGTCTCAGGCCCGAGGATTCCACGCCCGCCGCTCAGGCCCGCATGCTGGATGAGGCGCTGGCGCGGCTCGGGGTCGGCCAGGTCGTCCTGGTGGTGCATTCCTGGAGTGGCGCGCTCGGCCTGCGCATGGCGCTCGATTTCCCCGACCGGGTCGCGGGCCTCGTGATGCTGGCGCCGGTCGCGTATCCCTGGCGAGGCGGGGTCGGGCGCTACAACGAGGCCGTCACCACGCCGGTGGTCGGGCCATTGCTGGCGCATACGATCACGCTGCCGCTCGGTCTGGCGCTGATGGCGCCCGGCGCCCGCGGCGTGTTCGCGCCGCAGGCCATGCCGGACGATTTCGTCGACCGGACCGCGACGCCGCTGCTGCTGCGCCCGCGCGAGTTCATCGCCAATGCGCGCGATCTCGTCACCCTGAAGCAGGCCGTGATCGAGCAGGCGCCGCGCTATGGCGAGATCAAGGTCCCGGTCACGATCGTGGCGGGCGAGGCCGACCGGACGGTCTATACCGACATCCATGCCCGCCCGCTCGCCCAGGTCGTGCCGCACAGCCGGCTGATCGTGCTGCCCGAGCTCGGGCACATGGTCCAGAACGCGGTGCCGGAACTGGTGGCCGGCGAGGTCGACCGCATCGTCGCGGCCGTCGCCACGGCCGATGCCGTGGCGCCGTGATGCAAAAAAGCCCCGGCGGTCGGCCGGGGCTTTGCAGGCGAGCTGATGGGTCGGCCGGCGGCCGCTTACTGCTTCTGCTTGCCGTCCTTGTCGAACGACGACACATAGGCCCAGAGGTTGTTGATCTCGGTCTCGTTCTTGATGCCGGCGAAGGTCATCTTGGTGCCGGGAATCTTGGCCTTCGGATCCTTGATGTATTCCTTGAAGACCGCCTCGTTCCAGGTAATGCCCGAATTCTTGTTGGCTTCCGAATAGTTGTAGTCCGGCGCGCTGCCCGACTTGCGGCCGTCGAGGCCGTTCAGCTCCGGGCCGACCTTGTTCTTCGCGCCCTCGCCGATCGAATGGCAGGGCAGGCACTTGTTGAAGGACGTCTTGCCGGCGGCCGCATCCTGCGCCAGCGCGGCAGACGCCAGCGACGACGAGGCGAGGATGACGAGCGCGCTCAAAGTCATTTTCTTCATGGATCAGGCTCTGTGGGTTACGAGACGAGTTTGCGCGCAGGTTGTGGCATGGCCTCAGGCGAGGCACAAGCGGGGATGCGCTGAGGCAAATCAGCATAATGGCTGAGTTTGTTGCTCTGCCGCAAACGTCGATGCTGATCCGCTGCCTATCCAAACCGTTTCGGTTGTGATTGATAGGCCAGGGCAAAATCGAGGCCGGAGGAACGCGATGGCGATCATGATGCCGGAGGCAGATCAAGCGGTGCTGGCGCGCCGTGGCGAGATCATTGCTGCACTGCGTGCAATCGTGCCGGGCGAAGGCGTCATCGACAGCGCCGCCGAGATGCTGCCCTACGAGTCCGACGGGCTGATGGCCTACCGTCAGCCGCCGATGGTCGTGGTGCTGCCGGAGACCACCGCGCAGGTGTCGCAGGTGCTGAAATATTGCCATGACCAGGGCATCAAGGTGGTTCCGCGCGGCTCCGGAACGTCGCTGTCCGGCGGCGCGCTGCCGCTGGCCGACGGCGTGCTGCTCGGCCTCGGCAAGTTCAAGCGCATCCGCGAGATTGATTTCGACAACCGCGTCGTCGTCACCGAGCCGGGGGTCACCAACCTGGCCATCAGCCAGGCGGTGGCGCATGCCGGCTTCTACTACGCGCCCGATCCGTCGTCGCAGATCGCCTGCTCGATCGGCGGCAATGTCGCGGAGAATTCCGGCGGCGTGCACTGCCTGAAATACGGCATGACCACCAACAACGTGCTGGGCTGCGAGATCGTGCTGATGACCGGCGAGGTGCTGCGTATCGGCGGCAAATGCGCCGAGAATGCCGGCTACGACCTGATGGGGCTGATCACCGGCTCGGAGGGGCTGCTCGGCGTGGTCACCGAGGTCACCGTGCGCATCCTGCAGAAGCCGGAGACGGCGCGTGCGCTGATGGTCGGCTTCGCCGAGGTCGAGGCCGCCGGCGAATGCGTCGCCCGCATCATCGGCGCCGGCATCATCCCCGGCGGCATGGAGATGATGGACAAGCCTGCCATCCACGCCGCCGAGGCCTTCGTCCACGCCGGCTATCCGCTCGACGTCGAGGCGCTGCTGATCATCGAGCTCGACGGCCCCGGCGTCGAGGTCGACGAGCTGATCGGCCGCGTCGAGAGCATCGCCAATGGCTGCGGCTCGACCACCTGCCGCATCTCGACCTCCGAGGCCGAGCGCAACCTGTTCTGGGCCGGCCGCAAGGCGGCGTTCCCCGCCGTCGGGCGCATCTCGCCGGACTATCTCTGCATGGACGGCACCATCCCGCGCGGCGCGCTGCCGAAGGCGCTGGCGCGCATCCGCGAGCTGTCGGAAAAATACCAGCTCGGCTGCGCCAACGTGTTCCATGCCGGCGACGGCAACCTGCATCCGCTGATCCTGTACGACGCCAACAAGCCCGGCGAGATGGAGCGCGCCGAGGCGTTCGGCGCCGACATCCTGCGCTGCTGCGTCGAGCTCGGCGGCGTCCTGACCGGCGAGCACGGCGTCGGCATCGAGAAGCGCGACCTGATGCCGGAGATGTTTTCCGAGATCGACCTCAACCAGCAGCAGCGCGTGAAATGCGCGTTCGACAGCCAGGGCCTGCTCAACCCGGGAAAAGTGTTTCCGACCCTGCATCGCTGCGCCGAGCTGGGACGGATGCATGTGCATGGCGGCAAGCTGGCGTTTCCGGACTTGCCGCGGTTTTGAGGCGGGCGCTGTCGAGCGGAGCTGCGTCATCTGATGCCTGTTCGCACTCGCGGCTTGCGAACGCTGGAGACCCTCATGGTGAGGAGGCGCGCGAGCGCCGTCTCGAACCATGAGGCCACCGTACGGGCCTCGCCCTTCGAGACGCCCGCCTAGCGGCGGGCTCCTCAGGGTGAGGGGCGCAAGTCGCTCCCTCGACATCAACCGTGCAGATCGAAGCCGGCACTCTCGCCCCCTTCCATAAGCAGGCTGCTCACGGTCCATGTGCATGCCGGTTCGAATCTCAACCCTCATGGTGAGGAGGCGCGCAGCGCCGTCTCGAACCATGAGGCCCCACAGCAGACACGACCTCGCGATCCCGCGGCGTTCTCCGCCCGAGTGATGCGATCGACACGCCCTCCAAACCAATCGAGAGGGCGCAGGGAATGCCGGGTGAAGGCCTCACCCATGGCCCGCCTGCGAAAAAAATGCAGGCGGCAGGTACCACAGGTGCAGCCGAACATCCGGCATTCCCTGCGCGGCGGTCTTAACGCTTATACGTGCTCGCCCCGGGGATCGGCTGTCTTGTCCCCGTCGTCGACGCGACGCGCGGAGGCGTCGTCGCCGACTTGGCCTCAGCACCGGGAGGCCAGGCCCACACGATTTCACGTCCGCATCGCAATCGTTCGTCGGCATGACGCGAGGTCACGCTGCGACCCGACACGGCCACCGCATCCCCACCCCACGTATCGTGACGACCGCGCGTACGCCCCTCTCGGTGAGGCAGGATGGGTGAAGTTATACATGATTTCTGTAAAAGCGAAAGGAAAATTTCGCCATAAGGGGGCGGTTTAACGTTCTGAGTTGGATTCATTCACGAAATAAGTTTTTCAGCGCGGAGCTCTGGTTTCAGAAAGTCCAGCCTTCGGCGGCCATGAAATCCTCAAGCGTGAAGCACGGCACCTTGAAATGATCGCAGATGTTCGGGATCTTAGCGGCCCCCTTTTTGAATTTCTCCATCGTGACTACTGTTAAGCCGTCGGTGCCGGCTTTGGCGATCACGAACGGATCGGCATTCCGACCGCCCTTATAGAATTTTTGCCTCTCGATGTTCGCTTGGAAATGGGGAACGGAAAATATCTTCGTTACGAACTGACCTTCGTCGTTGGTGGGCGTGGGAAAGATGTCTTGGTTCTGCTTCGCCCAGTCCGCGAGGTCGGCAAGCGAACCGTCCTCAATCTCGCGCAAGACTTCACGCGTGGATATGATCAACTTGTTCGCGATCATCTGGTCGAACTTAGTCCAAAGCGATGGGAATTGCTTTCGGTAATAGTTCCGAAACAGAGCCGAGAAAGGCGAGTTGTCGAACACATACATTATAATGCGCCGCGTTCGAAATGTTCTTCAAGACCTGCAAGGCTTTTGGGTTTGACGTCGAGGAAGTTGGCTAGCTGCGTTTCGCTAATGCGATTTCGTCGATACTCATCTAGCGCTAGAGAAACGTAGTCGCGGCCGAGGTAAGCAAGTTTGGTCCAGAAGTAATCGCCGCCCGGAGCGCCTGCACCGCCACGCTGCTGTGCCCAGCGAGTAGTCGCCTCGCGGTAGGTTTGCTGCGTGATCTTGCCCTGATCGAGAAAACGACGAAAAATCACTTCTCGGCTGACATGAAAGCGGTTCGCGAGTTCGGTAGCGGTTGCCTCGTCGTGCTTGCGACCTTTCATAGCTTGCGCAAGCTCCTTTTCAGGCAAGAGAAATTCCGCAGCAAACGCATTGCAGAAAACCTCAATTGCTTTTTGATCGCCTCCGATCCGGTCGATATAGTCGCTGCTAAGCGTATCGATGCCGCTGGTCTGAAATAGCAGGTGCGCAAGCTCGTGGAACAGAGTGAATATCTGCCTCGTTTTAGTGGAGCTGTTGTTAACGTAGATCAGCGGGAATATTTCGTCGTAGAGACAGAAGCCAGAGAAGTCATCTGTTCTGAAAGCGTCCTTGAAGACGAAGACACCGACAGCTTGGAATGCGTCGCGCCAAGCCTTCAGCGCGTCGTCGTCGGTTTTGAATTGTTGCTGAGCTTCCAGAGATAAGCCAAGGTAATCGCGAACCTTTTCGGCGGTGGTGGCGATATTGTCCTTGATGCTAAGTCTTAGGTCTCGAATGATCTGCCGTTCTGCGGGGTTCTTAGAACCCGTCAATTCAGCCAAGTTGAGTTGAAACGCCGTGGCCTTGCTGACGAGCAGGCGCACACGGCTGGGAATGCTTTCCAGTTCGGCGTCGGGAAGCGTTCGGAACGACTTCTTGACATCAGGAACATCGGGAGGCTCGGGAAAAAAGAAAACCGATATCGGAAGTTTCAGCCCTGAGGCGAGCCCTTCAAGCTGCGCATAAGTCGGACTCGATGCGCCGCTTTCCCACTCGTCAATGCGGCCGAAGTGCTTAGCCTCGTCGAGCGAGAGGCCGGCGCGCTTTCGTGCCCAGGTCAAGACCGATGGATTGATCTGAAGTCGCTCGACGGCCATCGTGCAGTCCCAAGAACAACGTTGTACGGGCGGCCGACCTCTAACCGGCAGAGGCCTGATCTGCCACCGAATTCTTGTCCAACAGAATTCAGATTCCAAATGCGTTGTACGCCGAATGGCGCTGGTTGATCAACGGGCGATTGGCCGAGCTGGTCGGGCGTTACGCTGACATTGCACAAAATGTCTGAGTTGGTTTAGCTTCGTGGATATTTGCTCCAGCAGCTAGCCGGTCTTGTGCAGCCTCACCGCAACTTCTAGCTCCCCTTCGACCTTGAGATCACGGCTACGCCTCCCCCATTCCCTGACCGATATCTCGGCCGTTTCCAATTAGTGTAGCTTGAGCTGCCTAGCAGGATACTTCTTCTGCCAGGTCTCCACGAGAAATAGCGAGACTGTACTTGCGGAATGAATCGCAAGCCTTGCAATGCGCGGATCGATTCTGCGGTAGCCCCTTTCGCGTCCGTGTGCATCCCCGCCGTGTGTCCGGAGAGCGCCCACACCGTTCACCACCGAGTTGAGGCCGCCGAGGATTGTACGTACATCATTGGCAATCTCGTCCGCGACACCCTGCTTATCAGGCGTCAGACCAAGAGGCTCGCGGACCGCTTGATAGAGCCCTTGCACATCCTTTTTGGGTGGAAGAGGTAGTTCAAGCTCGATCAGCACCGAACGACAGACGCTCTCGATGACCGAGCAGGCGGACGTTACAGCGTCCTCCGGATCGCTCTCGGCGCTCGCAAGTGCCCGCTCGAGGTCGCGGTTCACGGTGTCGAAATCAATGACAGACGCAGCGGTGACCAAAGCGTCAACAACGCTGGCTGACCTGCCTGGCGCCCCTAGTCGGACATGGCGCCCGACACGCTGTAGCTCAAGCCCGTCGAAGGAAAGCCGTGCGTTGAGGTATTCGATGACGGCCTGCAGCCTATCGGGGTCGGACGCGAAGTCGCGAGGGTCCGCCGCTCGCTCGATGATGTTCCGGAGGATCGTCTGGTCGCCGACGCGGTTGGCTCGTTCAATCGCCTCGATCAAGGTGGGCAGTCGTGACCCGTTGCCAATGCTCATGGCGATGTTGCAGCCGCGCATGAAGGATTCGAGCTTCGGTCCCGATCGATAGATCCCAATTGGTGGCGCGGGGTCGTTGCCGCCTCCGCCTGAGATCACCATCGCCAGTGCTTCGACCGACTGTGGAGCGAGATGGATGTGCATTCAGTAGGCAATCTATTCGCTGATAACAGCCGATGTTCGACCGGCCCCGCCGAAATTGCAAGCCTGTCCTAGACGGCAACGTTTAGGATCAGCGCCTCACAGGCTGGGGGGGGGCACGAGATGATGGCGGCTAGGGGGCTTTGTTCTCCACGCAGTTGCGGCGATAGTGCGCTCTGATAGATAGCTCAGCGGGCTTTGCCGCTGAGAAGCGGTCTCTTAAGTTGGCCCGTCCCCTTCATGCTAGGAAAGGGAGAGCCGCTCTCCACCCAATTTCGATCTTGACGGGTTCCCGTGCCTAAATCAGTGGCTCTAAAAGTCGGCGGGTTACGCTTCGCTAATCCGCCCTACGGGCTAGGGTGGTGATGGAATTCACATGCGTCCAACTGAAACCTCAACGCCGACCATACGGCTGCGTTCTTTGATCCTGGCAGTGCGAAATCCGGCAAGACCGTCTCCGATTAGGTGACAGTGCCGGACTGTCACCTGATCCAGGCTCTTTTGTAGACTATGTCGGTTTTTGAGAACCGATAGGAGGCGAGGTTGGTTCAGCTTACGCCACGCCAACACCATTAGCCGCTTTGGCACTGAAGCCCAGTGACTGAACGGGCCTAGGGCGGATCAGCGAGATTCGACGAGTAGCCTCAAAATTGACAATGTGCGGACTAGATTCGCGGGGCGCTCGTGGGAGGTCGCCATGGGAATGCCGTCCTATCTAGCTGACATCGAAGACAAAGCTGCGGACAATCGGGCTGTGGCAGGGCTGTTTGTGAAAGGGACGGCTGGAGCCGCGGGCATAGACTCAGTTCTGGAAGCCAAAAAGACCGCCACGGCAATAAAGAAGGCGCGTAGGGAAGAGGCAGAAGTTCGCGAGATAGAAGAGCGAACGCGTAGCTACGTCGATGATATGCTCGCTTGGCTGGCCGCTACGGTCGACGTCACGCCGTTGCAGCGGCGCTGATTTTAACAGGCGCATGGGGAATTGCGGTGATAGTGCGCTTAACTCGAGGCGAAGCGCAGCGCCGGACCTTGCCGCTTAATAGCGTGCTCTGACGCGGCCTGTCCCTTCCAATAGCAAGAACTGACAGACCGCGATCCACCCAACCCGATCTCGCAGTTACGGTGACAGTGCACTAAACTTGACGCGCGCCGCCCGAACGGAGCAGGACCGCGCATGGCCCGTCTTGCCCGTGTCGTCATGCCGGTCTGCCGCATCATATCATCCAGCGAGGCAACGGGCGCGCGCGGACCTTTTTCGGGGACGACGACTACGCGCTGTACCGCGACCTTCTCGCGACCCACTGCGCGGCGGCCGACGTTGAGGTGTGGGCGTGGTGCCTGATGCCGAACCATCGGCAGCGAGCGCTTCCTCGCCCGGATCGAGAAGCTGACCGGGCGCGTGCCCAAACCTGCGAAGCGCGGACCGAAGCCGGCGGCGGAGGCGTGAGCGCGGACGCGGAGAGGGCAGGATCAGTTTTGTGGACTGTCACCGTAATATCGTAATCCGAACTCGCGGGCGACCGGCAAAACGCCTTCGCCCCGAGGCAGCTTCTATTGTGGACGTGAAGGCCCGGAGCGCTGTTCGACTCCGGGCCGATCATGTGGTCGCAAGCTGATGAAACGACTAATGCACCCGGATGGTCCCATCTGCGTTGTAGTCACTCTTGGGGTTGTAGCCGCTATCACGGTGAGTTTTGGCATGTAGGTCAGCATTGCTGCCGCTCACGCCAGGAGTTCCGGTATCAACCCGCATGGTCCCGTTTGCGTTGTAGTCACTCTTGGGGTTGTAGCGGGAATCGCGGTGAGTTTTTGCATGTAGGGCAGCGTTGCTGCCACTGACGCCCGGAGTTCCGGGATTAACCCGCATATTCCCATATTCGTCGCGATCACTATCGCTCGACCCGACCTGCGGAACCGCAGCGGCTCTTGCATGATGATGAGTGCGATGACCGGCCAAGGCCGCAGATGTAGAGATAGCGAGAATAACAAGACCGACAGCAATGCTTCTAGCCATAGTCAACTCCTGATGTTGAAGAACCGCTGACGACGGGTACGCCGCCAGCGTATAGGCTGACACGCAATTTCTGGCTGTCGTTGATATAACTCAAACGCTGAAAGCGAGTACGCCGTCACCGTCGCCGCCGTTCTGGGTATCTGCCTGGTTTGGAATTACTGAAATTACGAAATCACGGTGACAGTGCAGAAATTACGGTGACAGTGCACTAAACTTGACGCAAATCACTCGGGCGAGCAGGGTGGTGCATGGCCCGTCTTGCTCGCGTCGTCATCCCCGGTGTGCCGCATCATGTCACCCAGCGCGGCAACGGCCGCGCGCGGACCTTTTTCGGGGACGACGACTACGCGCTGTACCGCGACCTGCTCGCGACCCATTGCGCGGCGGCTGACGTCGCGGTGTGGGCGTGGTGTCTGATGCCGAACCACGTGCACCTCATCCTGGTGCCGTCGGATGCCGACGGGCTGCGCCGGGCGCTGTCGCGGGTGCATCGCGTCTACGCCGGGACCATCCAGGCACGCCGCCGGCGTAGCGGACATTTCTGGCAGGGGCGGTTCGGCGCGGTAGCGATGGACGAGACGCATCTGACGGCGGCGCTGCGCTATGTCAGTCTCAATCCGGTGCGGGCGCGGCTGGTGGCGCGCCCTCAGGACTGGGTCTGGTCAAGCACGCGCGCGCATCTGCGCGACCGCGACGACGGCATCACCGCGCGCGAGCCGGTGAAGCGGATGTTCCCGGACTTGGCCGGCCTGCTGTCCGCCCCACCGGAGGACGAGGACGCTCTGTTGGCGCGCCTGCGCGCCGCCGAGAGCATCGGCCGCCCGATCGGCAGCGACCGCTTCCTCGCCCGTATCGAGAAGCTGACCGGGCGCGTGCTCAAGCCGGCCAAGCGGGGGCCGAAGCCGGCGGAGGAGGCGTGAGCGCGCCGCACCCGGCAACAGGCATTGCTCGGCCTTGCTCAAGTTTTGTGGACTGTCACCGTAATGCCGAATGGTGCTGGTTGATCAACCGGCGATTGGCTGAATTGGCCGGGATGATGCAGCGCGTGAAACGGCGCGGCAAGGGGAGTAGACATTGCATAAATTAGTAGGTGTGGTCGTCATTGTCTTGGTGGCCTGCATTTCAGTCGCATCATTCTCCCTGAACATTGCATTGGCGAAGAGACGCGTGTCGGTCTGGAGGCGGGGCTCCACCTACATGTTCATTCGTTCCAATGGCATGGGCGGCATTCAGAGGAGAGCAAAAGAGATATGGATGAGCCGGCTTGGCTACGAGTGGTCGCAAGCGGTCATCATAGCAAAGCATCAGCAACTTGCAGGACTGATCGGGTTTGTTGGTTGCGGTCTCCTGTTTGGAGTTGCCGCTGCGGTCCTTCAATATCTTGACTCCAACTAGGGCCGTAGGGCGGATGAGCCGAAGGCGCAATCCGCCGCGTGGCCCGAACGGTCGGCGGGTTACGCTTCGCTAAACTAACCCGCCCTACGAACAAACGGACATAAGTCCCGACGATATTGCGACCCTCGGGCTGGAACGCAGGCCGCCGTTACTTGACCAGATGTAACCGGGCTCGGGATTACAGTGAGTGCATTTGACTAGAGCCCCTTTGGATTGACAACCCATCTACCGCGACGCGCCGCCGGAGGTCGGGACGTTGATCGCGCAGGGCCGATAGAGCGCTTGGAGCTCCTTGCCGCGAAGGAAGATCGGCTGTGCGGTCAGGCCGCCGTGGCGCGTGATCCATCGTTTGATCGGGGCCGGGTAGAGGTCAAACAACATCTGCGTTGCTTCCGGGTTCGGGACAGGACGGAGGAAGAGGCCCAGATTGTCAGTTTCCCTGAAGGTGAACACGGCTCTCGGGGTAATGCAGATTCTGTCGCGCGGAAGGGTCCCCAGCACGATCGTGCAGGCGCCCCCGCAGATCCCGTCGATGATGACGTGCTCGCCGGAGTCGCGCAGGAGTTTGTATTTGTCGACATAAGTCCCGATGCGTCCGCCCGGGTCGTCGGCAATGCGCACCGCCGCCCGGCCGGTTGCCATGCCGGCCAGGACGAGCGCGGCGACCAGTATCCCCATCACAAGCTTCATCTGCAGCCCGTCCAGTCGCATCAAATCCGATCATCTTGCGTGATCGGCAACGTCGCACCGTTCATCGTCGTCGCTGTTTTGTCCAGAGAGGCCGTGCGGCATGGACGGTGTCGTCCCGGCTCGTGCCCGGGAGGGACGCAAGACAGGCCCGTTATTCCGGGTTCAAGGCCTGAGGCCCTATCCCGGAATGACGGGGATCGTGACGCAGCGGGTAGGGCGGATTAGCCGAAGGCGTAATCCGCCGCGCGTATCGAAAGGTCGGCGGGTTACGCTGCGCTAACCCGCCCTACGGACTCGCGCGCCGCGGCGTAGAGCGCCCCGCACTCCACGAGAAGGGAACTGCATTCGGCTGCGCCCCGCGCGAACGTTTTTCCTGCGTGCCCATCCTCCTCCTCCCATCCCCTTGTCCCCGCACGATCTTTTCGCCACACCGGGCTGCCCTTTTCGCCCATCATGCTCTAGAACGAGTCCAACACTGATGGCCGCGCGTTGCGCGCGACCATCGTCATCATCAACCAGCAAGGCCAGCAGTGGTGGACGCCCTCAAAGTACGCAACGCAGCCGATGTGGAGGAGGTGGTTCGCGCCGCCATCGCCAGCGAGCAGCCGCTCGACGTGATCGGGCACGGCTCCAAGCGCCAGATCGGCCAGATCACGACGACCAACGCCGTGCTCGACCTGTCGGCGCTGAGCGCGGTCGTGTCCTACGAGCCGAACGAGCTGATCATCACGGCGCAGGCGGGGGCGCCGCTCGGCGATCTCCTGTCGCTGATCGATTCGAAGAGCCAGCAATTCGCGTTCGAGCCGATGGATACGGGGCCGCTGCTCGGCACCGCCGGCCGCGGCACGCTCGGCGGGATGATCGCGGCAGGGCTCGCCGGGCCCCGGCGGGTCCGGGCCGGCGGGGTGCGCGACCATCTGCTCGGGGCGCATGCCGTCTCCGGCTTCGGCGAGAGCTTCAAGACCGGCGGCAAGGTGGTGAAGAACGTCACCGGCTACGATCTCTGCAAGCTGCTGGCGGGCTCCTGGGGCACGCTCGCGGTCATGACCGAGGCGACCCTGAAGGTGATGCCGCGGCCGGAGGCCGAACGCACGCTGGTGCTGCGCGGGCTCGACGACCTCAAGGCCAACCGGGCGATGACGGCGGCGCTCGGCTCGCCGTTCGACGTCTCCGGAGCCGCGCATCTGCCGGCCTCGACGCTGCGGCCGGAGGTCACGGGCTTGAGCCCGCTCGGCTCGCCGCGCGAGGCGGTCACGGTGATCCGGCTGGAGGGCATCACGGCCTCCGCGGCGCATCGGGCGGCGTCGCTCGCCCGCCAGCTCGCCACCTTCGGTCCGGCTGAGATCATTGCGGACGACGCCTCGGCCGATGTCTGGAGCGCCATCCGCGACGTGCTGCCGCTCGCCGCCCATGGGCCGCTCGGCGCCTGGACGGTGTGGCGGATCGTCTGTCCGCCGGTGTCGGGCGGCGCGATCGGGCAGGCCCTGACGCGCCAGACCGGCGGCGAGGTGATCTATGACTGGGGCGGGGGCCTGATCTGGGCCGCGCTGCCGCCGCAGCCCGATGCGTCGGCGGGGCTGGTGCGCAAGCATGTCGAGGCCGCCGGCGGCCACGCGACCCTGCTGCGCGCGTGGGACGAGATGCGGCTCGCGGTCGACGTGTTCCACCCGCAGCCCTCAGGCGTCGCCGCGCTGGAGGAGCGCGTTCGCGTCTCCTTCGATCCCAAGACCATTCTCAACCGCGGCCGTCTGCGTCGGAGCGTTGCGTCATGAAGACCGAGTTCACCCTGGCGCAGCTCGCCGATCCCGACATCGCGGTCGCCGACAAGATCCTGCGCGCCTGCGTGCATTGCGGCTTCTGCACCGCGACCTGTCCGACCTACGTGCTGCTCGGCGACGAGCTCGACAGCCCGCGCGGGCGGATCTACCTGATCAAGCAGATGCTGGAGAAGGACCAGGCGCCGACGGCCGACGTGGTCAAGCATATCGACCGCTGCCTGTCGTGCCTGTCCTGCATGACGACCTGCCCGTCGGGCGTCCACTACATGCATCTGGTCGATCAGGCGCGGGTGCGAATCGAGCAGCGTTACGAGCGTCCGCTGACCGACCGGCTGCTGCGCGCCGTGCTCGCCTATGTGCTGCCGCGGCCGCGTGAGTTTCGGCTGGCGATGACCTTGGCGCGGCTCGGCCGGCCGTTCAAGGCGCTGCTGCCGGCATCCTCCGCCTCGCGCGCACCTGCGCCCAGCCTGCTGCGGCGCGTCAGGGCGATGCTCGATCTGGCGCCCGCCGCCGCGCTGCCGCCGCCGGGGCCGGCTGATGGCAGCGTGTTTGCCGCGCAGGGCGCGCGGCGCGGCCGCGTCGCGCTGCTGCAGGGCTGCGCACAGGCGGCCCTGGCGCCGCGCATCAACCAGGCTGCGATCAACGTCCTGACCCGGCACGGCATCGAGGTCGTCTTGGTCAAGGACGAGCAATGCTGCGGTGCGCTGACCCATCACATGGGGCAGGATTCCGACGCGCTGGCGCGGGCGCGCGGCAATGTCGACGCCTGGACCGCGGAGGCGAAGCGTGGCGGTCTCGACGCCATCCTGGTGACGACCTCGGGCTGCGGCACCGTCATCAAGGACTACGGACACATGCTGCGCGAAGACCCGCGATATGCAGCGCCCGCGGTCGCCGTGTCGGCGATCGCGAAGGACATCACCGAGTATCTCGCCGGTCTCGATCTGGCCCCTGCAACTCAGCATGACGACGTCGTCGTGGCCTATCACTCGGCCTGCTCGCTGCAACATGGGCAGAAAATCACGAGCATTCCGAAAGAATTGCTTTCCAAGTCCGGATTCGTGGTGAAAGATATACCGGAGAGTCATTTGTGTTGCGGTTCGGCGGGGACCTACAACATTCTCCAGCCTGACATCGCGATGAAGCTGCGCGATCGCAAGGTCGCCAACATCGCGACCGTCAAGCCGAATGTGATCGCGGCAGGCAATATCGGCTGCATGATGCAGATTGCCAGCGGCACTTCCGTCCCCGTCGTGCACACCGTTGAGCTTCTCGACTGGGCGACGGGCGGTCCGCGGCCAGGAATGATTTGACGGATGGGCGCGCGCTGATGGCCGGCCCGTCCCGCCGGACGAGCTGATCGAACGGCGGCAACTGGAGGGTTTCTGATGGCGAAGGACAAGAAGGCGAAGAAGGACAAGAAAGAAAAGAAGAAGCTGATGGCGCAGGCCAAGGCAGCGAAGAAGGCGACGAAGAAGTCCGCCAAGAAGGCTGCAAAGAAGTCGGCGAAAAAGGCCGCCAAGAAGGCTGCCAAGAAAACTGTCAAGGCGCCGGCCAAGAAGGCGAAGAAGACCGTGAAGGCCGCGGCGAAGAAGGCGGCCAAGGCCCCTGCGAAGAAGGCTCCCGCCAAGAAGGCGAAGGCGTCGGCTGCGAAGGCTCCGGCTGCGCCGAAGAAGAAGGCCGCCAAGAAGCGGGCTCCCAAGATGGCTCCGCTGGTCGAGACCCCCGAAATGCACGAGACCGAATCGGCTGCTGAGACCAGCTGGGCGATGCCGAGCGCGGCGCCCGAGGAGCACGAGGACGGCGAGGGCACGGCGTCCAGCAACTGATCCTTCTGGACCGGATCATTCTCAGGGCCGGACGAATTCACATCGGGAGGCCGCGGCGGCTGCGCTGCGGCCTTTTCGTTTGCCAGCGTCCGTTGTCTGCGTTGGCTGCCCCTTGTTGTCGATGGACCTGTTTGTCCGAACGGTCGTCCCCGCAGATCTACGGCCGGGCGAATCCGACTCCGGTGCGCTGCGCCGTTTTGCTTGCGGCACCGCGTTTCCAGCGGGCCGGCACAATCGATTGTGCGTCCTAGCGTGCTTTCGGACACGGAGATTTGTTGTTCAAATGCAACACGCGCCGACTACCTGCCGTAGAAATGTCAAATCGCCCAAAAAGGCGGCAGATGCCGCGCTTTTTTGCTTCACGTGTGGCGGGACGCTGGCACAAATTGCGTCTGGATGACGCAGCCGGTCTTGTTTGCGCCCTGGGGGGCCAAGGTGGGGCAGGCTTTTTTCGAAATAGGGTGATGGGGATCGTCATGAAAAAGTGGGCTTTGCTGGCAACGGCGCTGGCAATGGTTTCGGGATCGGCTTCGGCGGCGGATATGGCGGTCAAGGCCTATAAGGCTCCGCCTCCGGTCGCGTTCGAGCCGTGGGACATCGCGTTCGGCGCGGCGATCATGAACGACTACGTGTTCCGCGGCGTCACCCAGTCGAACCACAAGGCGTCGGTCGCCGCCTATTTCGAGCCGCGCTACAACGTCAACAAGGACCTGCAGCTCTACGTCGGCGTCGCCGGCGAGAGCATCTCGTTCGCGAACCGCGCTGCTGCCGAGATCGACATCTACGGCGGTATCCGCCCGACCTTCGGCGCGTTCGCCTTCGACATCGGCGTCTGGGGCTATCTGTATCCGGGCGGCACCTGCTACTACGGCGGCGGCGCCGTGACGGATTTCGCGGGTCAGGCGCTGAGCGCCGAGTGTCAGGCCAACACGCTGACCAACCTGAACGTGATGAAGAAGGACGTCTCGTTCTTCGAAGTCTACGGCAAGATGAACTACACCGTGAACGACATGTGGACGTTCGGCGTCACCGAGTTCTACTCGCCGAACTTCCTGAACACCGGCGCCTGGGGCAACTACGCCTCGGTCACCGGCAAGTTCACCGCCCCGAGCACGACCTTCGGCTCCAGCGGCGTCGGCATGTACGTGTCGGGTGAGTTCGGCCGTCAGTGGTTCGGCACGTCGGACTCCTTCTACGGCGTTCCCGCCTTCCCGAACGGCATCAAGTATGCCGACTACAACACCTGGAACATCGGCGTCGGCTTCACCTACAAGGTGTTCACGCTGGACCTGCGCTACTCCGACACCGACATGTCGAAGGGTGATTGCAACGCCTTCACCAGCGACTTCACCGCCAGCGGCACCACCAACGTCACGCCGATCAACCCGGCTGGCCTGGGCTCGAAGTGGTGCGGTGCGACCGGCATCGCCAAGCTCTCGGTCGACCTGACGGCGATGAGCAATCTGAAGTAATCACCCGCCAAGGCGGATCGGACTGATCACGAAGGGCGGCAGAGCAATCTGCCGCCCTTCTGCTTTTTGGTGACGGGGGCCGGCTGTCGCTCGGACGTCTTGCCGCCTTTCCTGGTCGCCTTGCGTGGGCACCGCGGCGCGCGCGCCTCAGCTGCCTCCACCCGCGGTCGCGTCGGCCGCCTGTCCGGCTTGCCGCAGCGAGAACCGGTCGCCGTCGCGAATCAGCTCGACCTTGCGGTCGTGGAAATCGTGCAGGGTCGAGCGGTGGCCGATCGAGACGACGGTGGTCTGCGGCAGCCGCTCGGCGATGACCCGATAGAGCCGGGCTTCGCTCGGCTCGTCCAATGAGGCCGTGGCCTCGTCGAGGAACAGATATTGCGGCGCATGCAGCAGCGCGCGGGCGATGCCGAGCCGCTGCTGCTCGCCGAGCGACAGCATCCGGTTCCAGTGCTGGTCCTCGTCCAGCCGGTCCGCCAGTTGCGGCAGGCCGACGGCCACCAGCGTCTCCTTGACCTGCTCGGCACTGAACGCATCGGCGGCCGCGGGATAGACGATCGCCGCCTTGAGCGCGCCGATCGGGAAGTAGGGCCGCTGCGGCAGCATCATCAGCTTGGCATGCGCGGGCACGCTGATCGCTCCGCTGCCGAACGGCCATATCCCGGCGATGGCGCGGAACAGCGTCGACTTGCCGGCGCCGGACGGCCCGGTGAGCAGCGTGCGTTCGCTGCTCTCGAGGCTGAAGCCGTCGGCCGCGATCAGCGGCAGGCCGTTCGGCAGCTTCAGCAGCAACTGGGCGAGCTCGATGCTGTCGCCGGCATGGCTGGCGACATCGATCGTCTGCGGCTCGGCCGAGAGCTTGGCGGCGCTCTCGATGGACATGTCGAAGCCGTCGAGGCGGGCGACGGTCGAGCGCCAGTCGGCGAGCGTCCGATAGGTCGTCACGAAGAACGACAGCGCGCCCTGCACCGTCGAGAAGGCGGACGCCGTCTGCATGATGCCGCCCATCTGGATCGACTTGGCGAAGTAGGCAGGCGCAACCAGCACATAGGGAAAGATCACGGCCGCCTGCGAATAGCCCGCCGTGAAGGCCGTCAGCCGCTTGGTCCGGCTCATGATCTGGTACCAGTTCTGGACGACCCGGCCGAAGCGGGTGCCGAGCTGACCTTGCTCGGCGCCTTCGCCGCGCAGCAGCGCGATCTGCTCGGAGCTTTCGCGCACCCGCACCAGGTTGAAGCGGAAGTCGGCCTCGTAGCGCTGCTGCTCGAAGTTGAGATTGACGAGCGGCGATCCGATCCAATGCGTCAGGAGGGTCCCGAAGATCGCATAGATCAGCGCGATCCAGACCAGGTAGCCGGGGATCGCGATGTTGGTGCCGAACAGCTGCAGCGGGGCATCGGTCGACAGCCCCCAGAGCACCACCATGAACGATGCGAGCGAGACGACCGAGCTGAGCAGGCCGATGGTGATGTTCAGTGTCTTGTCGACGAACAGCTGCACGTCGTCGGCAATGCGCTGGTCCGGGTTGTCGGCGATGTCGCCCTTGAGCTGCATGCGATAGTGCGTGGCGTTGTCCAGCCAGCGGCGCAGGTAGACGTCGGTCATCCACCGCCGCCAGCGGATCTGCAGCCATTGATTGAGATAGAGCTGGTAGACGGCCAGGATGATGAAGATGGTCGCCAGTACGGCGAACACGCCGATTTCCCAGATGAAGCTGTTCCAATCATACTGCTGCAGCGCGTTGAAGAATCTGTTCTGCCACTGGTTCACCAGCACCTGGATCGCAACGAGCGACAGCTCGATCGCAATGACGGCGGCGAGAAGGATGCGGCCGGCGACCTTGTCCTCGGAGCGGAAGTAGGGAATGGCGATCCGCCAGACGGTGGCGACGGTCGAGCGCAGATTGTTCACAGACGGGCTGCTCCTGAGAAAAGGTCTTAACAGGCTGACTAAAAACGAGAAAATCGCTGGTGTCGCCGCCTGCCTAGACTAAAGTCGTAATCTGGCGGGTGGCCGCCGGCTTGTCGGTCGCGTGTGACAAACCGTAGCATGGGGCAGGGGAGAGGGACTGCGACCGCCGCCAGATTTCGCGAGAATTTGAGCAGAGTTGGGCGTTGCCGGTTTTGTGATCGCCTTTCCGACCTTTGCCAGGCTTGGGGGCCTGGCGAGCAGACCTGATCCGTCCCGCCGGACGGGGTCCAATGACAAGAACGTGGGGGGAGAAGTCACGATGTGGAATCAAATCTACGACCCGTTGGGGAGCCCGGCGCTGTCGACGCTGGCCGCCGCCGTCCCGGTCGTGACGCTGCTGGTGCTGATCGCCAGTGGCAAGGTCAAGGCACACATCGCGGCGATCATCGCCGTGATCCTGACCAACCTGATCACGATCTTCGTGTTCACGATGCCCGCCAACATGTCGCTGCGCGCGACGTTTCTGGGCGTCATCACCGGGTTCTTTCCGATCGGCTGGATCGTCCTGAACGTCATCTTCCTCTACCAGGTCACGGTCTCCACCGGACGGTTCGAGCTTCTGAAGCGCGCCATCGGCGGCGTCACGGAAGACCGGCGCCTGCAGCTGCTGCTGGTCGCCTTCTCGTTCGGCGCGTTCTTCGAGGGCGCATCCGGCTTCGGAACCCCGGTGGCGATCACCGGTGCCGTGCTGATCGGCCTCGGCTTCTCGCCGCTCGCGGCCTCCGGCCTGTCGCTGATCGCCAACACCGCCCCGGTCGCCTATGGCGCGCTGGGCACGCCGATCCAGGGCCTCGCCTCGGTCACCGGCCTCGACCCCTACATCCTCGGCGCCATGGTCGGCCGGCAGTTGCCGATGTTCTCGCTGATCGTGCCGTTCTGGGTGATCTGGGCGTTCGCGGGCTGGAAGGGCATGAAGGACGTGTGGCCGGCGATCCTGGTCACCGCCGTCTCGTTCGCGGTGCCGCAATTCCTGATCTCGAACTACGTCAACCCGTGGATCGTCGACATCGGCGCCTCGCTGATCTCGATGGGCGCGCTGATCCTGTTCCTGAAGGTCTGGCAGCCGAGGCAGCTATGGCTGTCGCCGGCGTTGCGCGGGCGTGACGAATCGGCCGCCACGATGACGGCGGCGAAGCCGCTGGACCGCACGCCGCTGACGCAAGCCGAGCTCTGGGGCGCGCTGCTGCCCTGGATCATCGTCTGTGTCGTCATGCTGATCTGGGGCAACGGCGCCTTCAAGGCCTGGGCGAACTCGATCTTCACCTGGAACTATCCGGTGCCCGAGCTCGACAAGCTGATCAACAAGATGCCGCCGGTGGCTGCGAAGCCGACGCCGGAAGGCGCAGTGTTCTCGTTCACCTACCTGACCTTCACCGGCACCGGCATGCTGATCGCCGCGATCATCTCCGGCTTCCTGATGGGTGTCGGACCGGGCAAGCTGATCGCGGAATATGGCCGCACCATCCGTCTCTGCGCGATCTCGCTGATCACGATCTCGGCGATGCTCGCGATCGGCACGCTGACCCGGCTGTCCGGCGTCGATGCCACGCTCGGCCTAGCCTTTGCCGCGACAGGCGTGCTCTATCCGTTCTTCGGCACCTTGCTCGGCTGGTTGGGCGTGGCGCTGACGGGATCGGATACGGCCTCGAACGTGCTGTTCGGAAACCTGCAGAAGATCACCTCCGAGCAGCTCGGCCTGTCCCCTGTCCTGATGGCGGCCGCCAACTCCTCCGGTGGTGTCATGGGCAAGATGATCGATGCGCAGTCGATCGTGGTCGCCTCGACCGCCACCAACTGGTACGGCCATGAGAGCTCGATCCTGCGCTACGTCTTCCTGCATTCGATCGTGCTGGCCTGTCTTGTCGGCCTGTTCGTCACCTTGCAGGCCTATGTCTATCCGTTCACGGCGATGGTGCTGAAGTAGCAACACCGTCTGCGACAAAAGCCCCGCGCCGCAGCTGCGGCGCGGGGCTTGCTATGTTTGGAACACATTTGTGCGGGAGCCGTGCTGGCGGGAGTCACGGCCATCGCCTGGAAGGCGAGCCCTGCGTGTGACTGGTGTGAAGGGGAACGATGCAAGTGTTGAAGCGTGGCTGCGCCGTGGCGACGGTGGCGTTGTCGATGTCGGGGCTGGCGCTCGCCGCCGCCTCGGCGGAGGAGTTTCCTTTCGGCATGGAGATGACGCTCGATGCGCTGCCGCAACCCGGCTCGAAGCGGGTGCCGGATCTCGACATCGGCGATAACGGTGACACCGTGCTGGAGCTGTGGTGCAAGGGCGGCAAGGGCCAGTTCTCAGTTGCCGGCAACACCATCGTGTTCATCGCCAGCAGGATCGAGGACCGCAACTGCCCGGCGGCGCGCGCCCAGGCCGACGACGAACTGATCGCGGCGCTGAGCGCGGCGACCAACTGGAAGCGTCAGGGCGACCTGATCATCTTCATCGGGCCGAAGACGCTGCGCTTCCGGCTCAATACGAACTGAGGCAGGGCGGTCGCCTGTGAAGATGAAAAGCTGCTGAGACCAGCAACCCTGCTGGTCAGTTACTCCGTCATGCCCGAGCTCGTCCCGCCTGCGCGGCCGCAGCCGCTTCGGCGCGGCGAAGGCCCGGGCATCCACGTCCGTCCCAGGATGCCGATCGGCGTGGATGGCCGGGACAAGCCCGGCCATGACGACCTGGAGAGAGACGTGAGCGCACAACGGGTTGCCATATGCGCCGTGCCAATTGAAGAAAGGGGGCGCGCACCGGTCGACTGCGCGCCCGCCGCTCTTTCACTTCCAGACCGAGTTGTCCGCGTCCCAGCGCTTGGCCTTGAAGGCCTTCGCCAGCTCGTCGATGGCGCCGCCATCGTCACGGGTGTCGCCCTCCTCGTCGCCGGATGATTCGTCCGACAGGATCAGCTTGGCGGCGGAGCTCTCGTCGATCGTCGTCGTGCTCGGGCTGCTGATCCACAGCATCAGCGCGTCCGCGCCGCCCGGCTTGTCCGCCGAGACGAGGCCGGTGACCTCGATGACGTCGGTGAGTTCCAGGGCCGGCATCAGTTGGCTCGGCCGCTTCAACGTCAGCTTCAGCTTGCCGCTGACCGGATTCCACGCCGCGCTCGTCGGCTTGGCATTGTAGGTCCGGGCCAGGACGTCGGAGATCGCGTTTGCGAGCTTGTCCTTGTTGATCTTGTCGCCGTCGCGCCAGTCGGCAGCCGCGAAACGGATGGTGCGGTCCATCTCGACGGTGCCGGCGGTCCAGCCGGCCGTCACCACGCCGTTCATGGCCCGCGCCTTCGCGATCAACGCTCCGGCGCGGTCGGGGTCGACCGTCATGCTGATGGTCTGCTCGCCCGCGCGCAAGGCATCGCAGCTCACGATCAGGCTCGACAGCGAAACTTCGACGTTCTCGCCCTTCAGGCTCTTGAGGAAGTCGGTCATGGCGTCGAGCTTGAGCCGGACCGAGACCGCCTCGGGCGAGACGTCGGTGAAGTCCTTCGGCTGGGCGCTGATGCCGTCGTCGCTCGACTGGCTCTCCTGGAATTCCTTCTCGCTGACGTCGGAGTTGTCGGTCGACGCCACCTCGGTGACGCTCTTGCCGATCGTGATCTGGCCGCGGAACTCGAACGTGTCGCCGGTCGGCTTGCGATTCAGCTTCACCGTGACCGGCTCCTTGGCGCCGTTGCTCTGGGTCGCGCCGGTCAAGGTCTGGCCGTTGACCGTGAGGCCGACCACGAAGCGGTCCTTGCGATCCGAATTCTTTGCGACGGGATAGCAGACGTCGAGCGTGGCGGCGGTGACGGTCTTGCCCTGGCGCGTCTCCTTCAGGATCACGTCGGCATTGCCGTCCATCAGACCGTCGATCGCGGTGAAATACCGCGTCTCGTTGGCGGGGGCCTTGGTCCCGCTCTTGCTCTGGGCCCAACCGAGTTCCGGCGCGGCCGCTACAATCACGGCCAGCGCAAGCAAAATCGCGCGCATCTGAAAATCCTTGTGGGGGCAGAATCGGCCTTAAGCTGTAGCGCCGATTTGCGGTCGCTGCACCCCCGGCGCGGACACTCGGCCAAAAAGAAGGCCGCCCGGAGGCGGCCTTCCTGAATGTGAGATGTCGAAAACAGGGCTCAGAAGCCCATGCCGCCCATGCCACCCATGCCGCCGCCGGCCGGCATCGCGGGAGCCGCATCCTTCGGCAGCTCGGCGACCATGGCCTCGGTGGTGACCAGGAGACCGGCGACCGACGAGGCGTCCTGCAGCGCGGTGCGGACCACCTTGGCCGGGTCGATGATGCCCTTGGCAACCATATCGACATAGTCCTCGGTCTGCGCGTCGAAGCCGAAGGTCTCGGACTTCTCGTCCAGGATCTTGCCGACCACGATCGAGCCTTCGACGCCGGCGTTCTCGGAGATCTGGCGAATCGGAGCCTCGAGCGCCTTCAGCACGATGTTGATGCCGGCCTGGACGTCCGAGTTGGCGTTGGTGATGCGGCCGACCGCCTTCTTGGCGCGCAGCAGCGCCACGCCGCCGCCGGGGACGATGCCTTCCTGCACCGCAGCGCGGGTCGCGTTGAGGGCGTCCTCGACGCGGTCCTTCTTCTCCTTGACCTCGATCTCGGTCGCGCCGCCGACGCGGATCACCGCGACGCCGCCCGCGAGCTTGGCGAGACGCTCCTGCAGCTTCTCACGGTCGTAGTCCGAGGTGGTCTCCTCGATCTGCGCCTTGATCTGGCCGACGCGTGCCTCGATATCGGCCTTCTTGCCGGCACCGTTGACGATCGTGGTGTTCTCCTTGTCGATCACGACCTTCTTGGCGCGGCCGAGCATCTTCACCGTGACGTTCTCGAGCTTCATGCCGAGATCTTCCGAGATCAGCTGACCGCCGGTCAGGATCGCGATGTCCTCGAGCATGGCCTTGCGGCGGTCACCGAAGCCCGGCGCCTTTACGGCCGCGACCTTGAGGCCGCCGCGCAGGCGGTTGACGACCAGGGTGGCGAGCGCCTCGCCCTCGACGTCCTCGGCGATGATCAGGAGCGGACGGCCCGACTGCACCACGGCTTCGAGCACCGGCAGCATGGCCTGCAGGCCCGACAGCTTCTTCTCGTGCAGCAGCACGTAGACGTCGTCGAGCTCGGCGGTCATCTTCTCGGCATTGGTGACGAAGTAGGGCGAGAGATAGCCGCGGTCGAACTTCATGCCTTCGACGATGTCCACCTCGGTGTCGAGCGACTTGTTCTCCTCGACCGTGATGACGCCCTCGTTGCCGACCTTCTGCATCGCCTGGGCGATCATCTTGCCGATCGCGGCGTCGCCATTGGCGGAGATGGTGCCGACCTGGGCGACCTCGGAGGACGCAGCGACCGGCTTGGCGCGCTTCTCGATGTCCTTGATCACGGCGGCCACCGCGATGTCGATGCCGCGCTTGAGGTCCATCGGGTTCATGCCGGCGGCAACGGCCTTGGCGCCCTCGCGCACGATGGCCTGGGCCAGCACGGTCGCGGTGGTGGTGCCGTCACCGGCGGTGTCGTTGGTCTTGGAGGCGACCTCGCGCAGCATCTGCGCGCCCATGTTCTCGAACTTGTCCTCCAGCTCGATCTCCTTGGCGACGGTGACGCCGTCCTTGGTGATGCGCGGAGCGCCGAAGCTCTTCTCGATGACGACATTGCGGCCCTTCGGGCCGAGCGTCACCTTGACGGCGTTGGCGAGAATGTCGACGCCGCGCAGCATGCGGTCGCGTGCGTCGCCGGCGAATTTGACGTCCTTGGCTGCCATTTCAAAATTCTCCTGGAGTAGACCTCGACGGCGAGGGGCGTGATCGCCCGTCTGTCGCTGGAACGAGGTTGCAGAGCATTTTCGCCCGGGGCGGCTGATCGCCGCCCCCGACAGGTCGGGATCAGGCGACGACGCCCATGATGTCGGACTCCTTCATGATCAGGAGCTCCTCGCCGTCCAGCTTGACCTCGGTGCCGGACCACTTGCCGAACAGCACGCGGTCGCCGACCTTGACGTCGATCGGGATCAGCTTGCCGCTCTCGTCGCGGCCGCCGGGGCCGACGGCGACGACTTCGCCCTGCGAGGGCTTTTCCTTGGCGCTGTCGGGAATGATGATGCCGCCCTTGGTCTTCTCTTCGGCGTCGATGCGCTTAACCACGACGCGGTCGTGCAGGGGACGAAACTTCGATTTGGCCATGACGGATCCCTTTTGGGGTGCTTGGATAAGTGTTGCTGTCGGAGGAAATCTGAATGCGACCACATTTGACGCCCACTTGGCGCCAACTGGCTCGCAGCCTTAGCAATCGCGCCCTCCGAGTGCTAAAGACCGCTCGGGGAAATATGGCTTGCGGCTGTTCCTGTCAAGCAACGGCCAGCCGTTAAGCCGTTCTTGAGGCTGTTAGGGGGATGTTGTCCGGGGCCAGACATGTTAGTGGAGCGGCGTCGTCATCCGACGTCATTGCTCTGACGAGCGTTTTGCGCTTGGTTGCCGGACGGGGCAGCCACGATTCTGTTCCTAAGGGGATGCCATGACGAGTTCACGGTGCGCGCGGCCGGTTGCCAATCTCGCGATCGCGTCGGCGCTCACGATGCTTCTGGGAGCGTGCACGGGCTTCAGCCTGTCGCCGTCGCCCCCCATGCAGACCGAGGCGCCGGTCGAGCCCGAGGTTCCGGCGACGATCCGCCCCGAGGATCTCGTGGGCAAATGGGGCCTCGCCGCCTACAACAATCCGAATGACCGCGCGCGCACCGAGAAGATGGCTCTGGCGCAGTGCAAACAGCCTTACGTCATCGGGGCAGGCACGTCCGGCGGTGTCGTGATGCATCTGGCCGACCAGGCGACTCCCCAGGAACTGCGCCTGAAGGGGTCGGCCAGCGGCAAGAACTACATCGGCCCGGCCGGACCGCCCGGCGGCGAGCAGGACCGCGAGGTCATCTCCTTCGACGGCCGTGTGCTGATCACCCGTTTCGTCGACAAGGATGCGGCGACCCGTTACCAGACGATGGTCTACGTCCGCTGCGGGCCGCGCGCCTGAGATCCGGGCGATCACCCCGCAAAGGTCGAGTGTCGAACGAAAAACGCCGGCGACTGCGCCGGCGTTCTGTATGGTGACGTGGCCTGAAGCGGTCGCTGGGACTGGCCGCCGACCTCAGTTGAACATCGCGTCGATGTCGTCCTGCGAGGCGTGGCCGACCTCGCCCGCCGCCTTCGGGCCGTTCAGCAGCCTGGCGTCGCCCTCGCGGGTGTCGACGATCGGCGGCACATGCGCCTTGATGGCGTCGACGCCGCCCCAGATGTCCATCATCACCACGATGTGGTGCTCGATGAACTTCATGGTGGTCATGACCTTGTTGATGCGCTGGCCGGTCAGGTCCTGGAAGTTGCAGGCCTCGAAGATCGACACCACGCGCTCCTGGATCTCTTCGCTCAGGATCTTCTGCTGGTCGGCCGAGTCCACCTTGGACAGCGCACTGGCGGCCTGGTCGATCGCCTCCGCGGCTTCGAGGATCTGCTGCGTCGCCTGCTCGGTGCCGCCGACGACCGCGCCGAGCTCGCCGTTGACCTTGGCCATCTCCTCGCCGTTGAAGCTCTTGGCATGGAGGGTCGCGATCTCGCCCTTGGTGCGGTTGATCGCGTCGTGGATCAGGTCGAGCTCGACCTTGAGCTTTTCGCACTGCTCGATCTGGGCACGATACGTCTCGAGCAGCGCGCGCGCTTCGGCGACCTCGCGTGCGGCGGATTCTTCGATGGCGGCGTTGGCCGTGTTGCTACCTCCGCTGCGGATGGCGTTGGCCATCTGGGAGCGGATCGCGCGCAGCTCGTCCATGATTTCCTTGTGGTTGGGGCCGATCTCGCCGCCCACGAAGTCGGGCTCCGGCATATGGCCGACGATTGCTTCTTCGATACGGAAACGCTTGCGAACAGCCATGATAGTATCCCTGACCTCTTGTTCGGATCAGTTCTACGCAGAGCCTATTTAACATCGCGTTCACGCCAGGAACCGCAGTTGAGCAACGCTGGCGTGCATCGTGCGTCAACTATTAACCATGCCTCGCCGGCCTTCACGCAAAATAAACGCTAGCCATCAAAACCGCCGTCGTATGCAGCGATGGTGAATCCCGGCGCCTCCCGCGTTTACCAAAGCGATCGGGTTTTGCTCTTTATTGACGATACGCGGCGGCGTTGCCGCCTCGCGCGACGAACAGTCTCCAGACGAAACAGTACAGAGTACGTCGATGTTCAAATCATTCTCCACGGCGCTGCTGGCCGGCGCATGCGCATTCTATTCAGGTCTGGATCGGGCGGCGGCCCAGGGGTTTCAGCAGCCGACCGTGATTTACAGCGGGCCGCCGCAGCAGTCCGCGCCGGTGCGCACCGCCTATGTCGAACGCTCGCGCATGGGTGGCGGCTTCATCGAATTCCTGTTCGGAGATCCGCAAGGCGGCCGCGGCGCGCCTCCGCCGGGACAGCCGATGTACCAGCAGCAGCCGTCCTACTACGAGCCGCAGCGGCTGGCGCCGGGCATGGTCCCGCAGCAGGGAGTGCCGGATGAGGAGGCCTATGAGCAGACGCAGCGGCCGCTCGATCCGAAATACGAGAAACAGATCGTTGACTATGACGGCAAAGAACGGCCGGGCACGATCGTCATCGATACGCCGAACAAGTTCCTCTATCTGGTCCAGGGCGAGGGCAGGGCGCTGCGCTATGGCATCGGCGTCGGCCGGCCCGGCTTCACCTGGTCGGGCGTGAAGACGATCTCGGCCAAGCGTGAATGGCCGGACTGGACGCCGCCGCCGGAAATGCTCGCGCGCCGGCCCGACCTGCCGCGGCACATGGAGGGCGGACCGCAGAACCCGCTCGGCGCACGCGCGATGTATCTCGGCTCGTCGCTGTATCGGATCCACGGGTCGAACGAGCCATGGACGATCGGCACCAACGTGTCGTCAGGCTGTATCCGGATGCGCAACGAGGACGTCATCGACCTCTATGGCCGCGTGAACGTCGGTGCCCGGGTGATCGTGCTCTGACGACCGCCGCCGCACGACATCGGCCATTGAAAAAGGCCGCCCATCCGGGCGGCCTTTGCATTCTCGAATTGGCTGCGACCCGGGAGGATCACGCGTAGTCGCTGCCACCGTCGTCGTCGCCATAGCCGTCATCGGAATCGAAGTCGGCCGCGTCGCTGTCATTGCCGTTGTCGTCGTAGTTCGCCTGGTCGAACAGGCCGGCACGACCACTGTCGCCGCCCGAGCGGCCGATGTCGTCGAGACCGGCGTCACGCGCCAGCGACCCGCCGGACTGGTCGCCGCTCCACGGGCTGGCACCGCCGCCGCGCTCCTCGATGATCGTGGTGTCGCCGAACGCCTGATGCGACCCGCCGCCCATCATCGAGCGGATGCCGCCGAGCAACAGTGAGCCGCCGACCATGCCGGCCGCGGCCGCCGCGGCCGTGCCGAGGAATGAGCCGCCTCCGCCGCCGAACATGCCGCCGCGCGGCTGGCCGAAGCCGCCCTGATCGTAGGGGCCGGGCTGACCGGGATAGCCGGGCTGGCCCTGGTAGCCCGGGGGCATCGCCTGGCCGCTGTTCCAGACCGGCCGGCTCGGCAACGGCGGCGGCACGTTAGGGACCGACCCGCGGCTGCCCGCGCCGAAGATGCTGTCGCGCATCGAATCGAGGAAGCCGCCGGACTGAGCCTGCTGCGGGGCCTGGGCGTGCTGCAGCTCCTCGATGCGGGCATTGGCGCGTTTCAAGGCTTCGTCCTGCACCAGCACCGTCTGCACCAGCGCGTAGACGGCATTGGGAGCCCGCTGCAGCGCCTGGGCGATGGCGGCGGCGGCCTCCGGATCACGCGGTGCACTCTCCAACTTGGCAAGCCGGTCGAACAGATCGTCGATGAGTTGGCGTTCTTGCGGTGTCATGTTGTTCTCCTGCCGCTTGCCTTGTTCCGGCGAAGCGCGGCCAAGATTTAGGGGGACTTTGTGGCCCGGCCAGCCGGGGCGCGGATTAAATTTCGGTATGCGACACAGCGTCTCTCGGGCTTGCGCGGCGTTTTGGACCTCCACGCTGCCCGCACCGCAGGAGGAACGCTGCCGAGCGGCTTTTTGTTCGTCGCAGGCCCGCAAGATCCGTTCAGGCCAGCGTCATCCGGCGGCGGTCGAGCAGCGCTGGAAAATGCTCGCCGGCGAGATAGGCGTGCTCGTGCTCGCGCTGGACGGTCAAAGGATCGAGCTCGATCAGGACGTCGTCGACGAAGCCGGGATGGCACATCACCAGCCCGTCCTCCGGCAGCTCGTCCAGGAAGCCGTCCATCAGCGTGGCGAAATCCGAGGTCTTGCTGAAATCATAGGCGCCGGCGAAAGCGGGATTGAAGGCGATCTCGGCCCGCTTGGCATGACGGCGGAATTGCGCGCTCAGGACGTCCAGCAGCAGCGCCTTCGGTGCCGTCAGCCGCTGCATCAGCGGCACGTTCCGGCCGCCCTGACGCACCCAGGCCGCCGGCGCGGCTTCCTTGACGGCGGCGAGGAAGCCCTCGCGCACCTGCGGATAGAGCTGGGCATGCTGATGGCCGTCGACGAAATCCGGGGCGCGGCCGAACAGCTCGCCGAACGCCGCAAGCTGGACCAGCACCTCGGCGCGGATCAGCTCGGGATCGAGCCGGCGGGACATTCCCGCCCGCAGCAGCTTGGGAAAGGGCAGGAACATGCCGCCCTCCGACGGGCGGAAGTGCATGGTGAGGGGCCGGAATGGCGCGGTCAGCGTGACGTGCAGGCCGATGGCGCAACGCGGGCGGTCGGACGCGACCCTGGTCAGCTCCGCCACCTCGTCGCGCCCGATCGCGGCGCCCACCGTCATCACCGAGGTGGCGTTCAACCGGCCGCGCGCGATCAGGTCCCGGATGGCGCTGTTGACCCCGGGGCTGATGCCATAGTCATCGGCGCACAGCCAGATGCGCCGGTGCGGCGTCGCGCTCATTCGGCGGCGTTCCTCTCGGCGCCGTCGCTCCGTGCATCGAGCGCTGCACGCTTCTCGCTGTGCTCGGCGACGAAGTAGATCGGACGCGCCTTCAGCTCGGACAGGATCTTGCCGATATACTCGCCCATGATGCCGATCATGATCAGTTGCACGCCGCCGATCGTCATCAGGCCGACCATCAGCGAGGGATAGCCCGGCACCGATTTGCCGCTGACGACGGTCTCCCAGAGGATGGAGAGCCCGAACAGGAAGGCCGCAGAGGCCAGCAGGATTCCGAGCAGGCTGGCGAAGCGCAGCGGGGCGACCGAGAACGAGGTCAGCCCTTCAATCGACAGGCCGAGCAGGCTCGTCAGGTTGAAGGTCGTCACGCCGTGGGCGCGCGCCGCGGGCTCATAGTCGACGCGGATCTGGCGGAAGCCGATCCAGCTCGCGAGGCCCTTGAAGAAGCGGTTGCGTTCAGGGAGCTGCCGCAGCGCGGCCACCGCGCGCGGCGACAGCAGGCGGAAGTCGCCGGCATCCTCCGGAATCTTCTGCCGCGCCCCCCAGTTGATGAGCGCGTAGAAGCCGTGAACTGCGACCCGGCGCAGGAACGGCTCGTTGTCGCGATGCGCCTTGGCGGTATAGACGACGTCGTAGCCGTCCTTGATCCAGTGCGTGACGAGTTGCTCGACCAGGGCCGGCGGATGCTGGCCGTCGCCGTCCATGAACATCACCGCGCCGCGCCGGGCATGATCGAGGCCGGCCATCAGCGCGGCCTCCTTGCCGAAATTGCGCGACAGCGACACGACCTGCACATCGAGCGCATCGGCCTGCAGCGTGCGGGCAATCGCGAGCGTGTTGTCGCGGCTGCCATCGTCGACATAGACGAGCTCACAGGCGAGACCGAAGCGCTGACGCAGGGTGCGTGCGAGATTGTTCAGCCGCTCGTGCAGCACCGTCAGTCCCGCGCCCTCGTTATAGACGGGGATAACGATCGACAGTCCCTGCGACGCGGCGTCGGCCGCGGTCGTGGTCAGGTCGGACACGTCAGTTCCCAGCATCGCTCAGAGTCCTCGTTCTCCTACCAACATATGGTAGTCGCGCTCACCTGTCGCTACGATGAACGGCGATTTATGATCGCAGGAAGGCCTCGAGGCGGGCAAACAGCGGATTCTCGCGGTCGAGCACGTAGTCCAGCGAGGCGACCGAGACGGTCTCGGCGCCATGTGCGCGCAGAAAGCTGCCGAGCGCGTAGATCTGCGCCGGCGGGCAGTGCAGGGTCAGCATGCCGGACGAGGTCGGGCCGCCGAACGGCGCCACCACGCCGAAGCGGTTGTGCGCTTCGGTCAGCATTGCTGCGTCGCACCCTTTGAAGCGGGTGCGGACCTCGCGGTATTTGCTGGCGCGGGCGCGGGCATGGATGTGGTCGAGAATGATCCGGGCGCTCTCGCGCGGACCCTCCGACCAGTCGGCGTCGCGCGAGGCGACGAGATTGGCCTGGCTGCGCAGGATCACGCCGTCGTCGAGCACCTTCAGCCCGTTGGCGACCAGTGTCGAGCCGGTGCTGGTGATGTCGACGATCAGCTCGGCGGTGCCGACCGCGGGCGCGCCCTCGGTGGCGCCGGCGCTCTCGACGATGCGGTAATCGACGATGCCGTGGGCGGCGAAGAAGCTGCGCGTCAGGTTGATGTACTTGGTGGCGACGCGCATGCGGCGATTGTGCTGGGCACGGAAACCGGTGGTGACGTCGTCGAGATCGGCCATGGTGCGGACGTCGATCCAGGCCTGCGGCACCGCGACGACGACGTTGGCGCCGCCGAAGCCGAGCGTGTCGATCAGCAGCACGCGCTTGTCGGCATCGGTGATGCTCTCGCGCACGAGATCCTCGCCGGTGACGCCGAGATGCACGGTCCCGCGCGCCAGTTGCGAGGCGATCTCACTCGCAGAGAGATAGGCGATCTCGACATTGTCGAGACCTGCGATGGTGCCGCGATAGTCGCGCGCGCCGCCGGGCTTGGACAGGTTCAGCCCGGCCCGTCCGAAGAAGGCTTCGGCATTCTCCTGCAGACGTCCCTTGGAGGGAACGGCGAGGACGAGGGGGCCGCTCATGATGCTCTCCCGCGCGCGGCCTTGCCCGCGGCGCTGCTCTGGGCCAGCCGCTCGATCCAGATCGAGAAGCCGACGGCCGGAATCGACGAGGCGGCGCCGAGCTGGCTCAGCAGGCCGTCATAACGGCCGCCGGCGACCAGCGGCTCGTCGCCATTGCCTGGGTGGTGCAGCTCGAACTCGAAGCCGGTGTAGTAGTCGAGGCCGCGGCCGAACGAGGTGGCGAAGCGCACCTTGGCGATGTCGATACCGCGCTGGGCCATGAAGCCGGCGCGCGCCTCCAGCGCATCGATCGCCGCCGAGATGTCGAGCCTGGCATCGGCGGCGAGGGCGCGAAGCTGCTCGACGGCCTCGGTCGGGCTGCCGCTGATGGCGAGGAAGCGCTTGATACGGTCCAGCGCGTCACGTGGCAGCGCGCCGCTCTTCAGGGTGGACTGCTCGAGGAAGCGGTCGGCGATCTCCGCCACCGTGCGGCCGCCGACGGCGGTGGCGCCGGCAATCGACATCAGGTCGGTGACCAAAGCGAGCGCCGCCTTGCGGTCGGAGCCGGCCAGAGCGGCGAGCACGCCCTCATACTCGTTGCGCGGCGCTACCGAGGCGATCGCGAGCCGCTCGAGGTCCTGCGCCAGGGTGCGCTTGCGGTTGAAGTCCTTGATCAGCCGCCGCCGCCAGACCGGATAGAGGTCGAGCGCGTCGATGAGGGCCGTGAACAGCGCGACGTCGCCGGTGCGGATCTCCACCGCGGCAAGGCCGGCGGTGGCGGTCGCCTCGATCGCCAGCGCCAGCATCTCGGCATCGGCGGCGGGCCGGTCCTGGCGTCCGAACGATTCGATGCCGGCCTGCAGGAACTCGCTCGGGCGGCCCTCGCGGTAACGGAATACTGGACCGAGATAGCTGAAGCCGGCCGGCTGCCCGGCGCGGGCCGAGGCGAGATAGTCCCGGGCGACGGGAATGGTCAGGTCGGGGCGCAGGCAGAGCTCTTCGCCGGCGGCGTCGCCGGTCAGGTAGAGGCTCTTGCGGATGTCCTCCCCAGACAGGTCCAGGAACGGCTCGGCCGGCTGCAGGATCGCCGGCTCGGCCCGCTGATAGCCGGCCTGGGCGAAGGATTGCAGCAGCGTGTCCGCCCACGCGGCGGGTCCGGTCGGAGCGGGTCCGGTCATGGCGATTCGAGTTCCAAAGTGGATTGGGCGCCCGCTGGGAGCGGCGGCTGCCCCTTAGCATGGCCGTTTGACGGTTTCGACTGCGAATGGCCCCGGCGCGCCACAATTGGCCGGAAGACCTTAACCGCGGGCTCCGCTCCAGTCCCCGAGCGTGGCCTGGATCACGGCGAGGGCGGCAACGCCGGCCGTATCCGCGCGCAGGATGCGCGGACCCAGCGCCAGCCTGATCACGCGCGGCTGGCGCAGCAGCAGCGTCCGTTCATCCTCGGCAAAACCGCCCTCCGGCCCGATCAGCAGGTCGATGCCGCCCGCAGCCTTGGTTCCGTGCAGCGCCTGCAGCGGATCGGCCAGCTCGGCCGCCTCATCGCAGAACACCAGCAGCCGCTCAGGCTGCCGCTGCGCGAGGAAGCGCTCCAGCGGCACGGGGTCCCTGACCTCGGCGAGGCTGAGGATGCCGCATTGCTCGGCGGCCTCGATCACGTTGGCGCGCATGCGCTCGCCATTCACGCGCGACACCTGGGTGTGCCGGGTGATGACCGGCTCGAGGCGCGCGGCGCCCATCTCGACCGCCTTCTGCACCATGTAGTCCAGCCTGGCGTGCTTGAGCGGTGCGAAGACATAGGCGATATCCGGGAGGTGATCCTGCGGCCGGCTCTGTTGCAGGATCGTCAGGGCGTCCGCGCGCTTGCGGCCCTCGATCACGGCCCGCCATTCGCCGTCGCGGCCGTTGAAGACCAGCACGTGATCGCCGGCGCCGAGGCGCAGGACGTTGCCAAGATAATTGCCCTGGTTGCGGTCGAGCGCGACCGAGCCGCCCTCCTGCAGGGGGGCGTCGACGAACAGGCGCGGGGCGGTGAAGTCGTATGCGGGCATGGAGCGAAGCGGTGCCGATGATGGACGTTGCTTACCGGACCCCGCGCCGGCCGCAAAGCAGGCGGAGCCGTCACGGGGTGTTGTCTCAGGTACTGGCGATGGCGCCTTTCGGCCGTGCTGTCGACAGATTTTACCGCTTCGATCCCGCGGGTCGTCCCTTGGGACGGACATCCGACGATTCCGTGAGCCTCGATGCGGAGAACGGCCTTGATCTTGAGACATTCGACTTCGGCGCTTGCGATCTGGGCGCTTGCCGCGACCATCGCCGTGATGGTCGCTGCGCCGTCCCGGGCCGACGACAAGGCGGTCGCCGCGCCGCCGCAGCGGGCGGCGCCCGCGGTTCCGGGCGGCGCTGGCGTGGCTGGCTTTCGCCCGCCCGAAACCTGTCTGAAGGAGTTCACCCCGCTGCGGGACGAGACCGCGCGCCGGGCCAAGCTGCTCAAGGCGGCGACCGAGCGGCGCTTTGCGCCCGGCGAGGCCTGTCAGCTGGTGCATGACTACGAGCTCGCCCAGACCAAGATGATCGACTACGCCGTCGCGCATGCCTCGCTCTGCGGGATCCCGGCCAAGATCACCGATCAGTTGAAGGCGAATCACGAAAACACCCTGACCGTGATGCGCAAGGTGTGCACGGCGACGTGATCCCTCGCGGCGGGCAGGTCGCCGCCGACTGGCTATTCCGTTCATCGGGCGTGCAGGGCGCAGACCGAACCCGATGCCCGGGCCTGACGTCCGTGGTCGGGATTGCATGCCGGTCTGGAACCCGGCTGCGTCCCTCCGCCGCGGATGTGATCAAATCCGCGGTTGTGCTGGACGGACGAGAATCGTAAAAGCCCCGGATCGGATCGTGCTTTCATCCGGAAGTGTTGAGGATTCTTGGTCTTACCGGAGAACCAGCCTTGATCGTCCGCCAGTCTTTCATGCCGCTCGCCATTGCCGCCCTGGTGCTCTCCACAGGGCAGGTCGTCGCGCAGAGCTCGTTTCCCGCGCCGATGCCCGGCCAGGCCCAGACCAGCAACTCGCCGTTTCCGCCCATCAACGGCGCGGCGCCAATGCGGGCTGCGGCTCCGTCGAGCCCGTTTCCGAGCCCCGGCGGCTCCGCGTTCGGTGGCGGCGGCGGTGGCTTTGCGCCTCCGCCGATGGGGGCTGCGCCGCAGGGCGGTCCGCCCGAAAGCTGCATGAAGGAGTTTCTGCCGCTGCGCGAGGAAGCCGAGCGTCGCGGCAAGCTGATCAAGGCGGCGAGCGACCGCAAGGCCTCGCCCGACGAGGCCTGCAAGCTGATCGCGAATTTCGGCAAGGCCGAAGTCAAGATGATCAAATATGTCGAGGCGCATTCGGCGAGCTGCGGCATTCCCCAGCAGATCGCCGACCAGCTGAAGGCCGGTCACAAGAACACCGACGCGCTGGAAAAGAAGGTCTGTGCCGTGGCGGCGCAGATGCAGTCGGGGGCTGGAAGGCCCGCGGCTCCGAGCCTCAGCGACGTGCTGGGCTCGTCGGCCGCGCTGCCTGAAGCCAACACGACGAAGAAGGGCGGCTCCGCCTTCGACACCATGACCGGAAACGTCCTCACCCGATGAGCGACACCGCCGCCCGCGTTGCTGACGCGACCGGCAATTGGGTCGACACGCTGGCGCCGGTCTGGAGCCGGCCTTACCTGCGGCTCGCCCGCTACGATCGCCCGATCGGATCGTGGCTGCTGCTGATGCCGTGCTGGTGGTCGGCCGCCCTCGCGGCCGGGATCGGCGGGAATCTGTCCATGCTGCCGGCGTGGATCGCGCTCTATTTCGTCGGCGCGTTCGTCATGCGCGGCGCCGGCTGCACCTGGAACGACATCACCGACCGCGATCTCGACGCCAAGGTGGAGCGCACCCGTTCGCGCCCGATTCCCGCCGGCCAGGTCGGCGTGAAGCAGGCGCTCGCCTTCCTGGTGGTCCAGGCCCTGATCGGCTTGGCGGTGCTGCTGCAATTCAACCGCTTCGCGATCGCGACCGGCATCGCTTCGCTGCTGATCGTCGCGATCTATCCGTTCATGAAGCGCGTCACCTGGTGGCCGCAGGTCGTGCTGGGTCTCGCCTTCTCGTGGGGCGCGCTGATGGGTTTTGCGGTCGCGTTCGGCCGCATCGATGCAACCGCGCTGCTACTCTACGCCGGGTCGATCGCGTGGGTGATCGCCTATGACACGATCTACGCGCATCAGGACGCCGAGGATGACGCGCTGATCGGCATCAAGTCGACCGCGCGCCTGTTTGCCGAGCGCACGCATCTGGCGCTGGTCATCTTCTACGGTCTGGCCGTCATGCTGATTGGCGCCGCGTTCGCGACGGCCCACGTGCATGTCGCGGCGTGGCTCGGGCTCGCGGGCTTTGCCGCCCATCTCGGCTGGCAGATCCGGCGTCTGGATATCGCCGATCCGGCGCTGTGCCTGCGCATCTTCAAATCGAACCGCGATGCCGGACTGCTGCTGTTCGCCGGACTGCTGGTCGACGCCGTGCTGCGTGCAAGCTGATCAGTTGCGCGCGATGATCTCGCGCTCGCCGCGATGGATCGAGGCGGGATTGAGCTGATAGCCGACACGGCGTCGCATCAGGAAGCGCGGGCGGCGCGAGCGGATCGCGTTGCGGCGGCGGCGGCGCGGCGTGGCCTCGCGGCGCGTGTCCTGCAACTGGGGCAGCGCGAACGTCTCGCTCCACATCGCCCACGCAGCAACGATCTCGGTCTGG
Organism: Bradyrhizobium sp. SZCCHNRI1009; assembly: GCF_032487575.1. Lineage (NCBI taxonomy): Bacteria > Pseudomonadati > Pseudomonadota > Alphaproteobacteria > Hyphomicrobiales > Nitrobacteraceae > Bradyrhizobium > Bradyrhizobium sp. SZCCHNRI1009. The sequence goes on along the minus strand of NZ_JAUEUL010000005.1, from coordinate 29,216 downwards.
TCGTCGCTGACGCAGAGCGGGATGGTCAGGGAAGGGTCGCGGTGGACGAGCACCAGCATCACCTGCGTGGCGTCGATGTCGCGCACGCCGATGCCGAGGAAGTCGCTGACGCGGAGGTTCAGGGCCATGCGCATGCCGCTGACGGCACGACGCAGGACCACGCGCTCCCGGTGCAGTTCGATCTGCCGGATCCCGCCATCGGCACGGGTATCGTGCGCGCTGTACGAGACGGGCAGGGAAAGAGGGTCGAGCCGCAGGACGCGGCCCGACCCAGCGGAATTGCTTCCGCCTGTTGCTGTTTGACGCCTCACGGCTTGGTCTCCCCGCCGGGATTATGCTCCCGGTCGATGCGTGTGACCTTGCCACGCAGATCGCCCGTATCGGCTTAACAAGCCTGGTTAATCAGATCTCACGCATGATCCTCTTACCGTCATGATTGACAAGCGCTTGCCCCGCATGATTGACGAGACCTTGCCGATTTGCCGACAATCCGATGTGCCGTCTGCCGTCCTGCTTGAAGTCGGCGTGAACAGGCCACATTTCGTTTGGATTGAGCCGTCTTCGCCCACCTGACATCGATCGGATCGTGTTCGTGACCTCTTCCCCAGCCTCATCGTCGACCTCCGCCCAATCAGATCTGCTCGACCAGTCCGCCCTGCGAACGCTCGCCGAGCGGCTGGTGGAAGCCGCGAGGAAGGCCGGCGCCGATGCCGCCGACGCCATCGCGGTGCGCGGCATCTCGCTAGGCGTCGAGGTCCGTGACGGCCGTGTCGAGGAATCCGAGCGCTCCGAGGGCGACGATGTCGGCCTGCGCGTGCTGGTCGGCAAGCGCCAGGCCGTGGTGTCGACCAACGATGTCAGCGGCGACGGTGTCGCGCGGCTGGCCGAGCGGGCGGTGGCGATGGCGCGGGTGGCGCCCGACGATCAATATGTCGGCCTCGCCGATCCCGCGCTGCTGGCGCGCGACATTCCCGAACTCGATCTGCTCGATCCGCAGATTCCCTCGACCGCAGAGCTGGAGCGCCGTGCCCAGGAGGCGGAGGCCGCCGCGCTCGGCGTGAAGGGCGTGACGAAGTCCGGTGGTGCGTCCGCCTCGACCGGCATCGGCGGCATGGTGCTGGTCACGAGCGACGGTTTTCACGGCGCCTATCTGCGCTCGAGCCAGAGCATCTCGACGACCGCCATTTCCGGTGAGGGCACCGGAATGGAGCGCGACTACGACTACACGGCGGCTCCGCACGGCGCCGACCTGCTGGCGCCCGCGGCCGTCGGGCGCAGCGCCGGCGAACGCGCGGTGGCGCGCGCCAATCCGCGCAAGGTTGCGACGTGCCAGGTGCCGGTGGTGTTCGATCCCCGCGCGTCCGGCTCGCTGGTCGGACATCTGGTCGGCGCCATCAATGGTGCCTCGATCGCGCGCAAGACCAGCTTCCTCAAGGACAAGCTCGGCGCGCAGCTGTTCGCCAAGGGCATCCGCATCATCGATGATCCGCTGCGCAAGCGGGGCTTGCGGTCGCAGCCGTTCGACGCCGAGGGCGTGAAGGTGAAGCAGACCGCGCTGGTCGACGATGGCGTGCTGACGACGTGGCTCCTCGATTCGGGCACCGCGCGCGAGCTCGGCATGGTGACGACCGGGCATGCCCATCGCGGCGTGTCGTCGTCGCCTTCGCCCGGTCCGTTCAATCTGCATCTCGAAGCCGGCGTCGTGACAGCCAAGGAGCTGATCTCGGACATCAAGCAGGGCTTCTACGTCACCGACCTGATCGGCTCGGGCGTCAACGGCGTCACCGGCGACTACAGCCGTGGCGCGTCCGGCTTCTGGATCGAGAATGGCGAGATCGGCTATGCCGTGAGCGAAGTGACGATCGCCGGGCATCTGTTCGAGATCTTCAAGTCGATGACGCCCGCCAGCGATCTGGAATTCCGCTATGGCGTCAATGCGCCGACGGTGCGCATCGAAGGGTTGACGCTTGGCGGACGGTGAGATCGGGAAACCGGACGACACGAGCCTGGCGGCGGACGCCGGGCTCCTCAAAGAGGCGGTGCGCGAAGCCGGCGAGCTCGCACGTTCGATGTTCGGAACGGAGCTGCGCAAATGGACCAAGGGGGCGTCGTCGCCCGTTTCCGAAGCCGACATGGCGGTCAATGCGCTGCTCGAACGCAGGCTGCGATCCGCAACGCCGGATTACGGCTGGCTGTCCGAGGAGAGCGCGGATGATCGGGCGAGACTTGGTCGATCGCGGGTCTGGATCGTCGATCCGATCGACGGCACGCGGTCCTATCTCGGCGGCCGCAACGACTGGTGCGTGAGCGTTGCGCTGGTCGAGCACGGTGCGCCGATACTCGCCGCCGTGCATGTCCCGGTCAGCGAGGAGTTCTTCTTCGCCGCGCGCGGTAGCGGCACCACGTTGAACGAACAGCCGGTTCGGGCTGCACCTGGACGCGAGCTCGATTTCTCGCGCGTGGCCGGCCCGAAACCGCTGGTTGAGCGGCTGGCTCCGGACGCGGCGCGGATTGAGCTGCATCCGCGAATCGGCTCGCTGGCGCTGCGCCTGTGCCGTGTCGCGCATGGCGGGCTCGATGCCGCTTTTGCAGGCGGACAAAGCCGCGATTGGGACCTTGCGGCGGCTCATTTGATCGTGCAGGAAGCGGGTGGTAAAATGACCGCGTTGTCCGGCGAGGCGATCCTCTATAATCGTCCGGAAGTGGTGCACGGGGTGCTGGTGGCAGCGGGCCGCGACCGACATGCTGACATCGTCGCTCAGTATCGCAGGTTACCGCCGGACTGACGCCCCTGGATCGCACCCTCCATTTCGCCTGCAAGGCGCTGATTAGGAAACGATACCGATGACAGATAGCGCCTCGCAGCAGCTCCTTCACCTCGTGATCGGCGGCGAGCTCATCAACCTCGACAAGAACGAATTCAAGGATCTCGACAAGGTCGACATCGTCGGTGTCTATCCGAACTACGCGGCGGCCCACGCCGCCTGGCGAGCCAAGGCGCAGATGACGGTCGACAACGCCCATATGCGCTATTTCATCGTTCACCTGCACCGGCTGCTCGATCCCGGTCAGGACGCGAAGTAAGACGCAAAGCTCGTCACTTGAAACATCTGGTTCGCAATACGCTGCGCAGCGGCTGGTTCCAGCGCGCCGTCGGGTTCCTCGCCGCCGAGTACCTGCGTCTGGTGTGGCTGACCAACCGCTTCACCTATGAGCCGCCCGAGGTCTACGATATCGTCGAGCCGCAGATGCCGGCGATCTTCGCGTTCTGGCACGGCCAGCATCTGCTGACCCCCTTCATCAAGAACAAGCCGAGCTATCGCGCCAAGGTGCTGATCTCCCGCCATCGCGACGGCGAGTTCAACGCGATCGCGGCGGAGCGGCTCGGCATCGGAACCATCCGCGGCTCCGGCGATCACGGCTCTTCCTTCCACCGGAAAGGCGGAGTAGGAGCTTTCAAGGAGATGGTGCGGGCGCTCGAAGACAACTATAATGTTGCATCGACCGCCGATGTGCCGAAGCGCGCGCGGATTGCGGGTCTCGGCATCATCATGCTCGCGCGTGAAACAGGACGTCCGATCATGCCGTTCGCAATGGTCACGAGCCGCTTCATCCGCCTGAAGAACTGGGACAGCACCACCATCAATTTGCCATTCGGCCGCGGCGCATTGGTGGGAATCAAGGAAATCAACGTGCCGCGCGATGCCGACGCCGCGATGATGGAAGAGGCGCGTCTCGACCTCGAGGCGACGCTGAACCAATGCATGCGCCGCGCCTATGAGATCGTCGGCCGTCCCGAGGCCTGTCCCCCTCCGGTCGCGTCGGGAGCATCGAGTGCCTAGCCCGCTGCCGATGGCCCTGCGTGTCTACCGCGGGTTGTCCTCGGCGGCATCGCCGCTTGCGCCGGCCCTGATCAGGCAGCGGCTCAAGCATGGCAAGGAGGATCCGGAGCGGACCGACGAGCGTCGCGGCCTGAGCCACGACACCCGCCCGCTGGGTCCGCTGGTCTGGATTCACGGCGCCAGCGTCGGCGAGGTGCTCGCGGCGGCGGCACTGATCGAGCGGCTGCGTGAGCTCAACATCCGCATCCTCATCACGTCCGGCACCGTGACCTCGGCCGCGATCGTGGCCAAGCGTTTCCCACCCGACGTGATCCACCAATACGTGCCCTATGACACGCCGCGCTTCGTCGAGCGGTTTCTCGATCATTGGCGTCCCTCGCTCGGGCTGTTCATCGAGTCCGATCTCTGGCCCAACCTGATCCTGGCCGGTGCCTCGCGGCGGGTGCCGATGGTGGTGATCAACGGCCGCATGTCGCCGCGCTCGTTCCCGCGCTGGCGCCGCATGTCCGGCACCATCTCCGCTTTGCTGGGACGCTTTGATCTCTTCCTGACGCAGTCGCAGGCGGATGCCGACCGGTTCTCCGCGCTCGGCGCGCGCAACGTCATCACCACCGGCAATCTCAAGCTCGACGTGCCGGCGCCGCCCGCCGATCCGGCGAAGCTCGATCGGCTCACGGCGATGACGCGCGGCCGTCCGGTCGTCGTCGCCGCCTCCACGCATCCCGGCGAGGACGAGATCCTGATCGCGGCCCATAGGGCCTTGTCTGCGGCCTATCCGTCGCTGCTCACCGTGATCGTGCCGCGCCATCCGCATCGCGGCCCGGCGGTCGCGGAGCTCGTCGCAAGCGCCGGCCTGCAGGGCGCCTTGCGGTCGCGCGAGGACCAGCCGCTCGCCGGCACCGACATCTACGTCGCCGATACCATGGGTGAGCTCGGCCTGTTCTACCGGCTGGCGCCGGTCGTGTTCATGGGCGGGTCGCTGGTCGAGCATGGCGGCCAGAACCCGATCGAGGCGGTCAAGCTCGGCGCGGCGATCGTGCATGGCCCGCACGTGTTCAATTTCACCGACGTCTACGAGGCGCTGGACAAGGCCGGGGGAGCCCGGCTCGCCCACGATCAGGAGGCGCTGATCCGGCAGCTCCGGCAGCTGCTCGCCGATCCCGCAGCCGGCAACAGCCTGGTTGCGGCAGGCACGCGCGTCGTCGATCAGCTCGGTGGCGCGCTGGAGCGGACGCTGTCGGCGCTCGAGCCGTATCTGTTGCAGGTCAGGCTCGAGATGGGGGCCGCCGGCGATGCGTGAGCCGGCCTTCTGGCATCGGCCGCCCTCCTGGCAATCGCGTCTGCTGTCCCCGCTCTCGACACTCTACGGTGCCATTGCCGCACGCCGCATGGCGCAAGTCGGCGTCGATGCAGGCCTGCCGGTGATCTGCGTCGGCAATTTCCATGTCGGCGGCGCCGGCAAGACGCCGACCGTGCTGGCGCTGACCGACATGCTGCGTGACCTCGGCGAGCGGCCGGTGGTGCTGAGCCGTGGCTATGGCGGCCGGCTGCACGGTCCCGTGGCCGTCGATCCCGCTATCCATCAGGCGGCCGATGTCGGTGACGAGCCGCTGATGATGGCCGCGCGGGTGCCGGTCGTCGTCTCGCGCGACCGCGCCGACGGCATCGGCCTCGTCAAGGCGCAGGGCGCCTCGGTCATCCTGATGGACGATGGCTTCCAGAATCCGTCGATCACCAAGGATCTCGCGCTGATCGTGATCGACGGCGCGCGCGGCCTCGGCAATGCCGAGGTGTTTCCCGCCGGACCGTTGCGCGCGCCGCTGCCGCCGCAACTGGCGCGCACCGACGCGTTGGTCGTGATCGGCGGCGGCCGAGCCAGCGATCTGGTCGCTGCGCGTGTCTCGGCGGCCGGCAAGCCGGTGTTCTCGGCCGCGTTGCAGCCCGATGCAAAGGTCGTCGCGGCGTTGCAGGGCAGGCCGCTGCTGGCGTTTGCCGGGATCGGCGATCCCGCCCGCTTCTTCCGCACCCTTCGCGGCGCGGGTCTCGACGTCAGGCGCGAGCGGGCCTTTCCGGATCACCACCCATTCACGACAGGCGACGTCGCAGCCCTCGCCAACGAAGCGAGGCGTGATGGATTTGCCCTGGTGACCACGGAAAAAGATCTCGTGCGGTTCCGCGGCCATGAGGCCGCGCCCGATGTCATGGCATTCCCGGTCACTTTGCAGTTCGACGATCTCGCCGCGTTGCGCGCGCTGGTTGTGCAACGACTGGCAGCGAAGCGTAAAGGTCAGCCGTTGGCCTTCAATGCGCCCGGATAATGCCGCTGCAGCACGGCGGTCGGCACGGCGTAGGCTTCCTGCAGATCGACACTCCAATACTTCAGCTCGTCCAGCGGAATCCGCACATCGGTGACCGCGCAGCGCACATAGCTTCCCGGTGAGATCACCCGGAAATCGCCATCCAGATACTGCACCTGCGCCTCGCCCTGGCCCGAGGGACCAAACTTGTTGAGCACGTCCGCGATCTCCAATTCCTTGCCGTGAAATCCCTCCGCGAGCGCCGCACGCACACGACAGGCCGATTTTCGATAGTGTCCTAGCATAGATGGGGGACGCTGTCCCCCCGCGCAAACCCACTGATTTGTGATGCTTCTGCACGAAACTCCGTGCTAGCTAGGTTTCAATATCCGCCGCTTGTCCCGCCCGGCTGGTTTGATGCGCTCCCTCGTCGCCATCGTTGTCTCAATGCTTTGCGCCACGGCGTTTTCAGCCTTGGCTGAGCCGTTGCCGGCGCCCGTCGCGGTCGAGATTCCCTCGGGAAGCTATGTGCTGCGCGCCCAGCTCTACCGGCCGAAGGGGGCCGGCCCATTTCCGGTCGTCGTTGCCCTGCACGGCTGCGGTGGGCTTTCCGGCCGCTCCGAGCCCGTGCTGCCGCGTTATCGCGACTGGGCGGAGGAACTGGTCGGGGACGGCAAGGCCGTCCTGTTGCCGGACAGCTACGGCTCGCGCGGGCTGGGCCCGCAATGCCGCGTCAAGGAGCGTCGTATCAGCGGCCGGCGCGAGCGTGTCGCGGACATCGTGATCGCGCAGAAATGGCTGGCCAAGCAAGCCTGGGCGATGCCCGACCGGGTCAGTCTGGTCGGCTGGGCCAGCGGTGCGAGCGCGCTGTTATGGGCGGTACGCCCGCAATTGCCCCAGCACGTCTCGCCCGATTTCCGCTCGGCGGTGGCGTTCTACCCGGATTGCCGTGCCTCGTCCGGCCTCGGCTGGAGCACGCGCGTCCCGACATTGGTGCTGATCGGCGGGCTGGACGACGTCTATTCGCCGCCCGCATGCCGACAGATGATCGATGGTGCGCGCGGCCGCAGCGCGCTGACCCGCATCGTGATCTATCCCGGCGCCTATCACGATTTCGATCGTGTGAACCTGCCGCTGCATCAGGTTGCCGGCTCGGATGCCGGGGCGCCCGAGCGCGGCCATGTCGGCTCCGATCCCGAGGCGCGCGCCGATGCGCAGAAGCTCGTGGCCGAGTGGCTGGCGCGCTGAGAACCGATCAGAACAGGCTGCCTTGATCGGCGGGATCGGGCGTGCGCTTCGCTGCCGAAGGCTTGGCCTCGCGCGCAGGTTTCGGCGATGACGGCGCTGCCGGCGGAAGCGGGCGGTCCGCGCCCGCCGTGGCCGCGACCTTGCCGTCCGCAAATTCGATCGAGAGCGCGGCGCCGGGACCGATGCTCGCGGCATGGTGCAGCGGGTGGCCGGCCTCGTCACGCACCAGCGCAAAGCCACGCGCCAGCACGCTGCGATAGGACAGGGCGGTGAGGAGCTTTTCGTTCTGGCCGACGCGGGCCGACAGGCGCTGAAGCTGGGTCAGCAACGCGCGCCGCGCCCGCTCGGCCAGACGTTCGGTTCGGTCGCGCTCGCGACCGATGGCCTGGCGCTTGGCCTGCGCATAGGCCTGCCGAGAGGCCTTGAAGCGGGCATCGAGCGCCTCGAACCGCTCGCGCCGCCGGTGCAACTGGCCGCGCGACGATAGCGACAGCCGTTCGGACGACGCGATCAGGCGATGGCGCGACTGCGCGATCTGCGCGTGCAGCACGCGCAGAGTGAGCTTGGCGCTCGCCGCCGCGAACTGGCGGAAGTGCACATGCGTGTTGGTCTTCAGCGCGCGCGGCAGGCTGGCGGCCGCCGAATCCAGCCGCTGCCTGGGAATGGCGAGCAGATCTCCGGCGCCGGGCAGAGCGCGCGCGGCGGCGCGCAGCTCGTTGCGGCGGCTCTCCTGGCCACGCTGCCAGCAGACGCTGACACGGCGCGCGAGGCTTGCGACCTCCTGCATCAGCTCGCTGCGCACCGGCACCGCCATTTCCGCGGCTGCTGTCGGAGTCGGCGCACGTTTGTCCGCGGCGAAATCGATCAAGGTCACGTCGGTCTCGTGGCCGACCGCCGAGATCAGCGGGATCATGCTCTCGGCCGCGGCGCGGACCACGATCTCCTCGTTGAACGACCACAGGTCTTCCAGCGAGCCGCCACCGCGCGCGACGATCAGCACGTCGGGCCGCGGGATCGGCCCGCCCTCGGGCAAGGCGTTGAAGCCGCGGATCGCGGCGGCGACCTGCTCGGCCGAGCCCTCGCCCTGTACCTTCACGGGCCAGACCAGCACGCGCCGGGGAAAGCGGTCCTCGAGCCGGTGCAGGATGTCGCGGATGACGGCGCCGGTCGGCGAGGTGACGACGCCGATCACCTCGGGAAGCCACGGCAGCAATTGCTTGCGCGCGGGATCGAACAGCCCCTCGGCCCCGAGCTTCCGCTTGCGCTCCTCCATCAGCGCCATCAGCGCGCCGATCCCGGCCGGCTCCAGCGCCTCGATGACGATCTGGTACTTCGATGAGTTGGGATAGGTGGTGAGCTTGCCGGTGGCGATCACCTCGAGCCCTTCCTGGGGCTTGAAGCGCATGCGGCCATGCACGCCCTTCCAGATCACCGCCTCGATCTTGGCGCTCTCGTCCTTGAGCGCGAAATAGCAATGCCCCGAGGAATGCGGCCCGCGAAAGCCGGTGATTTCGCCGCGCACCCGGACATGGCCGAACTGGTCCTCGACCGTGCGCTTCAGCGCCGAGGACAGCTCGGTGACGGTGAATTCGGGCGCGTTGGGCAAGGCTTCCGCAGGCGGCATCGCTGGCTGATTCGGTTCGGGGAGCAGCAGCCAAGGTAGGGGCTTTCCGCGTCCGCCGCCAATCAAGCCGTTGTCTTTTCGATAACTCTGTTATACAGAGTACTCTATAAATTGAGTGAGCGGAGGAGAGCATGCGAAGCGGTGCGAAGGTCCTGTTTCGGGCCCTAGGAGGAGCGTTCTGCCTCGTCGGCGTGCTTGCTTTGGTTCTGGCCGCGATGATCGCCACGCCGCTTGCGCGCCCGCCCGAGCTCAAGTCGATCTCGGAGACGGCCGGACGGGTCGACCGCAGCACCATGCCAGGGCTGCAGCGCTTCAGCGCCCGCGATGGCACCGAGCTGGCCTATCGCCATTACCCGGCGCGCGGGGCGGCTGTCGGCAAGGTCGCGATCGTCGTCCACGGCTCCTCCGGCTCCAGCGTCGCCGTGCATGCCCTCGCCGATGCTTTGGCGGCGCGCGGCATCGAGACCTTCGCGCCCGACATTCGCGGCCATGGCGGCTCCGGCACCCGCGGCGACATCGGCTATCTCGGACAGCTCGAAGACGATCTGGCCGACCTCGTCGCCGAGCTCAGGAGGTCGATCCCGGCCGAGCCGATCGTGCTGCTCGGCCATTCGGCTGGCGGCGGCTTCGCGCTGCGCGCGGCGAGCGCCCCGATCCAGGATCTGTTCACGCGCACCGTGCTGCTCGCTCCCTATCTTGGTTACGACGCGCCGACCAACCGGGAGAATTCGGGCGGCTGGGCCGGTCCTGACATTCCGCGCATCCTGGCGCTCGGCGCGCTCAGGCGCATCGGCATGCCGTGTTGCGAGGCACTGCCCGTGCTGGCCTTTGCTGTCAGGCCGAATTCGGAGAAATTCCTGGCGCCGACCTACAGCTACCGGCTGTTCCGAAATTTCGCGACCCGCGGCTACAAGGCCGATCTCGCCGCGGCGAAGCACCCGGTGACCATCATCGCCGGCGCCGATGACGAGCTGATGCTCGCCGACAAATATGCAGATGCGGTGCACGCCGTCGCGCGCGGCGTTGACGTGAAGCTGATCGCGGGCGTCAATCACATGGAGATCGTGTCGGCGCCGCAGGCGGTGAGCGCGATCGCCGAAGACGTGGCTAAGCGCTAGAGGTTCAAACCGCATGATCGACAGCCTGGAAGCCGCGCGGGCGCTCGGCGACATCGAGGATGTGATGAAGCGCGTGCGGCAGTCGCAGATCTATCGGCTGTCGAGCCTGCTGATGATGCTCTGGGGCGTTCTCGTCTTCGCCGGCAATCTCGTGACCTATCTCACGCCGGTCCACGCGGCCAAGGCTTGGCTGACGGTCTATGTCCTCGGCCTCGCCGGATCGGTGGTGTTGGGCGCGGCGGAGAAAGCGCGCTCCGGCGTGCGCAGCTTCGATGTCAGGGCGGTGCTCGCCTTCGTCATGTTCTTCGCCTTCGGTTTCTTCGTCGAGGCGATCGGCCATTTCGGACCGCGCGAGATGGGCGCGTTCTGGCCGGTCTATTTCATGCTGTTCTACGGCCTCGCCGGCTTGTGGTTCGGCGCGGCCTTCACGGTGTTCGGCCTGTGCGTCACCGCGTTGACCCTGGTCGGCTATCTCTTCATCGGCGCGGCTTTCCCGTTGTGGATGGCGTTCGTCAATGGTGGCGGCCTGGTTCTCGGCGGCCTGTGGATGCGGCGGAGCTGACGGCTTGGCGGAGCTCGACGAGATCATCCACCAGCCGCTGCGGCTGAAGATCATGGCGGCGCTGAATGCCCTGCCGGCCGGGGCCGGGCTGGAATTCGTCCGGCTGAAGAAGCTGACAGGCGCCACCGACGGTAATCTCGGCGCCCACATCGACACGCTGGCGCGCGCCGGCTACGTCGCCGTGGACAAGGCCTTTGTCGGCAGGAAGCCGCAGACTATGGTGACGGCCACCGCGGCCGGCCGTGCGGCCTTCGCCCGCTATGTCGCGAGCCTGCAGGACATCATTGCCGGCGCAGCCGCGAAGCCGCCGGAGCCATGATTTGACTCCGTTGCGAGGGCCGGGCAATTGGGGCGTCCAAATTGGCCCATCCCTCTGCGACGGCATCGACGATGAACATTCTGCTCCTTGGTTCCGGCGGCCGCGAGCACGCGCTCGCCTGGAAGATCGCCGGCTCGCCGCTGCTCACCAAGCTGTGGTGCGCGCCCGGCAATGCCGGGATCGCCAAGGAGGCCGAATGTGTCGCGCTCGACGTCGCCGATCATGCGGCGGTGATCGCGTTCTGCCGGGCAAACAAGGTGGACCTGGTGGTGGTCGGCCCCGAGACGCCGCTCGCCGCCGGCATCGTCGATGATCTCGAAGCGGCCGGCATCAAGGCGTTCGGCCCGTCCAGGCTCGCCGCCAAGCTCGAGGGCTCCAAGGGATACACCAAGGATCTCTGCGCCGAATACGACATCCCGACCGGTGCCTATTCCCGCTTCGACAATGCCCCCGAGGCACTGGCCTATGTCCGCGAGCACGGCGCTCCGATCGTCGTCAAGGCGGACGGGCTGGCGGCCGGCAAGGGCGTCGTCGTCGCCAAGACGGTTGTCGAGGCCGAGGACGCCATCAAGATGATGTTCGAGGGCGGCTTTGGTGTCGCCGGCACCGAGGTCGTCATCGAGGAGTTTCTCGAAGGTCGGGAGGTGTCGTTCTTCGCGTTGTGCGACGGCGAGACCGCGATACCGCTGGCCTCCGCCCAGGACCACAAGCGGGTGTTCGATCACGACCAGGGACCGAACACCGGCGGCATGGGAGCGTATTCCCCGACGCCGTTCGTGACGCAGGAGATTCATGACAAGATCATGAATCAGATCATTCAGCCGACCATTGCCGGGATGAACGCCCGGGGCACACCCTTCAAGGGCATTCTCTATGCCGGCCTGATGCTGACCGCCCAGGGGCCGAAGCTGTTCGAATACAATGTCCGCTTTGGCGATCCGGAATGTCAGGTGCTGATGCTCCGGATGATGTCGGATCTCGTGCCCGCCATGCTGGCCGCCTGCGACGGGCAGTTGAGGAATTTCGACCTGCGCTGGTTTCCCGACGCCGCCGTCACCGTGGTCATGGCCGCGAAGGGCTATCCCGGCGACTACGCCAAGGGCGGTGTCATCGAGGGGCTCGACGACGCCGCGAGGATCGAGGGCGTCGAGATATTCCACGCCGGTACGGTGGCAAAGGACGGCGCCATTCTCGCCAATGGCGGGCGCGTCCTCAATGTCTGCGCGTCGGGCAAGACCGTCACCGAGGCTCAGGCGCGGGCCTATCAGGCCGTCGACCGCATCAAATGGGCCGACGGCTTCTGCCGGCGCGACATTGCCTGGCAGGCGGTGGCGCAGGAAAGCGGTCAGGGCCGAGCATCGTGATCGCCGCAGTCGGCCCCGCAAGGCTATTTTTCCCGTACGAATTGTGGCAGTTCCATAGACTCATGCCTTGATGGGATGAATCAGTTCCGCCGTGGAACGGAGGGGCCATGGAATGCGCGCGGTGCGGCAGGCAGAATCAGCCAGGGAGAGCCTCGTGCGACCGGTGCGGCGAGCCGCTCAGCCTCAGATGTGAGGCGTGCAACCAGACCAACAGTCCGTCGAATCGCTTCTGCGGCCAATGCGGCGCGCCGTTGCCCGGCCGGCTGGCTCCGCCCGACCAGGCGGCGCAGCGCGTCCTGAGGACCCTGAGCAGCAAGGGTGGAGAACGCAAGCGTCTCACCATCCTGTTCGCCGACATCCGCGATTCCACCCAGCTGATCGACAGCCTCGGCGATCCCGAGCTCGCGATGCAGCGGCTCGATCCGGTGCTCAACCTCATGAAGGAGGCGGTCCACCGCTATGACGGCGTCGTCAACAAGACGCAGGGTGACGGCGTCATGGCCCTGTTCGGAGCGCCGGTGCCGCATGAGGATCATGCGGTTCGCGGCTGCCTCGGCGCGCTGGCGATGCAGGACTCCATCGCGCGCCTCGCCGACCCGCATTTGCAGGTCCGGGTCGGGCTGCACACCGGCGAGGTGATCGTCCAGGTCGTCGAGAACAGCATGTACCAGACCTACGACGCGGCCGGCGCCAACGTCCATCTCGCCAATCGTCTGGAGCACATGGCCGAGGCCGGCACCATCCTGATCAGCAAGGAGACCTACACCGGCGCCAGGCAGTTCGTCGAAGCCGAGCCGCTCGGCACCCACGCGCTGCGCGGCATCGCCTCGCCGGTGTCGATCTACAAGCTGATCGGCCGCCTCAGTGCGCCGGCGAGCGACGTCTTCCGCAGCGGCCAGCGCCTGTTGCCGCTGATCGGGCGCAATGCCCAGCTTGCGGTGCTCGAGCGCGAGCTCGACGACGTCCTGGCGGCGCGCGGCGCTGTCGTCGGCATTGTGGGTGAGGCCGGCATCGGCAAGAGCCGGCTGTGCTTCGAGTTCGCCGAGCACTGTCGCCGCCAGGGCATTCGCGTCTACGAGGCGCGCGTGCTGGCACATGGCCGCGCCACCCCGTTCCAGCCGGTGCTCGAATTGCTGCGCGACTTCTTCGGCATCCGGCCGAAGGAGCCGGTGGAGGTGTCGCGCCAGCGCGTGGTCGACCGGCTCGAAGCCATTGCCATGCCCGACACGGCGCTGGTCCTGCTCCTGGACTTCATGAACCTCGCCGATCCGGCACGGCCGGCGCTCCGGCTCGATCCCGGCGTGTTCAAGACCCGTCTGCTGAACGTGTTCAAGACGCTGTTCCGTGCGGCGCCCGCCGACGGCGCCATGGTGATCATGATCGAGGACCTGCATTGGGTCGACGAGGCCAGCGAGGAATTCGTCGAGGCGCTCGCGGAGGCCACGGTCGGGACCAAGACACTGCTGGTCGTGAACTACAGGCCGGGTTTCGCCGCCTCCTTCATGCAGCAGGCCCCATTTCACGAACTGCACATCGTCCCGCTTGCCTCCGAGGAGGCAAGCGAACTGCTACGCGGGGTGTTCGGTGACGATCCTTCGCTGGAGGTGCTGGCGCGCGACATCGTCGAGCGCGCGCAGGGCAATCCGTTCTTCCTCGAGGAGCTTGCCAGCGCCGTTTCCGAAAGCGGCGGCTTCGAGGGTGAGCGCGGCGCCTACCGTCTCAAGGGTGGCATCGGACCGATTCCACTGCCGCCGACCGTGCATGCGGTCGTGGCCGCGCGCATCGATCGTCTCGGCGAATCTGCCAAGAACGTGCTGGAAGCAGCGGCCGTGATCGGCCGATCGGTCGCGCTGGCGGTGCTCAAGCCCGTAACCGGCATCGATGACGCAGAGCTGTTCGATGCGCTCGCTCAGCTCAGGCAGGCCGATCTTCTCTACGATCTGCCGCCGTTCGACATGGGCGTGCTCGCCTTTCGTCATCCGCTGATCCAGGAGGTCGCCTATGCGATGCAGCTGCGGTCCCGGCTGAGCACGGTCCACGCTGCCGTGGCCAAGGCGATCGAGGCGCTCGATTGGGGGACGCAGGACGAATTCGCTGCCCTGATCGCCTCGCACTATGAGTTCGCCGGCCAGACCATGCAGGCGGTCGAGCATCTGCAGCGCGCGGCGCGCTGGATCGGCCGCACCAACACGGCGGAGGCGCTGCGGCTGTGGAAGAAGATCCGCTCCCTGCTGCAGGCGCTGCCGCAATCGGAGCGCGTCGACCGCCTGCGTGCGCTGGCCAGCGGCCAGATCCTGAACTTCGGCTGGCGCGAAGGCATCTCGGCCGAAGAGGTCAAGCCTTTTGCTGAAGAAGCGTTGAGATTTGCCCGCTCCTCTGACAAGGCGCATGAGCCGTTGTTGATCGGCGCTTATGGCCGCGTGCTCGCTTCGACGGGAGCGGCCGATGACTACGTCGACCTGGCGCAGAACGCCATCAAGCTGACCTCGGGCGAGGGGGATGTTGGCCGCTACGCGACCGTCAACGCCATGCTGGCGCAGGCATACACACATTCGGGACGGATGAACGAGGCGCTCTCGGCGGCCAATACAGCCATCGCTGCAATGGCAAGCCAGGCCGGCTTCGACAGTCACGTCACGCTTGGTTTGAACCCGAACCAGATTCTCGGCTTTGACGTCAGCTATTGGGTGAGATGCATCAGGGCGCGCGCAATGGCTCATCTCGGCCAGATCGAGGATGCTCGCAGCGAGCTTCTCGAATTGGTGCAGCAGCCTTCATCCGAGGTCGCACCGGTGCTCCAGTTCGTCCCGCACTTCAACCTCGTGGAGCTGGCATGGATGGTCGAAGACCAGAGCCTTGCGCGCGAGCACGCAAGGCGAGTTTCCGATCTCGCTGAAACATCCGGCATTCCCTACATCCGCGTGCTCACCTTGCTCTGCGCAAGCCTCGAACAGGCTTTGACCGGTCGATTCGCCGACGCGACGAATGAGATGGTTGGCGCGATCGAAGCCGCTCGGGCCGCAAGGACGGGGCTCGAGCTCGAGGCGCGCATGGCCGCCATAAATGCCGATCTGCTTTACCGGAGTTACGACTTCGATGCCGCTATCGAGGCCAGCAAACAGGCGATCCTTGTAGCCAAGCGAAAGACGGATCGAGTGGCGGAGTGTTACGCGACGACCGTTCTGGGCCTTGCTCTTGCCGGAGCCGGCAGGAACGAGCAGGCTGCGGGACTTCTTGAGCAGATAGGACATCTCATGAATGTCTCCGGTGCGTTCTGTCTGCGTTCATTAGTTCAGAAACTGCAATTGCATCTTGAAGCAATGCAATGATGCATGCATTGTCGATTCGTTGAATTCCGGCTTTTTCAGATTTGGGGGTTACAATGGGGGTAATGATTAAAGACAGTACTACCCTTGATATTATCGTGCAGCTCAACAAACGGTTCGATGCAGATGCCTTGCCCGAAATGGTCGAGCTGCAACGGGAGTTCGGGGTCTTCTCGCTGAGGCATAGTCTACAGCAGTCCTTTGCTTTGCTCGGAATCGTGCCTGCCGATTGGTCCGAGCGGCGGCGCTGGTACAAGTTTCTCGAGTTTCTGAAGACGTATCCATCGGACATCGCCAGCGTGAACGGCCATGATCGTGTGATCCAGGCGTTCAAGGATGATCTGGAGTGCGAAAAGCCGCTGCCGGTCTCGATCGTCTGTCACTCTGCGGCAGAGGATCCCCGTGTCACCGTGTCGGAAGGACGTCCGATCGTTTTCTCCCTCGACAAGCACGTCATTATCTCTATCCCGACGACGCCCGGTCGTGAGGCACGCAAGCAGGCCGCTGAGACCGCACGGGCGAGGCGGGTCGAAAAACGCAAGAAGTGAGGCGACCACGAGGGTCGTCTTCGGAGACGAGGCTCTTTGCTCGATTCCCCTGTTCTGACGTCGATGTCTATCGCGCCGTGCCGTCTCGAGCGATCACCGACCCGGTTCGGTGCTGATGTGCGTGAGAAGCTGAGCGCTGCCTTGGGCCGTTCAGCTTCACTGTCCCATTGGCGCCAGATCGCCCTTGATGGTCCGGAGAAAAGAAGGCACCATGACACCGGTGCATTCTGCGCTATCGGGAGGAAGCCGTTATGGGAGCGATGATGAAGGACAGCACGACGCTCGACGTCGTGGTTCAGTTCAACAAGCGGTTCGAGGCTGACGCGGTGCCGGAGATGGCCGAGTTGCAGCGCGAGTTCGGGATCTTTTCTGCCGAGCATGGCCTGCAGCGCTCGTTCACCTTGCTTGGCATCGTGCCTGCCGACTGGAATGAGCGCCGTCGCTGGTACAAATTCCTGGATCATCTCAAGACCTATCCTTCGGACCGCGACGGCGTAAATGGTCACGATCGAGTCGTCGAGGCTTTCAAGGAGGATCTGGAATCGGGCGCGCCGTTGCCGATCTCGCTCGTCTGTCATTCGGCCGCCGATGATCCGCGCGTCACTGTCTCTCGTGGACGGCCTGTCGTCTTCGCGTCCGACGTGCACGTCATCGTGTCGATTCCGACGACGCCCGGCCGCGTCGTGCGACAGCAGATTGCAAAGACGGTGCGGGAGCGGCGCGCTCGAGAGCTCAGCATGCAGTGAGCGCCAGATCTGCCACACGCACGGCGAAGGACGTTCCGAGCCTCGGCTTGATCCAGGCGGACGTCGATGCCTATTACTCTGCCTGCGTTGCGCGTCACGGCGCAACGCCGCGCGGCGTTGACTGGTCGTGCGAGGCGACGCAGGGCCTGCGCTTCGTGCAACTGATGAAGCTGTGCGACGTGTCGGCGCCGTTCAGCCTCAATGACATCGGTTGCGGCTATGGCGCGCTGGTGCCGTTTCTTGAATCGCGTTTTGCGTCCTGTGAGATTGACTATCTCGGCATCGACCTGTCCCGCGCCATGATCAGCCGGGCGCGGCGCCGCTTTGCCGCCCCCTTGCGGCGCTTCGTCGTCGCGTCGGAGAGCCCGCGCATCGCCGACTATTCGGTCGCCTCGGGCATCATGAACGTCAACGTCGGCTATTCGCGCGACGCCTGGGAAGGCCACATCAAAGCCATGTTGCAGCGCATGTTCGCGACCAGCCGGCGCGGCTTTGCCGTCAATTTCATGCGAGCGGCCGCTGATGAGGAGCAGGACGGCGATCCCGCCAAGGCGCGCCTGTATCGCACTACGCCGGACGTTTGGGCCACCCACTGCGAGCAGGAGTTTGCGGCGGCCGTCGAGGTCATCGGCAACTACGGGATGAAGGAGTTCACGCTCCTGGTGCGCCGCCTGACTCATGCCGCCCCGTCGCAAGCAGGGCTCTCGCACTGATGTCGGCTGTTCCGTCGCTATCCTCGCAGACAGATCGCCGCAGCGCCGCCGTCGAGCGTGCTGTGGACGTGCTGATCTCCTCGCGAGGTCACGCCGATCCAACGCGGCTGGAACGCGCCTGTGCGCTGCTGCGCCAGCGCGCGCCGCTGCATTGGGTTGAACGCTCGGGCGTTCGTCCGTTCCGGGCGGTCACGCGCTATGCCGACATTGTCTCGATCGAGACACGGAGCAATGAGTTTGCCGCGGGCCCGCGCACCTATCTCGCCAGCGAGACCTCCGAGGCCGTGCTGCAGCGTGTCACCGGCAAGCCGCAACTCGTGCGCAGCCTGACCGAGATGGATCCGCCGGATCACGGCGTTTATCGCGGCATCATCCAAGGCGCCTTTGCGCCGCCGGTCTTGCGCGAGATGGAGACATGGCTGTCGCAATGGGCCGCCGAGATCATCGACCGGGTTTCCGCGCGCGGCGCCAGTTGCGACTTCGCAGGCGACGTGGCGCTGCCCTTCACCTTCCGGGTGATCGGCCGCATGCTGGGCACGCCGGAGGCCGACGATGCCCGGCTTGCGCGGCTCGCCCAGGCCTTCGTGGGCGCCGAGGATCCGCGGCGCCGTCTCGCCGAGGCGCCGGGCGATACGATGCGGATGGCCATGCTGGCGCTGCGCGATTATTTCGAAGCCGTCGTGGCCGACCGGCGCGCCCGACCGCGCGACGATCTCGCCAGCCTGATTGCGCATGCCGCGCCGCATGGCGCGGCAATGCCGCATTACGAGCTGATCTCCTACTTCATCCTGCTGGTCACGGCGGGCCACGATACGACGGCGCTCGCATTGGCGGGCGGCCTGGCGGCGCTGCTCGCGGCGCCCGAGCAGATGGTGCGGCTGCGGGCCGAGCCCGAGCTGCTCGATCCGGCGATCGAGGAAATGCTGCGCTGGACCTCGCCGGTGCGGCACTTCATGCGCACCGCGGTCTGCGACACCGAGGTCGGGGGGCAACGCATTCGCGAAGGCGATGGGCTGGCCTTGTTCTTCCATTCGGCCAATCGCGACGAGACCGTGTTCGAGGACGCCGGCGCGTTCCGGATCGATCGCAGTCCGAACCCGCACATCGCCTTCGGCCGTGGTCCGCACATCTGCATGGGACTGCAGCTGGCGCGGATGCAGATGCGGGCGCTATTTGCGGAGCTGCTGCGCCGGACCGAACGGATCGAACTCGCCGGGCGGGTGCGCCGGGTGCGGTCGCCCTTCATGAGCGGCGTCTCCAGCCTCCCGGTTCGCATGAGCTTTCGCGCGCTGCGCAAGGAGGCGGCTGCATAGGCCTCACCGCCGCGCCTTGAAGAACTCCTTCAGCATCTGCGCCGCCTGCTGCTCGCCCACCGCCGAATAGACCTCCGGGGCGTGATGGCAGGTCGGCGCCGTGAAGAAGCGCACACCCGACTCGACCGCACCGCCCTTCGGATCGGCGGCCCCGTAATACAGCCGTCGGATGCGCGCGAAGGAGATCGCGCCAGCGCACATCGTGCACGGCTCGAGCGTGACGTAGAGGTCGCACTCGACCAGCCGCTCGCTGCCGACGACCTGGGCCGCCTGCCGCAGTGCCAGGATCTCGGCATGCGCGGTCGGGTCGCGGTCGGTCAAAGTGCGGTTGGCGGCGGTGGCGATGACCGCGTTGTCACGGACGACGACGCAGCCGATCGGCACCTCGCCGGAAATTGCGGCCGATTCGGCCGCTTTCAGCGCCAAATCCATGAAAGAAGGGCTGTTCATGGCTCGTCACGCCCGCCCAAGTCTGCTACTGGATCGCCCTTCAGCACAACCGGACCCCGATTTCCTGCGTGACATGCGCTGCTTCAGAAGCGCGCGGTTCACGCGTCGTCCTGCACCTCGAAGTGAGACCTTCATGCCCCGCACCACCGACAAAGACAACGATTCCCGCGGCCGCCGCGGCGGCGCCCCGCGGGGGCGGTCCGAGGGCGGCAAAGGACGCTCGGGCGCTGCGCGTGGGCCGGAAAAGAAGTTCGCCAAGCGCGGCTTCGGCGACAAGGAAGCGGGTGGCCGGGGCAAGCGCTCCTTCGACGAGGGCCGCGCCCCGCGCCGCCGCGACGACGGCGATGCGCCGCGCAAATCCTTTGGCGACAAGCCGCGCTTCAACCGCGATGAGCGGCCGCGCGGCGATCGGGCCTATGCCGCTCGCCCGGCGCGGTCGGGCGATGGCGAGAAGCGCGCCTTCAAGCCGCGTGGCGACCGGCCGAAATTCGATCGCGACGAGCGGGGCGGCGAGAAGCGTCCCTATACGCCGCGCGCCGGTCGCGACGAGGCTCGTCCGGCGGGGCGATCGTCCGAGCGCAAGTTCGGCGAGCGCAAGCCCTACGCTCCGCGGGAGCGCGATGGTGAGAAACGCCCCTATACGCCACGCGGCGAGGGCGCGCGTGATCGCGGCGACCGGCCGCGCACCGAGCGCAGCTTCGGCGACCGTCCGCCGCGGACCGGCGATCGCCCTGAGCGCAAGTTTGGCGGAGAGCGCAAGTTCTCTCGCGGCGCTGAAGGCGATCGGGGCGAGCGCAAGTTCGGTGCCGGCGCGCGCGGGCCGCGCAAGGAGTTTGGCGACCGTCCCTCGCGCGGCGAGAGCAAGCCGTGGCAGAAGCGCGGCGCGGATGGCGATCGCCCGGAACGCAGCCCGCGTCCGCCGCGCGAAGGCGGCCGCAGCTTCGATCGCCCGCGCACCCAGCGCAGCAGCGAGGATCGTCCGAGATTCGACAGGCCCAAATTCGACAAGCCGAAGTTCGATCGCCCGCGCGATCGGGGCGAGGAGCGCAGCTTCGACCGGCCGCGCCGTCCCGAGGGGCGCACCGACTGGCAGGAGCATCCGCGCAGCGAACGCCGTGGCCGCGACGGCTTCTCCGAGCGGCCGCGCCGCGACAATGAAGACGACAGCAAGGTCTTCGCCAAGCGTCCGGCGTTCGGCGGCCGCGGCGCCTATCGCGAGCGCAAGCCCGAGACCGACAAGCGCAGCGCCCGCGTTGCCGCCGAGCCGGCCGCACCGAAGAAGGCCGGCGAGCGCATCGCCAAGGTGCTGGCCCGCGCCGGCCTCGCCTCGCGCCGCGACGCCGAGGAGATGGTCACGCAGGGCCGCGTGACGGTGAACGGCCGCGTCATCAACTCCCCCGCGCTCGATGTCACCGAGAATGACGTGATCCAGGTCGACGGCGCGCCGCTGCCGGAGCGCGAGCGCACGCGGCTGTTTCTGTATCACAAGCCGCGCGGGCTGATGACGACGCACAGCGACCCCGAGGGGCGGCCGACGGTGTTCGACAATCTGCCCGAGGGCCTGCCACGGCTGATCTCGATCGGCCGACTCGACTTCAACACCGAAGGGCTCTTGCTGCTCACCAATGACGGCGGCCTCGCGCGCGTGCTGGAATTGCCGGACACCGGCTGGACGCGGCGCTATCGCGTCCGCGCCCATGGCGAGATCACGCAAGGACAGCTCGATCAGCTCGCCGCGGGCGTCGAGGTCGACGGCGTCAAATACGGCCCGATCGAAGCGACGCTCGAGCGCGACCAGGGCGCCAATGTCTGGCTGGTCGTCGCGATCCGCGAGGGCAAGAACCGCGAGGTGCGCAACGTGCTCGCGCATCTCGGCCTCGAGGTGAACCGCCTGATCCGCGTCTCCTACGGTCCGTTCCAGCTGCTGGAGCTGCCCGAAGGCGAGGTGCAGGAGGTCAAGACGCGGGTGCTGCGCGAACAGCTCGGCGAGAAGGTCATCGCGCAATCGGGCGCCGATCTCGGGCCGGCGGGCAAGGGCAACCGCGAGCCGCTGCCGGACCCGAAGCCCAAGCCGAAGCGGGAGGTCGTGGCCGACCGCAAGGGCCGGCGCGTGCTGGTCCAGCGCACCGGCAGCGACGAGGCGCGCGAGCGCCACGAGGCCGAGGCGCGTTTCCCCGGGCCGCCGCGGCGGCCGAAGCGCGGCTATCACGGCAAGCGCGATATCACGCCTCGGGACGACGAATAGGGTGCGGCGATGCGTGTCGTCGGTGGACGGCTGAAGGGCCGCAACATCGCTTCGCCCGCCTCGCGCGACATCCGGCCGACGCAGGACCGGCTGCGCGAGGCGCTGTTCAACATCCTCGTCCACGCCTACGAGGATCCGATCGAGGGCGCACGCGTGCTCGATTTGTTTGCCGGCACCGGCGCGCTCGGCATCGAGGCGACCTCGCGCGGCGCGGCGTTCACGCTGTTCGTCGACAACGGCGCCGAGGCAAGGGCGCTGCTGCGCAACAATGTCGAATCGCTCGGGCTCGGCGGCGTCACCAAGGTCTACCGCCGCGACGCCACCGATCTCGGACCGGCGCATCCGGTCGAGCCGTTCTCGCTGGTGTTCCTCGATCCGCCCTATGGCAAGGGCTTGGCCGAGAAGGCGCTGGCCTCGCTGCGCGACGGCGGCTGGCTCGTGCCATCGGCGCTGCTCGTGGTCGAGGAGTCCAAGGCTGCCGCGTTCAAGGCGCCCGAGGGGTTCGAAGAGCTCGAGCGCCGCGCTTACGACGACACGGAGTTCGTGTTCCTGCGCCGGTCCTGATCCTCGCTCGCTGTCGCCCCTGCGAACGCAGAGGCCCATAGCCACAGGATTGCGTTGGGAGGCTGGCTGCTCGTAACGTCGTTCATGTCCCTGACTGCTGCTGCGGCGTATGGGTCCCGGATCGGCGCCGCCGGACGGCGCTACGCGCCGCCGGTGGCTTGTCCGGGACGACACCGGATTTGTAGCTATCGTCGTGGCCTCAATCGTAGCCGCTATCTCCTCCCGAACAGCTTCTCCACATCCGCGAGCTTCAGCTCGACATAGGTCGGGCGGCCGTGATTGCACTGGCCCGAGTTCGGCGTGTCCTCCATCTCGCGGAGCAGCGCATTCATCTCTTCCGGCTTGAGGCGGCGGCCGGCGCGGACCGAGCCGTGGCAGGCCATGGTGGCGGCGACGTGCATCAGGCGGCGCTCCAGCGGCAGCGCCTCGCCCCATTCCTCCATGTGCTCGGCGAGGTCGCGCAGCAAGCCTGCGGCATTGATCTTGCCGAGCAGCGATGGCGTCTCGCGCACGGCGACCGCGCCAGGCCCGAAGGATTCGATGGCGAGGCCGAACGAGGCCAGCTCATCAGTCCGCGCAAGCAGTGACTCGACGGTGGCTTCGTCGAGCTCGACGATGTCCGGGATCAGCAGGATCTGCCGCTGCACGCCATGCGCCGCCAGCGAGGCCTTGAGCCGCTCATAGACGATGCGCTCATGGGCGGCGTGCTGGTCGACGATGACGAGGCCATCGCGGGTCTGCGCCACGATGTAGGTGTCGTGGATCTGGGTGCGCGCAGCGCCGAGCGGACGGTCGAGCAGGTCGGGCGCGGCCGGCTGCTCGTGCAGCCGAACGTCGGCGCGGGGTGTGCCGACGTCGAACGCCGCTTGAGAGGACTCCGCAAGCCCGAACGAGCCGAGATCTGGTGAGGGCGCCGCCGCAGGGAAGGAGCCGCCGAAATGCGGCATCACCGGCGCCGACGGCGAGCGCTGCCAGTCCCAATTCATCGGACCGACGTTGGGCCGCGGCGGAGCGAAGGCCGGGCGGAACGCGGCGATGGTCGCGCCACCCTCATTGGCCGCGGTGCGGCGGCCCTCCCGCGCGAGACCTTCCTTCAGCGCGTGGATGATCAGCGCGCGCACCAGGCCGGCATTGCGGAAGCGCACCTCGGTCTTGGCCGGATGCACGTTGGCGTCGACCTCGCGCGGATCGAGCGTCACAAACAGCGCCACCAACGGATGCCGGTCACGCGGCAGATAGTCGGCATAGGCGGCGCGCACCGCGCCGAGGATCAGCTTGTCGCGCACCGGCCGGCCGTTGACGAACAGATACTGGCCGAGCGCATTGGCGCGCGTCAGCGCCGGCGCCGCGGCGAAGCCTTCGACGACAACGTGATCGCGCTCGCTGCGCACCGCGATCGCATGGCTGCGGAAGTCGGCGCCGAGGATGTCGCCGAGCCGCGTCAATTGGCCCGGCGCGCCGGGCAGCGCGGCGGCCCAGGTCACCGGCGCGCGTTCCTCGCCGGCGAGGGTGAAGGCGATGTCGGGCCGCGCCATCGCCAGCCGCCGCACCACCTCGCGGATCGCCTCGGCCTCGGTGCGGTCGGTTTTGAGGAACTTCAGCCGTGCCGGCGTGGCGTGGAAGAGGTCGGCGACCTCGACGCGGGTGCCTTGGTTCAGCGCGGCCGGCACGATCGGGGACTTGTCGCCGCAATCGACTTGAAGCGCCCAGGCGTGCGGCTCGCTTTTGTGTCGCGTCGTGATCGACAGCCGCGCCACCGAGCCGATCGAGGGCAGCGCTTCGCCGCGGAACCCGAGCGTGCGGATCTGCAGCAGGTCCTCGTCGTCGAGCTTGGAGGTCGCGTGGCGCTCGACCGCGAGCGCGAGATCGGCCGCGGTCATGCCGCCACCGTCGTCGGTGATCGCGATCTTCCGCCGCCCGCCACCATCGGTGAAGATGTCGATGCGGCTGGCGCCGGCGTCGATCGCGTTTTCGACCAGCTCCTTGACGACGCTCGCGGGCCGCTCGACCACCTCGCCGGCGGCGATGCGGTTGACGATCTGTTCGGGGAGCTGGCGGATGGGCATGGTGCGAACGAACTTGAAAGCTGGCTGGCTTGGATCTTGAAGGCGCGCGGCGCTGCGGCGGCCACGCTGCAAATGTGGGGCGAGAATAGCTTTTTTCATGCGCTGCGGCAGAGAAAAGCAACCTTCTCCAACGGGATTGTGAGGCGGGCGGGGCCAGTATATCGTTTCGCAAAAATAACGATCAGCCGGAGGAAGACCATGTGCCATCTGTTCGCACACCAGCCTCAGCGCGATTATGCGTCGCAGACCCGTAGTTTGCGGATCGGCGGCCATAGCACGTCGATCCGGCTCGAAATGGCGTTCTGGGACACGCTCGAGGAGATCGCCGCCAAGGAAGGCATGAGCCTCGCGAAGTTCGTGACCACGCTGTACGCCGAGGTGCTCGACCACCACGGCGAGGTGAGGAATTTCGCCTCGCTGCTGCGCTGTTCCTGCCTGATCTATCGGGCGAAGGCGACCGCCGCGGTGCCGGATTTTCGCGCGCCGGCCGCGATCATGGACGCGGCGGAGTAGCCACGCGTCTGCTGTCTCGTCTCCCTCCCCCGCCTGCGGGGGAGGGCGGGGTGGGGGCGCCACACGGGCAGTCTTTCCTGCGCGCGCTTCATGGGCAGTCTTTGTGGAGCGTTCCCCCACCCGCATCGCATCTTCGATGCGATGCGACCTCCCCCGCAAGCGGGGGAGGCGCTGACTGCATTCGCGGCGGGTGAGGTGCGCACCCATCACGCGTTGCTAATCAGATCTCCTTCTTCTGCATCGCGCCCGCGATGTAGTCGGCCTGGCGGATCGCCAGCGCCACGATGGTCAGCGTCGGATTGCACGCCGCACCGGTCGTGAACTGACTGCCGTCCGACACGAACAGGTTCTTGATGTCGTGGGTCTGGCCGAACTTGTTGACGACGCCGTCCTTGGCCTTCTCGCTCATCCGGTTGGTGCCGAGATTGTGCGTCGAGGGATAGGGCATGGTCGGGTAGGTCACGGTGGCGCCGACCGCTTCGTAGATCGCCGAGCCTTGCTTGTAGGCGTGGGCGCGCATCGCGACGTCGTTGGGGTGGTCGTCGAAATGCACCGACGCCACGGGCATGCCGAACTTGTCCTTGGCGACCGGATCGAGCGTGATGCGGTTGGTCTCCTGCGGCATGTCCTCGCCGACCAGCCACATGCCGGCCATGCGCGGATAGGTCTCCATCGCCGCGGTGAAGCTGCGGCCCCAGGCGCCGGGGTTGAGGAACGCCGCCATGAACGGCAGGCCGAGCGACAGCGTCTCCATCTCATAGCCGCCGACGAAGCCGCGCTTCGGATTGAACGCCGCCTCGTCGCGCACGATGCCGGCCATTGTGGTGCCGCGATACATGTGCACCGGGTTTTCGAACGTCGCATAGACGCTGCCGGTCATGTGCCGCATGTAGTTGCGCCCGACTTGGCCGGAGGAGTTGGCGAGGCCATCCGGGAACATGTTCGAGGCGCTGTTGAGCAGGAGGCGCGGGCTCTCGATCGAATTGCCGGCGACCGCGACGATGCGGGCCTTCTGCAGCTGCATCTTGCCCTGGCTGTCGGCATAGACCACGCCGGTCACCTTGCCGGAGGCGTCATGCTCGATCTTGATCGCCATGCTGCCGGATCGCACTTCGAGATTGCCGGTGGCCTCGCCCTTCGGAATCTCCGTGTAGAGCGTCGACCATTTCGCACCGGACTTGCAGCCCTGGAAGCAGAAGCCGATCTGCTGGCACGAGCCGCGGCCGTCGCGCGGCTGCGAGTTGATCGCCATGTTGCCGGTGTGCACGGTCTTGTAGCCGAGCTTGCGGGCGCCGGCTTCGAGCACCTTGAAATTGTTGTTGCCGGGCAGGCCGGGAATGTCGTTGGTGCGGGTCACGCCCATCTTGAACTCGGCCTTGGCGTACCACGGCTCCATCTCGGCGAGCGTCACCGGCCAGTCCATGAGGCTCGAGCCGGGCACGCCGCCATAGGTGGTGCGGGCCTTGAACTCGTGCTCGTCGAAGCGCAGCGAGGCGCCGGCCCAGTGCACGGTCGAGCCGCCGACCGCCTTGACAATCCAGGCCGGCAAATTGGCGAAGTCCTTGGCGACACGCCAAGTGCCCGATGTCGTGCGCATGTCGGTCCAGGCGAGCTGGGTGAAGCTCTCCCATTCGTCATTGATGAAGTCCGGAATCTCGTAGCGATTGCCGGCCTCCAGTATGACGACCTTGATGCCCTTCTGCGCGAGCTCGTTCCCGAGCGTGCCGCCGCCGGCCCCCGAGCCGATGATGACGACGACGCTCGAATCGTTCTGGTCGAATTTTGCCATGGTGGTGTCCTCCGTGTTCTCTTCGTTGTTCGCCGGCGTCAGGCTTTCGGCAGCCAGTCGATGTCGGAGAAGCCACGGTTGATGTAGCCGCCATGCTCGGCGGAGGAGCCCTCGTAGCCGAACTTTGGCCAGAGCTCTTTCTGATTGTAGAGCGACACCACGAGGTCGCCGCGCAGGGTCTTGAAGAACGTGGTCTGCTCGATGCCCTGGAGCAGCGCGACGCGGTCGGCCTCCCACGGCACCTGCGCATAGGGCACCTTGTGGCGATCCTTCGCGTCCTGATCGAGCCGGGCGACGCCGTCATTGATCATCGCCTTGACCGCGGCATCTTCCGCCGCCTTGCCGTCCCACGGCTTGACCGCGGTGATGTAGTAGCGGTCGGCGAGGAAGTCGTGCGGGTAGATGTCGCGCGCGACCTTCACCAGCGTCTTCAGCGTCGCCGGCGTCAGCGCCTTGGCATCCTCGGCCCAGGCATCGGTGATCCCGAGGCCGGTCGCGGAAGCCACGGCCGCGGCCGGCACGGTCGAGGCCGCGCCCTTGAGAAAGACGCGGCGGTCGTATCTGTTGCGGCGATCGACTTCTCTCATGGGTATCCTCCGTGGGTTTTTTGCTTATGTATTTGCGTCGTTCTGCGGCTAGCCGAAGCGGCCGCCGCGCTGGATGACCTCGATCTTGTAGCCGTCGGGGTCGCTGACGAAGAAGAACCGCGCGAGTGTCGCGCCATTGTGCTTGAAATCGCGCAACGGGCCTGGCGCCAGGTTCTCGCGCTCGAAGCGGGCGTGCTCGGCGTCGAGATCGTCGACGACGACGGCGAGATGGCCGTAGCCGTCGCCGAGCGTGTACGGCTCCTTGCGGTCGTAGTTGACGGTGAGCTCGACCTCGAACGGCGAGGAGGGATGGCGCAGATAGATCAGCGCGAAGCCGTCGAAGCGGAGGTTGTCGGCGATCTCCAGCCCGAAGGCGCGCTTGTAGAAGTCGAGCGCTTTCGCTTCGTCGAAGACGCGGATCATGGAGTGTACGGGCTTGGCCATCTCAATTGTCCTTCAAATAGTTGATGATCGTGGCGCGCACGTCGGGCTTGGCCTGGCGATAGGCCATCACGGCGCCGGGGATCAGCTCTTGCGGATTGGTCAGCCAGGCGTCGAGCTTGGCCTCGTCCCAGGTGAAATCGGCCTTGGCGAAGCCGGCCGAATAGCGGAAACCTTCGATCGAGCCGGCGCGGCGGCCGACGATCTTCGACAGCGGCGGCCCCTGCCGCATCGGCTCGGCGCTGCTCAGCGTATGGCAGACGCCGCATTGCTGCTTGAACAGGGTGGCGCCGTCGACGGGCTTCGGCGCGGGCAGCGTCATCTGCGCCGACGCGATCGTGGTGCTCAGCACCGCGCCAATGAATGCCCCGCACAGAAGAAGCGCATCTTGCGCCGCACGCCGTCCCGCCATCGTTCCTCGCTCGCAATTTTTCCGGAGCGTAGGTCGCAGGTGGAGCGCCGTGGTAGTAGCCGGCTGTTTCAGCGGGAACAAAGCGTGCGCAGCAGTCGTGCGCGCCGCAGGAATGTCAGCGTTACGGACTAATCGTCGAAACGGCGCGCACCGCGCCCCGCCTTGACGTCGCTGCGGAGCTTCTTGCCCTCGAGCCGGCGCTGCTTGGAGCCGAAGGTCGGCTTGGTCGGGCGCCGCACCTTCGGCCGCACCATCGCTTCGCGGAGCAGCGTGACCAGCCGCTCGATCGCATCGGCCTTGTTGCGCTCCTGGGTGCGGAAGCGCTCGGCCTGGATCACGATGACGCCATTCTTGGTCATGCGCTGGCCGGCCAGCCGCGCCAACCGTGCCGCGGCATCCTCCGGCAACGTGATGCGGCTGGTGTCGAAGCGCAGTTGCGCCGACGTCGACAGCTTGTTGACGTTCTGGCCGCCAGGTCCGGAGGCGCGGACGAACGAGATCTCGATGTCGTTCTCGTCGATGGCAAGGTCGCGGGAGATCCGCAGCATGGGACACCAGGGGGAATCGAGGCTTTCGCGTGCACCATAGCGGTTTTAGGGGCGGCGTGCGCGGGTTCGCGTCGACGGCACCGTTGACCCGGGACAGTCATCACAATCTCCGCTGTCACCCCGGCGAACGCCGGGATCCATACCCCAGGGAGCAGTTTGGGGCAGGCGGGTCATTGACATCTCGTCCCCATCATTTCGGCTGCGGCGTATGGGTCCCGGATCTGCGCGCACCTTGCGCGCTTGTCCGGGACGACAGCGGTTGGTGTGGCGGACTTCACGGTTCAAACAGCGGGGACGATCAGCTAGGACACGGCTTCGCGCTCTCGCGGCATGCCTGCCCGAGGCTTGCATCGTCGTGGCCCTCGCTGAGAATGCAGAGGGCGCGGGGAATGCCGGGCGCTGGCCGCACCCATGGCCCGCCTGCGAAAAAAATGCAGGCGGCAGGTACCACAGGTTCAGCCGAGGCATCCCGGCATTCCCCGCGCGACGGTCTTCACGCTGATACGCGCTCTTGTGTGTTCGAAACCTGCCAGAATGTGCGAACGGGCGGTTCTGACCAACCGCCCGTCGCTGGATCTGAG